>NZ_JBDVDW010000062.1:0-303230 GCF_039941815.1 Reichenbachiella sp.
ATTTTACTACACTTTTTTATGAGAAGCTAACCTCGTGTTAACTGCCTCCCTGTGAAAGCGGATGCAAAGATAAGAAGTAATTTTTTCCTAATCCTAATGGTTTAGAAAAAAGTTTTGGAAAAAATTTGAAGCCCCTTTTACCCACGTAAAATAAACCCATTAATGATCCGCCCCTTACCTCAAAATGTCAATCCTTCCAGCACTACTCTAAGCACCTCCCCCCTTAACGGGACGCAAAGATACCAACACTTCCCAGCCAATTCCAAATACATCCGTAAAGTTTTTGAGAAATAATCGTAAAAGAATTGGATAATGCTCTTTATCCATACTAAAGGCACTTATTCAAAGAATATTTTACCAAATGAGGCCTTGCCTATATTGTTTATATGTGATACAATTAGCATTTGGCCGGGCTCACTTTCCAGTTTTACTTTTAATCCCTCAGGAGATACAGAGCTGCTGTAGTTAATTTGACTTCCGCTAAGATCATAGATGTCTATCTGATCTAGATTTGGTGTGTCCGTCCTAATTGTAAAATGTCGGGTTTTTGCTGGATTGGGAAACAGGTTTAGATCTCCTGTGCCTTTGGCCTTATCAATGGCCGTGACTAGCTGATAGACTCTAACGTAATCTACCTTCATCTCTTGTGGAAAAATATCTTTAGCCACTCCTTGTATACCACCCCAATTCCCTCCAATGGCAATGTTGATCAAAAGGTGAAATCTTTGATCGAAGGGCCATTTCTCGCTACCGGCTTCTTTCGAGAAAGTGAAATACTTTTCATCATCCACGTACCAGTCAATTTTGTCCCGACTCCACTCTATTATATAAGTATGAAAATTGTCTTCACAATCTGATATCACCACTTCTCCTCCACGCTGAGTGCCTAAGGTATGATTATAGGCTTTAGTGTGTACCGTGCCATAGATCATATCGGCTTCAAAGCCCACGTGCTCCATAATATCGATTTCTCCACTGTCTGGCCAGCCACCATAACTCCAGTCGGTAGGGAGCATCCATATGGCAGGCCATGTGCCTTTGCCAGTGGGTAGATCAGCTCTGATTTCAATTCTGCCATAGGTCCAGTCTCCTTTATCTCTGGTGACGAGACGCGCAGAGGTATACCCTTTTCCTCCCACACTTTCTTTGATAGCCGTAATTATCAGGTTCCCGTCTTCTACTCTAGCATTTTCCAGACGATCTTCTGTATAATACTCTAGTTCATTGTTTCCCCAGCCACAAACGTTGGGGCATCCATCTCCTACGTCATAGCTCCATTTTTCAGAATCTGGCAGACCTGTATAGTTAAACTCATCTGACCAGACCAATTCATATCCGTCTTGAGCCAATAGATGACAAGAAAGAAATGATAATAATAATGCTTTAATGATGGTGTTCATGATTTGCTTCTGTTTTGAGGTTGATGGTTTCGACAGTCAATTGGACTGGATCCTCTCCTTGCCTGATGGTATAAAAATGATCCATTTGGATATTCTCAATGGTCTGGGTTGACTTCAATTGGTCTGGCCATAATATGGTAACCTGATCAATCTGGTACGCAGTGCCAAGACCAATTTCTGCTCTAAGTGTATTAGCACCAAAAGACCCTCCCGAACCTATGGTGTGATAAACAGTTCGTTTCTCAGTTGTCGATAGGGTGAGAAGCACTTCGACTCTGGCACCGATAGCAGATCTATTGGCTGATGTACCTTCCAATTTCAGCGTAAGCCAATGGCTGTCAAAGCCAGGGTTATGAAATAGCATATTTTGGAACACATCGCTTTCGGCAGCTCCGCCAACCTGATGGTAAATATCCTGATCACCATCATTGTCGAGATCGCCAAAGGCCACTCCATGGCCTTTTTGGATTTGTCCAAATTCTCCGGCTGTGGTAACGTCTACAAATTTTTCTCCTGCAATATTTAAAAATGCTCTATTTGGTACGGTTGCCCAAATATTAAACTCTCCGGTGCCTAGATAGAAATCGGGATACCCATCGTTGTTGAGATCACCAAAATTTGCTCCCATAGCATAAAGAAGGCGATCTAGCCCGGCCTCATCCGTAACGTCGGTAAAGGTCTCATCACCATTGTTGCGATATAATCGTGGGGTTTCTCCTTGAAAATCCTGACCCAGGTAGTCTTTAGTGACTTCATCGGCGATTCTATAGGCTTCCTGATTGTCATACCCGATAACCATTATGTCTTGCCACCCGTCTTGATTGTAATCCCAGAACCAGGATGGAAAACTCATCACCGGATCACTGACTCCTGCTTTTGACGCTATTTCCTCAAATTTCCAGCTTTCAGGGTTTTCTCCTCCTCTATTGACAAAGAGCAGGTTTTGTCCATGGTATACGGATATATACAAGTCTGGAAGTCGATCATTGTTGATATCTCCCCAGCTGGCTCCTTTGACAAACTGATTGATCTCAAGACCTACAGAAGAGGCTATATCTTTGAATGAACCGTCTCCATTGTTGAGAAATAACTGACAGGGAAAAGCGGCATGTCTTCCGGAGGACTCATTGCCAACGAAAAGGTCTAAATGGCCGTCTAGATTGAAGTCTGCGGTGGCTACCGATCCAGTAGGGGCTTTGCTGTATAAATTAGCTTTTCTCGTTTCATCTGTAAACTTTTTACCTGTATTAATAAGTAAGGAGTTAGGGATTTGACCATTTACAGATAACCATGCGCCTCGCATAATGTACAGGTCAGTGAGGCCGTCGTTGTTGAAGTCTGCATGGATGTTGTTGAGTCCGCCAACCATACCTTCAAGGCCATATTCCTGGGTTTTATTATCGAATGTGCCCTGACCGTTGTTGATGAATAGATTGGATGGTTCTCCAAGGCTATATGAGGTGGTGAAAATGTCGAGCAGCCCATCGTTGTTGAAGTCTTCAACACTGGCTCCGCCGGCATGATTGTTTACAGCTACTCCGGTCTCCATGCTGATATTAGGGAATGCCGGGAATTCTACATCTGAATCAAATACTTCCGGAGGAATAAGATACTCTGGTGGCACCTGATTGGGGTAGGCTCCTATGGCTTGATAGCAAAGATTTAGAAACCAGCGAGATTGAAGGTCCTGACTATCAAAGGCCAGCAACTCCTCATATAGTTCTATAGCACTGATGACAGGGGCTTTCATTTGATGAATGCCTCGTCCTTGTATGGGCATGATGCATGATTGACCAGAGTGATTTTCGATACAATTTTGTATCTCTCCCATTCTAAGATTGGCAAGTGCCTTTACTTTATAGAAGCTGACACTGGATTCGTTGACTTCCAAATATTGATTGCCTGCCAGAAAAGCATCTATGACTTCTATACATTTTGCATTGTCTCCTTTGAGTAATAGCACGAGCACGTAATCCAACCAGCTACCATGACGCATGGTATGGGGCATGCCTTGGATTCCCAACTCAAGCTTTCTTAATAGATGGCTTGTGAAATATGGATAATTATTGTTCGATCTGGCAGCTTTGGCATGCTCTCCGAGTTCTTCTGCCATCTTGATAGTGGATTGTGTCCTGGGATCGGACGGACCACAAGAGGCCACACATAATAAGGCTACTATTAAAATGATAAATCTCATTTAGACTCTTTGTATACTTTGACTGGTGCTGAATTAGAAATAAAAACATCTAAGTATGTATCATCCGAAGCTAGTCTTACAATGCTGCGAATGTCATATGGCACATAGAGTCCTGACTGCGTATAATCCACGTAGGAGAATTGGCCAGTGCCATCTCCAGCGAGCAACCAACCGTAGCAGGCGTCATTCCTCGGAGTTTCTACTTCAGAATTAAACTGGTTGCCTCCTGCGAGGATGTCCAAATATCCGTCATTATTATAATCTGCCACTTGTACATCATTGAGTGATGAGGTTTGAATCTCAAACGGCAGATTATTAATTGCAAGACGCCCGTCTCCCAAGTTTTCAATATATACACTGGCAAAACTTTCTACCTTATAATGTATACTGTTGGCCAAATGCGTCTCACCATAAATGTCTGAAAGGGTGGCTTCTGCAAATGCATTGTATTTGTTCTTGTATTTCTGCTGTATGACTGGTATTTGCTGTGAGCTACATTGCATGCCTCTAACTGGGAACTGTTCGTCACCCTGATAGTACCCTAGTACTATATCAACGTTGCCATTAGAATCATAATCATTGACATATATATCAAAAGTCGCGTCTTCATGGGCCTTATATTTATAATTGAGTCCCAGGTTTCCGATAATCAAATCATCATCTCCATCCTGGTCGAAATCGGCACTTTCGATCATGTTCCACCAACCTGTGGTATTGCCAAGTGAATATTCATTGGTTTGATCCTCAAAGATGCCATTCGATAGGCCAAAAATCTTTATTGGCATCCATTCTCCTACTACTACCAACTTGTGGTCTTGAGATTGGTCCAGTTTTACCCATACTGCATCACTCACCATGCCTAGCTCTTGTAAATTGGGTTGATTGGAAAGCTCAAAGCTCACTTGCCCTGATGAGGATGTGTTTTCAAGCAGCATACTGTTGACAGGGAGTGGATATTCTCTAGGTAATTGTCGTCCGGTAACAAAAAGATCCAGATCTCCATCTTTATCGAAATCTATGGGAAGGGCTTGTCCACCACTAATTGTGATTTCTGGTAAGGACTCTAGCTTTTTAAAACTTCCTTTTTGATTGATATAGATTCTATCCTGATACATTTCTGAACCAGCTTCATAGTCATTTCCTCCGCTTACCACATAAAGGTCCATATCACTATCTCCATCTGCATCGAAAAAGACTGCGCCGATATCTTCGTATACGCTATCATTAGGTGCTAAACTGATCTTTGAAAATCCTGCTTCCTTGTCCTGAACAAACAGCCATGAGGGCTGACCTGCTGCTGCTCCGATAAACATATCGTCGAGTCCATCGCCGTTGATATCAGCCTTGGCTACAGCAGGTCCTAATCTTGACATTCTGTGTGGCAATAAAATCTGGTAATCGAAATCATCGAATTCGTTTTCTATATTGATGTAGTCGTCTAAACCCGTAG
This sequence comes from Reichenbachiella sp., assembly GCF_039941815.1. GTDB lineage: Bacteria > Bacteroidota > Bacteroidia > Cytophagales > Cyclobacteriaceae > Reichenbachiella. The sequence goes on from NZ_JBDVDW010000062.1 coordinate 5,048, forward strand.
GTGTAGCCTCTACAAATAATTTAGACTTTATGGGTGGTGATTCTTCTTTGTCCACTGAATCTACTGCGTCTATTGTGATTTTTTGATTTGAATCAGGCTTGTTGATTACGGAATGTGTACCATCTGGCCATTGCACTTCAAGTCTATCGATTGATTCTCCTTTTGGTACCCCAAAATGTATGATTGGCTCTATTGAAGACTGATAGCCGCGAACAAGGGTATGCTCTTTAGATTGCGTGCCTGATGCTGTAAAAAGCTTAATCTTTGCTCCTAAACCTAAGGGATTCTTTTCTGGCCCTTGTAGCTGTACCTTCAGGAAATCTCCTTTTTCACTTTCCATACTGATGTTTTTAAAGATGGAAGCTACAGAGTCAATGTTGTTGATGACGAGTTCTATATCTCCATCATTGTCCAAATCTGCATAGGCCGCACCATTAGAAAATCCTTCGAATTTGATTCCCCATTCTTCGTTGGTACGAGTAAAATTCTGACCGTCGAGGTTTTCAAATATGTAATTGTCAATTTTTTTGAATGGCAATTTTTCCGTGACTTCTGCGAAGCTTAGCTCTTTGTATTTGATTTTCATTTTGATGTCGAGTCGATCCATCCATTTAAAGAAGTCCTTATTATTGATGTCACGCCGGGTACCGTTGGTTACAAATAAATCATTTAACCCATCATTGTTGTAGTCTGCGAAAAGGCAAGCCCAGCTCCAGTCTGTCTTATCGATTCCTGACATTTTAGCTACATCGGAGAAAAATGGTTTTCCATCGGGTCGGATTCCCTGATTGATTTGTAGCGTGTTGTACATATATTGGAAATGAAATCCGGCATTGACATTTTGCCAAAACCCATCGATATCCATACTAGCCATATTGGCTTTTGATCTAAAATTATCAGCTGGTGTCATGTCCATCTGGGTGAAGTCCATGAGGCCGTCATTGTTGAAATCAGCAGCATCCACTCCCATGCCATAAAATGAAGTATGCTGGAGGGTTTCTTTGCTCAGATCAGAAAAAGTGCCATCGCCGTTGTTAAAATAAAAATTGTCGGGGGTATTAAAGTCGTTGGACACATATAGGTCGGTACGATTATCGTTGTTGAAATCGGCAGCAATTACGCCTACAGCGAGGCCAAAATTGAGCATACCAGCTTGTTCTGTGCCATCTGTAAAATTTCCAGTGCCATCATTGATATATAGATGATCCGAAGATTTCCATTCTGGATTATCCACTTTTTGCTTGTATTCGGGGATGAGAGTTCCAAAAGAGGTTTGTTGATAGTTGGCAACATACATATCGATGTCTCCGTCCTGATCGGCATCAAAAAAGGCAGTCTGGATACTAAGCCCTTCATCTGCGACTCCTCGCGTTTCAGCTTCATCTATGAATTGAGGAATACCCTTATCATCTACTCCTTGGTTTATATATAGAATGTTTTTTGTGGATGTCCATATCCCTGCAACTGAGAGTGAGATATCCATGAGGCCATCTGCGTTGATATCGTGCATGGCTACACCCGTAATCCACCGATCGTCAGCTTCTACTCCAGCTTGAGCGGAAATATCTTCGAACTGTAGGTTTCCTTTATTGAGATAGAGCTTGTTTGCCACTCTATTTCCGGTAAAATAAATATCCTGGAGGCCATCACCATTGACATCTCCTATGGCTACACCTCCACCCATGTAATAGTATCCATAGTTGAAAAAGTGTATAGAGTCGTTGACCACCAAGTCGTTCGAAAACTGGATATTGGAGGTAGTAGGATCTATGGCCTGAAAAACCTTTGAGCTATGCTCTTTTTCCTGTTGGGTACAGGCGGCCATCATCCAACATAGGCTGAGGCTAATAAGTTGATTTCTTAACATTACCGTTCAATTTACTAAAAACAAAGGCCCCCTGTGTATAGGCGGCCTTTGAAAAATACTATTATACAAAAACGTTCATCATTAAAGCTCTAGGCTTAATAACCGTCGTTTTGAGTCATATTCGTAGCCGCAGCTATATCTGAAATAGGAATAGGGAATACTTGATGCTTGTCAAAATCGAAGTTATCACCATAGTGTGCTGGATCTCCACCTGTGAAGGTAGGAGAAACTTGTACTCCAAGTTCAGCTTCTGCAACGCTTCTTCCCCATCTGATCAAGTCAAAATATCTGTGACCTTCAAAAGCAAGTTCTACAAATCTTTCCTGACGGATTGCTGCCATTAAGGCATTACCTGTAGGAGTAATATCTGCCAAACCAGCTCTACGTCTTACTTCGTTCAAGGCCTCTTGAGCAGGCCCTGGTTGGTTGTCCATGGCATATGCTTCCGCTTTTAGCAACAGCACATCCGAATATCTGATCAATCTCCAGTTGGTACCATAGTTCAATTCCTTTGGTGCCCCATCTTGATTGGTTTCAGCATCGAATGATCCATACTTCAGTCTGAAGTAGCGGTTGTAATCCCACCAGGTACTTCCGTCAAAATCTGGGTCAGTACTTTTGTAAGTGAGGTACTGAGCTTCTGAGAACATAGTTGCATCTCTTCTTTCAGTATCACCCATATCGTTGAAAGCATCCCAAAGTTTCTCAGATGGATAGTTGAATCCCCATCCGGCGATCAGACCCAATTCTGGCGTTGATCCAGCTCGGGCTCCCATCAACTGCACGTGAAGGTTATTCTCAAATCTAGTTCCCCAAGGGTAGTTCCAATCATATGGTACTTTAGATGAAAATGACGCTTCTAACACAGATTCGCTACCAAATTCCTCAGAATCCTTAAATACATCAGCATAGTTCTCTACTAATGAATAGCCTGTCACTTTTTCGAATGCGGCTGCAGCATCGGCATACTCTCCTTGATACAGTAGAACCTTTCCAAGTAGTGTATTGGCCGTACCTTTAGAAGCTCTGAACTGATCAGCAGCAGAATACTCACTTTTATGTGGAAGCACTGATACTGCATCCGTCAAATCAGCTTCGATCTGCTCATAAATCTGTGCCTTAGCTACTCTTGATTGATTAAACTCTGTTGGCTCCAAACCTTTAAGTATCAACGGAATATCTCCAAACTGAGTAACCAATTCCATATAGAAATAAGCTCTCAAAGCTTTTGCTTCACCTATGATTCTTTTTCTCAAGTCGTTTTCTGGCTCGAGATTTTCAATAATCATATTTGCTCTGAATATACCATAATAGTTTACCTGCCAAGTAGCCTGCACTGCAGGGTTTGCACTATCCCAGGTAAAATTATCTAGTGCCTGATATCTCGGCTGATCCGTGCTACCACCACCTCCGGCAGTACCTTCATCTGAAGGTAAAGTTTTGATCAGTGTAGGGCTAGCCCAATCAAAAAGGTTATCTGCTGTCAGCATGTCGTATGTTGCTACGATAGCCAATTGCGCGTCATCATCAGTGGCATAAAAGGTCTCTATAGAAGAGACACCATTTACATCCTGCTCTAATTGATCAGAACATGCTGCAAGTACGACAGCTACTAGTGCTGAAGCTACTCCCAATATTGCTATTTTCTTTTTCATGTCTTAAATATTTTTTTAATTAAAACTGTAGCGTTAAACCGGTAACAAATGTCTTCGGCACAGGATAAGAACCTCTATCGATTCCTAAACTGTTGGCGTTGTTACTTCCACCGATTTCAGGATCAAATCCTTTGTATTTGGTGAAGGTGAAGAAGTTATCCAATGAAACATATAGTCTCAATTTGCTGATACCTGCTTTATCCAAAATAGAAGTAGGTAGGTTATAACCTAATTGAACTTGTCTGATTTTGAAGAATGACCCATCAAAAACCATCAGATCACTGGTATAAGCTCTACCATCCACGCCAGCTCTGAACCAACTGTTGGTTGATCCTTCGCCTGTCCATCTATCAGTATAGAAGAAATCTGGTTTGTTGTTTTGAGGTCTATCTGTTCTATTGAATCCCATTATCACTTCGTTGCCGAATGACCCTTGAGCAAAGATTTTGAAATCAAATCCTTTATAATCCACTTTGATTGTAGTTCCGATTGCAAAATCAGGGTGCGGTGACCCTATCTGAACAAAATCACTAGGTGTAATAGTTCCATCTCCATCGGTATCCACAATGATAGGATCTCCTGGTGCTGGATCCCATCCGCCTACGTCTTCCTGATAGGCTGCCACTTCGGCATCGTTCTGGAAGATTCCGTCCGTCTGATATCCTCTAAAGTACCAGATTGGAAATCCTTCCTGCATAGCTGTCGCAGAATTCCAATCTATACCAATGTTTGTTCCTTGTTCGAATTCCTTATTGGGATCAACAAAAGTTGCTTCGTTCCTAATTGCAGTAAAGTTGAAGCTAAAGTCATATTTGAAATCTCCTTTTTGTTCTTTGTATCCCAATTCGATCTCAAGTCCTTTATTACTTACTTCACCAGAATTTACAAATCCAGCAGGGTTTCCTACAAATGCAGGAGGACTACCAATTACCAATAGATCTTTGGTTGTTTTCCAAAAATAATCAGCAGACACTGTCAATCTATCTTCGAAAAAGCCTAAGTCCAATCCGATATCTGTTTGTTCAGAAGTTTCCCAAGTCAAATTTGGATTAGCCAATTGGATCGGTTCAGCTCCTGTCAAGAAGTTGCCTTCTGCGTCTTCATAAATAAACCCAGCGCTAACACTGGCTAATGAGGCACCTGCTCCTGCGTTTGTCACAGATGACAAACTACCATTTTGTCCCCAAGACGCTCTAATCTTAATGAAGTTCATTGGGCCTGCTGAGAAGAAATCTTCACTAGAAAGTACCCAACCGGCCGATACAGAAGGGAAGTATCCCCAACGATTGGCTTCAGATAGCACTGAAGATCCATCTGCTCTCATAGTGGCTGACAAGAGATATTTCTCTTTATAGTTATAAGTCACTCTACCAAAATAAGAGTTCAATGTGTTCGTATTTCTAGTGCCCTGGGCATTAGTATTTTGAATACGATTAGGCACTGCATCTAAGTAAGCTAATTGCGAAATAGGGTTCAACAGAGTCGTACCATTACCAGTCAAATAACCACTTTCCGTTGAGAAAAATGATGTTCCTGCTAATAAATTAACATTGTGATTTCCTAATTGCTTGGTATAAGATGCAAAGTTTTCCCACTGATAATTGAAGTAATCGCTATAGGTATCAGAAACTCTCGCTCCTTCGGTATCTCTGTCATTGAAGAACCAATCTTCTTGCCAGTAATGATTATAAAAACTACCTGAGATTAAGCCAAGTCTTGAAGTCACTTCCAGTCCATTGATTGGAGTGATAGTGATTGCAGTGGCTCCTTGTAGGAACGTTGCATTAAAGCCTCCGTGTATTTGAGCCATCTTACCAATTGGGTTTGAGTTCTCTCCATCTACCAATGTAGAAATCCCCCAATAGTTGCCATTGGCATCAGTTTTATAGTTCTGCTCTCCATATTCGTTTATTACCCACGATGGAATACCATTGGCGTAAGTAACTGGCGTGGCAGGATCCATTACGATTCCACTTTGAACGATACCTCCAAATTCAGAATTCTCCTGGATTGATTGTCTTTCGAATTTAGCAAAAGAGTAGTTACTTGAAATTTTTGCCCAATCATTCACTTTATGACTGATATTAAATCTCAATCCATATCTATTGATAGAAGCATCTTCTCCACCTACGATACCCTCTTGATCTAGAAAATAACCTCCGATCATATATTTGGTATCTGCAGTACCTCCAGAAAATGTCAATGCATGTCTCTGTTGCGGAGCTGTATCAAATATTTCATCTTTCCAATTGGTACCTTCTGAAGGTAATTGCTCATCTGATCTTCTGAAGATTCCTGCTTCTGCATTGTATTCTTCATATTGATTCAAAGTCATTACTTCCAAAGGAGTATTTTGGTTTTGAACGCCAAATTGGAAGTCATAGGATATTTTACCTGGTCCTTCTTCTCCTTTTTTAGTAGTTACATAAACTACACCATTTGCACCTTCTGCTCCATAGATAGCGGCAGATGCTGCATCTTTCAAAACTTCAATTCCTTCGATTTCGAAAGGGTCTAGCCAGCTGATGTCCGGTACTCTCATACCATCTACGATATATAGTGGCGCGGTAGAACCATTCGATCCTGCACCTCTAATTTTGATGTTATAACCTGCTCCTGGGGATCCAGAGGTAGGGACAATTTCAACTCCAGCCATACGTCCTTGAAGTGCTTGATCTACAGATCCTGCTGAGAAATTAGCTAGGTCTTCTGCTTTTACACTAGAAATTGCAGCAGTCAATACACTCTTCTTTTGAGAACCGTATCCCACTACAACAATTTCTTCCAAGGCTGTAATATCATCCAGCATACCTACATCTATAGTAGATCTGCCACCAACGGACATTTCTTGCGCTTTCATTCCAATAAAGGAAAATACCAGCACGTCGTCATCAGAATTGACAGATATCTTGTAGTCACCATCCAAATTGGTCACTGTACCTGTTGCTGTTCCTTTGATCAATACACTTACTCCAGGAAGTGTTTCACCTGTTGTGGCAGAGGTAACTTTACCTGAAACCACTTGATTCTGAGCTTGAGCACTAAATGAAATCAGTGTCAGCAGCATCAGAAACATGGACATCAAACCTTTTAGTCTGACGTTATATATTTTTATTTTATGCATGTCTTTCAATTTTTTATGAATTAACAGTTTGATGCTTGCTTACTCAGCAACTTCTACAAAATCCTCTTCATCTGCAGGGTATCGGGAGATTGCACTCGCATTGCCAGCAGCGTCTACCTCCATGTAGTACAACTTGTACTCACCAGGTGAGGCTACAAATTTGCCTGTGCCTTGTCCTTCTCCTTCAAAATCTGCTGTACTCTCTGGTACAAACTGAGAATTACCTGCTAACCAAATCCATAATACGGCATCACCGCTTGGAGTAATTTTCACAAGCCTTGATGCAGCCGGATCTTCTGCAGCAGTCAATGTAGGAGATGGAGCAGTGTTGTCAACGTTAACTGATCCATTTACTTCTAGTTCAGTTGGTGCATTTCCTGCCATGTCTACTACTGTAGCTGCATCTAGCACAGCTGTAAGCGTACCCTCGTCGGTACCAGCTATTGTATATGAACCTGTCCATACTGCTGGATCTTCTGAAGCGACCAAGCTCACTTCGATAGGAGTACTTTCAGTACCCGCTCCAGTCAAGTCAACGATCATCGCATCGCCATTTGCTCTGGCTCCCTCATTCAAGGTCATCGTAAAAGTGATCGCAGTACCTGAATTAACATCCGTTGTTGAAAGTGTCAATGCACCAAATGGAGCTACATTGTCCACTTCGTGAATGGCTGCCTCCAAATCCGCAGTAGCACCACCGTAATCAGCGGTAAGTGTTACACCTGTAATCGCTACGTTGAGCTGACCGTTGCCCGATCCACCTGTTACAGTGGCTTCAAACTGTGTCATATTGCTTCCCGCAACTTCAGTCAATTCAGAAATAGTTCCTGCTGTGAAGTCACCAGTTAAAGCAACAGTTGGTACAGAGGCAAGTGGACCTGCAAAAGTCATTGTCACCACATCTGTACCGCCATCATTGATTTTTGATGCAGTAGTAAATGTTACACCGCTGATTTCAGCAGCGACACCATCTATACTAATCGTCCTGGTACCAGTCAGACCACTTCCGCTAGCAGATACAGTAGCTGTACCTACAGCGCCGAATGTAATATCTGCTGTCAAATCTGATGATGCGCTAACTGTTGCATCACCTGTAACTGTCCAAGTCACATCACCACCAGCTTCAGCTGCGGTAAAGGTAACTGTAGACGCGGGTGCCACTGAGGCTGGCCCGTCAATGTATAACACTTCGTCAATTGTGTTACTTCCTTCATCATCGTCGCATGCTACTACGATGAATAGTAGCAGCGCAGATGACAAAATCACTTTGGCCAGACCTTGCAACCTGCCCCTAATTTGTCTAAGTTTTATCATGCCTTTCAATTTTTTGATTTTAGTGAATAGTTTTAATAAAAATTGATTCTCAAACTTCTCAATTCTAAACCCATATTGCGCTGGGCATTTATCACAAAGGCGGATGGTAATTGTTTCAAAACAGAGTAAAACTACCTATATGACTGTTTTAGGACGTTTTTTCTTCGGTGTCACTCGCATACTCAGATGGATTCACGCCAAATTGTTTTTTGAAACAATCCCTGAAATACTGCAGGTCGTTGAATCCAACCTGATAGGTAATCTCTGAAATGGTCAGTTGGTTCTGACGGATGAGTTGTGCCGCTCTTTTCAATCTTATGGATCGTACGAATTCATTAGCGGATTGACCTATCAATCCTTTGAGCTTCCGATACAGCTGCATTCTACTCAACCCAAGCTCACGTCCAAGGTCGTCTACATAAAATTCAGAATTAGAAATATTGTCTTCCACGATCTTGACTGCCCTTTTGATAAAATCCTCATCTCTGGATGCAATCTTCACATTTGTAGGTTCGATATTTAGCGTCTTCTTATTGAGCAGATTGTTCTTAATATGGTCATGGATATTGAGCACGTTTCTAACTCTCAGTGCAAGTAATTTTGGGTTGAATGGTTTGGTGATGTAATAGTCTGCTCCTTTTTCAAATCCTTCCAGTGCACTGTCATTTGAGGCTTTTGCGGTCAACAGGATGACGGGAATATGACTGGTCTTCATGTCCTCTTTTACCTTTTTGCATACTTCGAACCCATCTAGCCCTGGCATCATAATATCAGAAATGATCAGATCGGGGATTCGCTCCATAGCCAACTCTGCACCGTCAAGACCGTTGTCTGACTCTATGATTCGATAGTCTGGTTCAAGAATCTGCTTGATATAACCTCGGATATCGTTATTGTCTTCTATGATAAGGACAAGAGGCATCTTCTCTTGATCTTCCAAATTTTCCAGGCTATCAGTTAGCGATTGGACGTTGGCCTGTTGGTCGGATTTAAACAACTCCTGATTTTCATATTTGTACTCGGATTCTCCGTTTGAAAAATCTTCCGGATTGAGATGGTCAGTTCCTTTTTTGAGATGTACAGTAAATATTGAACCTTCGTTTTCTCTACTCTCCAGATCAATTTCTCCACTATGCAACTCGACAAGTTCTTTTGTTAATGACAATCCAATGCCCGTACCCTTGCTTTTCTTGTTCTTAGCATCCCTCACTCGATAGTAGCGATTGAAGATATATTCCATTTCGTCTTCTGGAATTCCAATACCATCATCTTTGACAATGAGGGTTACATCATGCTTATTTTCAACCAGTTCAAATTCTACATGACCGAATTCGGGGGTGTATTTAAAGGCATTTGAAAGCAGGTTTACTACAATTTTTTCAAGTTTTTCTCTGTCGAAGAAAAGCAAAATTTCCTCTCTTGGTACGCTTACTTTATAGCTAATGTTTTTTCGTACGGCAAAGGAAGAAAAGGAGTGTATGACTGGTTTGAGAAACTTGGTAATGTCCTGTTCGGCAGCCTCCAGTCTCATCTTGCCAGACTCAAGTTTGGATAGCTCAAGGAGTTGATTAATCAGGTTGAGTAGGCTTTCTGCATTGCGTATCATCATGCTCACTTGATCTTTGATACCTGTAAATTCCACATTTTCATACATGGCTTTCAACGGCCCGAGTATTAGAGTAAGTGGTGATCTAAATTCATGTGAAATGTTGGCAAAGAAGCTTGATTTCATTTCATCTAGCTCCTGCATTTTGGACAATTCCATATGTTCCACATGTAGCTGAGTTTGTAATCTTTCACGATTGACAATGGTCTGGATTCCCCAAACAAGCAACGCGGTGATGACGATGACATAGAGTGAATAGGCCCAGTATGTATTGTACCAAGCTGGAGCGATTACAATTTCTACAGCTGCTTCATGTGTACTCCAGAGACCGTCATTGTTGGTACCTTTTACTTTGAAGACATAGTATCCAGGTGGTACATTGGTATAGTATGCTTCTCTACGATTACCAACCTTTTGCCATCCCTGATCATAATTCAGGAGTTGATAGGCGTATTCATTTTTTGATGTTTGAGAAAAGCTCAAAACCGCAAATTCAAAACTAAAATCATTTTGATCGTAGGTTAAATTGATCTTTTTAGTTTTTCTAATGTTCTTTTTCAGCGGAGCTTCTGGTCCTACCTTTACTGATTGATTGTACAGTTTGAAATCACTAAAAAACACTCTCGGCTCATAGGTGTTTTTGTTGATCAGATCTGGCCTGAATCGATTGAAACCATCGGTACCTCCAAAAAGCATCTCTCCGGTACTCAAGCGATAGCTAGAATTTTTGAAGAACTCCATGCCTTGAAGACCGTCGGATTTGGTATAATTTTGAACTTCTTTAGATTCTGGATTGTACTTGGAAATTCCCCGATTGGAACTGACCCAAATATTTTGATGATCGTCTTTCTGAATGCCGTAGATTACCTCATTGGGCAGGCCTTGTTTCTTCCCGATTTTGACAAATTCTTCTTTGACTGGGTCGAATTTGTCCAATCCAGAAAAAGTACCTACCCAGATTGTATGAGACTCATCTTGCATCAGGGCTATGATTGAATTGCTGGATATGCTTTTTGGATTATTGGAGTCGTTTTCGAATCTTCTAAAGCTAAACTGGCCGTTGGTTTCATACATTTTGTTGAGACCTCCACCTTCTGTACCGATCCAGAGGTACCCGTCGTTGTCTTCTAGAATAGCACGGACATAGTCTGAACTAATACTGTGCGGATTGTCATCGTCGTGAGTGAAACCTATAAATGATTTGTCGGCAGGATCGTATGCAAAGAGTCCATCGCGGAATGCACTAAACCAAATTCTTCCTTTTTTGTCTTCATGTATGGTAAATACATTTTCGAATCCCTGGCTTCTATTTAGAGGGTGATTGATTTGGAATCTTTCGAATTTGTCCGATCCTTTTCTTTTTAGATTCACTCCACCGTCCCAAGTTCCAATCCAGAGGTTCTCATTGCTATCCAACAATAGTGATAGAATGGCATCTTTTGAGATGGAATTGGGTTTGGTTTGTGTTGTATATGCTTTGAAAGTGTTGCTTTCAACGTTCCAATAGTTGAGACCTCCTCCATCGGTGCCTATCCAGACATTGTGATGCTTGTCTTCCGCAAAACAGCTAACTGCATTGTTGCTCAAAGAATTTGAGAAATGCGCATTATGTCTAAAGTGTTCAAACTTTCTGGAATTCTCATCGATTTTAAAAATTCCTTTATTGAAGGTACCCACCCAGATGATGCCAGTGTTGTCTTTGTACAAACTCCATATGGAGTTGTTTTGAAGAGAATATTCTTTCCTTGGATCGAAAGTATAAAGGATCGAGTTTCTATTTGCATTGTCTATTACATTCAATCCCCCATTTTCTGTTCCAATCCAGAGTTGATTATTATCATCTTCCAGGATAGAGAGAATCACGCGTGTACCGGTCTTGCCGAGCTGAGAATCTAGCTTCTGGTGCAAGAAGATAAATCTTCCACTTTCATGATAATGAAGTTTATCCAATCCATTATGCGTTCCCAACCAAATATCACCTGATTTACTTCGATAGAGTTTTCGTATCACATTTGAAGCAATGGATTCAGATTTGTCATCATCATGGGTATACACGATAAATCTCTTGCTGTCGGTATCAAACAGGTTGAGGCCTCCTCCCCAGGTGGCTATCCAGAGATTGTTTCTTTTATCCTTTTCTATGCCGGTAATATGATTGGATGAAATACTAAATGGATCATCCAGATTTTTCTGATAAGACAGGATCGTCTGTGTGGTCTGGTTGTAACAATGCAACCCATATCTTTCTGTCCCAAACCAAATATTTCCATTTTCATCTTCTAAAAAAGCCTTTACACTGGCTTCTTTAAGATATTCGGGCATTCCTTTTACTTCAAACCTATCAAATGCATCCAGGTCTTCATTATAAAGACAGATGCCACCTCCCATCGTACCGACCCATAATCTATTTTCAGAGTCTTCATATACCGTACGGATATAGTCATTGCTGAGACTGGTAGAATCTGATTCATCATATTCATAGGTAATCATATTGACTCCATCGTAGCGATTGAGTCCATTGCGGGTGCCGATCCATAGGAATCCATTGTGGTCTTGTAGAATCGAGGCAACTGTATTTTGAGACAGCTCTGCCTGAATGGAGATAAACTTGCTGTTGATGTCCTGACTGGAGCAGATAGAGGCCTGCCAGACCAGGAATAACACTAGTAGATGTACTTTTTTCATACCGTTCACATTAATAGATGTAAATATTTCAATAATATTTAACACCAACCCACCCCTGAAATAATTACCCATGTTCATTGATAGATATGCCTAGGGATGTCGGTAAGAAATAAATGAGTTTTGTATAGTGACTCATTTTATCATTAACACAAAACACTTTCGGTCAATGAAGTTCTCTTCTCTACAAAAATACATTTTTTCTACTCTTTGCCTCTGTACACTCTATTCCTGTATGCCTCCAGAGACTTCCAAAGCAGATCGTGACCAACAAGTAGTTGATCTCATGAGCCAAATGACGGTAGAGCAAAAGGTGGGTCAAATGACACAGATCACGCTGGGAAAAATTCATAATGAAGGCCAACTGAACCTTGAAGAATTGAGATTTGCCATCATTGAAAAGAATATAGGCTCAATCATAAATGTGAACGGCAGTCCTCTCTCAGTAGATGAATGGCATGCACTACTCACTCAGATACAAGACGTAGCACTCAACGAGACTGAGCTAAAAATTCCAATTCTCTACGGAATAGATGCCATCCATGGCACTTCCTATACCAAAGGCTCCACTCTATTCCCTCACAATATCGGCATGGCTGCAACCAGAAATACTGATCTGGTGGCACAGGGTGCTAAAACTACTGCAATGGAGGTTCGTGCGTCTGGTATCCGCTGGAATTTTGATCCTACGCTTGGGATTGGCAGACAGCCGCTGTGGTCAAGGTTTGAAGAGACTTATGGTGAGGATGTCTATCTAACGTCCTCTATGGGAGCTGCAGCTATTAGATCTTACGAAGAAGACGGGCTGAAAAACATCACAGCAGTAGCCAGCTGCATGAAGCACTATCTGGGATACTCCACTCCCTTGAGCGGCAAGGATCGTACACCGGCTTATATTCCGGATGTACAGATGAGAGAATACTATCTACCACCTTTTGAAGCGGCTGTAGCAGAAGGCACTTCTACCGTGATGATCAACTCTGGGGAGGTCAATGGTGTGCCGGTACATGCGAGTAGCTATTATTTACAAGATATTTTGCGTGGTGAGCTTGGCTTTAAGGGGCTAGCCGTTTCTGACTGGGAGGACATCATCAGACTACATATCAGACACAAGGTGGCAGCAACACCTAAAGAGGCTGTCAAAATAGCTGTAAATGCAGGTATAGACATGAGTATGGTTCCTCTTGACTATTCGTTCTACGACTATTTGGTGGAGCTAGTGAATGAAGGGCAGGTGAGTATGGAACGCATCGACGAGGCTGTATATAGAATACTAAAATTGAAATTTGATCTAGGACTCTTTGATAATGCCTATCCGGAAAAGGAGGCTGTTGCCAATTTTGGTAAACCTGAATATGCAGATCTGGCATTGCAGGCAGCTTTGGAGTCGATCACTTTGCTAAAAAATGAAGACGCTATACTTCCGCTCTCAAAATCATATAAAATTCTGCTAGCTGGCCCAGGAGCTAACAATATTGGTGCATTACACGGCTCGTGGTCTTACACCTGGCAAGGCGACAACGAGTCTGCTTACAATGCCAATACATTGACACTTAAAGGTGCACTGGAAGCCAAGATTGGAGCGGGTCAAGTCATTACCAATGTAGTGGCTGATTATAATAATGCCGCTAACACAGATGTATCATTTGTAAAAAAGAATGCAGCAAAGGCTGATGTGATACTGTTGGCAATAGGAGAAAAATCTTATGCAGAATCACCTGGAGGGATCGACGATCTGACTCTGGATGCTAATCAGCTCGCATTAGCAGAGGCAGCCATTGGGACTGGCAAACCTGTGGTATTATTATTGGCACAGGGTAGACCGAGAGTGATATCATCCATAGAGCCGGGTGTCAAAGGTATTCTGAATCTATATCGACCAGCAAGTCAGGGAGCAAAGGCCGCCATGGAGATCCTATTTGGGGACCACAACCCCAGTGGCGTTCTGCCATTCACCTATCCCAAAAATAGTGGAGATGTGGTGCTCTACGACCGAAAAAATTCTGAGAACTTCAAGGAGTCTGAACCTGATACTTATGGTCTTGGTGGATTTTCTCCACAATGGCCTTTTGGATATGGGATGAGCTATACCACATTCGGCTATAGTGATCTCTCACTAGATAAAGAAAACTTACTAGGCGAAGAGGTACTGAACGTATCTATCATAGTCAGCAATACCGGAGATCAGGATGGGCAAGTGGCAGTTGAATTATATGTGAGTGACTTGTTTGCCTCAATTACTCCAAGTGAGAAGAGACTGAAAAAATATAAAAAGATAACTATTGAAAAAAGTAATTCGGCTAAAGTAGATTTTCAATTGACCAAAAACGACCTGTCTTTCATTGGACAAGATGGTAAGCGAGTGACAGAAGATGGAGAGTTCAATCTAAGGATAGGGGATCAGGAAGCGACCTTCGTCTACAAGAACTAAGAGTTTTATACCGTTCACGGTGTCGCCCCGCAAGGGGCGGCATCTATTTTTTTAGGCTAACCCAAAAATGCTTGATTTAGAATATATAGATATAGCTGTGATAGGTGCGTACTTTGTATGCCTCTTTTTGATAGCTATATTCGTGGCTAAAAACAGCCATAAAAATCAGAACGCTAAGGGTTATTTCCTAGGCGGAAAGAATATGGGATGGTTTGTAATCGGCGCCTCTTTATTCGCCTCCAATATTGGCTCCGAACATCTCATTGGATTGGCAGGCACTGCGGCCAACAGTGGTGTGGCCGTTGCCCAATTTGAGCTTCTGGCCGGCATAGTGCTCCTACTCCTGGGCTGGGTGTTTGTTCCATTCTATCTCCGCAGCGGGGTATATACCATGCCAGAATTTCTGGAATTGCGCTATTCTAAAAACACGCGTGCTTATCTCTCAGTCATTTCTATTGTAGCCTATATTCTAACCAAAATTTCTGTCACCATCGCCGCAGGAGGCATCATTTTCCAGGCCATGGGTATCGACTTCTGGGTTGGAGCCCTAATTATTGTAGTGGTGACCGGATTATATACAACTATTGGCGGACTCAAAGCGGTGATTTATACAGACATGCTTCAGATGTTTGTCTTGATTGCAGGGTCCTTACTCATAACTGTAATAGGCCTCAATCACCTCGGAGGCTGGAATGTACTGGTAGCCGGAATGGATGCCAGCTACTTCAATCTGTGGAAGCCGATTTCCAATCCTGATTTTCCATGGACAGGAATCATCTTCGGTGCCCCAATACTTGGCGTTTGGTATTGGTGCACGGATCAATTTATCGTGCAGCGTGTGCTGGCGGCTAGAAACATTGAGCAGGCGAGAAAGGGATCTATTTTTGGAGGATACTTGAAAATGCTGCCTTTACTAATTTTTGTAATTCCTGGCATCATCGCACTGGCCCTCAGTCAACGGGGCGAGCTCTTGCTGAATACTCCCGATGATGCGTTGCCGATGCTCGTAAAGGTGCTGATGCCTACCGGGCTCAAAGGACTTGTATTGGCAGGATTACTAGCTGCACTCATGAGCTCGCTGTCTTCCGTATTCAACTCCTGTTCAACCATTTTTACACTGGATATTTATAAGAAAATCAAACCAGAATCTACAGAGAAGCACTTAGTCATGGTCGGTAGAATTGCCACGGTTGGTCTGGTGGTTTTTGGCATTTTATGGATTCAGTTTATTGATAATATTTCAGACCAACTCTTTACCTACCTTCAAAGCGTACAGGCGTACATTTCACCTCCTATCGCGGCGGTGTTTCTACTGGGTATATTTTTCAAAAGGCTCAATTCCAAAGGGGCAATGGCTTCTATGGTCACCGGATTTGTACTCGGTATCGCCCGTTTGATTGGTGAGGTAAATAAAGAACAATTGCAAGGGGCCTTTTTCTATTTCTGTGATATCAACTACTTACACTTCGCCATCTTCCTATTTGTTATCTGTGTGGCGATTCTTATTCTCGTAAGTCTCCTTACTAATAGTCCTGATTACAAAAAAATCAACGATGTCACTTTCAATAGACTCTCTATGGTGGATACCAGACAGGATTTGGTGCTTTCAGGCATTCTAGTCTGCATCATTGCCTCCATCTGGATCTATTTTAGCTAAGCCACTAAATCTACTCAAGGGTTTTTTCTTCTATTCCGATACCCGTCATTTTTAAGGACTTCCATTTTTTTGGACTGAAAATCCTTAGCTAGTACAATCCTACTTTTAGTCCAATCTGAGATAAGTCTCTTTAATGATTCGGTCTACTCCTAGATTTTCTAGTTTCTCTCTTCCTTCCTGGACTAGCGTATCTCCTTTGAGAGTCATTTCAAACTCGAAGGTATGACCCTCCCACTGACGGGCGGTACAATACTCCAACTGCTCGACATATCGCCCGGATTCGAAGGTATATGGGCCTCCTCCAGAGACAAATCGTGCAGTGCTATCCACCCCTTTGGTCAGGTCATGTTGAAAAAATGCAAAATGATTTTCGTTGAGCATTTTTATGCCTTTCATGCTGATCGTGTAGTCTTTGAAGGTCGTGTCTACTCCGACAATGGTTTCTGCGGAGAGCAGTTGCCAAGTGCCTTCTATGGGAACGGCCTCTTCTTCTAAAGTAGGTTTGTCTTTAGGTGGCTGACAGGCAGCAATGAAGGTGATTAGTGCAAAATGTATAATATGTTTCATCTATTTGATCAGTAAAGTTTGCATGGAGTGGCCGGCAATTTCCAATGATACGGCTTCCATGTCAATGAATACTTTGTAGGTAATACTATCATCGCCGGGATTCATTACTACAGTAGCAAGCGATCCGTCTTCGTTTAGAAATGAGGTGCTAAGCAGTTGGCTACGACTGCTTGCAGTGCTTACTCTTGCGGCATTGGGTTTGATGAATTTCGAAAAGTGACCTATGTAGTAGTAAGTAGGGGTATAAACCAACTCATCAGTGCGCGTGTCAGCATGTATTGGGGCGAAACAGAAATTTCCTACATGGTTTGGCCCACCCGTATGATCTAGCAAAATATTCCAGTCGGTCCAACCTACTGTGCCTTGATTAAAGTCGTTGATCATTGATCGGCCATATCTTTCAGCATTTGGCCAGTATTGATACTTGGCTGCGTCAAATCGCTCATTGCATCCTTCGGTAAAGAGTAGGTTTTTCGTTGGGAAATTTTCATTTACAACGTCCAGATTGTTGAAGTTCGGATCTGCTCCCGTCCATGTTTCATACCAATGAAAACCAATACCCCAGGCATATTTTACCGCTTCCGGGTCACCAAATATGGTATTGGCCCGATTGGCAATCAAATCTCGGTTGTGATCCCAAACTACAATTTTTTTATCCCCCAGGCCTTCTTTTTCCATGATAGGGCCCAGATGATTTTTTAAGAAATCACGTTCCTCTTCAGCGGTATAAATGCATGATTCCCAACTCTGTGTAGCCATTGGCTCATTTTGGATGGTGATTCCCCAAATGGGCATTCCTTCCTTTTCGTAGGCTTTGATAAACTTTGTGTAGTAGGTAGCCCATGCGTCACGAAACTCTGGCAAGAGGCTTCCTCCTCGAAGCATGTTCTCTTTGCCTTTCATGAATGCTGGCGGACTCCAGGGGGAAGCGTAGAGCAAAAGCTCTCCTCCAGAGGCAGCTATAGAACGTTTGATCATTGGTATTTTGAACTCACGGTCGTGTGCGATATCGAAGGTTTTCAATTCCTTATCTCCTTCTTCGATATATGTGTAGCTGCCACTGCCGAAATCACAACTATGGATGTTGGTTCTGGCGAGTGAGTATCCTATCCCGGCTTTTTCATCATAATAGGCTGTCAACAATTCTTGTTGCTTTTCATCTGACAGCTTGGCGAAAGTCTCTGCGGAAGCATCAGTAATCGCCCCACCGATTCCCAATAGCTTTTGAAAAGTCTTCGATGGATTTACAAAAATGGAAACTTCGGTCTCCTTCGGTTGCTCAGCTGGAGCAAAGCTCGTGGATTGAGTTTTTGACAATCGAAGATCAGAATTGCTAGAAGTAGTGTACACAGTCACTTGCTTGCCAGCTGTAGTGAAGGAAGGAAGAGTTGCTGTATTTGCCTCCACTTTTGGCTGCTTTTGCTGTTGGCATGCGAACGTGCAAACAATAAAAAATACTAACGTGCTTAATTTGTTCATGATTTTGAATCCTTAGTGACAGATATTCTTAATTTCTTAACTATTTCATTTGAGGCATTTCCTACAAATATGTAATAGTCTCCGGTTTCAATTTTCCAATCGGAAATCGACTCATCATAGTAGGCCAGATCATTTACATTGATCTTTAGCTGCCCTTTGCCAACCTTCCCTGGCTGGAGCATTATTTTTTGATACCCTTTGAGCTCTTTGGTCGCGCGGCTTACGCTGGATTTTATCTTTCCGACGTAAGCTTGTACCACTTCAGCTCCTGCCAGACCTCCTAGATTTTTTACTTCATAAGTAACCAAAATCTGGTCGTCCGAAGCATAGCTTGTCTTATCAGAGGCTACCTGACTTATGCTGAAGTCCGTATAGCTCATGCCGTATCCGAAGCTAAACAGTGGCTCAATTTTCTTAGTATCATGCCATCTGTATCCAACCAGAATGTCTTCTTTGTACTGTTGATTGATGCTGTCGCCTGGATATGAAATTTTGCCGAAGGCATGCGCACCGTTGTCTTCCAAATTCTTAGGGAAGGAAAACGGTAGTTTTCCTGATGGATTGACATCCCCAGAAAT
The DNA here is from genome assembly GCF_039941815.1 of Reichenbachiella sp. Taxonomy (GTDB): domain Bacteria; phylum Bacteroidota; class Bacteroidia; order Cytophagales; family Cyclobacteriaceae; genus Reichenbachiella. The sequence continues at coordinate 24,008 of NZ_JBDVDW010000062.1, forward strand.
CACATCGGCCAGCGCATGACCAGTCTCTGTGCCTAGATACCAGGCTTGAATTAGTCCTTTTACTTTGGGCAGCCAGGACATCTCCACAGCATTTCCACTGACCATCACTACGCCGAGTTTTTTGTTGGTCGCATATAATGCATCTATCAATTCTATTTGGCCAAATGGTAGATCAAATTGTTTTCTGTCCCCACCTTCACAATCCTGATGGTGATTTTTGTTTAATCCTCCTACAAAAAGCACAAGGTCAGCTTCGGATGCGGCTTGTACAGCGGCCTGCTGCAGTGAATCTTTATCAAATGGGGGTGGGTTCTCTCTGCCATAAGATGGGGCTCCCGAAGCGTACCCCATCGAATAAGTGATGGTCGCTTTCTTGTATCGCTCCTCAATACCTTGTAATGGGGAGATTTCAAACTGTGGTTTCAACTCGGATGAACCGCCACCTTTTGTCATCATTCGAATTGCATTTTCTCCAATCACTGCGATCTTAAGGTCAGGCTTATCTTCAATTGGAAAAAAGTCATTGTCGTTTTTGAGCAACACGATCCCTTCTTGAGCTACCTTCCGAGCTACTGCATGATGTGCAGCTGTATTTACGCTTCCCAGTGGTCTGTTGGACGCCAGGCTAGTCCTGTAGATGAGTCTCAGAATTCTTCTAACTTTATCATCCACCACCGACTCTTCAACCTCCTTTTCTTCAAGCATTTCCAAAAATGGTCCAGCCAAATAGTAGTTTTCGTAGGCATTTACTTTGGAGTACGTCAGTCCATTGGTCCCCGTACCCATTTCTATATCCAATCCATAAAGAGCAGATTCTTTGGTGTCGTGTGCTCCTCCCCAATCAGTAACCACTACACCGTCGAAACCCCAATCTTTTTTTAGAATTTGATTGAGCAACAATTCATTGTGACAACAATACTGACCTCTAAATTGGTTATAAGCACCCATGATCGACCAGGCCTTTCCCTCTTGGACTGCGGCCTTGAAAGCAGGTAGATATATTTCGTAAAGCGCACGATCGCTTACCTCCACATTAATATGGTCTCTCCATCGTTCCTGATTGTTGAGGGCGAAGTGCTTGACGCATGCAGCCACTCCATTTTTCTGAACGCCTTTGATATAGGGCACCACTAACCTTGAGGCTAGATAGGGATCCTCTCCCATATATTCGAAATTTCTACCGTTCATCGGGGTGCGATAAATATTCACTCCGGGTCCCAACAAAATATCTTTTTCTCTATACCGAGCTTCTTCTCCTACAGCCACACCATAGGCGTGAGCCAAAGAATCATTGAAGGTGGCTGCCAGGCAGGTCAGCGCGGGAAAAGCCGTAATCGAGTCGTTGGTCCAGCCGGCGTAGGCCCAACTATCCCAGCTTATTTCTGCTCTCACGCCATGTGGGCCATCAGACATCCACACTTCTGGGATTCCCAATCTGGGTACCCCGGGTGAGCTAAATTTGCTCTGCGCATGACACATAGCTACTTTCTCCTTGAGGGTGAGCAATGGTAGTATACTGTCAATTTTAGCTTCTATTTCCTGAGAGTTGTACTGCGCTATGGCGGCCAAGCTTCCCAACCATGTAAATGATATAAGGAGGATTTTTTTCATCTATGATTTTCTATTTTGAAACAATACATCGAAGATAGAAAAGATGGACCTTGGGGTAGGACTACCAATGTTTCAAAAGAGGAGGGTGTATTTTACAATTGGCTCAATTTGGTGAGCTAAGTACAATTTAAGCATAAAAAAACCGAATGAGATTTCCCATTCGGTTCTTGATATTCTAGAGTAAAGCAATCTTATTTCAACAAAGTCTGCTTTCTGTCTGGGCCTACAGATACAATGTCTATTGTTAATCCCACTTGCTCTTCGATAAATTCAACGTATGTTTTTACTGCTTGAGGCAAATCGTTATATTCAGCCACCTCGGTGAGATCTTCTGACCATCCCTCAAAGTTTTCGTAGACTGGAGTGACTCCCTGATCGTTCAGGTCAAAAGGCATCTCATCGGTAAGCTTTCCATTCTCGTCTTTGTAGGCTGTACATACCTGAATGGTATCGAATCCCGACAGCACGTCCGCTTTCATCATGTACAATCTAGTAGCTCCATTGACCATAATTGCGTATTTCAACGCAGGTAGGTCCAGCCATCCACATCTTCTAGGACGGCCTGTAGTGGCACCAAACTCACCGCCATTTTTTCTAATCAGTTCACCAGTTGCATCATGGAGCTCTGTTGGAAATGGGCCACTTCCAACCCTTGTACAGTAGGCCTTAAATACTCCAAAAACTTCACCGATTTTATTAACTGCCACACCTAAGCCAGTGCAAGCTGCAGCTGTTGTTGTATTAGAGCTGGTCACAAACGGGTAGCTTCCAAAGTCGATGTCGAGCAATGATCCTTGTGCTCCCTCTGCCAGAATCGATTTACCATCTGCGAGCCTGTGATTCAAGTGATATTCGCTGTCTATCATTTGGAAGGACTTCAAAAAGTCTATGCCTTCGTGAAACGCAGTTTCCAATTCGCTCAGGTCAAATTCAAAGTCGTATCTGGAGAGGATATCCAAATGTCGCTGGCGAAGTGCTTTGTATTTCGTAGTGAAATCTTTGCTCAGGATATCTCCTACTCTGAGTCCTACGCGAGAAATCTTGTCTTCATAGGTTGGGCCGATACCTTTCAAGGTAGAGCCAATTTTCTTGTCTCCTTTGGCATGCTCGTAAGCACCGTCGAGAATTCTATGTGTGGGTAGGATGAGCTGCGCTTTTTTAGAAATCAGAAGTCTGCTCTTATCATAATTTTCAAAGTGTTCCAGCGCTAAGATTTCCTTCTTGAAAATTGCTGGATCCAGCACCACGCCGTTGCCGATTACATTCTCTGCTCCTTTGTGGAAGATACCAGAAGGTATTTGATGCAAGACATGTTTGGTGTCCCCAAATTTCAGCGTATGGCCTGCGTTTGGGCCACCTTGAAATCTTGCAATTACATCGTATTTTGGTGTGAGAAAATCTACTATTTTACCTTTTCCTTCATCTCCCCATTGAAGTCCAAGCAATACATCTACAGACATTTGGTTTTATTTATTAAGTTCTTCTTTTGCTTCAGCTATGGTATCTACAATGGAAAAGATCACATTGAGTTTAGTGATTACCAATAGTTTTTTTACATGTTCGGATGGGTTTACTATGATCACTTCTCCCCCTTTGTTTCTAAACTTAGTGAGAATAGTAATCAGGACGCCTATGCCGCTACTGTTGATGTATCTCACATCTGAGATATCAACAGCGCATTTCACGATGTTGTTGCTTAATGTATCATTGACGGATTCAATAATTTCCGGGCCATTTTCTTCACCTATAAGGTCGCCATGGAAGTTAATGAACACTATCTCACCTTCGTGACTGATTTTATAATTCATAGGGTAGCAAATTTTACTGTTTATTCGTTTTTTCTTTAGCAAAGAAATACAATGAATGATTAGTGATTTCGATGTCAAACATATCCTCTAAGGTCTGTTTGATATTTTGAATTCTGGGATCGCAGAACTCAAGTACCTTTCCGCTGTCCGACATCAAAATATGATCGTGCTGTCTAAAGCCATAGGACTTCTCATACTGCGCTAGGTTCTGTCCGAACTGATGTCTGGTCACTAGATTACATTCCACCAGTAGGTCAAGAGAATTGTAAACGGTAGCACGACTCACACGATAATTTTTATTCTTCATGCTGATGTAGAGAGTCTCCACATCGAAATGACCCGATTTGCTATAAATCTCCTCCAAAATAGCGTATCGTTCTGGAGTTTTGCGAAGGGACTTGGACTCCAAAAACTTGGTAAAAATATTTTTTACCTCTTCGTATATTTTAGTCTTAGGATCGATATGATGTTTGATTTCGCTCAATACTTGGAAATTATAGAATACCGTTGTTTTTCCGCCGGCAAATATAGCCTATTAAACCTATTATTTATCATATAAATCAAAGCGACTCACACTTTCTATACCTTCGACTTTCCCCAATTTTTCCAGCATGGTATTTAGGTGTACGGTATCATCGACATAAACGGATATGTTACCTTCAAAAATTCCATGATCGGTATCTATAGTAAGGGATCTCATATTCACCTTGAGGTCAGTAGAAATAATGGATGTGATATCATTCACCATTCCGATTCTATCGGTGCCGATCACACGAATACCAGCAAGAAAAGCAATCTGCTGCTGTGAAGTCCATTTGGCCTTCATAATTCTATAGCCATAGTTGGACATCAGTTCTGTAGCATTGGGACAAGAGGTGCGATGAATTTTGATCCCTTCGCTCACTGTTACAAATCCAAACACGTCGTCTCCAGGAATTGGCTTACAGCAGTTGGCAAATTTGTAATCTACAACATCCATGTCCTCTCCGATCAACAGCATATCGGAGGTACCCGTATCGTGCACCTTTCTGATGGTCTTCTTTACTTCTTCGGCACTCGTATGTGTATTTTTAGGTTTTTTGGCAACTTCTTTTTTGACTTCGTTGATCTTTTTGATGTCCTTAGAATCAATCTTGCCAATACCTACCTCAAAGAAAAAGTCTAACGGGCTTTTAGACCCAAAATAGGCAACCAGCCTATTGATTGTATCATTGTTGAGACTCAACTTGATCTGTTTCAGCTTTCTTATTACAATTTCTTTTCCTTCAATAGCCGCTTTCTTTTTCTCTTCTTTGAGATAGTCCTTGATGCCAGATTTGGCTTTAGAGCTCACAACAAACCTTAGCCAGTCCTCCTTCGGTTTCTGTTTCGATGAGGTGAGTATTTCTACCTGATCTCCATTTTTCAACTTGGTATTGATAGGTACCAGCTTGTGGTTGATTTTAGCTCCGATACATGTAGCACCTACTTCGGAGTGCACGTCGAATGCAAAATCCAGCGCGGTAGATCCATTGGGTAGTGTGATAAGTTTTCCCATGGGAGTAAAAGCATAGACTTCCTCCATGAAAAGATTGGATCGGAAATCATCCACAAATTCTATGGCCGATATATCATTTTGTTCTAACGACTCACGCACCCTTCCGATCCATGCATCCAGAGCTGATTCATTCTCTTTAGCTGATCCATCTTTATATTTCCAGTGGGCAGCATATCCCTTTTCGGCAATATCGTCCATTCTGCGGGTTCGAATCTGAACCTCAACCCACTGCCCTTTTTTAGTCATGACGGTGGTGTGCAGAGATTCGTAGCCGTTGGCTTTAGGAATACTCACCCAATCTCTCAGTCGATCAGGATTGGGCTGATAGAAATCCGTGACGATAGAGTAGACGTGCCAGCAGGCAGCTTTCTCTTTGTCCAAATCGGTATCTATAATTATTCTAATGGCGAACAGGTCATAGACTTCCTCATAAGGAATGTCCTGCTTTTTCATTTTTTGGGCAATTGAATAGATAGATTTCGTACGTCCTTTAATCTCTACCTGATAACCTTGCTCTGTAACCGTTTTTTGTATCGGCCGGACAAAATTTCTGATAAATTTATTTCTGTCGTCTTTGGACTGTTCTATTTTTTCAGCAATGGCTCGATAATCATCGGCCTCACGGTATTTCATCGAGAGATCTTCCAGCTCAGTTTTGATGGCATATAATCCAAGTCGATGAGCGAGCGGTGCATACAAGTAAAAGGTCTCTGAAGCGATTTTTAGCTGCTTATGTCTAGGCATACTTTCGAGCGTACGCATGTTGTGCAATCGATCAGCCAGTTTGATCAAAATCACCCGTGTATCATTCGAAAGCGTAAGTAGCATTTTTCGGAAGTTTTCCGCCTGCTCAGATACACTTTCCCCAGGCACTCCGGATATCTTAGTGAGGCCATCGATGATTCGCATGATCTTAGGACCAAATTCGCGTTTGATATCGCTGAGCTCCCAGTCCGTATCCTCTACTACATCATGAAGTAGTGCTGAGATAATCGAGGTAGTACCCAATCCTATTTCATGGACGCATATATCTGCTACTTCCAGGGGATGATAGATATAAGGCTCTCCGGATTTTCTACGCATATTCTTATGCGCCTCTACAGAAATATAAAAGGCTTTCTTGATTTCCTTCGCATCATTGTCCTGAAGAAAGGGCTTAGCATGACGAAGTAGCTTTCTATAGCGCCTAATGATCTCTTTCTTCTCCTCCTCTTCGTCAATCATCACCTGCGTATCCATCCTATAATTTTGGTTTGAAAACTGATTAATTTCTAAAGGCAAATTTAAACGCTCCCAAGTTCAAATTTCTAACCTTAAAAAAACAAAAAAATATTTTACAGTCACTGTTTGCCTAATCCAATTATCTACTTACCTTTGCACTTCCAAAAATTTCACGCATGCGGATGTGGCGAAATTGGTAGACGCACTAGACTTAGGATCTAGCGCCGCGAGGCATGGGGGTTCGAGTCCCTCCATCCGCACAAATAATCACCCTCTTTCCTGTAATTACTCAGGCTAGAGGGTTTTTAATTTTTTGAATTCATACCATAAAAGACTACAATTTTGGACATTCAATTAGATCAAAAAACGAAAACAGAGGCTCTTATTAAAATTAATTTAAAGGAGGCTGATTATCAACCCAAAGTTGAAGAAAAACTAAAAGAGTACAGTAAAAAAGCACAGATCAAAGGGTTCAGGCCTGGTAAGGTTCCTCAAAGTCTGGTGAACAAAATGTACGGAAAATCCATACTAGTGGAAGAGATCAATCACATGGTTTCACAAAAGGTAATGGATTACATAAAGGAAAACGATATCCAAATTCTTGGCGATCCACTGCCTAATGCTGAAAAGGCAACTTCACTGGATTGGGAAAACGCAAAGGAATTTGATTTTGAATATGAAATCGGAATCGTACCTGAATTTGATCTAAAGGTGGATAGTAAAGTGAAGGTGGAGACCTATTCTATCAAAATAGATGACAAACTACTCTCTGAGACTGTAGAAAATCTTCAAAAGCAATTCGGAGAGATGACCAATCCTGAAGTATCTGAGACTGGTGATTCTTTATTTGGAAATATTCTGGTAGATGGAAACGAAGAAAATGCAGGAAGCCTGCTTGACCTCAATGAGGTTGAGAAAAAAGCTCAAAAGGATTTTATCGGTAAAAAAGCAGGTGACATCATCGAATTTGACCCTACCAAGGCAGTCAAAAATGAAGACTATAGAAAGACTTTTTTAGGTGAAGGCAATCAAGACCTAAAAGGCAAGATCAAATTCGAAGTAAAGAATGTGAATCGAACAATTCCTGCCGAAATAAATCAGGAGTTGTTTGACAAAACCTTTGGAAAGGATGCAGTGAAAACTGAAGAAGAGTTTAAAGAAAAAATAAAATCTTCTATTGGTGAGAACTATCAAAAGGAAACTGAAGGTTACACTGATTTGAAAATCAGAGACAAATTCATTGAGAAAACAAAAATGGTTTTGCCTGACACCTTCCTGAAGAAGTGGTTGGAGATGTCGAATAAAAACGAGCTCACCAAAGAGCAAATCGACCAGGACTATCCACTATATGCCAATGACCTGAAGTGGTCATTGATTAAAAATAAAATCTCTAAAGATAACGAGATCAAAACTGAGCATGAAGAGGTGGTAAATGAAGCCAAAAACATGATCAGAGTTCAATTTGGATCTATGGGTATGTCTGATGCTATGGAGCAAAATATCGATTCATTTGCTGACAACTATCTGAAAGGTGAAGAAGGTCAAAACTATATGAAGCTTAGTGAAAAGGTATTCAACGATAAGGTAATGGCTTTTGTCAAAAACAATATCACGATCAAGACTAAAGAAGTCTCTGTAGAAGAATACAAAGAGAAAGCATAAAACGAGCAAAAGAATTAGACCTCAAAAGGTACGGCCGAGAGCCTAAATCTTTTGTGCCAGAGTATAAACCTTTACTTTCGCTCACCGTCTTTAACAGGAGTCCTTTGAATTAAGGACTTTTTTTGTTTTTTTGTACCCGTATATAAGACCAAATAGAAATGGATAAAAAAGAATTCAGAGATTTTGCCGTAAAAGGCCAGAATATAAATGGAAACACTTTCGATCAATACACAGGCCATATTGAGAATATGACTCGGTCGGTGATTGAAGAAAGACCCACCAGATTTGCAGAAATTGACGTTTTCTCCAGATTGATCATGGATAGGATTATTTTCCTTGGCATGGGAGTGGATGACAATATTGCCAATATCATCACAGCTCAGTTGTTGTTTCTGGAGTCTGTAGATGCTAAAAAAGATATTTTACTTTACGTGAATAGCCCTGGAGGATCAGTATATGCAGGATTGGGTATTTATGACACGATGCACTATGTAAACCCAGATGTAAACACTATTTGTACTGGATTAGCTGCGTCTATGGGTGCTGTGCTGCTCGCAGGCGGTGCCGCCGGCAAAAGAGCTGCTCTTCCTCATGCCCGAATTATGATCCATCAGCCTATGGCAGGCATGCAAGGGCAGGCATCTGACATGGAGATTTCATTGAAACAAACACTTTCTGTAAAGAAAGACTTGTACGAGATCCTCTCCAAACATAGTGGCAAATCTTACGACCAAATCGAAAAGGATTCCGACCGCGATTATTGGATGAAAGCATCGGAGGCCAAGAAATATGGGCTAATCGATGAAGTTCTCGAACGAAAAGCTACCGATTAATCGTTATCTTTGAGAAATTTTGAAAATTAATTTATTATGGCCCAGGTAACCTGTTCATTTTGCGGAAGGAATAAGAAGGATGTTGATTTGATGATATCAGGGATACATGCTCACATTTGTGATAAGTGTATTGCTCAGGCTAATCAAATTCTAAGCGAAGAGTCTAATACCAAAAATAGCCTTGATGCGCCTAATTTCAATTTGATTAAACCGATCGAAATGAAGGAGCATCTTGACCAATTTGTAATTGGTCAGGATGAAGCAAAACGTGTCATTTCGGTAGCCGTGTACAACCACTACAAAAGACTTTCACAGCCTACTGATGAGGATGAGGTTACGATAGAAAAGTCCAATATAATTATGGTGGGTGAAACCGGTACAGGTAAGACTTACCTTGCACGCTCACTCGCCAAAATCCTCCAAGTACCTTTTTGCATAGCTGATGCGACCGTACTTACAGAAGCCGGTTATGTGGGAGAAGATGTGGAAAGTATTTTGACGCGTTTGCTACAATCTGCAGACTATGATGTAGAATCTGCAGAGCGAGGCATTGTATATATCGATGAGCTAGACAAGATTTCGAGAAAGTCAGACAATCCATCGATCACCAGAGATGTAAGTGGAGAAGGAGTTCAGCAGGCACTGCTAAAGTTGCTGGAGGGAACCTCAGTCAATGTACCCCCGCAAGGTGGCAGAAAACACCCCGATCAGAAAATGATTTCTGTGAATACAGAGAATATTCTCTTTATATGTGGTGGAGCTTTTGACGGGATCAGCCGCAACATTGCCAATCGACTAAATACTCGTCCTTTGGGATTTAACTCGAAGAAGTCTGACACCTACGGTGAGCTAAATAAAGAAAATTTACTTCAATACATCACAGCTCAGGACCTCAAGAGTTTTGGTTTGATACCAGAGCTGATTGGTCGTGTACCAGTATTGACTCACCTCAACCCACTCGACGGCAAGGCGCTAAGCAAGATTTTGACCCAACCAAAAAATGCCTTGGTAAAGCAGTATACCAAGCTATTTGATATGGAAGGCATTGAGGTAGAGTTTAAAAAAGGAGCTTTGGATTACATCGTAGAAAAAGCACTTGAATTTAAGCTGGGTGCTCGTGGTCTACGTTCTATTTGTGAGGCCATCATCAATGATGCCATGTTCGAATTGCCCTCACAGAGTGAAGTCAAAAAACTTGTTGTAAGCAAAGCTTACGCTGAAGAGAAGTTTGAGAAGTCGAAAATAAACAAGCTTAGAGTAGCAGGATAATTTCATTCGCTTAGTTTAAGGCAGATATTAAGCCTATCAAGCTTAGATCACTTTATATAAAAACAAAAAGGGCCAATATCTTAACAGATGTTGGCCCTTTTTTAATTCAATTGCTGCGACTATTCAGTAATAACCACACCCAATTGTGAGATAATGGTACTTTCGTTTCCAGCTGCATCTACTGCTATAAAATAGAAGTCATACTCACCCGGTTCTACAACCATTATTTTGTCCCCAGACCCGCCACTGGCAAAATCAGCCATGGAGGTTGGTTCATCTGTGTCAGCCGCTACCATCAACCACTGCCCTTCGGTAGTGATGGACACCGATTGAGTATCGGATAATACGGCAACAGATCCAGAAGCTGTAGGCGCTGTATTGTCTATTTCCATAGTGGCGTCAGCAAGAGTCGAGCAGGTATTGCCACCCAAATCAACAATATCTCCAATGGATACAGTCAATGTACCATCTCCAGTCCCATCAGTCACAAATTTTGATGTCCACACCATAGGGTCATGTGTTTCCCACAACGTGTCTGTAGCTGAGGTAATACCTCCTCCTGAAATATCAAAAAAGACTAAGGTATCCTGGTCTGATGACAGTACTGCTCTCATCGCTTCATTGAAGGTGACCGTAATGGTCACTTCAGTATCATCATTGGCCGCAGTGGTCGAAAGCTCTATTTTTCCAATTGGTCTTACATTGTCTACCATAGGCAATTTGATATAGAAATCTTCTACTTCGTCACCGCCATGGGTCTCATCGATTTTTACTGAAGTCAATTTGGCCTCCGGTTGCCCGTTTCCGGCACCTGCTTTATAGATCGCATAATACTCAGATTCACTGCTCTTATATGATTTCAGTGCAGAAAGTGTCTCTCCAGCCGAATTGAATGGAGCTATTGCTTTATGATCGTCATCAGTAAAAAAGCCAGAAGTATCCTGGACATTAAGACCATTTAGGATCAATTTTGGCACAGTAGCCAATGCGGCACTAAAGGAAAGAAAAACGGTATCCTGGGTAGCATTATGCAGTATACCTGACCCGGCGTAAGTGGCAGTTATTTCTGAGGCATCCGAACTATTCACTGTCACATCGAGGTAGCCATTTTTGGACCCGTCTGTCACCTCAATTCTCACCACTCCACTCATTTTAAATTTAACCTCTACCTCTTTATCAGTAGTAGATATGATCTCGGCGAGATCATCGTCGTTCACTGTCCATTCAAAATTTCCATCATGATTGCCCAATGAATACACACCTGAATCACCTGGATCAACGGCCTGCTGACCTTGAATATAATATCTGGTAAAGGAGGTACTTTCATCATCATCACACGAATATATAGACAAACAAACGATGATTAAACCAATGAAAAAATTGGTGTTTTTAATGATTTTCATAATTCTTAGTTTATTAATAGTGATTATTACACCAGAACACGATCGTGTCTTAGCTGTTCTCAAAAGCTTCGGCAAGTTTACTTCACGTAAAGACCAGTAATAGGACATATTGGTGCTATCAATTGGCTACTAAGTCGGAGACTAGTTGCCTGTCTTATTGTAAATACAACAAGATATGGAGCAGACATTAATCACACGTGCATGATCAAATCAGATGCCCGGTGGTTGTAGATACTAATCGACTCGTAGAGAATTATGGGTTAGAGGTATATAAGAGAATTAGATTTTAAAGACGTTGCTGCTATTCGTCGCCCATATCGCTGGCGTATTTATCATCAAAGGTTTGACCCAGGGCAGCGCCATAGATTTCGAAGAACCAGCTGTGGTCGTATCGCATCTTACTAAATTCGTCGGATTCTTTAGCTGCGGCGTTCTCCATTGTAATATGATCCGCTCCATCAGTCATGATGATCGTGGCATAATGAAAAGGCCACTCTGCTGTGCCTGCATCTCTAGCAGTATATTCATACACATTGCCGGCGGCGATTTCGTCAGTTTCTACGCCTTGCGAACCAGCATCAAAACCGGCCACATAGCTTGCCATAGCTCGGCAGTCACTAGGCATAAGAGGCCTTTCCGAAAGTTCCTTCTGTGCTCGAAGGTAATGTTCTAATTTTGTTGCAATTTCAGATTGACTAAAATTACCGAAATGCATGAGAAATTCTAAGGCTATTTCCGATAAGTCGGCGATCATCTCTTTCATTTCTGCTCCACTTTTTGTACCAAAGAATGCCTCTCTTTCTTCCGGTGATTTTTCTTTCCATACTGGTCTTACTTCATCCTTCAATTGTTCCTCCAAATCCAAGGCGGATGGATAATGTTTTTTCTTGGCTATATCTGTAACAGTATCCGTTTCCGATTCCTCATCAAATCCTGCCAGGACCCCAGCCAATGTGCTTGCATCTTTCACCCGAGGCATCACTTTCTTTAATTCAGCCTCTCCGACCATCTTGCTAGCTCCTTGCAGAAATTCAATATCACCACCGATACCATTGGCCTGATCAAATTGCGCTGGACCTGCATAAAGTGATATTGGGTTTTCAAGCAAAATAGCACGGCCATTGGACTCTTTGCCTTGATCAGTCATGGCGTACCTCTGAATAGTTTGTTGGGATGAACTAATGAAACTATCTGCCTTTAGTTGAATTTGACCCGTATCGCGTACGTCTCGACTGCTACTAGCCAAGCCATTCAGATCATGTTGAATTGGGGAATGGCGAGATTCAAATGAATGAAGATTATCGTTATTATTCAGCTCTTTTTTAGCAGCAGCTGCTTTATAAGATGAGGTTTTGGCTGAAATATATAGGTCTTGATCTTTCATAGGTTAGGTTATACCTGAAGATATAAGAATAATTATTAAGTTCCTAAAAACTTAATTAATAACTAATTAAATCTGCAGCCAATTAATTTACAGGTCTCTGCAAATTATAGAATCTGACACTCACATTTTTTTAAGCGGATATTTTTGATTGAGGTATTTTCTTAGAAATAATGTGGTCGCATATTCATCAACCAAAACCTGAACATACTCATCAGCTTCATTTTTCTTTAGCAAGTAGTCCCATCCACTGGCATTGGCAAACTTGATATAAGTGTTAAGGATGAAATTAGTGGACAAATCATCATTTGGCCCGACCTGTCCAAGGTCTCTAAATATCTCGCCCAATATCTGATAAACCTCCTGCTTACCCGACCTATCCCATAGCAAGTTGATCGTGCGACCACGAAACTTTTCAGATACAATTCTCAATTTTATTACATTGGAATAAAATACCTTGTCAAGCTTACTGATCTCTTCATTGGCAGTGCCGTTTGTCTCCTGGCATTCAGACAATTGTTCTTCCAAGAGCACTGTATTTTGATTTAATTCATCAATATTTTTCGAAGCATTTTCTCCTTGCAAAACCAACGATTCCAAAACGATCAGTCTTTCTTCCACTGTGGCGTCATTTGGCAAACCTTCTATATTTCTAGTGAGCTTCACGAGTACTTCTTCAGTTTCACAACCGAAGTCTATTTGCTTATATGACAATAAGACCGCTGCGGCAACCTCCAATATTAGTGCACCGAAAAGGGCATTTAAATACTTGGCGCTGATCGATTTGATGACGTTGGTAATACCCAAGAACGTGATAATCGCTGTGATAGAAAATATGACGATAAACACATAAAAAATTATATTTAGCTTATCCGATTCCATGAGATTAGGTTTTGATTAGGACTCAAAGTTTAGATTCTAATCAAATATAATAGGATTGCTCTACTTCAAACTTCTATTAGAATCAATTAACCAGTGTAACCTTTTTAGGTAATTGTCGTTTTGTTTATTTGTTTTACAAATGGGTAAATAATGAAATACGCACTTGGTGAATTTGAAGAAATTGTATTACTACTTGTGGCCGCTCAGCATGATCAAGCCTATGGGCTTTCGATCACAAAAGCAATTGAAGACCAGCTAAACCGAGCTGTCACTTTGAGTAGTGTTCATACGGCGCTCTATCGCTTGGAAGATAAAGGGTTTGTCCAGTCTCAAATCGGTGGATCATCAACGTCTCGTGGCGGGAGAAGAAAAAGGCTCTTTTCCATCACCGCAACTGGAAAGTTGGCCTTAAGAGAATCTCATGATGCAAGAAATCAGCTTTGGAGTCTCATCCCAAAAATCATCATCGAATGAAAAACAACGCTCCTATTCCGCCTCCGCTGGCAGATCGAATTTTTGAATGGTACTGCAACAATGAGCTTACGGAATCAATTCAGGGGGACTTGCACGAGAAGTTTTATGACGATCTCGACAATAAAGGCTTACGCCATGCCCAGCTCCTTTATTGGCTTTCCATTTTTAGATTTATCAACAAATACACTTTAAGAAACAGACCATCTGCCACCCACTCAAACTCTATATCTATGATCGGAAACTACATCTTAATCACCTTCAGAAGTCTTAAAAAAAATCTAACATTCGCTTCTATTAATATTATAGGGCTGGCCATTGGCCTGGCCAGTTGTATTCTCATTTTCTCATACGTCAAAAAAGAGCTCACCTTTGATCAGTTTCATTCCAACAGTGAGCAGTTATATCGAGTTACCAATTGTTTCGAGCGTGCCAATAGCACCAATCACTGGGCTCGCACCCCTCCTGCTCTGGCACCAGCGATCAGAGAAAAGTTTACTGGTGTAAAAAGAACCACCCGGCTCCGATATACGGACGAACTCCTCTATTCTGTTGAGGATCGCTCCTTTTATCAAGGCAATGGATTCTATGCAGATTCTCTTTTTCTTGAAATGTTTGATTTCCCGCTGCTAGCTGGAGATAGAAGTACCGCGTTGGATGCTCCGGGCAACGTGGTGCTAACGGAGGAATTGGCCATGAAATTTTTTGGTAAGAAGAATCCAATCGGTGAATTGATTACTGTTGATAACGAAACTACTCTCAAGGTCACAGGCATCTTAGCCCCTCTTCCTACAGATTCTCATATTTCGTTTGACTTACTCATATCATTTTCTACCTACGTGGTGCCCGACGGATATCTGGCGGATCTAAATAGCTGGGGATGGGCTGGGTTTTGGACCTATGTCGAACTAGAACCCAATGCGCAATCTGAAAATCTAGAGGAACAAATCACTACACTTTACAAAGAAAATTATAAGAATAGATCGGATGTAAAGATCATTGTCAACTTGCAGCCGCTGTCCGACCTGTATTTAGGATCTGCACACTACACCAACATGGGAGAGTCTATCCAGGTCGGCAGTAAATCGTCCGTGTTTGGACTGAGTGTTATTGTCTTGCTGATTCTATTTATTGCCAGTGTCAATTTTATGAATTTGTCCACAGCTCTATCCTTGCGCAGAGCCCGAGAAGTAGGAGTTCGAAAGGTGCTGGGTGCGCTGCGATCAAAAATAAGACGGCAATTTCTTATAGAATCTATGATAGTCAGCCTGATCAGTCTGGTGCTTGCCATGACGATGATCCTTACGTTGGCACCTTTTTTCAGTGACACCTTTGGATTAGCTCTACCAGCCTCTCCTCTTATCTATCTAAAACATCTGCCGCTATTTATTCTCTGCACTCTAATAATAGGTCTTCTGGCTGGTATGTATCCATCACTGGTTCTATCTGCATTCAATCCTATCCAAGCGCTTAAGGGTAAAGTTTTCTCAATTGGATCTGGTATCTGGCTAAGAAAAGGTCTGATCATTTTTCAATTTGTCATTGCCGGTAGCTTGATTGTATCAAGCTTAGTGGTCGTTAGCCAAATGGATTTTATCAGAAACAAATCTTTGGGATTTGATCAGCAGACTTTGATTAAAATGCGGTTGGGTACAGAAGAAGGGCATTATGAGGCACTAAGAAACAAGCTCTTGAGTAACCCCAGGGTATTGAATCTCACGAGAGCGAGTCATGCGTTTGATGGATCCGCTAGCAGCGGGCCAGCCTGGCTCAAAGGAAAAACTGTCAATGATTCTCATCAGCTAGCGTATTACCAAACTGAATATGACTTTCTGGAGGTCACTGGCATCAAATTGCTGGAAGGTCGTTTTTTCTCGAGAGACTTCCCAGTCGATTCAGCTACTGCAGTAGTCCTGAACCAGTCGGCCGTTGCCAAATTAGGATTAGAAGAACCTATTGGACAAAAAATAAACTTTCATAATCGGGAGAGAACGGTCGTTGGCGTGGTTGAAGATTTTCATTTTGGATCGCTTCACACAGCCATTGGTCCGATGGGCATCGTTATGCCATTTGTCAATCTGGAGCAAATACTGGTTAGAGTTCACGGCAATGATCTGATTACGACCTTACATGCCATGGATGCTGATTGGCGTGCTATTGCAGGAGATTTGCCATTCGAGGCTGAATTTGTAGACGATGGTATTCAGGCCATGTATGTCAAAGAGGATAAAATAGCTGACCTGATTAGTACGGCCTCTACACTCGCTGTGATTTTAGCCTGCCTGGGTCTTTATGCTCTGGTAGCATTTTCGGTTCAAAACAAGCTAAAAGAAATCGGCATTAGAAAAGTACTTGGCGCGCCCATGAGCGGATTGGTTTTCCTTATGGCCAAGAACTATATGCTGCTAATCATTATATCCAATGTGATAGCCTGGCCGATCACCTACTATTTTGCTAACCAATGGCTGGATGACTTTGCCTACAGGATTGCACTAGAGCCAATAATATTTGTTGCTTCGGGAGGCTTGCTATTTTTGATCGCCATTGCCACTATCAGCTATCAGCTGATAAAAGCTTCGCTGATCAATCCGGTGATTTACCTTCGAGGTGAGTAGAAGGCTAATGTGGCAGTTTTTCTCTAAGTAGCCCGTATAGAAACGTGCCAAGCATGGCACTTGCTATGACCAATAGGAATATGGTGGCTCCATGACCAACAAGTACAAACATGGGACCGGGACATGCCCCTGTCATAGCCCAGCCTAACCCGAAAAAGGTTCCGCCGATTAGATATCTCCAAAAAACAGGATCTTTTGGTTTGATCTGTATTTTTTCATCATCACTGGATTTCATTTCAAAGCCTTTGATACCTTGTATTATGAATATTCCTATGATCACCGCCGACCCGATAATACCAAACATATGAAAGGATTGAAAATTGAACATTTCATAAATCCGATACCAGGAAATAACCTCTGATTTAGTCAATACTATACCAAATAAAATTCCCGTAAATAGATACTTTGCAAATTTCATGGCTGGTAATTAATACGTAAGTAGATATGGCAGTATCAGATGTGTCATTAAAAGCCCACCTATAAAAAAGCCAACGACGGCTACGAGTGAAGGCACTTGCAGATTGCTCAATCCGCTGATAGCATGTCCAGAGGTGCATCCTCCGGCGTATCGGGTACCAAATCCGACAAGCATTCCACCCATGATCAACATGAATGCATACTTTGGCTGAGAGAGTGCTTCCCAACCGAAAATGGATGCTGGGAGATATGATGATCCTGGGTTGTCAATACCCAGACCTTTTAGCTCTGCTATAGTAGCTTCGGAAATGTCTACGGCTTCAGATACGCTCAGCCACTCTCTGGCTATCAGCCCACCAAGTAATGCACCGATAACAAATACTAGATTCCATAGTTTTTCCTTCCAATCGAATCTGAAAAAAGAATTGACCTTACCAGCACCAGCGATAGTACAGAGGGTTCTTAAATTTCCGGAGACGCCAAAATCCTTACCAAAATAGAGCAATAGAAACATGACCGCGGCAATCATAGGACCGGCAATATACCAAGGCCAGGGTTGTTGTATAAAATGGACCAGTTCCATGCAATATTTTTATGTTAATATTCGATATCCTGAGTCCAGCCCATAATGCCTCCCTCTAGATTATAAAGCTCTCCCGAAAATCCCATTTGAGCCATTAGGCCACAAGCCTGACCACTTCGATTACCACTGCGGCAATACACGTAATAATTCTTTGATTTATCTAACCCTTCAAGTTTTTCTCTGAAGTCAGGCTGAAAAATATCCATCAGCTCACATCCGGCTATAAACCCTGAATCATATTCTTCTTGAGTCCGGACATCCAGTAAAGCAGCATTTTGGTCCGCTTCAAATTTTTCAGCAAAGGCTATTTCGTCAATATTTTGATACATCTTATATTATTTAATAGTTGTTGGGCATACATATTCGGTTCTACTAATTCCTGTCTCAATGATACCCTTGAATCCAAGTTCGACATTTACTAAATCATGAATTCCTCGTGATTTGAGAATGGACGAAGCGATAACTGATCTATATCCGCCGGCGCAATACAGATAGTATTGGTTGTCGGCATTGACTTCTCCCATGTGTGAGTTGATAAAGTCCAATGGGAAATTTATTGCCTGATCTACATGCTCAGAAGTATACTCACCTGGCTTTCTTACGTCTAGAATATTCGTGTGACTACTATTCAGATGAGTCTCAAATTCCTCTGGAGAAATTGAAGCCAGATTTGCTGTCTCTTTTCCTGCGGCTGTCCAGCTTGCAAAACTCCCGTTTAGATACCCCAAGGTATTGTCATAACCTACTCTGGACAGTCGAGTAACTACTTCTTCTTCTCTTCCTGGATCTGCGATAAAAACTATTGGCTGTTTTAGGTCTGTGATCAACGCACCTACCCATGGAGCAAAATTGCCGTCTATACCAATAAAGATAGAATTGGGAATATGACTTTTTACAAAGTCATTCTGATGTCTGGTATCCAGTACCAAAGCCCCTTCGTGATTGGCCATAGCCTCAAAGGTCTCCACGTCCAACGGCACTGTGCCTGTTTGCATTACTGTATCTATGCTTTCATAGCCTGACTTATTCATCATCGCATTTTTAGCAAAATACTGTGGCGGAGGCATGATTCCTTCGGTTACCTCTTTGATAAATTCGTCTTTGGTCATATCAGCACGCAAGGCATAATTGGTCTTCTTTTGATTGCCCAGAGTATCCCAGGTCTCCGAGGACATGTGCTTGCCGCACGCTGACCCCGCTCCATGTGCAGGATACACAACTACATCGTCGGGTAGGGTCATGATTTTAGTTCTCAAGCTTTCGTACAGAAATCCTGCAAGGTCTTTTTCCGTAAGGTCAGATTTGACGGCTAAATCTGGGCGCCCCACATCCCCAATAAATAAAGTGTCTCCTGAAAATATCGCTGTTTCTTTACCCTGTTCGTCTATCAGTAGAAAAGTGCTACTTTCCATTGTATGACCTGGCGTATGTAAGAGTTTGATTTTGATGTCTCCAACTTCAAAAACCTCCCCGTCCTGTCCTACGTGACAGTCGAATGCAGTCACAGCCGTTGGGCCAAATACAATCTTTCCACCTGTTTTCTTTGCCAGATCAAGATGCCCGGACACGAAGTCAGCATGAAAATGAGTTTCAAAAATATATTTGATGGTTGCTCCATTCTCTTTGGCCTTCTCGACATATGAATCCACCTCTCTCAATGGATCTATGATTACCGCCTCGTCGCCACTCTGTATGTAATACGCTCCTTGCGCCAGACATCCAGTATATATTTGCTCTATTTTCATTTTAATTTTATTTGTGCTTTCTGGTTACAAATGTAAGTCAGCCGTCTTTATCCGATCGTAACATTGGTCTCGCGAAGATAATGAGGCCTGCAAGAAAATGTAAGGTCTAGGCTATAAACTGGTCTATTAGTCCATTTATCTTTTCGGTCTCAGTAAGAAAACCGTCATGTCCGTAGAATGATTCTATTTCATGATAGGCCACCTGATAAAGGTGATCTGCGATTCTTCTCTGCTCTTCTACAGGGAATAAGAGATCTGAGGCGATAGCAATTTGAAGCACCGGGATTCTAATTCCTTCCAGAACTTCAAGCAGAGTTCCACGGCCTCTACTCACATCATGACTATCCAGGGCTTTGGTAAGATTCCAAAGCAAAAACCCATTGAACTTGCGGTTGGCCAACTTGGTTCCCTGATATCTAATGTAAGAGTCCGCTTTAAAATCGTCGACTTTGGATTCGTCGTCTTTTTGTGTCTTCTCAAAGATTTCATGATTTCTATAGGACAACATACCTATGGCCCTTGATGCAGCCACACCGGCAGTTCCGGCATCGACACCATCGTCCTTCCAGGTGGGATCGGCCTCTATGGCCAACCTCTGAGCGGCATGTATAGATATTCTCCAGGGAGATTCTTTCGGCGCTGTAGCTACCATTATCAGTTTCTCGAACAACTCTGGCTCTTGAACCGCCCATTCGAATGTCTGAAATCCACCCATAGAACCACCCAAGCCTATAGCAATTTTTTCGATTCCCAGATGAGTCTTTAGCAGGCGATGCGCATGTACCATGTCCTTTATTGTAATAAAAGGAAATCTGGAGTAGTAAGGCTGCTTGCTAGCAGGATCGATGGACAACGGACTTGTAGTACCATAGGGAGAGCCCAAAATGTTGGCACAGATAATAAAATACTTATCCGGGTTGATGGCGGAATTTTTTTCGAAAAGTCCCGACCACCAGTCCGTCGCTTCTGAGTTGGCAGTGAGTGCATGAAAAACCCATACCACGTTACTCTTCTCTGCATTGAGCGTACCAACAGTGTGATAAGCGATTTCCAGCTGCGGAAGTACTTCCCCCCTTTCTAGATTGAAAGGTTCATCGTGCTTATATAGAAGGGCCTTTTGATTCATGAAATTTTGAAGGCGCAAACCTAATAAATGTACCATAATTGTTTACCTCAGAGACTGATTTTCGACTCGAACTTTACATATTTGCAAAAATCATAGGCATTCCCTGTGATTATTTCATTAAACCTTCGATCATCTTCCCAAAAAGATACCAGACGATTGTTAAAATTTACAGAAGGCAACTCCATGAAAAAGCAATTACATTTCGAAACCAAAGCGATCCGAACACAAATTAAGACTACACACGAAAAGGAGCATTCTACACCGATGTATCTGACCTCCAGTTTCGTATTCGATGATGCGGAGGAGATGCGTGCGACTTTTGCCGAGGAGGTCGACCGAAACACCTACAGTCGCTTCACCAACCCGAATACCACCGAATTCATAGACAAAATGTGTGCTTTGGAGGGTGCAGAAGCCGGATACGCGACGGCTACGGGTATGGCTGCCGTTTTTTCCACCTTCGCCACCTTGCTCAGCGCAGGTGATCATATGCTATCCTGCAGGTCTATTTTCGGCTCTTCGCACTCTGTGATTACTAAATTTTTGCCTAAGTATAAGATCGAAAGCACTTACCTGGATCTTAACGACACGGATAGCTGGCAATCGAAAGTCCAACCCAACACCAAAATACTTTTTCTAGAAACACCGACAAACCCAGGCATAGAACTGATCGACCTCGAATTTGCCAACGCTTTCGCTAAAAAGAATGGACTGATCTTTATTGTGGACAATTGCTTTGCGACTCCATATTTGCAGCAGCCCATCTCTTACGGTGCTGATCTTGTGATTCACTCGGCGACCAAGTACCTCGACGGGCAAGGCCGTGTCATGGGTGGGATGATTGTCGGCAAAAGTGAGCTGATTAAAGAAATCTATACATTCAGCCGAAGCACAGGTCCGGCGCTGTCGCCTTTCAATGCCTGGGTACTATCAAAAAGTCTCGAGACGTTGGCGGTGCGCATGGATAAACATGGCGAGAACGCTCTGAAACTAGCAGAATGGCTTGAATCCAACGAAAATGTGGAATGGGTAAGGTATCCATTTTTACCTTCGCATCCTCAATATCAGATCGCCAAAAAGCAGATGCGAAGTGGCGGGGGTATGGTTTGTTTTGGGATCAAAGGTGGACTGAAGCGGGGAACAAAGTTTCTCAATGAAATTGGCATGTGTAGCCTGACGGCCAATCTAGGGGATACCAGAACAATCATTACTCATCCAGCCTCTACTACTCATGCTCGCCTAACGGATGAAGAAAGAGAAGCTACTGGCATTGCGCCTAATCTGATCCGAATATCAGCGGGACTTGAGCACAT
The DNA here is from genome assembly GCF_039941815.1 of Reichenbachiella sp. Lineage (GTDB taxonomy): Bacteria > Bacteroidota > Bacteroidia > Cytophagales > Cyclobacteriaceae > Reichenbachiella. The sequence goes on from NZ_JBDVDW010000062.1 coordinate 45,885, forward strand.
CGACGACATCATCGAGGATTTGAATGCTGCATTTGGCCAATCAAAATAAACCAGAATTATTGCCGTCTTGGCTTGATGCACGCTACCCAAGTTTACCTTAGTAGGAAGAAACTAAAAGGTAACATTCAGCAAACTATAATGCTTGAGGACTTAGGTTGCTAGTCAAGTTTTATAATTCATTAGAATGAATTAGATTAATAGCAGCAAACCTAAAAACCAAATGAGTAATATTCCTGAGGAGCAAATCAACGAGTGGCTCAAAAAACTTGAGCGAGAAAGCTGGCAATTGGAATTGCTGGTCTCGGCCTTCACCATATTTTTATTGATACAGGCGACCAATTCCTTTGATGGATTTATCACGGAGATCGAATATCAATACAACTTTCAATCAAGTAAATACAGTACTCTATACCTTTTCCTTGGACTGGTACACATCTCGCTTCAAGCACTGGTCTTCTGCCTGATTTCGCATCTGATGCTTCGTGGGTTCTGGATCGGTACTATAGGGCTACGATCAGTACAGTCGAGTATCGATTTTTCCCGACTTAATTACAGTGAATTTTTCACAGAAAAATTGAAAAAGAAAGTGATCAGCCTGGATCAGTTGGTTATCAAACTAGACGAAATTTGTAGTGTAATCTTCGCCTTCGCTTTTCTTGTGATCTCCATTCTGATGGCGTTTGGCATGTATCTGATTTTCATCGGGGTGATTGCCATCGTTTTCAATGCGCTGCTTGACCTGACTCCAGACTCTTTTGATTATATCATCACCAAGGCAGCTACGCTGATCATTCTAACGCTATTGATTACGGGCTTGCTGTATATGATAGACTATTTTACACTTGGTTTTTTCAAAAAGATCAAGTGGTTTTCAAGGATCTACTATCCGTTTTATAGGCTTTATAATTTTATTACTGTATCGATCCTCAGTAGAAGTATTTACTATTATATGATTAGTAAATTTTCGAAACGAAAGATTCGGATGGTTTATGCCATTGCCTCATTTGCGCTGGCATTTACATTTTTATTCAAATTTGATCAGCATCCCTATTACCCAGTGAGGGATAATGAATATACTTTGTCAGCAAACTATTATGACAATCTACGACCAGAGAGCGATTACATTGATGTGGCGAGCATAGAATCTGATTATGTGCAAAAGCCTTTCTTAAAGGTGTTTTTGAGGTACAATGCCAGGTATAACAATATAATCAAGTCGCACTGCGGAGATTTTACACCGCTCAAGGAAGATGGTCTCAACTGGAGGCTTAAAACTAAATTTGAAGGTGGCAATTTGCATATCGGACAGCAAAAATATGAAGACGAAGATTTCGAAAAAGCGCTTACCTGTCTGAGCTCCATTTATCAAATCGAGGTCAATGATTCTATTTATGAGTCTTTAACCTTCAGATTTTATACCCATCCTAGAAAAGGACAAAAAGGACTCCAGACAATCCTCTCTGCAGATGGATTTCTTGCTGGCGAAAACACACTTCAAATCAAGCGAGTCGAAATCGATTCGGCAGGCAATAAAACTCATGAGGAGTTTGCAACCATTCCATTTTGGTACCAGGAGGACAATTAGTTCCTCTAGGCCTTTACCAGCTGACTATCAGGAGTACCGAGCCACTTGAGCATTTTAGTATGTTCGGCCAATGTCTCAAAGAAGCCCTTTTTAGCATGGTAGGGTATATTAAACTCTTTTGCTGTTTCCTTTACGATAGGCGCGATAGCTGCATAGTGCACATGACAGACATGTGGAAAAAGGTGATGTTCTACTTGAAAATTTAGCCCACCACCATACCAGGTCACGAGTTTGCTACCGTTTGCAAAATTTACAGAGGTATATAGCTGATGAACAAATCTGGAATACTTCATTCTTCCATTTTCGTCTGGTTCCGGATACTCTACTTCTGGCAGTAAATGTGCCGGCTGAAAAATCACCCCTACTCCCAGTCCTGCTGCCAAATGCATAATAAAGAACGCAAGGAATATTTCGCCTCCGGTGTAAGCTGTAAAATAGACTGGAATCCCGATCACCCAGGAAAAATAAACGATCTTGGTTATGATCAAAATAGCGTATTCTTTAAAAACGCTACTCACATTTTTGTAGAGTATGCCTTCTTTTTTGTATCTGCTGATTTTGGCAAAATCTTTTATGGTCACCCAAAAAAACGTGCCCAAAGAATAGAAAAACCAAACATAGAGGTATTGGTACTTGTGAACCTTTTTTAAAGGCGTGGCCGGAGAAAACCTGAGGATCGCTTTTGGTTCAATATCTTCGTCGTGATCTTCGATGTTGGTATAGGTATGGTGCTTTACATTGTGCTGAATTTTCCAATTCATGGCATTGGCACCCACTAAATTGAGTGTATACCCCATCAGGTTATTAACCCATTTGTGTTTGGAATATGAGCCGTGATTGCCATCATGCATGATTCCCAAGCCAATGCCTGCCATTCCCAATCCCATCAAAATAGCCAATCCTAGTGCGATCCATCCGGCAGGCTCAAAGTAAATGATTGCTACAAAAGGAGCGAAGAACAAGGTCAACATGAATACAGTCTTAAAATACATCTCTGCATTGCCATATTTTGAAATTCCTTTCGATTTAAAATAATCGTTCACTCGACCATTCAATACTTTAGCAAACTCCTTGCAGTGCGCGTCTTCGTTGTTGAAATGTATGTTACCTACCTCACTCATAAATCTTATTTTTATTGACGGTCTAATATAACATCAAAACCGAGCCGCAATTTAATCCAATAAACTGGATATCACTTCAATTGGACTGATTACTTCCTATGAGAAGAATCACTATGTTTGCTCCTTTTAGAAAAAAAATGATTGTAATATGAGCCCTATATTGGTATTTTCTGTCATCGCAGGTTATTTCATGGTATTGATGACCATCGCTCATTTCACCTCCAAAAACAGCGATGCCGAGTCCTTCTTTACTGCCAACAGGCAATCGCCCTGGTATCTGGTGGCTTTTGGTATGATTGGCGCTTCTCTCTCTGGTGTCACTTTTATATCCGTACCTGGCGAGGTGGGCAATAGCCAATGGGCCTACTTCCAAATGGTGCTGGGTTATCTGCTGGGCTATTTTGTGATTGCTCAGGTACTGCTACCACTTTATTACAAAATGAACCTGATATCGATTTATCAGTATCTGGAATCGAGATTTGGCCGAAGTGCCTACAAAACTGGTGCTTTCTTCTTTCTGATTTCGCGGGTAATAGGCGCCGCGTTCAGACTGTTTCTGGTAGCTACGGTACTGCAAATTGCCTTTTTCGATTCATTCAATATTCCTTTTTCAGTTTCAGTTTTTGTTACTATCGCACTCATCTGGCTTTATACATTTAAAGGAGGTATAAAGACAATCGTTTGGACAGACACCTTACAAACACTGTTTATGCTGCTGGCAGTCGGAATCAGTATTTACATCATTTCCAGCCAACTCAACTTAACTTTCTCCGACTTGTCAGGAATCATTAGATCCAGTGAATTGTCGGACGTTTTTATTTGGGACTGGCAGGCCCCACGCAATTTCTTCAAGCAGTTTTTTGCCGGTGCTTTTATCGCCATAGTCATGACCGGACTTGATCAGGATATGATGCAAAAAAATCTAACTTGTCGCTCACTGAGCGATGCAAAAAAGAACGTATTCTGGTTTAGCATAGTACTGATTTTTGCCAATCTACTGTTTTTGTCTCTCGGTGTACTCTTGTATCATTTTGTGGATGTGCACCAAATTGACCTTACACAAACGACTGACGGGCTCTACCCCTATTTGGCCATGAATCATTTTGGTGTGCTTGGCGGCGTGGTTTTTTTACTTGGTGTGACTGCCGCGGCCTATTCGAGCGCGGACTCGGCACTTACCGCACTGACGACCTCTTTCTACATTGACTTTTTGGACGAAGATCCTGGTAAAAGCAATCAGCAAAAACGAACTTTGGTACATCTTGGCTTTTCGGTTCTCATCTTTCTGGTGATTATTATCTTCGAAGCGATCAATAACGACAGTGTCATCAACTCAGTATTTCGTGTCGCCGGATATACTTATGGTCCCTTGCTTGGATTGTATACTTTTGGGTTATTCTCGACTCGGAAAGTACATGATCGTTGGATTCCACTGATTTGTCTGACGGCACCATTTCTCACTTACGTAATCAATGAATACTCTGTAGAATGGTTAGGTGGCTACAAGTTTGGGTTTGAGCTTCTTCTGGTCAATGGACTTCTGACTTTTACAGGGCTTTTGTTTTTGACAAAAAAATCATAATTCCAGCTCCGTCGCTGGATCCCAAAAGTGCTCGCTGAAGTTTTTGATCTTATCCTTCACGATGGTCAAACCCTCGGCTTCTAACAGCTGTTGCATTGTATCGGGGGTAGCAAAGTGCATTTTTCCGGTAAGGAGCCCCTGACTATTGACCACTCGATGTGCTGGTACGTCTTCTTGCCCGTGGGCAGCATTCATGGCCCAACCGACCATCCGCGCACTCAGCCCAGAGCCGAGATACTTTCCGATTGCGCCATAGTTGGTCACACGACCAGCAGGGATCAGCTTGACCACTTCATACACATCGTTGAAAAATGAATGTTCCTTAGGCATTATCTATAGAGTCCGGCTTTGTTTAGCGCCCGCTGATATTTCTCCGCGTTACGATTGTGATCGATCAGATTTCTTGCAAAGTTGTGATACCCAGAAAAATCTTCTTTAGCACAGAAGTACAGGTATTTGTGCTCTGTATAGTTCAGTACTGCATCTATGGAAGTGATGCTTGGCATATTGATCGGGCCAGGTGGCAATCCCTGGTACTTATAGGTATTGTATGGTGAGTCTATTTGCTTATGCTTGTTGAGCACTCTCTTTATAGCAAAGTCTTGTGCGGCAAATACCAAAGTCGGATCTGCCTGTAGTGGGTATCCCCTTTTGAGTCTATTGAGATAGACGCCTGCGACTATAGGTCTTTCATCGGACTTGATGGTTTCGGCCTGTACTATTGACGCCAGGACACTCACCTCATTTGTAGTCAAGCCCAGCTGTTCTGCTTTCTGTAATCGTTCGTCTGTCCAAAATTTGTCATGTTCTTTTTTTAGCCTATTTAGCAAATCTTCAGGTTTGATATTCCAAAACATCTTGTAGGTGTTCGGGATAAACATGCCAATGAAGGAAAGGCTATCAAATCCATAGGCCGATTGGATAGAATCATTGAGGAGCCACTCTGCCAACTGCAATTCGGTCATTTCCAGATTTCGGGTTAGCTTTTCCGGAAGGTCAGATAGCAGTCTGGCATTGTTGAATGTGACATTGACTTCTGTCTGATCGCCAGCTCTAAGCATGCGGATGACCTGCATATTGGTCATGCCGGGCTCTATCAGATACAGTCCTGGTTTTACCAACTCGTCGTAGTCCATCATTTTGGATAGAAAACTAAATGATACCAGATCATTGACATAGCGTCTATCATAGAGCGTGTTTTGCACGTCTTTGAAAGTAGATCCAGTCTTGATCATGAGGGGCTTGGGATCTTGCTCGACCAAAAAATTAGGCGAATAGACCATTTGCCAAAAATAAAACCCAAAGGAGGAGAGCATCATAGAAAACGCTACGATGGCCGCTCCCATTACTATTTTCTTCTTATCCATTGGCGGCAAAAGTAATTATTTAGAATAATCTTAAGGCATTTGTTTTAATTTTAGCTTCTGAACCATGGACACACAATTCATAAAACTGTACGAGGAGAATCCGGATCCTCAAAAAATTGACGCTATCTGCAAGGTCTTGCACAATGGAGGCGTGATCATATATCCAACAGACACTGTCTATGGTATGGGATGCAGTATTTTTAATACAAAGGCTATTGATAATATTAGGAGGCTCAAGCAGATTAAAGGGAAGTCCAACTTTTCATTTATCTGCTATGACCTCAGTCATATCGCTGAATATGTAAGGTCAATTCCTAATCCCGTCTTTAAGTTGATGAAAAAAACACTGCCTGGTCCATTTACCTATATTCTAAATGCGAGTAGCAAAGTGCCCAAAATTTTGAACGCCTCGAAAAAAACTGTAGGGATCAGAGTACCCGACAATAATATTCCGAGAGAGATTGTCAGGGTATTGGGCAATCCGATCATCACCACTTCTATCCATGATGATGACGAAGTGCTGGAATACTCCACTGATCCTGAGTTGATTTATGAAAAGTATCAAGGACTGGTAGACATTGTAATCGATGGTGGCTATGGCGAAGTCACGGCCAGCACAGTAGTGGATTGCACAGATGACGAACCTTTGTTGGTCAGAGAAGGGCTTGGAGATTTATCTGCGTATTTATGAAAACGCTGATCGAAAGCCAGTATTTTCCATGCATTGAGTATTTCAGTTTGATTAAAAACCGATCTGAAGTATGGATAGAAACTAAGGAATACTTTGTAAAGCAGACTTACCGTAACCGCTGCTATATCCTGGGCTCGCAGGATATTCTCCCCTTGGCCATTCCAATGATCGGCGGCAACAAGAAAATTGCCATGGATGAGATTAAAATTGACTATGGTCAAAAATGGCTTAATAATCACTGGCGGGCCATCATATCTTGTTACAACAAATCTCCATTTTTCGAGTACTACGAACCATATTTCCACGACATCCTATTCAGGAAGCATGAGACTCTGCTCGCATTGAATCAAGAGCTGCTGACATTCTGTCTGAAAGTACTCAATATTGACACCCCTATAAAATATACATCCATCTATAAAAAAGGGCCATTCAACGAAACAGAGGACGTTCGTTCGGTAATCCACCCAAAATCAGATTATATTTGCAGAGAGTTTTATACTCCAATCTCATATCAACAATTGTTTGGTAACAAATTTGCAGCGAATCTGAGTATTCTTGATTTGCTCAGCTGTGTTGGACCAGAAGCGGACAAGTATTTATAAAATCCAGATTTGAGAAACGATTCAATAATTTATTTCGTTTTTACTGTAATCTTTAGATTTTAGAAGATTAAAATTTATTTTTACTACACACAAAGTAGCGTATGGAAGCAAAGTTTTCAAATAGAGTAAAAGAGGTCATTTCACTAAGCAGAGAAGAAGCGCTCAGACTGGGTCACGATTACATCGGTACAGAGCACCTGATCTTAGGAATGATTCGTGAAGGCGAAGGTGTAGCAGTAAGCTTATTGAAAAAGTTGGGCGTGTCTCTGGACGAGCTTAGAGCTTCTATCGAAAAAGCTACTAAAGGATCAGCTACTAACAATGTCAAAAATCTGGCAAACATTCCACTAACCCGTCAGTCTGAAAAAGTTTTAAAAATCACTTACCTGGAAGCGAAAATCTTCAAGAGCCATTTGATTGGCACGGAGCATTTATTGCTTTCGATATTGAGAGATGAGGATAATATTGGCACTCAGATTTTGGATAAATTTGATGTCGCCTATGACGTGGTGAAGGAGCTACTTGAGTACCAGACAGAACATCCGCTAGGATCATCAGATACGGATGAACCGGATGAGGACTCTTCCAGGCTTTTTGGATCTGGTAGTGGTGCCGGAGGCGGTGCCTCATCGAGTAAGGAATCATCCAAGGGTGGCGACAAGTCTAGGACTCCTGTACTGGACAATTTTGGTCGTGACCTGACTAAGATGGCCGAGGACGATGCCTTGGATCCTATCGTAGGTCGAGACAAAGAAATAGAGCGTGTAGCTCAAGTGCTAAGTAGAAGAAAGAAAAACAACCCCATTTTGATTGGTGAGCCCGGTGTAGGTAAAACTGCTATCGCAGAAGGCCTGGCCCTTAGGATCATTCAGAAAAAGGTATCCCGTGTGCTGTTTGGCAAACGTGTGGTTACCTTAGATCTGGCTTCACTCGTAGCTGGTACTAAGTATAGAGGCCAGTTTGAAGAGAGAATGAAGGCGGTCATGAATGAGATTGAGAAATCTCCCGAGGTGATCCTTTTTATCGATGAGTTGCACACAATCGTAGGTGCTGGTGGTGCTTCTGGTTCGCTTGATGCCTCCAATATGTTTAAGCCTGCTCTAGCCAGAGGAGAAATCCAATGCATAGGCGCAACCACTCTGGACGAATACAGACAGTATATAGAAAAAGACGGCGCACTCGCTCGTAGATTCCAGATCGTAATGGTGGACGCCACCACGACAGAGGAGACGGTGCAGATACTCAACAATATCAAAGATAAGTACGAGAGTCATCACAATGTAAACTATACTGAAGAGGCAATCGCGGCTTGCGTAAATCTCTCGGATCGTTATATAAGTGACAGATTTTTGCCTGACAAAGCTATAGACGTACTGGATGAAGCTGGCTCCAGAGTCCATATCAACAATATCTACGTGCCTGACGAAATAGTAAGCTTGGAGGAGTCTATAGAGGACATCAAGGTGCAAAAAAATCAGGTGGTGAAAAGCCAAAAATACGAAGAGGCGGCTCAGCTGAGAGATCGTGAGAAAAAACTCATCGAACAACTCGAAATGGCCAAAGCCAAATGGGAGGAAGAGACGAAGTCTCAAAGATTCACCGTGGATGAGGACAGCGTAGCTGAAGTTATCGCGATGATGACTGGCGTGCCTGCCAAGCGAGTAGCTCAAAAAGAGAGCAACAAATTACTCGGCATGAAAGATGACCTTAAGCATAAGATCATTGGACAGGACGAGGTGATTGAAAAGCTGACCAAGGCTATCCAAAGAACGCGTGTAGGTCTGAAAGACCCTAAGAAACCAATTGGAAGTTTTGTATTCCTCGGCCCTACAGGCGTAGGAAAGACAGAGCTAGCCAAAGTACTTTCTCACTACCTGTTTGACAAAGACGATGCGCTGATTAGAATCGATATGAGTGAGTACATGGAGAAATTCTCTGTGTCAAGATTAGTCGGAGCGCCTCCTGGATATGTGGGCTACGAGGAAGGTGGTCAGCTGACAGAAAAGGTCAGAAGAAAGCCTTATAGCGTGGTACTGCTAGATGAAATAGAAAAGGCGCATCCGGATGTATTCAATATACTCCTGCAGGTACTGGATGATGGAATATTGACAGATGGACTGGGACGAAAAGTAGACTTTCGAAATACGATTATCATCATGACTTCCAACATTGGGGTACGTGATCTTAAAGATTTTGGTGCCGGAATAGGTTTTATGAACAAGTCCAAAAAAGACAATCTGGACGAGGTAATGAAATCAACTATTCAAAGTGCGTTGAAGAAGACGTTTAGTCCTGAATTTCTGAATCGTTTGGATGATGTAATCACTTTCAACTCATTGGAAAGAGAGCACATCCATAAGATCATAGATATTTCTCTAGACAAGCTGCTAGAAAGAATCATCGATCTAGGGTACAACATCGAATTGACAGACAAGGCCAAAGACTTCCTATCTGACAAAGGATATGATGCTCAGTATGGTGCGAGACCACTAAATAGAGCGATCCAGAAGTACCTGGAGGATCCTATTGCAGAAGAAATCCTAAAAGGGGATGTATCTCAGGGTGAGACGCTAATAGCAGATCACAAGTCAAAAGATGACGTACTCACAATCACGGCAAAGAAGAATAAGTCCTCGAAAAAGGAGAAAAAAGAAGAATAAGCAAATAGCTTTAATCATATTGAAATAGCATCGAGCGTAAATCTCGATGCTATTTTTTTGTCTATACATTCCATTCTCTAAGGAATGTTTCGTGTGTTACGCTTGGGACCAACAAATATTAATACTAGAAATATTGCAATTCAATCCTATTGCTTTTGTCATAGAATGCGCTATTGAGTCAAGAAGGTTTACTTCACGCTACTAAATGCAAACAATTGAAAATTGATCCCATCGTTCAATTTCTTCAACAAATTCTTTCGTTACCACAGAGATGAGCTTATTTATTCGATTATCTATAAACTCGGCTCTATCCTAGGTCATCTTATATTTCATGTTTCACATTCAGCAATGAGTCGTCCTGGAATATTATAGTTAATCAGAATAAAGCGTCCGTTTACTTGACTAAAATGACCAATTGTGAGATGTCATGTGTATTATAATTGTGTTGATATTAATAAATGGTTACAAGATAAGTTAGTTGGGCAGGTACACTTCAGACGGAAGTGTACCTGTACTTTTTTAGACTAAAACTATTCTTCTTTGTTAAGTAGTACAGTCGATATTTCAGAATTATTTTAAGTAACGCAATTCCGAATAAAAGCTAATAATTCGATTTATTCCAAATTGAAAAGTTTCATTCAACCCTTCATTCTCTTTCAAATAACATACATACGATATTGATTTTCTAACTCATTCTATCAAGTTGGTAATTGACCGTATGCTTGCTAAAATTGGCCAAATTGTTACTGCATTTTATATTTTATTTGAATACCGAAAAATAGATAGACTAGACAGTCTTTTGCGGGACCCAATCTGCTCGAGTGCAGGGAGATTGTAATTATTTAAATATTAAATAAATGAATATTTTAAGCTTATTCATGCGTAACAAACCTAAGATGGGAATTAAGTATAGTAAGGATTTGAAGCAATTTATTGTGCTAGACGAAAAGGGAAGCATTAGGTTTATTGGGACAAAGGAATTATGCTCCATTTATCTTGAGGACGTTAATGAGATGAAAAGTAAATTATGAGTTTAGTCTTTCAAGTAAATCAGATAAGCCTGAGGATTCCCAATCTTCAACTATCGATGTCTTTTGAATGGATGAGAGTATCCTTCTTCCAGATGAAGTAACTCGTTCATTTTTAATTATTTCTTCGACCATTTTGTTTCTTGATTTAGACTACAAAATCAGTCCAAATATTAAAGCGGTTATGAACAGAAAGAAGAATGTGATGATTAGCAATCCGATTTGTTTATCATCTTTTTTGATTCCCCTAATTAATGGGATTTTTCTCTATTTTATATCTGATCTAAGAATTTGAGGAGTCGACTGAGTTCATTTAAGATGATGGTGATCAGCAAAAACTATGAAGAGTTGAAAACGGCTTGATTCCGAATCTATCAAAATATAGTTTTGAAAAATAGCTAGGATTTTCCAGACCGACAGACGAACAGGCATCAATAAGGGAAGTGCTCTTCTTAGTAAGGATATTTTTGCGAGCCTGTTGCAATCTAAATTCCTTAATATATTGATTCAGGTTCATGCCTGTTGCTCGCATAATTCCTAATAGTAGGTTGGTCTTACCAATTGCCAATTCCCGTGCCAATGCAGTCATATTGTACTTCGAATTAGCAAGTCTCCTTGCTAAAATGCATCTGACTTTTGTCATTAATTTGTCATCATCAATTGAATTATTGGGATCACTTTGATTCACTTTCGAGCTCCAATGTTTAGATTTTCTTCTAGCCTCAGATGCCTTAAGCAGTCCCTTGGTTCGCACAAGTAGCTCCGTGTTGTAGAAGGGTTTTACAAGATAATCTTCAACTCTAAATTCTAGATATTTGGCTCTTGATTCTAAATCCAACCCGGATGAGAACAAGAGTAATAGAACTGGTATTTCGCAAAGTTGATTTGTTCCTCTTATTTTATTGAGCAAGTCTTCTGTATTAGAATCTAACCTGGTTGCATCTAACACAATCAAATCTACCGATTTTTCTGATTCGACCCATTGCAGCGCCTGCAATGTATTTTTTTTCCTTACCACGCGACTCAATTTAGCTAGCTCCTGACAAAGATATTGACCCATTGTTGGCTCATCTTCAAGGATAAGTGTTGTCCATTTCTGGCTGCATTCAATACTTTTGCTGGGACTATAGCATAGAGTCCTTTCATAATCAGATTTCATCACTGCTGCAGGCAAAATTGAGTGCGACGATTGAGCTCTTTCAATTGGTCGTTTGACTGGCACCCGGGAAGGTTGATTTCTACTTGAGTGATTAGCATGCAACAACTTGAAAGAATTTGTTTCAGTTTTTTGCATCCAACGTAAATCCATTTTTTTAAGTGGAAAACATTTATATGCAATCTCATTTGAGTCTTGTTGCTTCAATTTCTCTCCTCTTGATTTAAATATTTCATTTTCCATAATTATACTTTTATCAGACATCTAATAATAATAGGTAGGTTGTAATATCTAATCTGAGTCGAATTGGGATAAAGCCAGCTACAGATTGATCTATAAGTGATTCAAGACTTATAACTCAATTTATAATTCTCAGAATATTCATTGGCGTATTGTGATGGTGTTGCACTGGGCAGTGATATTTTAAAAACACTCCCTATGTTCAACTCACTTTTCAAACCTATTTCTCCTCTGAGGCGATTCACCGCTGTCTTCACTATATGCATCCCTAAACCGCTGCTTTGTCTTGGATTGTCACCTCTAAAAAACATATCATAAACCCTGTCGAGAAATTCTCTTCTAAAACCTATTCCATTATCTATCAACTCTATAGAAATCAAGTTCTGAACCCTGCTTACCTCTATGAAAATATAGTGCCTACCCATATCACGTCTACCGTTAATGCTGCTCTTGATTAAATTGACCAGAAGCCCCAAGAGTATTTTTTCATCTGTCCTGATCAATTGATTTGATGCTATATTGATATGCAGGTCAATTTTTGCAGAACTAATTTCTTCTTCCAATATTTGAACACTTTGATCCAAGATCTTTCCAAGATCCAATGATCGGTTTTCCAGATCTTTATGGCGAATATGAGATAGTGTTAAAATGTCTATTATCAAATTGTCGATCTTTTGAGTCTGCTGATTGATTATTTCAAAATAATATAGTGCCGCCTTATCCTTCACCTCATTGACAATCACCTCTTGAATTCCCAGTATTGCAGAAACTGGGCCTCTTAAATCATGCGTTGTTTTATCAATATACCCGTCCAACTCATTGATAGCTTCTTCTAATTCAGCCGTTCTAAGAGAAACATCTAGTTCAAGGTCCGAATTGAGCTTGTTTAGTTTTTCGTTCTGTTGCTGCACAACTTTTTGCACCCACTCTAAGTTTTCTGTACTCTCGGACAATTCGAGTGTGCGCTGCTTCACCATAGCCTCGAATTTCCGGTTTTGTTTACGTATAGTGCTTGTCCTCCATCTAAAACTAAATGCCATCAGAATAATCAACGAAGTCATCCCAATCGATTTAAACCAATTTGTCATATAAATAGGAGGAATAATGGTCAGTTTTAAAGCGTTTTCAACGCTCCAAATGCCATCAATACCGGCTTTAAATCTTAAATCATAATCACCTGGCGACAAATTGGTGTATGAGATATTACGAGAGCCTGTTCCTTCAATTAAATTTGGCTTTTCATCAAACCCGATAAGCTGATACTCATATTTCACTTTCTGCGGTGCAGTGAAATTCAGAGCAGAAAACTCAAACGATAATACACTTTTGTCCCATGGTATGGTAAGCGAATTGGTGTAGCTTATCGTTTTAACCAAAGGTGATTCGTCTCCATTTTTGTCTCCAACCTTGACTTCTCGATCAAACAATTTGAACGAGGTCAGAATAATACTGGGTAGATTAGATTCCAATTTTATATCCCCAGGATAGAAACCATTGAAGCCATTTAGCCCCCCGAACAATACTTGCCCGTCATTAGATAAATGATGAGCATCATTATTAAATTGTTTACCCTGAAGCCCATCAGAATTATCAAAATTTATGAACTTCTCTTTTTCTAGATCAAAATGCGAGAGCCCATTATTGGTGCTAAGCCATACATTACTCTCATCTATCTGAATTGCTGCATTTATTAAATTGCTTGGCAACCCATCAGCAATATTGTATTGTTTGAATTCTTTAGATAATTTGTTGAATTTCCAGAGTCCGTTATTAGTGCCAATCCAGAGATACATCGAATCTTTGCTTCCATAAATTGACCTTATTAAAGAATCGGAATTACCAGAATCGTGTATCGTATGAAGGCTAACTTCATTAACCACTTGGTTTTTTATCAGATCGTAATAAACAAGATTTGTTTTAGTGCCAATCCATACATGATTATTATCGTCCAGATAAGTGGCCGAAATATCAACTTCATCATTTGTAGGTTTCAGCTGAATATGCTTTTCAAAACCATTTGTATCACCCAGATATTTGCTAAGTAGTCCGCTCCGATGAGTTACCCATATTTCACCAAGGTTATCTTCAAATACTTCTAGTATTTCATCATTAGAAAGGCTTCGATCGTTTTCTTTATCGTGAGAATAGTAGTGGTACTTTGGTGTACCCAGTGGTGAGGAAATCCTAATAAGACCCTGATTTCTCGTAACTACCCAGATACTGCCTTTAGAATCTTCAATTACTGATTTCAATTCAATTGCATTAAGTTTATTTATACCGCTACCGATTTGCCTAATTCTTGATGACTTATTTTCAAAGTAATGAAGACCACTGTTGACTGTTGTGACCCAAATTCCATCCTTACCCTTATATAGGCTCTGAACATTGTTTTTCATAAAGAATTCTGGGTATTCTGTATTCCCAAAATAGTGCTGAAAACGGTCTGGTTTATAGTAATTAACACCTCCATGATTAGTCCCAATCCACACTACCCCAGTATTATCTTCATATATACCCTTTCGGACATTATTATCACTCAAACTTCGTTGATCGTGATAATTGCTTTTAATATTGTGAAAGTTATTAGTATCAAAATCAAAACGGGCAACACCGTTGGTGCGAGTTCCAATCCACAACCCACTTTTCTCACTGTAGAAGACATCTGAAATGGAATTGGCTGCTATTGAAAGTCGATCATCACTATTGTGATTATAAATGCATTGAACACTTTGTGACTTATTGAGTCTCACAAGGCCATTGTCAGTTGCTATCCAAAGGAGACCTTGATGGTCTGTAGTAATACTGTTAATTGCGTTACTATGGATTTTATAAGGTGCAGCAGCATTTTGGTAGAATTGTTTGGAATATAGATTGTCGGAGATTGAAGTCATACAAATTAACCCATCGTTTGCAGTCCCAAACCAAATTTGACCCTGATGGTCTTGATGAATAGCTTTTACATTTTTACCGGAAAGAGTTTTCAATTCTACGAAGGTCTCCCCAATTCTCTCTGATTCCATTGAATCGACTGTTGAAAGCATGATTATGGAGACTCCTTTTGTATGGCCGATAAGAACATTGCCTTTAGTAGTTTTATATAGGGCATTAATTTTTATTGAAGCTGTATCTATATCATTCCTAATTGATGTTATCTCGTCCAATTGAGGGTTGAGTTTCATCAATCCATCATATGTTCCTATCAGGATATTGCCATTTCGATCTTCTTCTATTGACGTGATAAAGCTTTCGATCTCATAAGCCTTAAAATCGTAGCCGTCATAGCGATTCAGTGCATATGGTGTGGCAATCCAAAGAAAACATTTAGAGTCTTGTAGAATGGCGGTGACAGAGTTTTGAGAAAGTCCGTTATCGATTGTTAATCGTCCAAACTTCGTATTTTCATTTCTTTTGCCAAATGAATTGTGCATCGACAGCAATAAAACTAAGGTCGCTAGAATTACAATTATCTTTTGATTTGAATTCTGCATCATATGTTGAGTATTTAGTGTGAACCTGAACTCTCTATAGCTGGCATATAAAATATCACTGGTCAAATCAATTATTTCAGAAATTTGTCTCAATCCAATTTCTTGTGTTGATGACGTTGTTCATCCTGAGCATTCCATTCAATATGGGGCCTGTTTAGCATTGCACACCCCTCATTCTTCTAAAAACTAGCACAACCCTAACCTTGCGCGAAACGACAAATGAATTATTCAACCCAACAATTTGGACTACCATTCATTTGATTAGAAAATGTCATACGGCTCTTAGATCTTGGTCATATAATGACCTATTAACTGGATTAAACTCAATGAATGAATACCGTTTGATCATTTTCTAATTTTTACTTGCTTTTCAATCGCTGGATGAAAAGATTGTGTCAAGAATTTGTTATGAATCCAAAATACGGGAATGAATTTGAAAATAATCGGACTTTAATAGAATGAGAACGGACAGTTGATACAGATACCGGCCAGGATATATCATCTAATTTTCTAATGAAAATAAATAAAAATAAATCGTGCTTCAGCCGCAGAATCCAGCTCAATAATGTGCAAAGTATTTCTTTGAAATTATTGAAAATAGTGGCTTAGATGCAAGTATTTCATGTATTTGGACACAAATCAAGCAAACTACTTTAGGTATATATTGATTAAAACAAAGCCTTCCTTTTAGTCCAAAAAAAATTATCCGGACTCAACTTAAGACTGGTACACAAAAATTCTTAAATAGAGCATTTTGAGCTCAAATCGGTTTACAAGTCAACTAAAAAGGACACTTAAAAAATCTCCAAAAAAGGCTTTCAGAGTATTTGAAGCCTAATATTATAAATTCTCTATTATTTGAAAACTTGGGATTTTTGAGTAAATCAGCTCAAAAAGAGTGAATCAAATTTCAAATACGGTGTTATTTACGATTTCTCATTAAATTTATCATATAGGCGTTCAATAAATTCAGCATTTAATTATTCCCCCATATTTCATTCAGCAGTTAAAAAATCCCAAACGGGTTTTTGTGACTCCTATATCATTATTGACTTGTCCACATTATATTCATTTAATTATAAGTCATATGGAGTTAATAGAGAAAGAAGTTCTACTCGTCAAACTACTTGATGAAGTAAGCGATCAATTCAAATCGGAAGCGGAAAGTAAAAAAGTGAAACTGACACGCGGACATACTGTCAACGAAAACATTTCCGTGCAGTCAGATGAGAGCGTCCTAAGAGGGATATTGTTCTCATTAATAGACACCGCATTGAAAAATGCGCCAGCGCAATGTGAAGTCAGAATTGACATAGAGCAACCCGACTCAAATATCATAAAGATATCCATTGGAACTCTTAATTCAGAATCAAAATGTCATGCAAAAAAATTGATTGAAAATGATGAATCTAGCACTAGTCTGATGCTGACCGAACATATGGTAAAAATATCTGGAGCTCGCTTAGATTTGCATGTAACCACAGGCAATGGGTACAAATATGAACTAGAATGGCCCATCTCCTTAGAAACCCATGATTCACCAAAACGACAAAATACTGCACATCTAAATCCAGATGAGGTGAATAGTTCAAAAAGGAACTTGTCTCACCATAGCAGGAATACTATTCTGTTAGTCGAAGATCAAGAGGAAATGCTTGATTATACGGCCGAGTTATTAGGCGATTATTACCAGGTGATAACTGCCGAAAATGGACATGAGGCATGGCAAATAATGAAAAATACCAGCTCAGTTTTTGACCTGGTCATTTGTGATATTATGATGCCTGAAATGGATGGTTTTGAATTATTAGAAAAGATTCGTAAAGATAAAGTCCTTGCTACCACACCGGTCGCTTTACTGACGGCTAGAAAAGGGGACGAAAATATTATAAAAGCTCTTGCTGTCGGGGTAAGTGACTATATCACCAAGCCATTTACAAAAGAAATTTTACTGGCTCATTGCAAGCATCTGTTGTCCAATTCAAAAAACAGACACCGGCCAATTCTTGAAGATACGAATGTCACAGAAACCGAAGACTTCAAAAGAGAAAATACGATCAAAATTGCCGATCTTAATTGGCTTAACTCGGTTGAAAAAATCTTTCGTAAACATATGAGTAATAGATATTTCAATATGGTTATGCTTGCCGGAGAATTAGCTATAAGCGAACGTCAAATGAGAAGAAAATTGAAGAGAATAACCGGAATGTCGCCCGTTCAGTATATGAATGAAATAAAGCTAAACAATGCGCGGCAGATGATGATTTCTGGAAAATACAACACCGTAGCTGAAATCTCTTATGAAGTAGGGTTTGATACTCCCAAGTACTTTAGTGCACTCTTTAGGGAAAGATATGGTGTCAACCCTACAGAAATAATGAGATAGGCGTCAGAGATAATTCTAAATTCAATTTAGAATTCCGAACCTGTCAAAAAAAGACCGAGCATGTCCTGTTCGGTCTTTTTTGTCTATTAATGTCGTATGGTCTAATCAATCTTAACCAAGTACACTGCAGCATCGTCATCAAGCGGTCTACCATCTTCGTAGGCAACAAGTATATCACCCTCGAATACCCAATACTCATCATCTCCCATTTGAAATGAATCTGAATCATCAATATAAAGCTCACCTCTACTATTGATGCGCCATTCTGTATACTCAACCTCCTCTACTCCAAATGCAGATACATATATCTTACATTCATAGTTGTCTCTAAACTGAATTTCAATATCAATGTCATCCAGAATTCCTTCTACCAAGTTGCCTGTGGCTCTGAGTATGAGTCGTGAAAAAGCATTGTCTTCATCGCGTATTTCATCTTCAAATACATCATCATCTAAAGTAATCTTCATTTTCCATACACCGGCAAGGTCTCTCTCTCGCACTTCGCCTGGCTGAGCCATGACCGCTTGAAATCCTATCAATAGGCCAAATATTATTATGAGTTTGTTCATGAGTTTTTGAAATTAGTTCAGTATTATGTTATACAAGGTACAATCTTTTATACATTACTGAGTTTAATGAAAAAAGGTTTCAAACACGCGTAAAAATGATGATGAACATGTACCGAAATTGCAACAATCATGTATTACTTTTTAATCATTGAATTGGAATCATTAGTTTTGCAAACTATTTAAAATGAATCAAAAAATATGTTTGATAATCTTAGTATAAAGCTCGATAAAGCCTTTAAAAACCTAAAGGGCCAGGGAAGAATTACAGAAATAAACGTCGCTACAACAGTCAAAGAAATTCGCCGGGCACTGATTGACGCTGATGTTAACTTCAAGGTTGCTAAAGATGTCACAGATTCTATTAAGGCTAAAGCATTAGGACAGGATGTACTGATTGCCGTATCACCAGGTCAGCTACTTACAAAGATAGTATCTGAAGAACTCACCGAGTTGATGGGTGGAAGTAAGGAAGAAATTAATCTCAAAGGTGACCCGAATATAGTTTTGATTTCCGGTCTGCAAGGATCAGGTAAAACAACTTTCTCTGGTAAATTAGCTCAATATCTAAAAGGTCAAAGCAGAAACGTACTACTTGTTGCGTGCGACATTTATCGTCCTGCTGCAATAGACCAGCTAAAAGTATTAGGAGAACAAATTGACGTAGATGTTTATGCTGAGCCTGAGACTAAGGATGCATTAAAAATTGCCAAAAATGCCCTCAAATACGCCAAGGAGAACAATAAGAAAACAATAATTGTCGATACCGCGGGACGTCTGGCTATAGACGAGCAGATGATGAATGAGATTGAGTCGCTTAAAAAAGCACTCAATCCAGCTGAAACTTTGTTTGTAGTAGACTCAATGACAGGTCAGGATGCTGTAAATACTGCTAAGACCTTCAATGAACGCCTTGATTTTGATGGTGTTGTGCTGACAAAGCTAGATGGAGATACTCGTGGTGGTGCAGCGCTGACCATTCGAAAAGTAGTAGAGAAGCCCATTAAGTTCATCAGCTCTGGAGAAAAAATGGACGCACTCGACGTCTTTCACCCAGATAGAATGGCGAATAGGATATTGGGTATGGGAGATGTTGTTTCTCTAGTAGAAAAGGCCCAAAACACGTTCGACGAAGAGGAAGCTAAACGAATTCAGAAGAAAATCCGGAAAAATCAATTTGGATTCGACGACTTTTTATCCCAGCTGGAACAAATCAAAAAGATGGGTAATTTAAAAGACTTGATGGGAATGATACCTGGTGTGGGTAAAGCTATAAAGGATATAGATATTGATGACGACTCTCTAAAACCTATCGAAGCCATCATCAAGTCAATGACTATCAAAGAAAGAGAAGAGCCGGATCTTCTCAACGGCAGTCGTAAACAACGGATCGCCAAAGGCAGCGGCACATCGATACAAGAGGTCAATCAACTGCTCAAACAATTTGACCAAATGCGTAAAATGATGAAAACCATGAACAAAATGGGTGGTGCTAAACGGGCGTTGTCAGGCATGAACATGTTTAAATAATCTCATGAGTGATGTACACGGCGAAGCGATTTTTGATTTCTATAAAGGTGATCAATCGGTTGTACTAAAAACATACAATTCATATGGTGAGCCTGAGCAAATGCCGGTCGCAGTGTTTTTCAGAGATCATCAGGATTTTACAGAACTTGAAAACCTGGCCATCACTTGCTGTGAAGGTAAAATACTAGATATAGGGGCTGGAGCCGGAGCGCATGCACTTTTTATGCAAGCTTTTGAGATGGATACAACAGCCTTGGAAAATTCACCAGGTTGCATCGAAACTCTCCGTCACTCTGGTATGAAAAAGATTGTGGAAGATGATTTTTATACTCATCAAAAGCAGTATGACACCTTGCTTTTCCTTATGAATGGTTTAGGGATTGCGGGAAAACTAACTGAACTCCCTCGCTTCTTTGAGCACTGCGGCAAACTTCTAAATAAAGGTGGACAAGTCATCTTAGACTCTTCTGATATTACTTATCTATATGAGGAAGGGGCCACAAAACCAGACCACTACTTTGGAGAGATCCGCTACCAGTATGAATATAATGGCAAAAAAGGGGATTGGTTTGACTGGTTATATGTTGATTCTAATCAACTAATTGAAACTACTCAAAAACTTGGTCTGAAAACTGAAATTTTGATGACAGACGAGTTTGATCAATACCTTGCCAGAATTACTGGTTTTTGACAATCAAACTCTTTGTTAACACATGAAATCTAATCAGATGCAGAATAGCAGCAAGTGTAAGCCCGACTAGCAAAGCCATCCAAATGCCCTCCGCACCCCAGTCTAAGTATATGCCGAAAAGATATGCCAGCGGGATCGCCATCAGCCAGTAAGCGAATAGAGTCACTAGTGTCGGCACCTTTACATCTGCCATACCTCTGAGCACTCCAAGTCCAACTGCTTGAACCCCGTCAGAAATTTGAAAAAAAGCTGCAATGATCAATAGGCGACCTGCCAAATGAATCACAACTTCTTCGTTGATATACCAGGTAGGTAAATAGGTATTGCCTACAATAAAACCTGCACCAAAAAAAGCCATCATAATTGCAGCCATAGTAAAACACGTCATCCCTGCCCTGCGTAAGGTAGGATAGTCTTTTCTTCCTAACTGATTACCAGTGCGTATGGCTCCAGCTGCCGATATTCCTGTGGCAATCATATAAGTAATCGCAGAAAGGTTCAGTGCGATCTGATGAGCAGCGAGTGCTTCAGGGCCAATCCAGCCAACCATTACGGCAGCCATACTAAAAGCTCCGATCTCGAAAATGTACTGCATGCCTGACGGAATCCCAATGTGCAAAATGCTCTTCATCATTGCCATATGCAGCTTTATCTTGGACCAAAGAACCACATAACGCTTAAGCTTTCCATAACTGAGCACAAATACAATCATCGCTGCAGCCATAATTATTCTGGAGATGAGACTGGCCCATCCTGCCCCTACCATACCCAGCTCCGGCATTCCGAGCTCTCCATAGATCAGACCATAATTAAAAAACACATTGAGTAGGTTGCCCGACACAGAGATATACATGGCTTGGCGTGTCATGGATAAACCTTCTGTAAATTGGCGAAAAGCCTGAAAAACCATCAATGGCAACAGACTGAAAACAAGTGTATAAAAATAAGGCAGTGCTCCATTGAGCACTTCAGCGTCCTGATCCAGGAAAAACATTCCTTCAGCAACTATAAAACCGACCAATATGAGCAAGACTCCAAGTAGTGTATTTAAAAAGACACCATGCTTAAAAACCTTAGCCGCTGTTCGTTTATCATTGGCACCATCAGCTGCAGCCACAAGTGGCGTCATTCCATAAGAGACCCCAATACCGAAAAGCATAATAATAGAGAAAACACTATTTGCAAAAGATACCGAGGCCAGCGGCACGGTACCTAATCGACCCACCATCATACTATCTGCCACAGACACCAGGATATGGCCCATTTGGCTGAGCATAACAGGATAGGCCAGAGAAATGTTGGTTCGAAAGTGTTCTTTGAGGGTCAAATGTTTTTGTATTAGATGTTGTTCTAAAAAATTATCATTTAGGGTTTAAGATTCAATTTACCATCTTCCAGTAGCATTTTTGTTTTTAGAATTCCAGCAATGCTCAAGCTATCGGTAATTTCATTGTTCATCACCATGTCCACCGCCTGATCAAATTTCATCTTCCTAACTTCTATCTCTTCTGTCTCTTCGAACTCTGGATTACCAAATGTGAGTCCTGTGGCTACAAATACAAACCCTTCTTCGTCCGTAGCTGAATTCGAGGTATGGATTCGCAGGATATTCTGCCATCTATCTGCCAAAATTCCGGTTTCTTCTTTGAGCTCTCGTTGAGCGGACAGGTAAATATCAGCATCCAATATTCCTCCACCCATTGGAATTTCCCATGAATACTCCTCGAGTGTATATCTATATTGACCAACAATCCAAGTATTAAGTTCTTCGTCCAGTGGAATAATACCGAGGGCTTTATTCTTGAAGTGTACCTTACCGTAGATCCCAGGGTTTCCTGCAGGGTTTAGTACCTGATGATGTTCAACCTGAATCCATGCGTTGTCATACACGGTATCAGAAGATAGTGTTTGCCAAGGGTTTTCTGGTTGTTTTTTAGCCATAGTCATAAAAAAAGGCACCCTTTGAGGTGCCTTTAAATTTCTTGTTTATAAAAAAATCAAACCTCTTCTTTGTGTTCTTCATCATCTTCATCGTCATGACCGGCATCATGACCAGCGAGTCCATGTGGGTATGAGTGAATAATCTTCTCAGTGTATCCTAGCAGTAGGGCAGAGAAGATGAATACCATGTGGATCACAATTTCAATGATAATTCCTTCAGAGCCTGCTTTCTCAGCAGCTTCCCTATAGTTGACGAAAGTCTTTAAGAGCTGTACCCCAGATATAGAAGCTAGCGAGGTAGCTAACTTGATCTTCAGCATCCCTGCATCCAATCCTTCCAACCAAAGCGGCTTATCATCGTGCATATCAACATCAATCTTACTGGTAAAGATCGAATATCCACCAATGGTCACCATAACCACCAGGTTCATTACCATCGAAATATCAACCAAGCTAAGCAAGGTCAGCATCACCTTAGATTCGATATCACCACCGATAACCTGATGGTACATGTGTACTAATTCTTGAAAGAATTTGGCCATGTATAAGAACGCTCCAATAATAAGCCCTCCATACATAGGGGCTTGCACCCATCTACTCCAAAAGATAAAACCTTCAAAAAAATTCTCAAATCTGTCAAAAAACTTTTTCATACCTGATTAGCAATGCTGTGATTTGGTTGTTTAATATCTTGTTATAACAAGTCCTAAAATTAAAATTAATTTCCATACCGCATAAGGATTAGCTGACATTTTTTGTTTCGGCTCAGTTAATTATGGGTTTTACCTATTAACTAAGCGAATTCTTTACGTCTATAACAAAAGTTTTGACCAAAAGGTCGTGCAAACCTTTACGATCTCGTCGGATATAGATCATTAGAAATCCGCTAAAAAATAGCAATAAAGACAGATTTTTTGTGATAATTCTCAGTAAGGCCCGACCAAAACTGATTCTGCTTCCTTCGAGGTCAACCACGACCAGGCCTGCATATTTTTTCCCAAAAGTGGCTTGCCAAGGCGAACTTTCAAAGCCCGCATGATAAAGACAAATCACCGCCAAAAATAGTACAACAAAAAGCACATCGTCTTCAATAAATATTAATAACGGGACGACTGTAAAGAGGAAGAGCGTCATATCAAGATTGAATGCCAATAGCCGCTGAGCAAAAGTTGCATACTTGATTTTCGGATACTTCTTCATAATAAGTGTCTTTTGGATATGGGAAAATCTCGATTAACGGTTTTGAATAAAAACATCTATTTGATATCTTGTCGAGACAAAACTAACATACCATAACTATGAAAATCTTATTAAAGGTACTTTTAGTGATTGCTATTCTAATTGGAATAGTTGCACTTATCGGCGTACTATCTCCTAGCAAGGTCGGCATTGAACGTAGTATAACCATCAATGCAAGCCCTGCCTCAATCTATGAAGAGGTCATTAGCTTGAGGAAATCAAATAAATGGTCTCCTTGGTTCCAAATAGACCCTGAAGGCACTACTTATGTCCATTCTGGCCCAGAAGAAGGAGTCGGCTGCAAAATGGAATGGGCAAGTGATCATGAGGATGTAGGAACCGGTTCGCAAGAAATTGTTGAGGCTGTAGAGAATGAGAAAATAAGAACCAAGCTATATTTTGGAGGATTTGACGAGCCGTCTTTTGCCAATTTCTTATTCAATGAAACAGAAGAAGGCACGGAAGTGACCTGGACTTTTGAAGGCGACATGGGAAGCAACCCAATCAATAAACTATTCGGACTATTCATGGATGGGCTATTGGGCCCTTCTTATGAAGAAGGATTGGCCAATCTTAAGGCTAGAGTAGAATCTAAACCATTGTTTACTGTGGATATGACTATTACTACAGTTGAACCGATCAACTATCTCGCCATAAGAGAAGTATTTGACGTAACGAATCCAGAGTCTATTGGCCCTCGTATGGGGGAAATATATGGGCAGCTTTTAGGATACATCGACAAAAATGGGGTGAAAGGAATGGGCATGCCAATGTCTGTATATGTAAACAACAGCGAGACCGAATGGGAAGCTGAAGTGGCAATGCCTGTGGCAGAAACAGGAGAAGTCAGTGACGAAAACATCATAGCCGGCCAAACAGTAGGCGGCAGAGTGCTAAAAGGAATCCATATGGGTGACTACTTCAAGCTGGATGACACACACAAGCAAATGCAGGCATATATTCAATTCAACGAATTGGAATCCAATGGTCAGGAATACGAAATATATGTATCGGACCCTACTGAAGCTGATACGGCTCTGTGGAGAACCGACGTGTATTACCCAATCAAGTAAACAGCATGCAAAGAATCAAAAGCCAACAAAATGAAAAATCTATTTTGTTGGCTTTTTTTATACCCATTGAGCATACGATGGGCTAACCCAAAAAATGTATTCCAAAAATCAACATGGCGGTAAGAGGTAATTTTTCAAGTAAAATAGGATTTATAGCTGCTGCGGCAGGTTCAGCAGTAGGTTTAGGCAATATTTGGGGGTTCCCTTATGAAACTGGTGCAGGTGGTGGAGCGATCTTCGTGCTGGTATACCTGTTCTTTTGCTTTGCTCTATGTTTTCCAGTCATGCTCACCGAACTGGCTATAGGAAGAAAGTCTGGCAGAAATGCGGTGGGAGCCTTTAATGCTCTGGGACATAAAAAATGGAATTTTATCGGCAAGCTGGGCGTACTCAGCGGTGTATTGATTCTGTCATTTTATAATGTAATCGCTGGTTGGGCCTTCGGATATACGTTTGAAATGGCTACAGGAAACTTTGCCATTGCTGAGCAGTTTGGTGACTTTACCACCGATGTCTTTGCTGTAGGTAGTTATGGACTCTTGTTTATGCTATGTACGGCCTTCATCGTATCTAAAGGCATATCAGGCGGTATCGAAAGAGCCGCTAAAATCCTGATGCCTTCATTGATTGTCATGATGGTCTCGCTGATCATATATGCTTTGTTTTTGCCCAATGCCATGACAGGAATTGAGTTTTTCCTTCTTCCAGACTTTTCGAAGCTCAATCTTTCTGTGGTGTTCAACGCAATGGGACAGGCCTTCTTTTCTCTTTCTCTAGGGATGGGTACCTTCATCACGTACGGTAGCTATATCAGCAAAAGCGACAATCTGGTAAGTTCAGCAGCCTTGATTACTTTGGCGGATGTCGGAATAGCCATTATTGCTGGTCTGATGATCTTCCCGTTGATTGGATTTGTAAGCGGCGGTACTTTGTCCGGTGTCGGCCGTGGGCCGGAATTGATTTTCGTAACCCTACCTTACATTTTTGGGGAAATCGGGGGCACTACCGGATCTATAGTGGGAATGAGCTTCTTTTCATTGCTCTGTTTTGCTGCTTTGACCTCCACAGTCTCGCTGCTGGAAGTGCCAGTGGCATACGTGGTCGATGAATTCAAAATATCAAGAACAAAGGCAGCATGGCTCATGTCAGGAATTGTCTATTTGATTGGCATTCCTTCCCTGTTGGGCAATGGGTACTCTTCATTCTTCACTGAGTTTATCACCTATATCAATGCGACTACTTCCACTGACTTTCTAACCTTCATCGTAAATATTGCAAATGATTCATTTTTACCTCTTGGCGGCTGTCTGATGGTATTTTTCGCGGCTCACGTTTGGAAGAAAAGTAATCTGGACGCAGAAATTGCAATAGGATTTGAAGGCTATGAGGAATCGTTTATCAAAAAATATCTCGGGTTTGTGGTACCTTTTTTACTCCCGGCAACTCTGGCTGTTATTTTTATGATGATTGTATTGGTTACCTTCTTCGGACTCTAATATCAAAAGGACATTTCGTCCACAGATTGCAGGAGCATTTTGATATCATCCGCCTTTTTATATTCACCAAGTTTTTCAAAAGAAGAAATCAGATTGCGCAGTGCTCTGGCGACTATATCTACGTGACTACAGGGTTGATAATAGATGTTATTCTTTGTAAGCTTCAACTGATCAATGTAGTTGTTGATGTCATCAGTAGTAAAAATAATTCCATTGTTGAAAACATTGATATAAAACTGGGTTTCGTCAGTTTTATACGTCACAATAAACAGATTAGGCAGGTTGACCCCGTAGATGGGCATCTTGAGACGGCGCGCGAGTAGCATGTAGACCACACAAAGGCTTAGCGGATTGCCGCGCTTAGACTCCAGCACCACATTGATCATCCCATTGGCTGGAGAATGAAAATTTTTGGCATTTGGTCTGAACTTCATTTTATTAAAAAAAACATCGTTGAGTACCTTCACCTGCTCCATGGCTGACATTTCTTCTGAGAATTCGCGCCATGCAGTATGATAGTATTGCTCAAACTTTCTTGTCAAAAACTTCAAATTCAAGTCAGGGTATTGATAGTTGGCCACCAGCATCATACCTTCTAGTAGGTCCTCTGCCCCTTCTCTCTTCCAGGCGATTAGTTTTTCGCTCAGTAGTTCATACTGTAAATTGTGGATGATATCTTCTATCTTCTCTCTTACGCGTGGGATTAGGCTGTGATTCATCCATTCCTTTTCCAGAAATGGAATAATCTCTGTGCCCATAGTGGCAAGTTTCTCCTCTACATGAACTACAATTTCATGATCATCATCCTCAAGGAGAGAGATAAGGGCACTAAGTTCTTTTTCGTTCAATTTCTCCAAAATATTTGATTCTGAAAATGGGTTTCAAGAATGACCGATTAAATTAATTTAGCTAAAAAGACGTTGAATTCATACCTCTCACCAGAGAATATTTGGTTCATGTCTGAATGACTCCAACGTTGAAAGGTCTCTCTATTGGCGCATGGTTTGCTGCCTCAATACCCGCAGAGATTATTTTTCGTGTTTCAAGAGGATCAATGACGCCATCCACCCAAAGTCGGGAGGCTGCATAATATGGGCTCAGCTCCTCATTGTACTTATCCGTAATTTCAGCCAAGAACTTTTTCTGATCTTCTTCAGAGACTTCTTGCCCTTTAGCCTTCATGGCAGACACCTTGATTTGAAGTAAGGTCTTAGATGCTGATGCACCACTCATCACTGCCAGCTGTGAGGTCGGCCAGGCGTAGATCAATCTAGGGTCGTATGCTTTGCCACACATAGCATAGTTTCCTGCTCCATATGAATTTCCAAGAATAAAAGTAAACTTAGGTACAACCGAGTTGGCCATAGCATTGACCATCTTGGCGCCGTCTTTAATGATACCGCCATGCTCAGACTTGCTTCCGACCATAAATCCACTGACGTCATGTAAGAAGATCAGCGGGATTTTGCGTTGATTACAATTCATAATAAAACGTGCTGACTTGTCCGCAGAATCGGAATAGATGACGCCTCCCATTTGCATTTCACCTTTTTTTGTTTTGACCACTGTACGCTGATTGGCCACTATGCCGACAGCCCAACCATCCACTCTGCCATATCCACACACAATGGACTTACCGTAATCTGCTTTGTACTCATCGAACTCTGAATCATCTGTGAGTCGTTTGATGATTTCACGCATCTCATAAGGTTTTACCCGATCGACAGGCAACAACCCATAAATTTCTTTCTCATCCAGCTTAGGCTTTTTGGCCTCCTCTCGATTGTAACCTGCTTTGTCGTAATCTCCGATTTTATCAAATATTTTCTTGATCGCATCCAGGCAATCCTGGTCAGAATCGTACTTGTTGTCGGTAACCCCCGATATTTCACAATGTGTAGTGGCACCACCAAGTGTTTCATTGTCGATCGTCTCGCCTATCGCAGCTTTTACCAGATAGCTCCCTGCCAAAAAAATGGATCCGGTTTTATCCACAATCATAGCTTCATCCGACATGATTGGAAGATATGCTCCTCCGGCTACACAACTGCCCATAATAGCCGCCACCTGCACAATTCCCATAGAGGACATCATGGCGTTATTTCTAAATTGTCTCCCGAAATGCTCCTTGTCAGGGAAAATTTCATTTTGCATAGGCAAAAACACTCCAGCGCTATCCACGAGATATATGATCGGGAGCCTATTCTCCATGGCTATCTCTTGAGCGCGTAGGTTTTTCTTTGCGGTAATCGGAAACCAGGCTCCTGCTTTGACGGTAGCGTCATTGGCCACAATGACACATTGCCGGCCTTGCACATGACCTATTCCTGTGACCACGCCGCCTGACGGGCACCCTCCCTGCTCCGCATACATACCATCACCTACAAAGGCTCCTATTTCAACAAAATCTTTGACGTCATCCAATAGATAGTCTATACGTTCTCTGGCGGTGAGCTTACCTTTTGCATGCTGTGCATCAATCTTCTTTTCACCTCCGCCCAATTTCACTTGTTTGGTTTTGCTATTTAGTTTTGAAATCAGCTGCTTGTAAGCATCCTCGTTTTTATTGAATTCCAGGTTCATGTTGTATGCGTTGTTTGCAACAAAAATAGAAAAACCATGGATTCGGTGGCATCATAAGCGGACATTTAAATGTCTGGTATTCAATTATTGAAAAAATCGAACTTAGTGTGCTTCCGAAGATTTTGCTCCCAGTAAGCCGATCGTTCAAAATAATATTCTTTGGCTGGCATATTCAGCCATTCTATTTGGCCGACTTCATCGGATAGTCTGGAATAAGACTTTTGTTTGAAACCATAGAGCAGGGTAATCATTTTTTCATAGCGGAGCTGATCTTTTGGGTGTGCCTTGTATTTCTTATCTGACTGTCTCATCGATTGACTTTTGAAATGAAGAGCATTGATCAGGACTACATCTTTGTACCTTGAGCCTTCTCTCCAAATCAATGACAATGTGGCGAACTCATCAGCTAGCAGCTCAATCTGGATAGAGTCCAATCCATTAGCCAAATCAAGCTGGTCCAGTACAACATGTCCGATCTCATGCCAGAATGTGAACATTGAATTTTGAAAAACCCGGCGCTCAAATATTGCTTTGCTACTTGCAGCTTCGGCATAGTTATAGATCTTACGATGCAGGCTTTCATAGCAGAGGACGACAAGCTGACGATCCGGTTCATATCGGGAGTTGATACTTCCACAGGAGGCCACAACTATCTGTACATCGTCTGTCCAGGTGTAAAGCCCCTCGAGGTACTTAATGGATTCGCCTAACATCTGACGGTTGTTGGACTTTAGTACCTTATATATCTTTTGATGTTTGGCCTCAGTCGGTTTTTCGAATCTAATGAAGATTTTTGCTGCATGTAGCTGCAGTATTGCCGATATCGACACCATGATTAAAAGTCCAATACATTTCAAAGTTTTTACTACCAAATTGTTCACCTTTGTATAGGAAAAATACAATATATTTCTGATTGATTTAAAAACGCCGGAATCCTAAATGTTTGAAGCGCAAACCACAACAAGAGTGAGGTACTCTGAGACTGACCAAATGGGATATGTATACTATGGCAATTATGCGATGTATTACGAAATTGGTCGAGTAGAAACACTCCGACAGTTAGGTTTTTCTTACAATGAAATGGAAAACGCAGGCGTCATGATGCCTGTACTCAACATGAATACAAACTACCACCTTCCTGGTCGGTATGATGAGCTGCTGACTATCAAGGTAAAAATCCCAAGTTTTCCGAAGGCAAGAATTTTATTTCAGTATGAAATTTTTAATGAAAAAGATCAGTTAATCAACTCGGGCGAAACAACACTGGTATTCATCAACATGAAAAGCAACAGACCCTGTAGAGTACCAAATGAACTTGTAGAATTTTTGGAACCTTATTTCTCATGAAAAGAAAAAATGTCCATAAACACCTACTCTATTACCAATGGTATCTGACGCTGATACGTAAGCTTAAATTGATCAAGCTCAATAAAAGACAGACGACTCTATATCACACGTTGGATGTTTTTCTTGACAACACAGCCAGGCATGGACTAATTACCAAAGCCAATGGCGTGGCTTTTAGTTTTACCTTGGCCATTTTTCCGTCCATTATTTTCATTTTTACTCTGATTCCATACATTCATTCTGTGATTCCTCACATTGGAACCGAAAGCATTATGAACTTTCTGGCCTCAGTAATGCCAAGGGCAATGTACGAAGCTGCTACTGGTACAATTCATGACATCATCAGCAACAAACGTCAGGGCTTGCTGTCATTTGGTGCCTTGCTTGCCCTCATCCTTGCCACCAATGGAATGCATGGATTGATGAGCACCTTCAACAGCATTTACAAAACCAATGAAAAACGAGGCTTTTTCCGCACTAGGATTATTGCTACGGGCCTTACCTTGGTATTGTCCTCCGTACTTTTCTTCTCTATTATTCTTATGGTAATAGGGAAACTTGCACTTGCCTATTTATCCGCAGAAGGGTTTATTACTCAAGATTATATCATATACCTGCTCACGGCGCTGAAATATTCAGTAATCGTCATCGCTTTCTTTATCGCGATATCTACAATTTATTACTTTGCGCCTGCCATTCATGATCGATGGACTTTCTTCTCCACTGGAGCTGTGTTTTCTGCTGTTGCGTGTGTGGGCACCTCCTATGCTTTCTCCTACTATATCAACAATTTTGCTAACTACAATAAGTTTTACGGTTCACTAGGGATGCTCATTGCACTCATGGTCTGGCTGTATTTATTGTCGTTGATATTGTTAGTCGGGTTTGAATACAATGCTAGTGTAGATCGTGCTGTAGTTTCTGGCAAGATTGAGACAACTACATCTATTTTTGACTAAAAAAAATATTTTCTATTCGGACGCTTGTCAAGAAAAATTATTCTTCTAGATTTGCACTCCCATTCAGCAGAATGGTAATTATTTGACCAACACAGAGAAGTGGCAGAGTGGTCGAATGCACTGGTCTTGCCCCGAAGGGATGCCTTTGGCAAAAACCAGCGTGCCGCAAGGTACACGATCAAAAAAGCATAGAAAGATGTTCTTTGCATACGTATTGAAAAATAAAATAGATCGGACTCATTATTATGGTCACACCAAAGATCTCCATAAGAGATTAAAGGAACATAACAATGGAAAAGTCAGGTCTACTAAAGCTAAACGGCCTTGGCAAATTCACTATCATGAAGAGTTTGCAACAAAGTCAGAGGCTTACAAAAGAGAGATGTTCTTCAAATCCATTGATGGATACAACTTTCTAAAAGAAAAAAATATTATTTGACCAACACAGAGAAGTGGCAGAGTGGTCGAATGCACTGGTCTTGAAAACCAGCGTGCCGCAAGGTACCGGGGGTTCGAATCCCTCCTTCTCTGCAAGAAAGCCCTTTTACGTAAAGTATTAGGGCTTTTTTTATTTAGGATTAGTCATGAATTCAATAAAAAATGTACTTCTGCATTAATAATCTTATTCTTGTAAGAAGAAACCTAGTGATGTAACTTCAAAGGCGGTTTGCTTGCAGAGTCATGAGAAAAATAATTTACTGTCTGGCGTTATTCCTTACTACTTGCACCACTAAGGAACCTGCGTCTGATACCCAGTCAGCTACTTCAGATACTCACTCGGGCATTCCTAAGGGCATGGTATTGATCCCGGCCGGGACTTTTGTAATGGGTGGTAAAAGCGAGCAGGCAGAGGCTGACGAATTGCCCAGGCATGAGGTGGAGCTCTCAGCATTTTATATGGATGAAACTGAAGTGACAAACGCTGCCTTCTTGCTTTTTGTGGAAGCTACCGGTTATCAAACAGTGGCTGAGCGAGACATTGACTGGGATGAGCTGAGCAAACAGGTCCCTCCGGGAACACCTAAACCAGCGGATTCGCTGTTAAAAGCAGGTTCGCTCGTCTTCCAGGCAACTTCTGGTCCTGTTGACATGAGGGACTATAGCCAATGGTGGCGTTGGACGATAGGGGCCAATTGGCGACACCCCGAAGGACCTGATTCTAATATCGATAATAAAATGTCCTATCCTGTAGTCCATATTGCATGGGAAGATGCCATGACCTACGCCAGGTGGGCTGGCAAGCGTCTGCCTACTGAGGCTGAGTGGGAATGGGCAGCGCAAGGTGGATTGAAGGATACCAAGTACCCATGGGGAAATGAATCACCAGAGCTGGCATACAACAAAGCTAACTTCTGGCAAGGTCTCTTTCCATTTCAAAATCAAGAACAGGATGGGTTTTATGCTGCTTCTCCTGTGCAATCATTTCCACCTAATGGATATGGCTTATATGACATGGCAGGCAATGTGTGGGAATGGTGTCGGGATTACTATAGAAATGATGCCTACTTCATGGACCACCAAAAAGGCACTGTTAGCAATCCAAACGGCCCAAGCGAATCTTTTGACCCGACAGAGCCGCTTACAATCAAATACAGCATGCGAGGCGGCTCGTTTCTATGCAACGATAGTTATTGTAGCGGATATCGGGTATCACGAAGGATGAAATCCACTGGTGACTCTGGTTTTAATCATACAGGATTCAGGTGTGTAAAATCTCTTTGAGGTGAATTGAGCCGGCCGGCATCTAATGAGCATCATTTGAATTGAAAAAGTACTAGTTGCCTCTAAGGCATTTTAGCGGAAGCTGAGGTGATTTTCTTCGCTTCTTTTATAGCTGCGAGCTCTTTCTTGCTGAGTCCGACATAATTGTGCTGACTCCAAAAATCCTCTTCCAGCTCGTCCGCACTATCGAAGAAAATCGCATTTTCGCTTATGGTATTCGTCATGGCAGGCTTAGCCTCTAGTGCAGAAAAAGTGCTAATATCTAGTATGGCTTCAAAAGCATATTGGTTCTCTTGCGCCCGCCAAGACCCTTCATAGAGGACTTGTTTTAATAGCCATGTACTGTTCAGTTGAACATATTCTTCTACCCATTTTACATGGGTCCAAAAGTGCTGATGACTAATCACCGGATAATATTCAGCTCTGATCAGTGCATTGGACTCGGTGGTAATGTATAAAGTTCCTGCTGCCATACCCTTTTTTCGTGCTGGTTTGAATCCGATAATATAGACTTCCTCACCATCATAGAAGGAGATGCCCTCTTTCCAATAGGTATAGTTCTTCATTTCATCCAAATCCAAAAAACTATGGTCTCTTCTCATAGACCCATTGATCATATCGCTGGCATGGCCAGTCACGTAAAGCATGTGAATAGAATCAAGATCAATGAAGGTTTTCTTTCTTGTTTTCTTTACTTCCAGTTCGACCTGATTGGAACTGTATACGGTCGGAAGGTAGATATCGAAGACACCTTCCGCGAGATATGCCATCTGTTCATTTGCGCTTACCGATTCCTTATAAAATGCTGTAAGGAGCATGTCGTTGTACTCATAATTGATTTGTCTGTAGGCATTCACATTTGAGATTACTCGATCAGCTGTCAATACAAATACTTCTTCCAGTACATCGACGGACGGTTTCATTCGCAAGACCAGGTCCTTATCTACATCTTCGACTTCAACTCTATAAGATTCATAGCCAATGTATTTTACAGTCAACTTGGGAGGGAGAATTTCGTCTGACACATTGATAGAAAAAACACCATCTGCGTTCGTGGTCACTCCTACATTCTCAGCGAGCACATGGGCAAACGGGAGCGGCACGCCTGAAAGACTGTCCACTACTAATCCATTTATTCTTATAGTCGCTGCCAGCCCGTTGCTGTACATCGTAAGCTGAACTATACATACTAAAACTGCAATAATTGTTCTCATTAACGCTGTTGACTCTGGATACTAACATTTGCTTGGTCAGGACTAGCCTATTTTTTAAAGAAAAGAAGGGTGAAACCTGCTGTCTCACCCTCTTAATTTAATGTAGCTGGTTAAATACCTAATTACATTACCGATTACTAGTCCCGACAAAGATGACCATTACTGGCAGTTTTAAAATAGCACTTTTACCTATCGCTATTTTGGTATGACATTTAGCCCAATTGAATTTATATTGGTTGAATGAAGTAGACTTACTAAACCAGTTTTTCAAAATCGTCAGGGGGCAATTGTTGGCTTTCGAAATCAAAATTGATAAGGAAATCAGTTAGATTATCTTCTGTGCTTAGGCCAAACTTCTTTCTGATTCTATGTCTGGCAGTCTTCACACTATTTGTGGATATTCCAAGTACAGATGAGGCTTCTTTGAGATTCATATTTAGGCGCATCAGGGCGCATAGTTTGAGTTCGGCATTGCCCAGTTCTGGATAGGATGACTTAAGTCTCATGAAAAACCCACTGTGAATTTCTTCGAACATTAGTTTGAAGTTTTCCCAATCATGATCTAGTCTGAAACTGCTTTTGATTATACCGTTTAACCTATTCAACTCTTTGGAAATACCTGTGTCTGACTTAGCTATGAGCTCATTGATTTTTTTGGTCATATCATTCATCAGCTCATTCTTCTGAATAAAATTTAGGGCATAGGCCGTAAGCTCTTGAGTCTTTTTATCCAGACGATTGTTGAGAGAAATTTCGCGATTAGTTGCCTGTATTATTTTTAGCTTTTGTCTATAAATAAATAGTCCTCCACCTAATACTATTACTATCATACCAAATAGGATTGAGTTAAATTTCAAGCTATCTAAAGCCTTCCATTTTTCGAGCTGAGCAATTTGTTTTTGTTTCTTTTCATCCTCATATTGAAGTTGCAGGTTTTTCACTTCCTTTCTAATTTCGACATTACTGATTGAGTCATTGAGTATCCCCAATTTTTCATGACTATTCAGAGCGTTTTCAAAATCTTCCAATTCCGAGTAATAAGTCCATAGACCTGTATAAAGCTCTCTTTGCAAATACATATCTTCAATCTCAACAGCGACGACCAAAGCTGAGTCCATGTATAGTTTCATAATGTCTAGTTGGCCGAGTCGATGATAGCTTTCTGCCATATTTACCTGAGTAGCAATTAATCTCTTTTTATTGCTTTTATGTTTGATAAGTTCGCGAGCCTTTTTTGAATAATCTATTGACTCTTCTATTTTGCTCTGATGGTTTAAAGCGGATGATATGTTGGTTAAGTTGCCTAAAATGGAGCTTGTATCTTGTAGTGCATAGGAATAGGCTAATCCTTTTTTTGAATAGTAAAGTGATGAATCGTATTGATCCAATTTTCTAAACTCGGGTGCCATATTGGTATATGTCATCTTCAGAATTTGGCTATCCTGAAGTAAGGCTGCCCGCCTGTTTACCGATTTCAAGTTCATGATCGTGGTTCTATGATCATTCAGTTCTCCGTACACGTTAGAATTATTCACTTCGATCAGCATCACTCGTCTGTCATCTCCAAGCTCTTCGTATATCCTTTTGGCTTCAAAGTTGTGCTCAAGAGACTGTTGGTATCGTCCTGTGCTCCAATATACTATTCCCAGAATATGGTGCGATCTAGCTATTCCATCCTCAAAAGACTCCTTCTT
This sequence comes from Reichenbachiella sp., assembly GCF_039941815.1. Lineage (GTDB taxonomy): Bacteria > Bacteroidota > Bacteroidia > Cytophagales > Cyclobacteriaceae > Reichenbachiella. The sequence continues at coordinate 81,846 of NZ_JBDVDW010000062.1, forward strand.
CGCAATCTTCATTGATTTTAGTGCCAATTGCTCGGCAAGGGTAGGGTCATCATGATAGTTCATAAACCCAGTTTTTAGCAGCCACAGTACTCTCTCGTTTGGATTGTGAATAGTATCGCTAACACTAATCAGTGAATCTAATTGTGCGAAAAGAGTAATTGGTAAAACAAACAAGACCAAGAAAATGGCTATTCTCATATTCTTAAATATTACAGAGTCAAATAGTACTACCTACCTAATAGTCATAGAACTAGATGGTAATTGTAGCTAGATAGGTTTATATTTTGAGGAATTGGAATTATCACAAACCAACTGTCGAAGATTAGGAAGATAAGCAAAACTTAGTAAAAAGAAAACCAGAGAGCTTCTCTCTCTGGCTTTAAAGTAATAACCCAATCAGCGCAACCGGTTATTATTTTTAAATGTCAAATGATTTTACTTCTGTCCATAAAAATGTACTGCGGAGGTTTCCAAAACGGCACTTTCCGAATACATCGAATTAAGATCATTGATAATTTCCTCGTTGACCTTGCTGAGTTCTGATTGCCCAATCAAAGTGTCTACGGCTACCGGAGTCATTGAAGCATACAGATATGGCCAATATTCCTGCATTTCAGCAGTTAACGCATTCCATTTCACAATCCTCTCTACTACACCTTTGAGGCCAGCTACCCGTAGATATCTAGCCATCGGCACCTGGTCTACGGAGCAAAAAAGTTTGCTGGTAGATAAAGAAGGTTCGGTAATTCCTTGATGTCTTATAAGGCTTGCATGCAAATGCGACATCCAAAGATTGTGATCTGATGTGTTCCAAAGAGTAATCGACAGCCGACCAGAAGGCTTTAATACTCTTACCATTTCTGTGACGAGCAACTCTATATTTGAAAAATACATCAGTCCCAGTCTACTGGTAACAGCATCGAAGGTTTGATCCGCGAAGGGCAGTGTTGATGAAATCAGTCCACATGTATCCAGATTATATACCTGATGTGATTTCGCCCTTTCTTCTATGGCGCTGAGTTTTTGCTTAGAAAGATCTGCTATGATCACTCTACCTGTGGACAGTTTTCTAGCCAAATTCATGCTATGGTCTCCCGTTCCAGCACCTATATCAAGGATAACTTCTGATTCACGAGGCTTTAGATAGCCAACCATTTCTTCGGTGTGAGTATTTAAAAAACCAAAATCAGATTCTGATTCGACAGCAAACATCACCTCTTCTTTATTCTCAATATGATCTAAATGCTTTCTCATTATTTTCGTTTTGTTCATTCTTCTTTATTTCTACAACATGTCCATCCTGTTGAAACAGATCATTATTGTACTTATTCATCATTTCAAAGAAAAAGGTCTTTTTAGTCTTTGATATAGGAATCAACGAGTCGTCATTCATTTGAATCTGACCACCATCTAAATTGAGAAATTTATCAACATACATAAGGTTGATGAGGTGAGACTGATGTACACGGCAGAATAAATCAGATTCTATCTGCGCTTCAAAGAATTTAAGGTGCCTACTAATCAGCAGATTAGAATTTTGCATATACACCTTTGTATAGGCGCCTTGTGCTTCGAACCTTAGAATATTTCTACATTTCACAAAGGATATTCCATCTCGCTCATGGAGTTGAATCATTTGATCCGAGTTCCTTTCAAGCAGCTGATCCAGCTTATCAGCGAGCAGCTGCAGATGGTTAAGTTCACCTATTAACGACTTCAGATTAGATTTTGTCACTAGCGACGAATCATTCGCCTCGCTTGCTGCATGCGTTCTACCAACGCTAAAGTCATCCTTGAGTAGTTTATCCATGTTGTTTTTCAAGGGTAAGTCCTCGATATACACTTCCCTTGTGGGTATTGTTCTATTATTTTTCCATGTCATAGCTAGTATATTTTTGAATTAAAAAATGGTTAAAGCACTACTCGCTTTTAATCATGCTGGCATCGGATGTCTCTCGCGCAACCCCTGCAGCACTCTATCTGTGATTTGTTCTACATTTTCCAAATGACCCAGTATTGATGATTTATCAATGATTTTTTCGTTTTTCTGAATCTCTTTACTTTCCTCCATCAATTCTAAAAGCGGCACTATCTTTAGGTTGTTGAGACTTGCCACTATCTTGTGACGAATCTTACTTAGTTCTTCAAAATCCATGTTTTCAAACGAGTTGCGGTACTCAATTTTGAAATTCTCAAAGGCATCAGCAGACATGTCCACTACTCTGTAGAAAAAATCCTGATCTTCGCCCGCCAATCTATGGAAGTATGAAAAATCTAGTAAATCCTCTATTCTCTGATCCTCTTCTAGAGGCTCTGACTTTTTAAGTACAAGCGGAGTTGGTTCCGAAATGGTATAAGCTTTGGATTCAGAGCCTGGCTGTGCGGTGAGTTCAGTATCCAATTCACTCTTTAGCTCATGTTTCACCTCAGTACCACCATGTTTTAGCAATGATTTATAGAGTTCCGCTGGATTGATCGGCTTAGTAACTATATCTGTCATACCAGAGTCGTATACATCTTGTCTTATCTCTCCTACTGCAGCAGCAGTCAGAGCCACTATTGGAAGTTTTTGGTATTTAGGTCGTTTTAGCCTTCTGATTTCACTAGAGGCCGTAAATCCATCCATCACAGGCATCTGCAAATCCATAAGTACTAGATCGTATCTATCTGCAATGATCATATGAATGGCTTCCTTCCCATTCTCTGCCAGGTCTACCTCTACCCCCCAGTCGATGAGAAATTTTTCTACAACCAGCCTGTTGACGGCGATATCTTCTACCACCAATACCTTCATTCCAGCGATATCATCCTCATTGGGGCGTATACTGGAGGCATTTTCAATGATGATAGATTGTTCTGGAATCTGAAAGGGAAGACGAAACTTAAAAACTGACCCCACGCCTTCTTCACTTTCTACACTGATACATCCACCTTGCAGCTCTACAAGTTGCTTTGTAATCGTAAGTCCAAGTCCAGTACCTCCAAATTGTCTATTGACTCGTGAATCGGCCTGGCTAAAGTGATTGAAAATTTCTTTGATTTTATCTTCTGCAATCCCCACACCTGTATCTGAAACTTCTACTAAGATTTCTATTTGGTTTTCGCTGATCTCATTATAGTCAACGTCTACTCGAACGCAGCCCTTTTTGGTAAATTTTATCGCGTTGCTCAGCAGGTTATTCAAAATTTGTACAAGACGTGTGGGGTCTCCAATCAATAAACTTGGAGTACCCTCCTGTATGCGCAACACCAACTCATTATTCTGCTCGTGAGCCTTCATGATCAGTGATTCTTTGACTCCTTGAATGGAGTCCAGTACGTTGAATGGAGTAGATTCAAATTCAACCTTTCCTGCTTCTATTTTATTGAAATCCAACACATCATTGATTAGTGCCAGCAGTGTTTCGCCTGACCAACGCAAACTTTTGATATAGGTGAGCTGATCTTCTCGAGGAGATTGGTTCATAAGTATGTGTCCAATTCCGATAATTGCATTCAACGGCGTTCTTATCTCATGACTAATCATAGAAAGAAAATCGGCTTTGGCTTGCCCTGCTTGCTCCGCCAATTCTTTTTCTTGATTCAATTCAGAAATCATACTTCCGACATCGGTTTTCTTGACTTCAATTGATTTTTGAAGATTTTGAAGTGCTAGAAGGACTTCTCGTCTTGCCGAACTTGGCTCCTGTTCAATAATTTGTTGGTCGAGATAAAATTTGCATGTACCATCCTCAACACGGCTGGCCATCTCATTCAACTCACACACTACCAAATCTTTAAAATCTTCTGTCATAATTCTTGAAGTTTTATTAATAACTTTTCGAAAGTCAATATGACTTCCTTTTCATGAAGCTAGGTGTGGTTAAGTTGGTCATGATCTCGAGTTAAACTGCGATAGTCTATTCAGATCACCACATTTGTCATCTGCCGACCTCTCATTTCTTCGATATCTTTTAGGAAATCCGTTTTGTACATCTCAAGAACTGTAGTTAAGAAAAGTTTGAATTCCTTGTTTCCAAAACTCATCTCTCGATCAGGGTTCTCCAGCTTACTCAACTCGTATCCCAAATCCCTAAATTCAGGATAGAGTTTTAGCAGTATTCGCTGCCACGCCATGGGAGACAATCTTCTGGTGCACCAACTTTTAAGAAAAAAAATTTTAACCTTTACTTCTTTAGTATGATTCATTCTTCTATTTGGCCTTTCCGGTCTTCGTTAATAATTCTGAGAACCAGGTAATTGGCCTATTCATGGTATATGAAATTTTCATTCTACCTGTTACACGGTCTCGCCATTCTATTCTAAAGCCTTTGTGCTCAGGTCTCTTCTTCGTGAAGGTGCTGATCGACTCAGGAATTTCACATCCATAGACTTCCAGTAAGTACTTATTGAGAACATCAATATGATCTTCATCAAAGGCGGTTCTGTTACCAATATTTATTATCGAAACTTTCCTCTCGCATTGCAAGAGTTCGGGATACGACCGGGAAACTATAATGAGCCATCCAGCTTCCGAAACGGTGTCTACGCACCATTTTTTTACATTTAATGCATTTGGTTCTTTCATATTTGTACGAGTTGTAGTTTGATATCTACTTTTCCATTATTCAGTATTTCTAGAAGAATAGTAGTGAGTCTATACCAACAAATGGTTTGACGGTTGGTCCAATTTTCCTTGAAAGTAGTCTTAGCTGAAAGGATAAAAGCCTGAATCAGCTTTGTACTATCTGAGAATTTGATCCTCTTATGTGAGGCTCGAAAATCTTTAAAAATCTTTTTGATACCGGCGTCCGCAACAATCAAATTGTCCAAAGACGCAATTAGAAATCCAATACAGTATAGGGCTTTGTCAGCCTGCTTATATAACTCCTGTTGATCTGAAAAAGAAGGCACTAGAGAAGGATCAATGGCATGCAAATTATTGTAGAAATATGATGTCATTTCATGTATTCTTGGCGCCATCTCTTTCCAGGAATCTTTCAATATGGTAATTTCCTGTGGTGTAAGATCTTTCATGGTTTTCTTGATTAATGTCTAGTTAACTGTTGGATTACCTCCAAAATTTCCAGTTGAACACTTTCTTATTGGCTCCATTGATCATCATACCTGCTACAGCATTGATCAGTTTGTCCCAAGCGTCATGGTGAGATAAAGTCCAGGTGTCCTTCATATGAAATTCTATGGAAGAAATCAAAGCCACCTTTACCGGAGGGTAGTATTCTGGAAGTACTTTGAAATGACGGGCGTGTAATTTGCCCAAGTCCTCAACTGACTTTTTGATCGTATCCATTCGGTCAAGATTCGCCATCAGAAAACCCAACGTCATCATTAATTTTTCTGCTTGCTTATCCATATCGCCTGTGAATAGTTTTCTGTACTCAGGCTTATCGTCAAATAGGATCTGATAGAATTTTTTTGCTACTGTTATACCATTAGGAGCTATAGTTTCCCAACAGGATTTGATCATTGTTTTTTCTTGTGTTGTCATTTGCTTTTTTGTTTCAACTACAATTCCAAAAGTAAAATAGTCATATATGCCTGCCATATTTGTCGGGTGAACATCCGGTGAACATGCCTGGTGAAGAGGTAAGAATTAGGTAAACAAAAAATCAAATATTAGCTTTTCAGGCTCTAAAAGGCATTTCTGAAATAATATGGGTTTTATTTATTCGAAGCTGAATCAGCACAGAACCTGTCACAATTTCCTCGGGTAATGGTATTCGGAATATCAATAAAAATTGCACTTCTATCAAAAATAAGAGCCAACCTATAAAAGATTGGTCATGAAGATTATTGGTGGAAACTACCATTGCTGGTTTGATACTATAAAAAACAGCTAGAGATGGAAAAAATCATTACTTTTATTTTGCTCGTATGCCTGCCCATGACCATGGTGGGAGCCACCAGATACTGGGAAGGCGATATTGACTCCGACTGGAACAATGGTCTCAATTGGGATGGCAATACACTACCATCCACAGGAGACATTATCATCATTGATGTTGAAACCTATACCAATGCCCCAGTCATCAGTGCTGCCTCCTCCTTTTCTCCAGCGAGTATTACTGTTGGTGATACCAGCCCAGGCAGTGCTCCTGACAACCCCCAATTCACTATCAACGCAGATCTAACGGTGACAGGAAAAATCACAGCTGACAACGGAAGCCTGATGGAAATGACTGGCGGAGATATTTCTATCGGTCACGACCTCATCGCAGAAGGCGGAGCAGAAATCAAAATATCAACCACACTAACACAAACCACAAGTAGCGAAGATATTAGTATCGGCGATGGTGGAGCTAAAATAACTGTAGAAGCTGGCGCAGTCATCTCGGGATTCGATGACATTACTTTCATGGATACCACCAGTGACCAAGCAGCTTTCGTGCAGACGGGAGGTTCCGTAATTATTGATGATGATGTAAAAATGACGAGTGGTACGGGAGACCTCCTGCAAATCAGCGGAGGATATTTCGAAGTGGGTGACAATACACGGCTTGAATTTGATGGAAGCACCGTAGAGATTACGGGTACGGCTGTTGTTGTAATGGCCACTTTTAGACTAGGTGATTCTGGACCTAATACGCCCATCAATAATGCTAGTGTGACTATCGGAGGTGATGCCAATGTCACTATCAACGAGGTGGTTAGGTTATACGGAGGAGGCACTGGTTCAACTTTTGCAATCGAGGACAACGCCTATGTTGATGTCATTGCGAATATTGACAACCCTGAATTAATCAGTATAGCACCATCTGCCACTCTCCTTGAAGCTGGAGAGGATTTACCAGTGGAGTTGATATATTTTGAAGCTGAGCTCGTCGACAGAGCGATAGAGCTTAGGTGGTCCACCGCTTCAGAGATCGACAATGACTATTTTGAAGTTTATAGATCCAATCTACCAGATGGCGAATTCATTCTCATCGGTAAAGTTACCGGTGCCGGGCAAAGTAGTCAGGAACTCAAATATGAACTCTCAGATATGGACTGGACAGTTGGCACGAACTACTATCTGCTAAAACAATATGACTTTGATGGCGCGAGTGAATCGTTTCCAGTAATCTCATACAATACCACGGAAGTCATGAATCGTGAAATTTCCGTTTACCCTAATCACGTAACCAGTGGAGAGACGCTAAATATCTCTTTAGGAAATTTTGCATCAGACCTAACCAAACAAGGAATAGCGGTTAAAATAGTAAGTATAAGTGGCACTTTATCAAAACAGATAATTGCTGAAATTTCAACACAGCAGGTATCTGTTTCTACAGACGACTTGCCTGCAGGCATCTATATACTGACGTTGCAAAGCAGGCAATCCGTTTTCAATCGTCGAGTCCTAATTCAAGAATAAGAAGTACTGCAACTCTTTTCATGCTTGCTTTTATTGAGCCCTGCATTTCATCGTCCATATTTGGTCGTTGGGCCGTAGGGCTCTACTTTTTGACGGAGTCAGACGTATTTGCTTCGGCACAACCATCGCATCACCCTCAATCCTGTCTCTTGGTTTGCTGCCACAATTGAAGTAAATTCACATACTATGGCTCAATTCACATTAATAATAAATGAGGAAACACATCAAGTAGATGTGGCTCCCAACACCCCCATATTATGGGTACTTAGAGATCATGCCGGCCTCGTAGGCACCAAGTATGGCTGCGGCGTAGGGCAATGCGGCGCTTGTACAATCCACTTGGATGAAGTCGCCACTCGATCCTGTCTACTCCCCATATCGAGTGTTGGAGATCGTAAGATCACCACAATAGAAGGACTCTCAGAAGATGGCACACACCCGATTCAAAAAGCCTGGATTGAACATGACGTGGCACAGTGTGGCTACTGTCAGTCTGGACAAATGATGAATGCCGCTTCTCTGCTCAATCAGAAGTCTGCGCCGAATGACTCAGACATCGATGAAGCGATGAATGGCAACATTTGCCGATGTGGCACCTATGTTCGAATCAAAGCAGCCATTAAGACTGCCGCAAAAGAAGCATAACCACAATACTCCTTCAATACTCATTCCTCTCATGAAAATTTAATGACCATGACGCTAATCAAAACAAAATATAATCGACGTTCTTTTCTAAAAGTGAGTACCGCCGCTGGTGGTGGACTTGTCTTGGGATTTAGTTGGCTGGCCTCCTGCACTCCCACCGCTGAGCAGATCAAAAGCATGCCCGAGGACTGGTTTGATATCAATGCATTTCTCAAAATCGGTGACAATGGTATCGTTACCATCATGTCTCCTAATCCGGAGATTGGCCAAAATGTAAAAACCTCAATGCCGATGATAGTGGCCGAAGAGCTGGATGTCAACTGGAAAGATGTAGTAGTGGAGCAAGCAGGACTGGACACTCAAAAATATACACGACAGCTAGCTGGCGGAAGCCAATCCATCCGACAAGGATGGCAAAGCCTACGAATGGCAGGTGCAACTGCCAGACGAATGCTCTTGGAGGCAGCCGCTAAACAATGGAAGGTGCCCATGGACGAGCTTACCACAGAGGATGGAATTATTAATCATACTTCAGGAAAGAAAATCAGTTATGGCGAAATAGCCTCAGCCGCTGCTGGAATAGAAGTGCCGGAAGAAGTCAATCTCAAGGATACAAAGGATTTTAAAATCATTGGTACGCCAACCAAAAATGTAGATGGACCCAAGCTGATTAAAGGCGAGTCTTTATTTGGATTGGATTACAAACGTGATGGAATGCTTATCGCTATGATCATACATCCGCCTGCATTTGGAATGAAACTAAAATCTGTAGAGGACTCTGAGGCACGTCAGATGCCAGGAATCAAAGATATTATCACTATTAACTCACTACCTGAAGGCATAGAGAAGCAATGGTCCGATGTCAACGCATTCCCCAATTTGGTAGCTGTAGTTGGCTCCAGTACCTGGGAAGTGTTATCTGCCAAAAAAGCAGTTAAAGTAGAGTGGGAAAAAATAACAGAAGGCGAGGATAGTTCAGATCATAGATCAATGTTGGACGGCTGGGTAGGCGGCTCGGATGAAAAGGTGGCCAGAAAAGATGGGAGCCCTGATAAGGCATTTAAGAAGGCTGCAAAAGTAGTATCCCAGACCTATGGCGCTCCATTCTTAGCTCACAATACCATGGAACCGATGAACTTCTTCGCTCATGTGACGGCCGATCAAGCCGAGCTCGTAGGGCCGATTCAGACACCAGAGTATCTCAGCAAGACCGCATCACAAGTATTAGGCTTGCCCGAAGACAAAATTGCCATTATGATGACCCGGATGGGCGGAGGGTTTGGCAGAAGGCTATATGGAAATTTCGCTATAGAAGCAGCAGTCATTTCAAAGCAAATTCAGGCCCCAGTAAAACTGATCTACACCCGCGAAGATGACATGACCCAAGGCACCTATCGCCCGCCCTATCAGGTAAAATACGAAGCTGCCTTAGATGAAAACAACAACCTTACCGGCTTCAGAGTAAAAGGAGTCGGACTCAATGGAAGTCCTATCTTTGAAAACCGGTTTCCTGCAGGTGCAGTCGATCATTATCAAGCAGATGATCATAGACTGGAGTCTAACATCTCTACCGGCGCCTGGCGTGCTCCAGCATCCAATTTTATTGCTTTTGCAGAGCAATCCTTCCTGGACGAAGTGGCCGAAACCGTTGGAAAGGATCCAATTGATTTTAGGCTGGAATTATTCGAGAGAGCAATAGCCAAACCAGTAGGCGCTGACAACGACTATGACCCTGAAAGATATGCCGGGGTACTCAAGCTCGTAAAAGAGAAGTCGAAATGGGGCAGTGAAATTCCAGGTACTTCGCGTGGTGTATCTGCCTACTACTGTCACAATTCATATGTGGCTCAGGTGGTTGATATTAAAATGGAATCTGGCATACCTAGGATTCAAAAAGTTTGGTGTGCTATAGATTGCGGTATTGTAGTCAACCCCGAAGGTGCGCTAAATCAAGTCGAAGGAGGCATCATAGATGGTATCGGTCATGCGATGTACAGTGCCATGACTTTTAAAAATAGTCAGCCAGAGCAAAACAACTTTCATCAATACCGGCTAATCAGACATGAGGAGGCTCCGCTGGCTATAGAAACATTCTTCGTAGAAAATGGTATCGATCCAACAGGACTTGGAGAACCCTCCTTACCGCCTGTCGCAGCTGCTCTAGCCAATGCTATTTATTCCGCCACTGGCCAGCGAGTAAGACAGCAGCCTTTTGTTGAGAATATGGGCTAGACTCACTCTGGAAAAACTTCAATTATGCCTGATCCTCATTATGAAAATCTGATGAAGATACTGCCAGTTGCTAAAGCTGCGTGAAATAGGCATATCTGTTAGAATTCGTACATTATGGTCACTTTTCATAGGTATTCCACTTATGTAATACACTCGCATAAACCCTTAATTATTAGGAATTTACATGATATTGTTTGAATACCATTCTATTTAGTCACAGGTTTGTCTCATACCTAACAAAATTATTATGAGAAAAACTAACTTATTATTACTAAGCACATTTTTAGTCACTTCATTACCATGGTTGACGCAGGCACAAACCCTAAACTACCGATATGGATTGGCAGCACTAAACAATCAACAGTATGCCGAAGCCATAGAGAATTTCACCTATGTGCTGGAGCACGAAAAGTTCGAAATTGGAGGAGATGAACTGACGGATGTTTATGGCTACCTAGCCCAATCAAGCACAGTACTTTTAGTTGAGAAGCTCAACCCAAAAGAAATGTCGAGTATTGAGCAAAATCAGTCTTTGTTGCAAATGGCGCTGAAGCAAACGATCCGAACCCGGCATTATCCGAAATCAAGATCCTTGGTGAGAAAGTCTGAGAAAACACTGGTTTCGTTGGTAACAACCATGACTCATGCCATAGCAGACTCTCTACTCACGACCAACAAAAACTATCCCTGTAGCAGAGCAATCAACCTGTCAAATCTAGCCATTGAAATTCTTGACCAATACAGTGCAGATCGAATCCTGGAAGAAAAATGGGTGCTCTTTGATGTCCTTAGCTTATCACATTACTATCTTGGAAATAAAGAGGAGGCCCTAATCCATTTTCTGAAAGCCAGGTTAGAATTTAACCGACTTGAAACGCTTCAATTCAGTATGCTCCATCTGTCTAACTATGAGCTTATTGGATCTTATCTTTTTGATGAGAGGCAACATCTCAAAAAGTCAAAAGAGGTCTATACCGAGGCCAGCAGCTATGTCAAACGGTTAATCGCTAACTCTGCAGGCTCAATCCTGACCGCGGACATCGCGGAGCTCAACAGGCTGGATCGAGAGTTTTCAAAACGATTGTCCAGAATCAATGCAGAGTTGGACAAAAAACTGCTGGCAGACATTTAAATACTAAAGTTCTAACAAGTAAAATATCTATGATAAAGAAAGGGCCTGCTACTCCTTGCCCCCGTCTCTTCAGTCTAAAAAGTTAGAGGCAGGCCCTTCATTCATAAAACTGTTACATCCCTTTTACCACATAATGATGAAAATAGAGTGCGGCGGCTAGAAATAATAAAAGAATTAACCCTTCTATCAGTCGTCTACAAATCTTCATCCTATTCATAATTTCCAACTCTCTAGATATGACATCACCATTGTTGATGCCAGATTAAAATTGATGATTAGTATTAAAATCGGAAAGACATACCAGCATTGAAACCAAGCCACATGGTGGTTCTTCTTGAGTCGTTTTCTGACGAATAAATGGTCTTGGGTGTATTTAATGTTCCAAAAGATTCGCCAACCTTCACTTTTGTGAAATATGCGTTGAGCGAAGGCCCTGCTACTAATGACCATCTCGAAGTCAAATTATATCTGTAATTCAAATCAAGTCTCGTGAGAATGTTTTGTTCATCATCCCACACCTTATTCCATTGATCATCATAAACAATCGCACTGGCAGATAGATCAACACTTAGACTATGCTTATCCTTTAGATGAATCAAAGACCCAACTCCGAATCCGTAGCTGTATATTGAGTGCTCGTTGAACGAAGAGTATCCTACTTTGAATATGGTATAAAAGGTCTCGACTCCTATTTTGAAATTGAGGTTGGCATAGAGCGATTCTCCGCCTGTGGTCTCCAAGGCATAATACCCGTTTTTCACTACGCTGATAAGACCAATGGGCAGTGCTTCCTGGCCATCCGCCATGACATTAATTATACCCAGCTGAACCCCTTTGGCTCGCTTCGCATAATTAACAACCCCTAATTGCATCCCTTGCATTTCACCTTCCACGACATTCACAACAGACAACAGAAATCCTTTGGTCGGACCAATATTTACATTGGAGCATCCTGCCAATTGCACGCCTTCTACTTTCCCATTTGTATAGTTGGTCACTCCACCTAGTTGAAATCCACGGACTTCTCCGTGATTCACGTTTCCAACTCCCCCGAGTTCGAATCCATCAACACCACCATTAATTCCAATGATCATATTATAGGAAAAATTGTGAGAGAACGCTGTAGATGTGCCATTAGATCCAAGCGGGTATAAAAAAGACACTTGGGCTTTCTTCTTTTGATCCGATGTGGACTGTGCTGTCGCGAATGTGTTGAGTAAAATTAATGCCGCAATTGCCATACCTATGACAAGAACTATTTTTCTAACCTTGGGGTGAATATCAAACAAATGATGTCGGACTTGATTGTTATTAATTTGCATGTTCCTTTTTTTTGATTTGAGTCTATTTATAAAACAAATCACGCAGAAACTGCATCAAGAATCGACCATCCCTATAGGAATAGACACTCCCCTATGTATTGGGACTTAGCTAACAGTTTTTTTGGGCTAGGCAGCCTTCTTTCGAAGATATTCAGAGGGAGTATAGCCAGTCATTTTTTTGAAAATATTATTGAAGCTAGATTTGGAGTTGAAACCGCTATCGTATGCCACCGCGAGTAGTGTAAACTGTTCATGTTTGGACTCACTCATTAGACGCTTGACTTCCTCTACCCTATATTCATTTACAAAATCAAAGAAACTCTTACCAAGCTGTTCGTTGATGACTTGCGATAAATGATTGACAGAAATATCCAAGTATGCGGCCACCTCCTTTAGGCTTAACCTTCCATTGAGATAAGGTCTTTCCTGCTCCATATACTTTATTAGTCCATTTGCATACTCCTCTGATTCGGTCGGTTTTAATCCCGAATGTTTGTAGCGATCTGGGTTCACCTTTTCTAAACTCGATGGAGTTTTAACTTTGAGTTCCTGTACGGTATCTCCAGTTGTATTCATCGGGACATATATCGTTTGCTGCTTGATCCCAAAATATCCAAGGAAGAAGATGGCGATAGTTACTGACAAGTAGATAAGATGGTTTCCATAGTCTTCTGCAAATGAGAAGAAATCCATCATGTTGGAAATCAGTACAACAGCCCATACAAATCCCAAACCTAATAATACATTTTTGAGCCATTTTAAGTCTATTTCTTCTGTATAGGAGAAATTATTGGCAATATTCTTAATATGTATTCTCAGCTTTATCAATGACCAAATCACATAAATCGGTCCCAAATAGGAGTTGAGTATATCTGATACCGCCAACGCCAATGAGCCTTCAGCGACTAAAACATGGTAATATGCCAATTTCTCTTCTGCTCCTAGATAGTAGAAGTCAAATGCGAAATAGATAGTAAAGATTACAAAAGGCAGAGCGTGGATTAAATAGGCAGGTTTTAGTCGTCCACTTCTGCTGATCATCACCAATATGTATACGAACATAAATGGTCCTTGGAGCATAGGAAAGCACTGTCCAATACCTAGTAAAGACGGATGCCGAAGGCTAAAGCCAGTAATTAAGAAATAATAATCTAACAGATGTATACCCATGAAAGCCAACCAGGCTCCTAGGATATAATCGCCGTGTGATTTGTCTTCTTTTTTGAAGACCAGAAAGGAAAGAAAGAAAGCCTGTGATGTACCTAGTATAAAAATGACCTCCATGAATTACAGCAGCACTCCATTGGCCGCTCCATTAGATTTACTCAAAAGGCCCTACGATTGCAGGACATTAATAGATACTAATGTAAAGGTTTCCTTTTAAGATTGAAGTGGGTAATTCAAAATAAAAGATCAGAATCTATGACCAGCATTGTCTAATCATGATGTACACCATACAAGTTGACCACTTGAGATTTTCCTTTGAGCGTAAGTTCTCCTTGCTCAGCGATGTTCAAATCTGCTTGATCAGAGAGCGCCAAAACTTCAGCCGAGATTAAAAAAGTCTCATTGAGCTCATGGCACTTACCGATTATTCTAGAAGTCGTGTTGACCACATCGCCATGATAGACCAATTCTTTTTTTAGCTTGCCTACCTCTGTGACTACCACTTTCCCGACATGGGCACTTGCTTTAAACTTAGGTACGAATCCGTACTTCTCATGATACGAACTAGCCTTGTCAGCTATGATATCTTGGGCTTTGAAAAAACAATTCAGGAATTGACTGCTTTTATCACTGGCTGGCCAAACCACAGATATCTCATCTCCTACATACTGATAAATTTCCCCACCATATGAGTTGATTGCATCAGATAAATCATTGAAATACTCTTTGACAAAAGCACTGTATAACTCGTTGTCCATTTTTTCTGCGAGCATGGTGGATTCGTTCAAATCTATAAACATGAAAATTCGACGAACTTCGCGTGGCTTATGATATTGACCCAGTATCAGTCTCACCAAATTATTCAGCCCTATGATCTGCACCACCTGTGTGCTAAAGATGATCATAAAAACAAAAGCTAGAGAAAAAAAGAAATCACGTCGGAAATAGGCCCCCTTGAGATACCATAGTAGTGCCTCTAGGTACGCGATATCCTGATCAAAAGAGATTTCGATCGACAATACCATACTAAGAACTATGCTGATAAAAAATGAATAAAGAACGGTTCTAATGATTAAAACCTTGTAAAATGCTAGGCGTAAAAACAAGCTCTTCAACACAAACTCTTCCACAAACCCAAGTATGGTCCCAAGAAACACGCCAATAGTTATGGCCTCCATGTACTCCGCCAGATTATGCGGGTAAAACAGAAAATTGTAAGTGACACCATAGCCGATGGATAAAAAAATCATGACGAGAATATTCTGATACTTGGTCCTGGTATCTTGAAATCGTGCCTTCATAGTATCAGTAAAATAGCGGAATAAAATCACCATTCCAACCACCAAGATTGGCAGCCGGAATGGCTCAAATCAAAGATCTAAAATTCTATTTTGTAGCTCAGGTTTGGTATTGAAATTGCACTGGTTTTTTCTAACATAGCATGCTCTCTATAGTTGTACTCAAATCCATCATAATCAGGAGAACCCAACATGTTTTTCATTTGCAAAGACAACACCGTGGAGTATTTGGGCTTGTTTTTCCTATAGGATATCGTCATATCAATATTGTAGATAAAAGGCTCACTGACTGAATAAGCATCATTTTCATTAAGAATTTCTTCACGTGCTACCAAAGAGGCGGCTTCATCCAGTGGACTGCGCTTCTTACCTCCCATCAGTGTCAACCCTAAGTTTACACTCAACCACTTGTTGTCCGAAGCACCCAGCTGCCATTCTTTACCACCAAGTATGTTAAATGCGACATTTCTGTTGAACCTTGAATTTCTCCAAACATCATCGCCGCCCTTATATTTAGATTCAAATACTGATCCAGTAATCAGGTAATAAAAATGATTAGAGAAAAATCTTTCAAAAGTGACGTCCACGCCATAATTTCTGCCTGCACCATCGTTGACCAGCAGCTGATCAAAGAACCAATCCTGTTCAAAATTGAGCATGGAAAATGAACTATCTGCAATAACCGGCACGTCGTATAAATACTGAAAATAAGGCTCTATTTTTAGTCTCAGGTTTTCATTGATCGCCCAGTCATAGCTCAGCACCAAATGATGTGCTCTTCCTAGACTTAAATTCTGATTCGGTGTTTGACCATTGCTGTCACGCACAAAATAGATTTTCGAATCCTCCATCTGGCTGTGATTGCCATATCCGATGCTCAAAGATTTATACGGATTGAAATTCCATTTCATACTCGCTCTTGGCTCAAGAGTGACCTGATCATTCAATGCCAAATACTGGCTATGCACACCTCCTACTACTTCAAAAGACTCACTAAATCTGACTTTAGTTTGTGTGAAAGCCTGCCATCTTTGAGTGCTACCTTCGTTGAGAACCACATTTGTTAAAGGCTGCCCAGGCGAATCGGCTTCGTTGATATTGACATCGTAAAAATGTTGATTGAAGATGACTCCAGTCCGATTGGTCACTTTACTTGAGAACTTATGATTCAAAGTAGATGAAGCAGAATAGGTACCGGTCAGCGTTTGCACCCTAGATTTAGCATGCAATTCGGCTTGATCATCTAGCTGATCATAGTCCCAATATGCATCCTTCGCGGAAGCCACTATGCTCGTTTTGAGCATGGTGTTTTTGGATAAACTCACCTTATGCGTCAATCCGGTGGCTCCTACATTAAATCCGTATTCCTGATCGGTAAAATCCTCTTCGGTTTCCCATTCATCAGAATCCATAATTAGATCTTTTTTTGTTTTGCCGAAGTCGTTGCCCCCAACGCCCCAGAATGAAAATTCGCCAGCCTTAGTCGGAAAGTTTAGTTTGAAAGACAGGTCCTGATATTTGGTGGTATTAGCATCATCTGGTAACAAAGGATCGATTAACCCGAGCGTAGAATACCGATAGTTGAATAAGTAAGATGAATTCTTATTTTTGGACAACGGCCCCTCAGAAGCAAAATCGATCCCAAGTAAGCCGGCCTTAAAAGCATGCTCATATTCCTGATTATTTCCTCTTCTCAAATTCATATCGAAGATCCCTGAGAGTGCATTCCCATACTCTGACGGAAACGCCCCTGTCAGAAAATCTGAGTTGTCAAGCACCTGACTGCTCAATATGGTCACCAAACCGCCACCAGTAGTAGATGAACCTGCGAAGTGACTTGGATTGGGGATTTCTATCCCCTCTACTCTCCACTGCACTCCCTTTGGAGCATTGCCCCTTACAACAATAGCGTTTTGCCCAATCGAGGAGTTGGTAACTCCGGCAAAAGAGGTAGCCATTCTAGATGGGTCATCCAGTCCCGCTGCATATCGCTGAGTCTCTTCTACTGTAAAAACTCTTGCGCTCACGGCTGCCATTTCATTGAGCGGGATATCCTTCGCTTTTTCGGCCTCGATGACCACCTCGTCCAGTTTGAACAAGGACTCCTTCAATTTCACGTTTAAGAAGTTTGATTTTCCAGAGTGCACCAGCACATTTGGAATCGTGACAGGCTCGTAACCCACAAACGAAATGAAGATTGTGTACCTTCCAAGTGGGACATTCTTGATAGCGAAGTCACCGTCAACATTTGTAATACTGCCCAGCGCAGGTTCCGTTCCTATCAAGAGGATAGTAGCTCCAGGCAAGGTGATTTCAGACGTTTCGTCAATGACCTTACCTCTGATGGTTTGAGTTATTTCTTGCGACATTAGCGATGTGCTAAGTCCAATTGTGAGTAACAATGTGATTAAAGTTTTCATGTTCTTTGATTTGAGTATTGATTCATTTTTTATTTTAAAGCAAAGCAAGCCCTCAAATCAAAGTGCATCGACCATCCCTATAGGAATAGACATACCCCTATGAAATTGGACGTATAATTATATGATAATCAATGATTTAATAATATTTTAAGGAATGGATATAATCTTGCTTTTTTGTCACTTGAAGCAAAATATCTCAGTTTTTCATACCGTTCGATCTCAAGAATATCATAAATAAACCAAGACGTCATCCAACATACTTTGCCAGATTTTCCATGTATTGACCTTAGGTACTACTAAAAATCACCTATCGAGGTAAAGTCATCATGACTCCATTGACCCAATGGTTTGATCAACAATATGGCTATAGCAAGTTTTTTTATTATCTTTTCACCTAACAAACCAAACATCAAAGATTACCAATTTGCGAATTCAGGAATCGGAATTAGTGCGCCTACTCGTCAGTAAAGACGAGAAGGGTTTTGAGTATTTATACTCAAACTATTCCGCTGCTTTGTATGGTGTAATCTCCCGCGTGGTCACAGATCAGGATATAGCTGATGAATTGCTTCAGGATGCTTTTTTAAAGATATACAACAAGATAGATTCCTTCGATTCATCAAAAGGGAAATTGTTTACCTGGATGCTTAATCTCTCTCGTAATCTGGCCATAGATAAGCTTCGCTCAAAAGAAATGAGCCAAAGAAGAAAATCCGAGCAAGTAGGAGACTCCGTATATAAGCTTGATCGTGAAACTACTTCCTCACCAGAAAATGCTATTGGGGTCCGGGAATTACTAGATCAATTGGATGAGAATCAAAAGCAAGTGATGGAATTGGTATACTTTGGTGGATTTACACAGGCTGAGGCCGCTGAGGAACTAAGTTTACCGCTGGGAACCGTAAAAACCAGGGTTCGATCGGCATTAATCTATTTTAGAAAAACATTGGACGTCAGATGAATATCGAAGAATACATATCATCAGGCATTTTAGAGCAATACGCACTTGGCGAGCTGTCTCAGGCTGAAATGGCAGAAGTTCAAGAGCTAATTGAGGCTCACCCTCAAATCAAGGCTGAACTGGATCTGATAACGTCAACTCTGGAAACGCTGGCTTTGAAAACAGCTATAAACCCACCTACTCGATTAAAGAATGCTATTAAAGCCGAGCTCGACTTAGAAAAAGAAGCCAAAGAAATTCAATTACAACAAATCAAAAAGGAAAAATCGTTTAGTTACGCAGTAGCTGCGTCGATATCAGTGGCGATATTGGCTTCGGCACTGGCCTTCTTCTTCTACGGTCAATGGCGGTCAGCTGAGAATCAACTTGAGGTCTTAATTGCCCAAAATCAAGAGGTGGCTGACAATTATGAGTTTGTAAACCAACAGCTAAAAAATCTAGAAAATGATGTAGATGTTTTAGCCAACCCTGCCTATACTCGAGTAGCAATGAGTGGTACAGATAATTCGCCCGAATCATTAGCCACTGTTTATTGGAATGCCAATACAGAAGAAGTTTATCTCAAAATTCAAAACCTTAGGACCCTAAGCCAGTCAGAACAATATCAGCTATGGGCAATTGTAGATGGGGTACCGGTAGATATGGGTGTATTCGATAGCGAATCCAATTTGCTAAAAATGAAGTCTGTGGGTTCTGCAGCAGCATTTGCTGTCACTATTGAGCCTAGGGGTGGAAGCGAAAATCCAAGTCTGCAAACTATGCAAGTACTAGGGACAACTGAGGTCTAAGTCAAAAAAAATGTGGGAAGAGGAAATAAGATGGCAACCGATCACCCGGAAACCATCTTATCTGGAATACCTAAAGCTATTTTAGTCGGTAGATTTCCATCACATCTTCTAATACTTTCGCGAAGTCAATCTTAAGGTCGATGAGTTTGCCAGAGTGAATATCAAAGACCCATCCGTGTACTGTAATATTTCTTTCTTTATACGCCTGCTGTACTTCTGCAGTCTTGATTACATTGATGCATTGCTCCTGAACATTGAGTTCTACCAAACGATTATATCGCTCTTCCTCATCTGATATGGCGCTGAGTTCATCTTTGTGGATGCGATAAACATCTCTGATATTTCGCAACCAGGGATTCAATATTCCCAGGTCCTGAGATTGCATGGCCGCTTTGACTCCTCCACAGAAATAATGTCCACAGACCACCACATGATCCACTTTGAGGTGAGCTACCGCATAATCGATAACTGACATGGCACTCAAATCAGTATTAGGTACCATATTGGCAATATTTCTATGCACGAAAACGTCACCAGGAGCAACTCCCATCAATTCTTCTGCTGTGACCCTACTGTCAGCACAACCAATATATAAAATAGTTGGGTTTTGACCTTTGGATAGATTTTCAAAATAATTTGCATCTACCTTCAGCTTATTTTGAACCCATTCTTGGTTGTTTTCGAAAATTTTCTGTATTTCCACTTTTTGAGATTTTAGAGTTTTCTTAATTATTAGTTATTACCTGCACTTTCTCCGCACAAGTTGCCGAACACCAGCAGCAAACCACAATTTAGTATAAACATTTTAAAAGTTCACGCTGATCAACACTGGGAGAAATAACGGTAGTCATTTTTCGCCAGTTTAAAATCCCAGGCCAATTATTGTAGTCTAAGTAATTCACATAGATCAAAGTTTGGTATTTCTACCTATTGAAAAAATAATTTATGACAACTAATTTTATTATGAATTTGATTTTTCAAATTCAATATTGATCTTTTTAATCCAGCTTTTTAATTACCCTAACCCAACCGCCGCGGCATGGATGCACTACTTCAACAACTCTTAAGAGAGCTTACAGGTGTGGATCCTGCTGCTGCAGCCCGGCTTAGGGAAATCCTTGGTTCTAACCTTACCCCCATTGCTCTGCTTCGTGCCCTCTATGCTCTAATTATGGAGGGAGCCATAGATCGTCATTTGCTAATGAGGCTCTTGCATATTTACGCACGTGCTGGAGTACTTGATGCGGAAATGATCGCTATAGCCGTAGCAGAAGCTGAAGCCGACCTGGCTGCACAAGCCGCACCTGCCGTAGCCAGGACACCTTGGTGGAAAATCGCCGTTCGTGGTGGCGTAATAACCATTCTCATTTACTTATTAGGAGCTGCTTTTATGGATAGTCAGGTGGAACTTACTGATGAACCCGCTGGAAACGGATCGTGTGCTGAATCTGCCGTGCCCGTATCGATAGAGGCTGACGAATCATCCTATGGACCCAAATCAGCGCTCGAAGATGCAAAAGCTGAAATTAAGAAGAAATGTGCCGTCGCTACAGTCAATTGTACAGATGATGAATGTAAGACCTGTGACAAAGATGCCTTCGTTACCTTTAGTGATATAAAATCTCGACTTTTTTGGTATACTGCGGTGATGAAAGCTGATTGTCGCTGCTGGTGCAAATAAAGTCATCAAAAATTCAATTTGATAAATGACCTTGAACCGGCATAGCCTAGTATTTAGAGTATTCAGAATTAATCTATTCTTGAAAGTGCACTGCAGTCTAGAACTTTTTTGACTAGTACGACATCATTTCTTTATAGCGCTGGTTCGAGTTTTCAAATCATAAATATTCCTTCTGTGTATTTATTATTCGTATTTTTCCACTTACTTATTAGATTATTACTTAATTAATAATTCAAGAACTCATGAATAAACTTAAACTTTTAACAATTGGACTCTTTTTCGCTTCAGTACCACTGGTAGCGCAAGACAGCCTCCCTAATAATTTTTTCTTAGAGAAACTAGACAATGGCTTAGAAGTCCTTACTATTGAGGACAACACTGTACCACTGGCTACCATTGAAATCACCGTCCGGAACGGAGGGTATACCGAATCACCCGAATTCGATGGACTATCTCACCTTTATGAGCATATGTTTTTTAAAGCCAACAAGGACTTGCCTTCTCAAGAAGCCTTTTTGGAACGAACCAAAGAGCTCGGGATCGTTTTTAATGGAACTACTTCTGGCGAACGGGTAAACTACTTTGTCACCCTGAGCAATAGAAAGCTTCAGGAAGGCATGGAATTTATGAATTCAGCCATTCGATATCCACTTTTCGATGAGCAGGAAATGAAAAATGAAAATCCGGTAGTCGATGGAGAGTTTCAGCGAGCAGAATCCAATCCAGTTTTTTTCTTATTCCAAGATAGTGATAAGCATATGTGGGGTGATCTCTACAGCCGCAAAAATGTAATCGGTGATCACGATGTCATCCTGAGTGCCACTACAGAAAAAATGAAAACCGTCCAGGGTAAATACTACCACCCAAACAACTCGATATTGGTGGTAGCTGGTGATGTAGATCACAACGACGTACTGACCAAAGCAAAAGCAGTGTTTGGAGATTGGAAACCTTCTGATTTTGACCCGTTCGAAAAATATCCGATCCCAGAATTTGAGCCACTTAAAGAATCGAAATATTTCATCACTGAAAATGAAAACGCAAAAACGCCTATAGCATTGATTCGATATCATGGGCCGGATACCCGAAATGATATACCCGCCACCTATGCCGCAGACGTATTTAGCTTTATCCTTTCACAGCAATCTTCAAAACTTCAGCAAAACCTGATAGAAAGTGGGCTTGCCATGAACGTGAATGTGGGTTATTCCACCAATAAATACGTAGGCCCAATTCATCTATTTATGGTCCCAAATCCTGAAAAGGTAACAGAGGCCTTCGAGGCTCTCGAAGCTGAAATCGCACAATGGGACTCTGACGATTATTTTACGGACGAACAAATGGAAACTGCTAAAAACATGCTGGCCATCCAAGATGCATATAGCAAAGAGAAAACGTCACAATTCATCCATACCGTAACGTATTGGTGGTCCTCGGCAAGTATTGACTACTATACTAACTACGTGGAAAATTTGAACAAGGTCACTCGAGAGGATATACAAAAATTCGTCCGTACCTATATCAAAAACAAGCCCAATACTACTGGCTTATTGCTCTCTCCCGCC
This sequence comes from Reichenbachiella sp., assembly GCF_039941815.1. Classification (GTDB taxonomy): domain Bacteria; phylum Bacteroidota; class Bacteroidia; order Cytophagales; family Cyclobacteriaceae; genus Reichenbachiella. The sequence continues at coordinate 104,411 of NZ_JBDVDW010000062.1, forward strand.
ATGAAAGACGCCATGGAAATCAACTCTCTACAAGCCTATCTAAACAAATAGAATCATGAAGAAAATAGTAAAAAAGAATATCCTACTAGTCGCCCTTCTGATTTGGGTTAGCATTTCATTTGGACAGACTCAGCAATTCGAAGTAGATGGTTTGCAGGTGATCTATAAGAACGTGCCTAAAGAAATTGTGAGTGCAAGACTGTTTATCAAAGGTGGTACAGCCAATTATTCGTTGGAGCAAAGCGGAATCGAAGATTTTGCACTTCAGCTCGCCGTCACCGGTGGAACAAAAAACAAAAGCAAGCTTGAATTTACTACATCACTAGAGCAAATGAGTACGACAATTGCCGCAGGTACGAACTATGACTATGGGCAGATCAATATGCGATGTGTAAAGCAGAATTGGGATGCGTCATGGGATCTATTTGTTGATGCCATACTAAATCCAGCTTTCGAAGAGCAGCAATACGCGTTGCTAAAAGATCAGCTGATAGCCACAGCCAAGCAGAATGAATCTGATCCAGATCAAAGCTTGATCCAGGCTGCAATGGCAAACGTATTTAAGGGCCAGAATTATGAGAAAAACCCCAACGGAACAGAGCAAACGCTAGACGCACTGAGTCTGGATCAGCTTATTAATTATTACAATAAAGTGATGGGGAAAGAAAGAAGTTTTCTTGTTGTAGTAGGTGATATTGACGTCGATGATCTAAAAAAGAAGGTAGCTGGATCATTGGCCAAACTTCCTAAGGGTACGATGCCTCCGGAAGAGAGTCGAAATATGCTGAGTGAAGTATCAAACAAAATAAACGATCGCGACATAGCTACTAACTATATAGCTGGTGTAATGAGTGCACCCAAACTGACGTCTAAGGACGGCACGGCCATGATGATAGCAATGAGTATTTTGAGCGAACGATATTTCCTGGAACTCAGAACCAAAAGAAGCCTGTCTTATGCACCGTACTCTTACTATGACAATAGCAAAATTACCAATCCTTACAACTGGATTTATATCTCTACCACCGATCCGAAGCAGTCCATTCAGGTAATGGTAGATGAGATCTCCAAGCTCAAGAAGGAAGGCTTCAGCGAGAAAGAGCTCGTAAACAAAAAACAAAAGTACCTTACTCAGTTCTATATGGGACAGGAAACACTCAGCTCACAGTCACAAAGTCTCGGCACCAACGAGCTCAAGGGAGGCTGGGAAATGTCTGAAGACTTCACCGAAAGGGTAAATGCGGTCACTCTTGAAGATATCAATCGCGTGATAGACAAATATTCAGATGTGATCAGTTGGACCTACCTGGGCAAGGCAGACATGATCGACGAAGAGGATTTTGTACAGCCCGGCAAGGTGCCAGAAAGCGTAGAGGTGGACTCAGAAACCAAAAATTAATTTTAATATTGCTGCACACTGGACGGTCGTCAATATTGTCCAGTGTACAGCACTTATTTTTATCTTATCTGCTTTTCTAATAGCCTGGCTTCTTATATTTACTATCTAAACTAAAGAACTGACTATGGCTTCCATTACACTCAAGGGCAATACTATTAATACCATTGGCAATCTACCTGATCTAAATAGCCAGGCACCAGATTTTGACTTGGTAAAAAACGACCTCTCGCACACCTCTCTAGCAGACTTCAAAGGTAAAAGAGTAATTCTCAATATTTTCCCAAGCATAGATACTGGTATTTGTGCAGCCTCTGTACGCACATTCAACAAGGAAGCTGCAGGACTAGCCAATACAGAAATTCTGTGCATATCAAGAGATCTTCCTTTTGCGCAAGCAAGGTTCTGTGGAGCGGAAGGTATTGGCAGTGTAATCACGGTCTCCGATTTTGCCACTGGGAGTTTTGGTGAGAATTATGGTTTGACTATCATTGACGGTCCGATGGCACACCTGCATTCAAGAGCCATAGTGGTACTGGATGAAAACCATAAAATCATCTATACAGAACAAGTCCCTGAGATAGTGCAGGACCCTGATTTTGAAAAAGTGCTGGACGTTTTAAAATAGACAGCAAGAATATCGACCGACTGAGGGGATATCATATGCTCTAACCCAAAAAAGTACAACCGAGAACAACAACTATCTTATTTGAGATGGATAATATAATGTTGAATTAAATTATTCTAGAAAATGACAATCAAAGAAAACCTTTCTTTCGGCAGAATTGCGTCCATCAATTACGAATCAGGGAATCACCGCATCAATCCTAAAATAATAATGTAGTGATAATATCTAAGCTCGAGGTAGTTATTATCTTGCGCTCGAAAAATGGGAGTCTAAGTCCATTTATCATGCCTTTTAATGCCGTTGCCTTAGGGTAACGGCATTTATACAGCTTGCTTTATTAGGGAGGATTGTTCAAATCAAAGCTCAAATTCCAAAAATGAAACTGCTTTTGTTTCTATCTGAAAAATAGTTGTCTGATAGCCATAAATATGCACAAGGCCATGTAAACATAATCCTTTCCCAGGAACGCTTCATTTACTTCTTTTACTATATTTTTGATCAATTTCATCATCTTCTTTTACTTTTTAGTCAACTAATATGAACCCTTAATAACATGGTTGAGGCTGTTTTAATTTGAATATGAAGTTATGGGAAGTAACGGGTACTAAAAGGACGCGAAAGTATAGGATTCGGACATCCTATAGCACACACTTGTCATCACATCCTAATCGGTCTAAATTTTTATTTAATACTAGATTGTAGAACAAAAAAAGTTTAAATTCGTATTTGTTCTACAATCTAGTATTATTATGACAGAAACACGTTTAGGAGAATTTGAAGAGGTTATACTCTTGCTGGTTGGTATCTTGGGCGAACAAGCCTATGCTTTCAATATAGCTCAGGAGTTTGAAGTCCAGACGCACAAATCCACGGCTATTGGAGCAGTACACTCTACACTAAGCAGGCTTGCCGACAAAGGCTTTCTCACTTCGAAGGTAGGTGGGGCTACCACAGAAAGAGGTGGTAGACGTAAGAGAATATATTCCATTACCGCAGAAGGAGAGCAGGTGCTTTCTAATGCCCGAGAGCTAAGACTATCATTGTGGAACCAGTATCCAAAATTCTCCCAAGGAAGTCTAAGTTTTCACCTATAGATCATCTATGAAAGATGCTTCTACCCATCCTCCAAGGCTAGCCTCGAAGTTACTACGCCTAATGATCAAATCAGACTTGTATGAAGAGGTCTCAGGGGATTTGTACGAGCAATTTTTGTATACACGAGAGCGAGAAAATCTTAAACAAGCCAAACTCAACTACTGGTTTCAAGTCATGCACTACATCAGACCTTTTGCACTCAAAAAAACAAAGTCAAAACACTCAAATCAAATTATTATGCTTAACAGTTATCTACTCATTGCCTTCAGGAACCTTATCAAACACAAATTTCACAATAGTCTTAATATTTTAAGTCTGGCCATTGGGTTCGCTGCCTGTTTGGCCATTTACTTATTTATTGAGGATGAAAAATCCTTCGACCAGCACGCCAAGCGCTCGGCGATCTACCGACTCTGCGAAGTGCAGAGTTTTCCCGGGACGAAAGTGCAAAACGTAGCTCTCTCCATGCCTGGTATGGCACCGGCCTTTCTTACCGATTTTCCCGAAGTGACGAATTATACCCGAGTCTGGGGTCAGGGAAAACGAATTTGGAACCAAAATGGTGTGCCGCATCCTGTAGATCAGGTAATGGCCGTAGATAGCACCTTCTTGGATATGTTTGATTTTAGGCTAATCTCAGGAGATAAGTCTACGGCTCTGGACGAACCTTACAGCATTTTGATTACCAAAACGGTCGCCGAAAATATCTTCGGTAGAATCGACGTTATTGGCGAAGCACTTGAAATGGAAGAAGACCTGTTTACCGTAAAAGGGGTCTTGGAAGATCTGCCTGACAACTCCCATCTACAATTTAAGATACTAATATCTATTACATCTATTACTGTTGAAGACCCGGGGTTTAATAGTCGGTGGGGTGGAAATTTTTTAGTGACCTACCTACAGTTGGTTCCAGAGGCTAATTTGACGGATATGTCAGACAGATATCCAGGTTACCTTGACAAAAATTCTGGCCGGGAAGGAATCAATGATTATATGACATTGTTTTTACAACCCCTCAAAGAAGTACATCTGGGCTCTACAAATATTCAGCACGACTATCAAAACTATCGCAAATTCAATGGTGAGTATTTGGATGTATTCTCCATAGTTGGGCTTTTTATTTTGATCATTGCTGCGGTCAACTTTATGAATCTCACGGTAGCTAGAGCAGGCACTCGCCTGAAAGAGGTAGGTGTACGAAAATCAATTGGAGCCAACAAGGGTCAGCTCTTCTGGCAATTCATTACGGAGTCTGTCTTGATGACCACATTTGCATTCTTTCTTGCCTTGATCATCAGTTACGTAGGGTTGGATCTGCTTAATCAGCTCATAGACCGCCATCTTACCTTGGGCACTTTACTCAATGACACTCATGTTCTTATTGTCATAGTAGCAATCGTTGTATTCCTTGGAATTCTAAGTGGATTATACCCATCTCTGTACATGTCCTCCTTTAGGCCGGCAGCCATCTTGAGAGGAGGAGTTATGAAAGATGGGAAATCAACTTTCAGAAGCACATTAATCATTACTCAATTTAGCCTGGCTATTGCCATGATCGTTGCCACTCTTGCAGTCCTGGATCAACTCAATTTCATGAAAAATAAGGATATAGGTTTTACCAAAGACCACATCATACTTGTCGATATGAATAAGACGGCTAATGATAAGTATGATGTGCTCAAGCAACGATTACTAGAGAACAGTAGTGTACTTGGAGTCACAGCCTCAGGCCAAAGATTGGGTAATAACTTTCATCAGTGGGGTGCCAAAGTAGAAAGTGATAGTGGAATAGTGACCTTCACTCCTTCTAATGTCAATGTTCACTTTGATTACTTAGATGTGTACGAGATTGATATCATCGCCGGGAGAAACTTCGACGAATCACGACAGTCTGACAATGGCATGGCATTTATTATCAATGAGTCGTGCGCCAGAGAAATGGGAGCTTCAGATCCAATCGGCATGCAAATGGGGCACTCATGGTACGATGATGATTCCCTTGGACATATCATTGGGATGACAAAAGATTTCAATTTTAATTCTTTACATCACAGAGTCAATACTCTTGCACTCGTGATTCATACGGAATGGGGATATGACGAACTCTCGATCAAGCTTAATGGGGACAACATCCAATCTGGCCTAAATCATTTGGAGACTGTCTGGAATGAGCAGATTCCTGATTACCCATTAGACTATAATTTTTTGGAAGATCATATGCAAAATTTGTACAAGAGTGATCAGCAAATGAGTGCTGTCATCACCATTATTGCTATTCTGAGCATCTTCATAGGAAGCATGGGGCTATTTGGGCTATCTGCATTCACAGCCGAAAGAAGAATGAAAGAAATCGGTGTGAGAAAAGTCCTCGGAGCAACAATTGGTGATCTATTTATTACACTCACAAAACATTTTGCTCTCCTTATCTTAATCTCGTTTTTAATCGCCACTCCCATCACATATTTATTGCTTTCTCAGTGGTTGGAAAACTTTGCATTCAGGACGGATCTAAGTCCTGTGATGTTTGCTTTGGCTGGAATTGCGGCATTAGCTATTGCAGTATCCACGATCAGCTATCACATACTCAAAGTAGCACGAGTCAATCCGATAGAATCCTTGAGGTATGAATAAGAAATAAGCAAGAAAGGTTTTTGCTGAGGTGAATAACTCTGTTAAATTCACCTCAGCTAGGCTTTATTCATGATTTTTTTAATGAACATCAAATTCACGCCCTGGCTAGAGCATTCATTACTCGCTACCTAGAGAATTCTGACCTCCCCAATCTACCAATGGAGATCGGTAGAAGTCTATCTCTTGCTCCTTTAATCGACTTGTGTGACCCGCCAACCTTTTACGATAAGTAGCCCAGCTTCTAACTGACTGTGGGGACCACCCTATTTCGGCATATCCGGGAAGCCTGGGGAAAACCAAATATTCAATATCATCCATCTGCTCTACCGTCTCGGTCCAGAGTGGAGCTTCAATACCATAAATCAGTTTAGGATCTATAGTACTGTTGATCGTATCGGGATCCCAGTTGTAAGCCTGGTCCACTTCAATATAGGATGCCCAGGCCAACCCCAAGCGGGTGGTGCTGTCATACTTCATATCCAAATAGGCCAATTTAGCAGGAGATAAAATAATCCTATTGCCTTTTTCTGCTGCCAACACGGCATTCCCCGCACTATTCCATTGTTGGACGATTGTACCTCCTTCAATCTGAGCTTGAGCTATTTCATCCCATCCAATCATAGTTTTGTTGTACTTGCTTACAATCTCTTGCACTCGGTTTATAAAATAGATGTAATCATCTTTTTGAGTAGCATGAGATTCGTCGCCTCCTATATGAATAAATTCACCTGGGGTGATGGCAGCCAGTTCTTTGATGACAGAGTCGACAAATTCATAAGTCTCTTCTTTATCTGTACAGAGCGTACTAAAGCCAACTTCCGTACCTCTGTATAGTTCTCTTGGCAATCCATCGCAATTGAGTTCTGGATAAGAGACCAAGGCTGCTTGGGTATGCCCAGGCATATCAATCTCAGGAATTATTGTAATAAATCTATCTGCAGCATACTCAACCATCTCTTTGAAGTCATCTTGCGTATAAAATCCACCCGATCCCGTTCCTACTTCAGATGTCGAACCAACTACGGTCAATTCAGGCTTTGACTGAATCTCTATCCTCCAGCCCTGATCATCCGATAGATGCAAGTGCAAAGCATTGAGTTTATAATCGGCAAGAAAATCAATGTATCGCTTGACATCATCTTTCCCAAAAAAATGTCTTGAAACATCAAGCATAGCCCCCCGGTAGGCATATCTTGGGTAATCCAGGATTTCGCCTGTTGGTATTGCGATATCTTTCGTCATTCCTGCTGGTATCAATTGCAAAAGTGTCTGTATACCATAAAACACTCCAGCAGGATTAACCGCACTAATTTCTACTTTTTCTCTATCAATTATTAGTCTGTACCCTTCTGTTCCTAGAATGGTATCCTTCGGGGTTAGCTTCAGAATTATTCCTGCTTCCTCTGCCTCACCGGAGACTTCTAGTCCACCCAGAGACTTAGACAGATTTACTGCCTGATTCATTAGTGCATCTTCTGAGGGGCTAATGGTCGTCTCATCAGTGAAGAGAAAACTGCTATGACTAGCAGTGATTTCAACAGGGTGAGGTATTAAGACATGATCGCTGAGATCCAAACGTGGAGGTTCGGGAGTGCATGAGCTTAGCATGACCACACACATAAATGCAACAATGGAAAAAAAGACATACTTCGATTCTAAATTCATCTTTCGATTTATTTTAATTAATTAGAAAATTAGAATTAGAAGTTTTGGGGGTGGGTATAAAACTCAGCAAATTAAAACTAGATTAGAAGAGTTCTACAATATAAATATCGCTTTTATAAATCATTTTAAACAATAATTGCTGAAATTTATAGAAGATAAGAGACTGAATTCCTATTCGAAAATAATCCAACCTCAATGAATGCAGGCTACTCTACTACACCTTTGGCCAAAAAACTGGGCATCAAATCAAGTGCTAAGATTTTTTTGATCAATGCCCCGGAACACTATTTTGATCTTTTTTCTGATTGGCCAGTCAATACAGAAATCGTAGAAGAACCTGCGCCTGAGTCTGTTGACTTTATTCATATTTTTTGTCAGAAGAAAGAGGATTTATTGAACGGCAATGGCTACATAAAATATTTGAAAAAGAATGGTCTTCTGTGGATCAGCTGGATCAAATTATCATCCAAAATGCCTTCCTGCTTTAAGGAAAACGATATTCGGGACTATTTTCTAGCTGCGGGATTAGTAGATGTAAAGGTGGCGGCAGTAGACAAAGACTGGAGTGGGCTCAAATTTGTGTACAGATTAGAAGACCGCTGACTACTTGATTTCCCAAAGTTTGGCTGTACGATCGCTGGATCCAGTAATGATTCGCTTGCCATCTGGTGTAAACGTAACATCATTGATCTGACCTGAGTGCTTTGCGAATCTCTGTAATATCTGACCATTGATCGACCAAAGTATGGCAGTATGATCGGCGGAGCCAGTGAGTACTTTTTTCCCATCCGGTGAAAATGCCACTGCATTCACCGCCTTTTTGTGCCCTTTCAATTTTTTGTTTTTTCGGTCTTTTAGCCTCCACACACGAGAGGTCTTGTCCTTAGAGCCTGTGATAATGAATTTTCCATCTGGGGAGAAGGCCACAGCTGTCACCCAGTTGATATGACCTGAAAATTCGGCTACCATATTGCCTTTCAGGTCCCACATCCTGGCGGTGTGATCATTGGAGCCAGTCAATACATATTTGCCATCAGGCGAGAATACAGCACAATTGATCCACTCTGTGTGTCCAACAAAATCTTGAACAAAGGTGCCATCCAGCTTATACATCCTTACTGTTTTGTCAAAAGAAGCGGTCAGTACAAATTGTCCGTCATGAGAAAAGGCGACATCGCTCACATGAAAAGTGTGACCTGAAAACTCCCCGATCATCTTACCATTGATATCATATAGCTTTGCCGTTTTGTCCCAGGATCCTGTAAGCATTCTATTTCCATTGGGAGAATAAGCCACGGAAGTCAGCCAGTCTGTGTGCCCCTTGAGTTCTTCAATCAGATTGCCATTCATATCCCACAGCCAAGCAGTATTGTCCCAACCTTTGGTCAACAATCTTCTTCCATTTGGGGCTATGGCTATGCTTAGTATTTCTTTTGGTGCTGCAAATTCTTTAAGCAAGTAGCTCTTTTCTTTGGGTTTCGCCTTTGGTATCAAGGTTTTTCTAGTCATGACTGAAATGAAATTTTCAGCTTGTGTGGCAAATTTACCATTAGGAAAGAGTCGTAGATATACCCTATAACTCACCACAGAATTTTCTCCTTCGGCTTCCTGCCATGCCTGCTCATCCTTCAGCTCATTGATTCGCTGAAAAGCAAGGTCTTTGAATTTTCCTTTAGGATTTTCTTGAATATAAGCCTCTAATACTTGAACAGAATTTGCGATCAGCGCCTTTTCCCAACTTTGTGCCTCATGGAGGCTATCGATTTTGAATATTGCCCTTTTTACAAACTTTCCTTCTGGATAATTTTTCAGGTACTTCTCATAGCCATCACTCTCATTTTGAGACAAGTACTCCTTCCAGTCTCTCGACTCTTCACTTCGGTTTTTTTGTTGAATGGATAGTATAAAAGTAGTCCAGACGACCAATAGCATCAAGGATACAAAAGCGACCAGGCTTTTAAATATTTTGGTGGAAATTCTTTGGGGAGGATGCCCAATCAGATCATAGATATCTCTGAGTAAAATACGTATTGTTTTATCAGCGGTATCTCCATTCCAATGTGATAAATTGGTATATTCCAATACAGGCAAGGTGTGAGTCTTATGTACGTCATCATATACAATCGATACAAGATTGCCCTTCTTCAATCCCAATTGAGCCTGAGCCACGATCGTCTCATGGTTGATGGCATTGGGCGACCAGCATACCACAATACAATGCGCTCGTTTTAGAGCAGATTGTATTTGGGCATCAAATTGCTCATCATCAGCTATTGCCGACTCCCACCAGGTCGACCATCCGAACTCTTCCAGTGCCGCAGCAAGTTGCCTCGCCCTGCGTTTATCTTCAGGTATGTAACTAATGAATACTTCGCTCAATGTCCCAATGTTGAGTTTTAGAATTGAATATAAATATTAATCGGGATAATTATGGAGTAATTTAAGGTCTGAGCCTAAAACAAATAAATATTATAGTATATCTTTTCGAATAACTAACACACAATCTAACGTATCAATTTTTATGAAAACCCTTCCTATTCTTTTATTGCTTGCCTGTGGTTTGATTCAATGTAAAGAAAAAACCATCACCTGTGCTATAGAAACAGAAATGGGTATGATTACAATAGAATTATATCCCGAAGCAGCTCCAAAAACAGTAGCAAATTTTCTCCAATATGTGGACAAAGGATTGTACGAACAATCTTCCTTTTTCAGAGCCTGCACACCTGAAAACGAAGCCGATCGGGAGGTCAGGATTGAAGTAATCCAGGGTGGAGATATGGCTGAGGAGAAAGAGCTGGCTCCCATCGAAATCGAAACTACAGCTATTACTGGATTATTACATAAAAATGGAACCGTATCTATGGCCAGAAGCGAACCCAACACAGCTACTTGTAGCTTCTTTATTTGTGTGGGTGACCAGCCAGCACTTGACTTTGAAGGGTCGCGTAATCCAGATGGCTATGGATTTGCTGCCTTCGGACAAGTGATTGAGGGTATGGATGTCGTCCTGCGGATACAGCAAGTAAAGGAGATTGATCAATACTTCATTGATCCGGTTCAAATAATTGATATCAAGAGAATTGATGATTAGAATGATTTCATTTCATCTATTTTCCATTTCTATTCAGAAGACATCATAGAGCTTTGGCTTTCAATCCATTTTCCTATGATTAAACCATCTGATATTTTAAGTGCACATAACCGAATTGCTCCATACATAAGAAGGACGCCTATAGAGTATTCGTCTTATCTAGCTGCAGAAACGGGTCTGTCCGTCTATTTCAAACTAGAGAATTTTCAGGTATCTGGAAGTTTCAAGCCCAGAGGCGGGTTCAACAAAATCCTTCAAAATCTCAATTCAGAATTTGTGGCTCCTACGGCAGGCGGTCATGGAGTAGGCCTTTCCTATGCAGCCAAAGAGCTGGGTGCTAAGGTGCATATTTTAATGCCCAAGTTTGCAGATTCTGATCGTATGAAAGATATCCAGGCGAATGGTGCTTCGATAGAATTCTTTGATTCGGTACCAGAAGCCCGAATTCGAGCCAAAGAATTAGAGGCAGAAAAAAACTACGTTTTTGTATCGGCCTTCAATGATGCAGAAATGATTGCAGGAGGTGGCTCCATTGCCGTGGAGTTGCTAGAGCAGTTGCCAGATGTTGATTGTCTGGTTTGCGGTGTAGGTGGCGGAGGTTATATTGCGGGTATGGCAATCCTTCTTAAGGCCATCAATCCAAAAATAAAAATCTACGGGGTACAACAGGAAAATTCACCTTTTCTTGCTGAATGGTTTAGAACGAAATCTTATCCAAAAGATTTGGAGATGAAAGTGTCAATTGCAGAGGGTATTGGGGCAGCTGTTGAAGAGGAATCCATTACCTGGCCATATATTGACAAATATGTCAATGATTTTTTTGTGGTAAGTGAGGAGGAAATCAAGGAATCTTTGATTTGGTTGCTTCAAAACCACAAACATTATGTCGAGCCCTCAGCTGCAGTAGGACTCGCTGCCATTAGAGCCAATACCTCTCATTTTGAGTCCTTCGATTCTATTTGCACTGTACTGACCGGAAGAAATATGTCTTATGATAAATTCAATTCTGTTTTAGCCAGATAGTGAAGTTCTGATTGTTTGTTGAGCTGTGCTGCGGCAAATTCTGGTGTGATATCGCGCTGAGGGTTACCTAACAGTTCATAACCTACCATAAATTTTTTGACGGTGGCTGATCTTAAAAGTGGTGGAAAAAAGGTCATATGCCAATGCCAGTACGGATGACCTTGCCCATCATATGGTGCCTGATGTATTCCTGCGGAGTATGGAAAAGAGGTTTCAAACAGATTGTCGTATTTGATGGTCAAATATCTATACGCCTCTGCAAGGGAGGACCTCTCCTCAAAGCTCATTTCAATGATGCGAGCCATTCTTCTTTTCGGAACAATCATAGCTTCATATGGCCAAGCGGCCCAATAAGGCACCAGTACTGCCATATGATCGTTTTGAAATATTAACCGTTCGCCCATTTCCAATTCCTGACCCAGGTAATCTGACAGCATATCTGAATGGTGCTTTTCGAAATATTCTTTCTGTTTAAGGTGTTTTTTGGCAGGTTCGACCGGGATGGATTCTTGCGCCCAAATTTGGCCATGTGGATGTGGATTAGAACAACCCATAGTGGCTCCTTTGTTTTCAAAAATCTGAATGTGATTGATCATTTCCAAATCACCAATTTCAATGCATTGCTCTATCCATAAATCGACGACCTGTTCAATTTGATTAACTTCCATTTCGGGAATAGTCAGATCGTGACGTGGCGAAAAACAGAGGACTTTGCAGATTCCACGCTCACTTCGTGCATGAATCAATCCTTGCTTAAGCGCTCCTACTGGCACATCAGACTGAAGTGCCGCGAAATCATTTGTAAAGGCAAATACGTTTTCATATTCTGGATTTTGGAGGCCTCCTACTCTTTCGTTGCCTGGACAGAGGTAGCATTCCTGATCATATTGCGGTCTTTCATTTACCGAGGCCTTTTCTACCTGACCCTGCCATGGTCTTTTGGATCGATGAGGTGAAACTTGCACCCACTCTCCGGTAAGAATGTTGAGCCTGCGGTGAGAATGCTCATTCGAATCAAATTTCATTGTTAAATTCTAATGTTCTATTACTAACTCCTTCAGAAATACTGACTCGATAGCACATGGCTTCAATCCCTGTAATATTTTTATAGATCCTTAAGGTATGATCAATCACTTCGTCGACTTTAGATTTTAGTATTAGGTTGATTGTGCATCCTCCAAATCCTCCACCCATCATTCTACCTCCTATGAAACCATTGCAGGTACTTGCTATTTCGATGAGCGTGTCCAACTCTTTGCAACTGACCTGATAGTCATCTTTGAGTCCCAAATGTGTTTCTTTCATCAAAGCGCCTACGGTAATGATATCACCAATCATCAAGGCCTCGCATACCTGCTGAACACGTAAGTTTTCTGTGATGACATATTTACATCTTCGATAGACTATCTCGTCCATTAATTTCCTTGCTACTTGAAGATCTTCCAAGGAAGCATCTCTCAACGATTTTACTGAAGGTTTAATTTTCTGTATTGATGCGACTCCTTCTTTGCACTGGGCATGTCGCACATTGTATTCTGTATCGGTCAGGTTGTGCTTGACTTTAGAATCAAAAAGAATGATTTCATAGTCCTTGAAGTCAGCAGGATAATACTCATATGACAGATTGCGACAATCAAGTTTGATTACGTGCCCTTCTTTGCCCATACAGCTGGCAAACTGATCCATAATACCACATTGGACGCCAGCAAACTTATGTTCGGCAGACTGGCTCATCAGGGCAATTGATATCGGATCGATATCAAGATCGAAAAGTTCATTCAAGGCCCATGCGAAACCACATTCTAAGGCAGCTGAAGAAGACAGACCTGCTCCCATTGGGATGGTACTGTGAAACATGAGGTTGAAGCCTTCTAATTTGTGACCTGCAATATTAAATTGATCAATGACGCCAAGAAGATAATTGACCCAGTCGAATTCTACAGGCTGAATCGGATCGTTAATATTGAGACCATGAGTTTCCGAAAAATCCAAAGAAACCAGATTAATTTCATTTGAATTACTTTTTTGAATGTAGAAATAAGCAGCCAAATCTATGGCAGCCGGCAGGACAAAACCATCATTGTAATCGGTGTGTTCACCAATAATATTAATTCTACCAGGAGCCCTGATCACCTGAGGCTCAACACCATAAGTACTGATAAAAATCTTTCGTGCTTCTTCCTTATTAATTGTCATTTACTGAGTAAATTAAACGTAAATTAAACGTTTAACTAACTAATATCCAAGTTGTTTGTCAGATTTTCAAAAAATGCTGCTAATTTAGCTTTGTTTCCATCACTATGAATACTGTCACATCTTACAGCAATGCCAAACCCATCTTTGTGGCGGTTGATAATGTCATCTTCGGCTTTGATGTAGCCGCTGAGCGATTAAAAATTCTACTATTTAAAAGGCAAATCGAACCTTTTAAAGGACGGTGGTCATTGGTAGGCAGCTTTGTTAAGCCGGAGGAATCTACTTTATCGGCATCCATGCGTATTTTGAGCAAATTCACAGGATTATCAGATGTGTTTCTTGAGCAACTGCGCTGCTATGGTGCGGTGGATAGAGACCCTGAAGACCGTGTGATCTCTATTGCTTATTACAGTTTGATCCAATTAGATGAGCCTCAGAAAAAACTTGTTGAGGTGCATAATGCGGCTTGGTTTGAATTGCAGGATTTACCAAACCTGGTCTTAGATCATGAGCATATGGTAGAAGATGCCTTGGCAAGGCTAAAGGAGAATGCAAGAAGAAGACCTGTAGGATTTAATCTCTTGCCGGCTAAATTTACTTTACCACAACTGTTCAAACTCTATCAGGAGATTTATCAGCTACCAATTGATGACCGTAATTTTAGAAAAAAGATTCTAGCTACTGGATTATTGAACAAGTTGGGCACAAAAGACAAGTCTGGCTCCAAAAAAGGTGCTTTTCATTATGCTTTTGATAGAAGTAAATATATTGAATTGGAAATGCAGGGATACCACATCGAATTCCATTGACCCAGTTGTATTTACAACTATACCACTCTATTTACCACGGCAATCAAATCTTCAGAGGTAAAGGGTTTAACTATATATTCGGCCGCTCCCAATTCGATTCCTTCATTGATCACTGACTGCTGACCAACAGCACTCACCATAATTACCTTTGAGGGTATGCCTTGTTGTTTGAACACTTTGAGGATATCTGTACCAATCATATCCGGTAGGATGTTGTCCAAAGTTATCAGGTCGGGACTAAGCTCCATAGCAAGGTCTATTGCGGTTTCCCCGTTTGGGGCCTCTCCTACAACATCGTATCCTTCTGCTTTAAGTGTATCTTTGATGAGTGTACGCATGTACATCGAGTCATCTACTATCAATACTTTTTTGCTCATTTCCTTATTTTTTTAGTTTCTTCTTTTTGTAAATTCTTGTTCTGACATCAAAAACCTCAAACAATTCCTTCCCACTATCGGGCATAATATCATAATACCCTATGATCAGAAATCCGTCGTCAGCGAGGCTTTTATGAAAGAGTGTAAGTACTTGAAGTTTTAATTTTTCATCAAAGTAGATCATTACATTCCTACAGAATATTATGTCATGTTTGATCGTCATGTCGTCATGCACCAAATTATGTTTTTGGAAGGTGACATGACTTTTATAGTCAGGTTTTATGGTGGCGTGGCTTTCATTAAAATTAAAAAAATCAGCCAGTTTCTTACTTGGGTAAAAAGACAGGAATGGTTTAAGATATTGCTCTAAAATCAGCAGAGAATAGTCGCCCAATTTGGCCTTTTTCAATGCAATGGAGCTCAAATCCGTAGCTAATGCGCGGGTTTTGCGAAGCATGCCTTTCTCTTCTAATACAATGGCCATAGTATAGACCTCCTCGCCAGTCGAGCATCCCGCATGCCATACACTTAATCGGTGTTTTGCTGCATAATGGTCGAGTATGCGGTCCTTAATCACTAACCACGCATCTGGATTTCTAAATAGCTCAGTCAGGTTTACGAGAAGGTCATCTATGCCCCTTTCAAAAAATTCCTTGTCTTTCAGTATTCTGGCCCACAACTCAAGCATGGAGCTCATTTTGTGTTTCATCATTAGGCGCACAATACTACGCTTCAGAGACTTTTTTTCATAATTAGTGAAATCCAGTCCATACCTATTTTTCAAGGCTTGCATTAGTGCATCTAGTTCTTCGTCCGATATACTGTCTATCACATTGGTAGCTTTTACTCGTTGGGATTAAATTAGATTATCTCTCTGGTAAGTACTTGTTCTGCATTATCCTTCATCTTGTTTAGAAAACTCTCCTGAAGTAGCCACACAAACTCTGGTCGGACGTTTAATTCAGGAATATTGAATATCGCTCTAAATTCTACCTTAGAATCATAAACAGCAGATTCGGCCTGTATATACTTATTGACTTCGCTGGCTTGCATGACATGCAGCGAAGGTACATTTCCATAAATTTCAAGATCGAGAAAATTGGCCAGCTGAGTGATAACGGAACCTGCCACCATATTATCAATTTCTGTCAAAAACTCAAGCTTCATTAGCCGGGTTTCTGGATTATTAGTCATGAGCACTTCTTCGGGTAGGCCTACATTCTGAATTTTTTGAACTTCATCTTCAGAGAAGATCAAATGACAAAATCCTTTAATATCTCCTACGAGCTCCGTTTTAAGCAGATGAGTTTTATTTTCTGTTTTGGTACAATACTGAGGCACATCCAACACTCGGTCGAGTGTGGTATCAAAGCTAACCAGGTTGGTCTCACTGCCGAGAACACTTTGGAGGGCCTTCGCTGCTTTTGACAATCCAAACCGCAGCAGTTTATTGGTGGCGTCGACTTCCCTTTCTGTCAAATTATCGAACATAGCGTGTAAGTTTAATACTAATTTTCACTTTCTACTGTTTTCTGAGCTAATGTTTTAAACATTAGATCTGTGATGGTAGAAACATCAATTACCAGGCAAACTCTACCGTTACCTAAAATGGTAGTGCCGCTCAGCAGCTTGGTTTTCTCTAATGGCTTCACCATCGATTTTTCTATTATTTCTTTTTGTTGCAGTAGTCTGTCTACTACTACTCCAAGCAATTTTCCTGCGTATGATAATACAATCACATCGAGTTTTTTGTCTTCTTCGGTTTGCTCAAATGATTGGTGTAACACCCCCTCTTTTTGACAATCCATTAGGTTTTCCAACCCTATGATATCCTTCAAAAATATTAATGGTATGGTTTGATCAAGATACTGCGCCATCAGGCCGTCTGTAATGCGATGGATTTCATTTTTGGTCAGCGAAATGACCGCTTCGGTAAACGATAGCGCTACAGCATACTCTTGCTCGTCCAATGCGAAAAGCAATGCTCCTTTTAGTGCCATCGACGAGGGTAGATTCAATTTGATGGTGGAGCCCATCCCTACTTCGGTATCGACATTGATTTGGCCTCCAATAGATTCGGCTGCTTTTTTTACAACATCCATCCCAACTCCTCTGCCTGAAATTTCAGTGATTTTTTCGGCATTTGAGAATCCAGGTTCAAAAATGTACATAATCACTTCTTTGTCTGAGAGGTGCTCCGCAAGTTCTTTTTTGGCCAAACCTTTTTCTACAATTTTCTTCCGGATGATATTAGCATCTATTCCATTGCCATCGTCTGATACTTCTATGACTACATTGTCTTTTTCGTAGTGCGCGCTTAGTATGATGGTTCCTCGTTCGGGTTTTCCTTTTGCCTTTCTGGTCTCGCTGTCTTCGATGCCGTGGCTTACTGCATTTCGTACCAAATGAATCATGGCGTCACTCATGATTTTTAGAATATTTCTATCTATTTCGCATTCCGTGCCTTGAAGAACCAAGCCAACATTTTTAGATTCTATGGCGGCTACATCCCTGACTATTCTATGAAATTTATTGAACAAAAATCCAACCTGAACCATCCTGGCATTCATCACACTATACTGTAGATCTGAAGTGAGCCGCTGCAGCCCTTCGAACTCTGAGGTGCGCTTGCCATCAACGTTGCTTAAGGTGATGAGTCGATCTCTTTCGATAATAAGCTGTCCCACAAGTGTCATTAGCTCATCCATTTTTTTCACAGGAATCTGAATCACATCCGTGAAGGTGATCTCTGATTTGGTAGCTTGTGGTTTTACAACTTGATTTTCGCTTAACTCCAAGTCCTTTTCTCTTTCAAAATCAAAGGCTTTCTTCTCTTTCTCTTCAGCTATCTGAGTTGATACGGGCTCAGGTATTTCTTTATTAGGCTCAATAACAGGGGCTTCTTTTTGCTGGATTGGCTCATCTGTTTTGGCCTCCACGGCCTTAGTGTACTTTTCCAGAAGTACAAAAAGTTTGGTTTTGATTCCAAGGTAGGATACTTTTTGTTCGGTCTTAAGTGCATCGATTAGGGCTCCGAGTTTATCATTGGCCTTGAAGAGGCTGTCAAATAGATCTTTGTTGAGCGCCATGTTTCCTTGCTGTACAGCATCCATCACATCTTCCATCACATGTGTCAGCTCTGCTATACTATCGAATCCCATTCCCATGGCATTCCCTTTGAGTGTGTGCACAATTCTGAAAATGGAGTTGATGGAATGTATATCGTTGTTGTCGTTTTCCAGATCGGTAAACAGTCGATTTAATTCTTCAAAGTTCTCTAAAGCTTCGGAGTGGAAGAGTTCTCTATATTCTGATTCTTTTGACTTCAATGTTTTTCGGTTTTGTTATAAACAATTGACTAAAAAGCTCCCTATTTCTTTAATATCGATTGATTTTTCAATCGCCCCACATTCTACTGCTACTTTGGGCATGCCGTAGATAACGCTTGATTTCTCATTTTGCGCGATGGTATATCCGCCAACTTTTTTGATGGCAAGCATTCCATCTACTCCATCTTTACCCATACCGGTAAGGATGACGGCCAGGGCTCGGCTGCCGTATACTTCGGCGGCTGAAAGCATTATAGAATTGATGGAGGGGTTATTATATTCTTTGAATTGGCGGTCGGTAAAGTCGATGACTGTCTTTTTGCCTTTTTTCTTCAGGATCATATTTCCTGTACCAGGCGCAATGATGATTTTTCCGGGAGCGGGTTCCATATCTTTGGTCCCTACTACCACATTCAGCGGGCTCAGCTTATTTAGCCGTTTTACGAATGGCGCTATAAAATTGGTCGGCATATGTTGTCCAATAATCACTGGCACATTGAGGTTGGAGGGCAAAGAGACTATTATTTCTTCCAATGCGCTGGGACCTCCAGTAGAGGCTCCGATCATGATCGCACTATATTTACTATTCTCATCGAAAGTGTGCTTATGCGTGTTCTTGGAGCTGGCTTTGACAGCCATAGGCTTTGCTCTGGTTACGCTACGGATTTTCTGAATCAGCTCATTTTCAATCAGGCGGATTTTAGCATTTCCCCTCGAGGGTTTGTTGAGGTAATCTACGGCTCCTTCTTTGAGAGCGTCGAATATAGGCTGAAGGTTGGTGTTTCCGACGGAGCTCAGAATCAAAATGGGTAATGGCGCCGATTTCATGATGTTTTTTACCGCATATATGCCGTCAAATTCTCCCATATTCATATCGAGCAGTAGAATATCGGGTTTCAATTCTTTGACTTTTGCAAGTGCATCTTTTCCATCCACAGCAGCACCTACTACCTCAATACCGTCATTTTCGGATAAAATATCTGAAATGAGGAGGCGCATAAAGCCAGAATCGTCTGCTATAAGAACTCTTATGTTTTTCATACTACTGGCTGTCCGTTACGGATTCAGCTATTACTCTTATTTCGTCGCTTTCTATTAGTTCTATTATATCTAGAAGAATTATCATTCCATCTTCTTGCTTGATTAGCCCTTTGATAAATGTTTCATCCAGAACGGTATTGCTCATTATTTGGGAAGAGCTTTCAATGACATCTCCTTGTATCTTGAGGGTAGTTGGCACTTCTGCCACCAATATCCCAGCTTTGAATCGATCGCTTTTGATGATAAGAGCAAAATTCTTTTCATTAATCTCCTCTGGTTTAAACAATTCAAACTTGTTTTCCAGATCCATAATTACCATCACTGATCCCCTGATATTGGCTACACCTTTGATATACTCCGGTGCTCGCGGCAGTTTGGAGGTCTCCGGCTTGGGCACAATTTCTTTTACTTTGTCTATTTCCAGTGCGTATCGTTCTCCTCCTAATACAAATACGATGAGCTGGACACTTTGTCCCTTGAGCTGCTGTATTTCCTGGTCATATTTGGCCTTGAGTTGTTGACGATTCTCCATCTCTTCGGGAGTGAGATAGTTCGCTGGAAGTACTCTTTTGGCTATGGGATATGGTACTTGTCCTTCCTTTGCTACCTGATCTTGCGGTTTTGTCTCCTGAGCATGAATAGGCTCCAATTGCACGGGTGGCGCTGAGGCTACTTCAACTGGTTTTGCAGCTTTTTTTGTCACCTTTTTCGTCTGGATCGGAGTTTTCGATTTAGCCTTTGGCTTTGCTGGCTTAGGCGTAGCTTTTTTGCCAGCCTTACTTTTCGCAGTCGGCTGCTCTTTTCCGGGTTTGGAAGGAATCAATTTATCTTTCTTTACATTCTTACCTAAAGCCATCAACTATCCTATTTTTATGATCATTTTGCTTTTAATATTTCGTCTGCAAAGGACATATAATCCTTCGCTCCATTTGACGTGGGGGCATAGCTAATAAGGCTTTCACCAAACGACGGTGCTTCGCTTGCTCTCACGTTGGTTCTGATTCTGGAATTAAATATTTTAAAATTATAATTATCCTCTATATGCTCGAATATCTCTCTGCTCAGCTTTCTCCTACTGTCGACCATGACGGGAAGCAGACCTAAAATTTCCAGCTTTTCGTTGAGCACTTCTTTGATCTGATTGATCGTGGAAATAATTTGATCTAGTCCTTGCAAACTCAGGACTTCCATCTGCAAGGGCACGATTACGCGGCTGGCGGCATTGAGTGCATTGATTGTCAACAGCGACAACGAAGGAGGACAGTCTATCAGAATATAATCGTATCCTTTTGTGCTTGCCAGCACTTTTTTCAAAATCGACTCTCTTGCGAGTTCTCCAGCTATGTTGATTTCAACATCTGCCAAATCTATCTCAGCTGGAGCGACTACGAGTCCCTCTCGCTCGATAAGTATATCTTCGAATTCGACCTCACCGAGGATCACCTGACCAATAGATTTCTCTATTTCTAAGATGCCTAAGGAGTAGCTCAGATTTCCCTGTGCGTCGAGGTCCACTAATAATACCTTCTTGCCTCTCTTAGCGAGTGCACAGCCAAGGTTTACCGTGGTGGTAGTTTTGCCGGTGCCTCCTTTTTGATTTACTATCGCTATTACCTTAGTCATTAATTTCTGATTCTTTTGATAGTACAAATTGGCTAATACCCGTTTTGAGTTCTTCTGCTACTTTGGCCAGACGCTGGGATTTTTCGGTATATCCGGTCATCCCAGAAGAAAGCTCTGTAGCTGAGCTAGCGACTTGCTCTGTACCAGCGGCGGTCTCCTCAGCGATCACTACGACATTTTCGGTAATGGCTACTACTTCATTGATGTCTTTGACTTGCAATCCTGTGGCTTCCAAAATTTCTTGTGAGTGCCTAAAGGTCTTATCTGAGCTATCGGAGATTTCTTTGAAAACTTCGGATGCTTCTTTCGAGGCTTGTTCACCGTTTTGAACACTTTTGCTCATGATATCTATGACTTGAGCGGCTTCGGTAGTATCTGCCTGCACATCATTCACAAGCTTTTCAATTTCCTTGGCTGAATTTCTTGAATCTTCGGCCAGTTTTCTAATTTCTTCTGCAACTACAGCAAATCCACGTCCAGCGTCCCCTGCTTGTGCGGCTTCGATCGCTGCATTGAGTGCCAGTAGATTTGTTTGCGAGGCGATCTCAGTAATCACGCTGAGCACTCTAGTAATTTCGGCGGACCGCTCCGTAAGTACCTGGATTGAATCATGGGTCTTAGCGGAGTATTCAGAAATGTCCACCATATTGAATACGACTTTATTGACCATTTCGAGTCCTTTTTCACTGCTGGTCACCCCCAGTTTTGCTGCCTCGTTGATGGTTTCTGCCCGTTCGCCCATATTGTGCGAGGATCGCAATATCCCTTCGATGAGATTGGAGGATTCATCCACCTTTCCTACCTGAGTTTGTGCTCCTCCACTCATTTCTGAAATCGCCGATGCAATTTCTTTGGTATTGGTATTCATCTCTTCGCTGACCACGCTCATTTCGGCAGAGGATTCATCTATTATATTGGCATTATGAGAAATACTGTGTAGCAGTTTATTTAGATTATCCAACGCCTTATTAAGGTTGCCAGATAGTCTGGCCAAGTCTCCACTGGCTTGCTCGGTAAATCTTTTTGTCAGGTCTCCTTCAGCCATTGCATTGACGATATCGTTGACAGCCATGACTGGTTTGGACACCGATAGCAGCAGATTGTTGACTGATTCACTCAGGTCCTTCCACCCGCCTTGTTTGGCTTCTGTTTTTATTGTGGCATTTAGATTTCCTACCACTCCGGCTTCTTCTACTACTTCTTTGACTTCGTCGAGTACTTCTTTGAGGTTATCTCTCATCTTGAGGAGAGAGTATCCCAGTATGTCCTGTTCACTGGCTGCCTGGTAGGCAACCTCAAGATTACCTTGCCCTATTTCTTTAGAGAAGCTGGCCTTTTTACTCAACTCATCCACCAGAACGTTTACTGAGTCAGCCATTTCTCCGAGTTCGTCCTCCGAGTCTACAACAAGTTTCTTGTCTTGATTTAATTCTCCCAATGCCAATTTTTTGAGCAAATCATTTGACTTTTCTATGGAGGAGATGATTTGATCGGCTATGCTCCAAATAACCAGAGAGAGCAGCACCAAACCTATGAGTCCAACAATGATGGTAGTTCTAAATGTAGCATTAAAAGATTTTGTGATTTCGGACATGGGTACGACCATTCCTACTGCCCAAGGGTCGGAAGATCTGCCGACAGGAATAGGTGCCAGGGAAACATACACTTCTTCACCTAATCCGGCATCGTAACTGATGAACGAGGCAAAAGAACCGGTTCTAACAGATTCTTTTAAATCAACATCTCCTACGAGTCCCAGCGTATCGAGTAGATGGTTTCTAATCATTTTGTTTGGGTGAGCGACGATAGCGCCGTTGTTGGAGGCCAGAAATGCGTACCCACGATCAAAATCATCGAAGGTGGTCATACGTTCATAATCTTCCAGCGAGAGATCTGAACCTATGAGGCCTGCAAATTTACCATTGACAATAATAGAGGCGCTTTGTGATATTCCCAGGACTTTGGTTTTAACTCCACGGTCATAGTTGTCGTAAAAATATGGTTCTGTTATACCTTCATTCATTTTGATTTTGTGACGATAATAAATGCTGTTGACATCGTCTCCTTCAAGGTTTACAAAATCGTTATTATCCTTGAGCTCGTCATCTTTGAAATAGTAGGTGGTCCGCTGTCTTCCATAGGTTTTATCCCATTCCGGATCTATAGTTTCGAGCTCCCAACTGAGCCAAATGCCGTCATATTCTGGATAGCTTTTCAGAATATTAACCAGGAGGTCTTTTTGCATTTGTTCACGTTGCTCCTTTGGAAAGAAGGGATATGCTTTTATGATGTCAGCCATAGACCTAGATACAGCCATCCCTTCATCCAGCTTAGCTTTAATGTCATTGGCCTTTTGCAAGGCCAGCGAATTGGCCAGTTTTTTAGCTTCGACAATGGCATTTTCTCTAAGTTTGATACTCACATAGCTCAAGGTCACCACGTAAATGGCGATTGACACTCCAAGTATAAAAAGCATCATTTTTTTTCTTATGGCTATTTTTTTAAACATATGCGGTTATTAACTTTTAGATAGAATAAATTTTTTCAGTCCTTGTTTCAGTTGGGCAGCGACATCTGCCAATTTCTGAGATTTTTCCGTATATCCCATCATGCCTGAGCTAAGTTCAGTGGCTGAGCTGGCTACTTGCTCCGTTCCGGCCGCGGTCTCTTCTGCGATGACGACCACATTTTCTGTAATGGCCACTACCGCATTGATGTCTTTCACTTGCAGTTTGGTGGCTTGCAGAATTTCCTGTGAGTGGCTAAATGTTTTTTCTGACGTATCAGCAATTTCTTTAAA
Source organism: Reichenbachiella sp. (assembly GCF_039941815.1). Lineage (GTDB taxonomy): Bacteria > Bacteroidota > Bacteroidia > Cytophagales > Cyclobacteriaceae > Reichenbachiella. The sequence continues at coordinate 128,118 of NZ_JBDVDW010000062.1, forward strand.
TACTTCTGAGGCTTCTTTGGAAGCCTGATCTCCATTCTTTACACTGGTGCCCATTATTTCGATGACACTGGCAGCCTCTTTGGTATCTGTTTGCACGTCATTGATCAGTTTTTCGATCTCTTTGGCGGAGTTGCGAGAGTCCTCTGCGAGCTTTCTGATTTCCTCGGCGACTACTGCAAATCCACGGCCTGCATCTCCTGCCTGAGCGGCTTCAATTGCTGCATTCAGAGCGAGAAGATTAGTTTGAGATGCGATTTCTGTGATTACTCCAAGTACTCTGGTGATCTCTGTGGAGCGCTCCATGAGTACATTGATTGAAGTTTGGGTCTTGGACGAGTATTCTGAAATATCTTCCATATTGAACACTACCTTATTGACCATGTCCAGTCCTTTTTCGCTGCTGTTCACTCCAAGCTTAGCTGCCTCATTTATGGTTTCTGCGCGTTCACCCATTTCGTTGGATGACTTCAGAATGCCTTCTACAAGGTTGGAGGATTCATCTACTTTACTTACCTGAGTCTGTGCTCCATTGCTCATTTCGGAAATGGCGGATGCAATTTCTTTTGTATTGGTGTTCATTTCCTCACTGACGACGTTCATTTCTGCAGAGGATTCATCAATTACGTTGGCATAATCCGCAATGTCACTCAGGAGCTCCTTTAAGTTGTCGAGTGCCTTGTTTAAGTTGTGAGATAGTTTTTCCATATCTCCTGTGACTTGTCCTGTAAAACGCTTCGTAAGGTCGCCTTCGGCCATGGCATTGACAATGTCATTTACAGCGATCACTGGAATAGAGATTGAGTGTAGGAGATTGTTGATGGATTCTCCAAGATCTTTCCATCCACCTTGCTTGCCTTCTGTTTTAATTCTTGCACTCAGGTCTCCTTCTTCTCCGGCTTTCTCCACAACTGAACTGGTGTCGTCAAGGACCTCTTTTAGATTATCTCTCATTTTGAGTAGTGAATGACCCAGGCTATCCTGATCACCGGCTACTTCAAATTTTGAGTCTAGGTTGCCAATGCCAATTTCTTTAGAAAATTCTGCTTTTTTGACAAGTTCGTCAACCAGCACGTTGACGGATGTTGCCATCTCTCCAAGTTCGTCATTCGAATCTACAATCAGTTTTTGATTTTGATTGAGTTTTCCTAATGCGAGGTCTTTTAGTAGGTGATTGGAATTCTCGATGGATGAGGTGATGTGGTTCGATATTTTCAAAATCACAAGCGATAGCAATGCCAGTCCCAGCAGACCAACTACGATAGTGATTTTTAAGGTGGCATTAAATGGTGCTGTTATTTCTGAAACAGGCACTATAGTAGCTGCGGACCAAGGGTAATCAGATTTACCTATGTTCACTGGTGCGAAAGAAATGTACACTTCTTCACCAAATGTCTCATCATAGACGGTATAAGAAAAATGTTCGCCTGCGGCTATTTTCGCTTTAGCCTCATCCAGGTCTATCGACTTTGTAAAGCTCAATGTATCAATGGAATGGCTATAGAAATCTGAATTCTGATGTGCTATGATTACACCCTTGTTGGAAAGCAGGAAGGCATATCCTTTGTCAAAGAAGGCCACCTCTGACATAGACTGAAAATCATCCAGGGTCATATCGGAGCCTATTACACCTGCAAAACGCCCGTCTACTTTTATAGTGACAGTCGGTGATATTCCCAGAATAGAATCTCTTCGGTTTGAGCTGTAGTCGTAGTCGAGGTACCAATAAGGCTCGGACAACTTTTCACTTTCGCTTGGCGTGTTTTTGAGATGATAGTAAATGCCGCTATCCGGATCTTTGTCCAAATTGGCCAGCTCGGATGAGTTGTTGACTTTACCGTCTCTCATATAGAAATTGACTCGTTCTCGACCATTTTCTTTTTCCCAGCCGGGCTGAATTGCCCAAAGCTGCCAGCTCATCCAAACGGCGTCATATTTAGGGTAGGTCTTGAGGATATTGACCATTAGTGACTTTCTCAAACTATCCCTTTGGGCTTTGGGCTTGAAGGTGTAATCTTTGACTATGGCTGCCATATCTCGCGCCACTGCCATATCTTCATTGAGTATAGATTTGATTTCGTTAGCCTTTTGCGAAGAAAAGGTGTCGGCTAGTCTCTGCGCTTCTACGATTGCTTTTTCTCTGAGACTATATCCAATATATCCCAAGGTGATCAAATAGATGACCACTGTAATCCCCAAGATGAAGAACATCATCTTTTTTCTAACTGTTATGTTATTTATCATTTCAACACTTTTGACGGTTATAAAGTCATTTATCGGGTTAGTGTTAGATATCTAGCACCACTTCAGGGTGCATTTCTTTTAGTTTAGGAATATAATCCTTCTGCGTTATTTTTTCCTCTTCGATTTCACTCTGGATCACCAGTAGACCCCAATCTTCAAATTCGGGTATGAAGACTGGCACCTTTCGAATGAACCAGTACTTTTGTTCATCACGGATTTTCACTTTTTCAAGACTTATTACTGGCTTTCTAGAAGCTACTAATTCGTCTTCATTCTTCTTGACTTTCTCTGCAAATTCTGCGTCATAAAAATCAAAATTACTCTTGCCTAAAATTTCTTCAACAGGCCGCTTAAAGTCCTTAGCCACCGCTTCATTAGCCAGATAGATTTTGCCATCATGATTGATCAGGGCAATTTTGTAGTCTATGTAGTTGAGTATTCCTCCGAATAATTCGTTTTGTTTTCTGACTACTTCCAGATCTGCTTTGATTTCGCTCTGACGTCTTTCGGATTCTCTAATTTGTCTGAGTTTTGATTCGGTGATATCCCTGGTGATACCATAGGTACCTATGATATTGCCTTCCAAATCTTTGAGGGGCAATTTGGTGGTAGAGGACCAAAACTCGGTTCCATCTTTTAGGTCAGTTTTTTCTTCTTTATTGAGTATCAACTCACCGGTTTCCATAATACGAACCTCATCTTCATATGCTTTTTGGGCATGCTCACCAAAGAAGTCAAAGTCGGATTTTCCAATCAATTCTTCTGGTCCTTTTACTCCGAATTGTTTGGCGTGTGATACGCTATTACGGATAAACTTGCACTCTCTGTCTTTGAAATATATGTAGTCAGGCATTTCATTGAGCAGGGCATCGAGCAGTGCCTTTTCATGTTCAAATGCTTCACGCATTTTAAATATAGCAGTGTTTTCACTGGCCGCTCCAGTTAGCTTGACCATACTCACACCTGTATTGAGTGTCTCAGCCACATGGGCAAGGCTTTGTGTACGTTCGTTGAATGATTCCATACCGCTGGAGAGCTGAGTAGCAGAGCTGGCTACTTCCTCGGTACCTGCGGCGGTTTCTTCCGCTATTACCACGATTGCTTCAGTGAGAGAAACTACCTCATTGATATCGCCTATCTGTAATTTGGTGTCATTCAAGATCTCCTCAGAAAAGCCCAAATTATCCGTGGCTGATTCTAAAATTTCTTTGAATACCCCAGAGGCCTCTCCTGAGGCTTCACTTCCGTTTTTCACACTGGCGTTCATGATATCAATCACTGTGACGGCCTCCTGGGTGTCTTTCTGAACACCGGAAACCAGCAATTCTATTTCTTTTGCAGAGGTGCGTGAGTCTTCTGCCAGTTTCCTAATTTCTTCTGCAACTACTGCGAACCCTCTGCCTGCGTCTCCTGCTTGTGCAGCTTCTATAGCTGCATTGAGTGCCAGTAGGTTAGTTTGTGAGGCAATTTCGGTGATGACTCCTAACACTCTGGCGATCTCTTTGGAACGTTCTGAGAGCACCTTTATGGATTCTTGCGTCTTGGTAGAAAATTCTGAAATGTCATCCATATTGAACACTACTTTGTTCATCATTTCGAGTCCTTTCTGACTTCTTTTTACCACGTTGTTGGCGGCATTGTTAATGGTTTCGGCTTTGACTGCCATTTCATTTGAGGAGGCCAATATGCCTTCGATGAGTGTGGAGGACTCGTCTACTTTAGATACCTGATTCTGTGCTCCATTACTCATTTGGGCAATTGCAGAAGCTATTTCCGTGGTATTGGTTGACATCTCTTCGGTGGTGATTTTCATCTCTGCGGAGGCCTCTTCCACTACGCCTGAGCTTTTGGTAATCTGGTTTAGCAGTCCATCAATATTGTCAAGTGCCAGATTGAAATTGTCAGCCATCTCTTTCACCTCTCCTTTAGCTTCTTCTGAGTATCGATGGGTGAGGTCTCCATCGGCCATGGCTTTGATGATTCTATTGAGCACGATCAGTGGAGCAACGAAGGACGCCAAAAGGTTGTTGATGGATTTGCTGAGCTCTTGCCAGGCGCCAGTCTTTCCTTCTTCCACTACGCGGGTACTAAAATTACCATCTTCTACAGCATCTTGTATCACTCCTTTGGTTTCGTTGATTACGATTTGTAGGTTGTCACGCATTTTGAGCAATGAGTGACCCAAAACGTCATTGCTACCTGATACTTCGAAGGGTACATCGAGATTTCCTTCACCTATCTGACTAGAGAAATCGGCCTTTTTCTTCAATTCGTCTATGAGTGTGTTGATAGAAGTAGCCATGGTTCCCAGTTCATCATTGGACTTCACATAGAGTCTTTGATCGGTATTAAGATTTCCTTTGGCGAGCTTGACTAGCAGATCATTTGATTTATCTATGGCATCGGTGATATTTCCAGTGATTACTCTGAGAAAAATCACAAGCAAAACGAGCCCGATCACACCTACTATAACACTTACATTCAATTTGGTGTTGACTCCAGTCAATATTTCTGACATAGGAACCACAGTACCTACGTACCAGGGATCGATCGATCTCCCCGGATAGACCGGATATACGGTCAGGTATTCTTCTTCACCATTTTGGTTTTCGATGGTCATAGCTTTGGATTGCCCTTCTGAAAGTTGATTTTCAGAGTCTATTTTTAGGTTTTTTCCCAAATAGATTTGGTTTATGTTTTCGCCTATAAGAGTTTGATCCGGATGAGCTACAATTGTTCCATTGCTGGACAGCAAAAAGGAGTGACTGGTCTGGTAATTCTCCAGATTAGCCATTGACTGATAACTTTTTAGAGAAATGTCAGATGCCACCTGACCTACATGCCGGCCATCTAAAATAATGGGTACAATTGGTGAAGTACCGAGTTGCTTACCCGATGAAAGCAAATTGTTTTCGTCAAATTCATAGGGCTCGATCAAGGTCTCAATTCCAGATTTTTTTATTTGATAGTAGAAATCATCTTCTTCAAAACCATCTATGTCTGTACGTTCATTGATTTCCTTTACTCCATTGTCCAGCCTCACAACAATATGCCGTTCTCTACCATATTCGTATGGCCATGCCGGGTCGAGTGCCTTGAGGTCCCAGCTGATCCAGGTAACATCTATTCCATCATTATCTCCAAGCACATTGTTCAGCAGCTTACTTTGTCGAGCTATTCGCTCTTCGCTTGGCAAGGTGAGATAGTCCTTAGCTACGGAAGACATAGTTCTGGACACTGCCATTAATTCGTCCAATTTGGCCTTGAGTGCATTGGCTTCCTGCCGGTTAAAGGTTTGAGACAATTTTTCAGCTTCATCCAATGCATACTGCTTCATTGTGATAGCCATATAACCCAATGCCGATACGTAGGTAACCACAGTGATACCTAGCACCAAAAACATAAGTTTTCTCCGAATAGTAAGATTGTTTAACATAACAGTCTCTTTTAGATTTAAGAGTTGACCACATGGCCAGTATTAGGAGTTAGGTTGGTTTATATTTTATTTTCATTTATGGACTAACAATATGGTCTTTCACTACATCATAGATTTACAGGTTGTTCGTTTTCCATCATTTCCAGCACATCTATGAAGATTATCATTCGTTTGTCTTTTTTGATTATTCCTTTGATGTAGTTCTGCTCGCTACTCGATTTGCGAATAACGTCTGCTGTACTATCGATCTGGCTATCTTTAATAATAAATGTTTCTGGCACCTGACTTGAGGCCAATGCCACTTTGATTTTTTCGCTTTTGATTACAATCACATAGTTGATATAGTCTTCAGCTTCCTGCTTTTTTAGTCCGAATTTTCGAGCGAGATCCAATACAGCCAGTACATTTCCCCGCACATTGGCGACCCCTCGAATGTAACTCTTGGTCTGTGGAATAGGCGAAATAGGTGGGACAGTAACGACTTCTTTGATCTGGGCTATTTCGAAGGCATATTCTTCGCTACCTACAGGGAATACTACCAGCATGTTACTTTTTTCTTCCTCCTCGACCTCGGGAGTTAACTCTGTCTTCGAGTCTACCGGTGCGAGGATTGGCTCTTTCGTCACTACTGGGCTTGATTCCTGGCGGACAGCTTCTGGTTTGTTGATCGCTGGTTTGTCAACTACTGTTTCAGCAATGTCCTTGACGGCCTCTTTAATCACAGTCTTTTTGGCACCTTCATTTTTTGAAGGCTTATCCTTTTTCCCCTTATTTAAATTTTTTCCTAGTGCCATTTTTTACTGAAATATTAAAAAATCATTGATCCTGGTTGTCGTCAGAATCGAACGCCTATCAAGCTTTTGTATTTGTATTCTCGCAGCAGTTTTGACTGCATGATCATAGGAAATCTGTGTAGCTCTTCCAGAAGTAATTGTGTACTCAAAAGGGCAGAATTTCCGTCGGATTTCTTTGTGCTGTCGTCGATTACATTGTTGGAAATGAAGTATAGCTCTGAAACTTCGAAGGTGTCGAACTGAAGCACATCTATATCTGGAGACACTCCAGGTATCAATGGAGCTACATTTCCGGAAAGGGTATTAAAGTCTCCCTTCTTATTGAATGAATATAAATTATGATTGGCTCCACCAAACAAAAGAGATTCGTCCTGCTTGTCATACACAAGCAGCGCTATATCTACTGAGCAGATGTTCTCATCATATTTTTTTCCAAAAAATCGATTTTGAATTCGTGTTGAAAGTGAGGCCAGAATTTCTTTGGGATCATAGATTTTGTCTTTATACATGAGCTCCATGAGGGTAGCGCAAATAAAGGTATTGAGAGTAAGTGCGTGAATGACTCCGGAATTGGTGTTGAAAGAGGTAATGAGCAGCTTATCTGCTACCTCACCAAACCAGTAGCCATTGTGATTGACTCGATTATGTTCATAGAGAATAAAGGCATCTTCCAGATATAATCGGAGCTCTTCTTGACGGGGCATTAGAGATTCTCGCAAAGAGACGTTGAATTCTATGACCTGATCCATATTCACGGTAGAAAGCATGTTTTTACGTGCTTCTACTGACTTAATGATTTCCTTTTTGAGTTCTTGTTTGGTCTTGGTGCTTGGTTCGGGTAGTGGTTTTTTTTCTTTCGGGGTATCCGGCTTTTTTTCTTCTGTTTCGGTTGGATTTCTCAGCTCCAAGGCCTTATCAAATTCTTCCTTGAGGTCCTCTTGATTCCATGGTTTCACAAGAAACCGATCCAATCCCACTTCTTTGTCCACTCTGATTATTTCATCTTCATCACTAAAACCTGTCATGATCATTCTAGCGATGTTCGGATACTGAGGAACTATTTCTATGAGCAATTCGACGCCGGTCATGCCAGGCATTCGTTGATCTGTCATGATCAAATCTATTTTATTCTCAGCCAAAACGCGGATGGCATCCTGACCAGATGGAGCGGTATGCACGTTGTAGTGGCGCTTAAACGCACGCTGAAAAATCCGAAGATTGACTTCTTCGTCATCCACGTATAGGATGCTGTATTTTTTGACTTCTTCGTCTTTATATGTTCTGTCTAATACTCCTTCCACAATAAATTTATGCTATAGCGGTTTCTACAGATTTATTTACTTTCCTTAGTTTTTTGGGTAAGGTGATCATGAATGTAGTCCCCTTGCCTTCTTCACTTTCTACTTCTATGGTGCCGTTGTGTTTTTCGATGATGCCGTAGGTAATAGCCAAACCAAGGCCAGTACCTTTTCCAACTTCTTTAGTAGTAAAAAATGGATCGAAGATCTTTTTTACTGTTTCCTCTGACATGCCTTTGCCGTCATCGGTAATCGAAATTTTGATATGATCTTCGTCTATTTCTTCAGTCTTCAGGTTGATTGTTCCTTTAAAATCGATGGCGTCGCAGGCGTTGCCTATTAAATTTACCAGTGCTTGATTGAGCTGACCCGGCAGGCATTTTATTGGTTGCAGATTGGTATCCAGGTCTTTCAGAATTTTCGCCTTTTTCTTATACTTAGGTTTGAGTATCACAGCTGCATTCTCAAGAATTTGATTGACGTCAGCTTCTTTGATTTCGACTTCGTCATGTCGGGCGAATACGCGGAGTCCATTGACAATCTCGGTGATCCTGGTGGTTCCATATTCTACATCGTCGAGAGATTCGTTGGTGGAGGTGTGTAGTTCTGAAAAGTGATGATCGTCTTCTCGTTGTATTTTGTAATATTTTTTTATTTCATCCAGGCTCTCCAGCTCACAGATTCGCTTATAGTTTTCGATAAAAACATTTAACTGCTTAAAATTATCTTTCAGTGTATTTACTCCATTGGCTACGAAATTGACCGGATTGTTGATTTCGTGAGCAATTCCTGCGGTAAGCTGTCCCAGCGAAGACATTTTCTCAGACTGTAGCAGTAGTGCTTGCGTTTTCTCGAGTGTCTGATTGGCTTTATTCAGTTCTTCTCTAGCTGCCTGTTGCTCTGACAATTTGGCTTTTATCTTTAGTAGTTCTTTATAATTGGCCCGCAGTTTATTGTATTCTGTAGTGAAAACTGCTTTCATTTCTTTTTTCTGATTCAAGGACTTCTGATAGGCTTGTTGCAGTTTGGCGACATGGGCGTCTTTGGATTGTAATTGTCTACGAAAGTCGTTGAATTGAAGATCTTTTGTAAATACCTCTTTTTTGAGTTGGGAAATGTAATAGTAAGCGCCGCCAAATACGGCAAGCAATAAAACTACGAGTCCAACCATAATTGCAAGGGCGGTACTTTCTGTTTCACTGGTTTGTTTGGAGGGGGTATTTTCTTGTGGCACGACTACAGATTTCGAATCCGCATGGAATCCAGCAGTATTCGAGGAGAAGGCCATAGCTGTATGAATTTGGCTAAAATTGACTGCAACCACTAAAATGAATAAAAAAACAAGGCATTTTCTCATACTCTGTATCTCTCGAATCCTCTTCGATTAAGTTAGATGACGTATATTTTTAGGTAAAATTGGTTTTTTCTAATATACACGATTCTTTAGTTAAATTATAACATTCATCGCATTTAGAAAAGGATAATGTCTTCTATTAGAACTTTCCATTTCCTATCAGAAAGTGAAGTATAAACCAATAAGAAATATTTAGGGAATTAGCTAGGACGCTTGTCTAAGTTGATCCTTGATTTTGAACACTTCTACAAACTTGAATGGATGATTGTAATGCTCGCTGATCTCTCGGCCTATGTCTAAAATACTAGTTCTATTTTTTTCATAATACCACGTCACGTTCAGTGGCCTTTTTTCCGTGGAGAGCGAAATTAATTTCTTCACCAGGATGTGCAGATAAGTACTCGAGTCGGCTATATTTTTTAGTGCAATATTCACATTAATCGCCTCTAGCTCTTGATTATCCAATGCAGCCAGATGGCTGAATACATGTCCATAGAAGCTTAAGGGATCATCAGGCATAGAATTTCCCCGCAGTTCCAACTCACCATTTCCAGGTCGGAAGTTTACCGAAGGGGTTGTACCAGTAGGCCGTATGAAATATCCATCCATTGTCGCGCTTCAAATATTTTATTAATTCTCTTATTAGTCAATTATGGTTTATAACTATTCTAAGATTCAATATTAGAGATTTTTCTCTCTTGATTCAATCCGTTTTTGTACCTAAAATGGAATATAGGTAGAATCACTTAAGTGATTAAGTAAAGATGTAATAAAAGAAATTAATTTAATGTCTATCAATAAGTTAGTAAAAATATACGTCAATTGAAAGCAACAGTTTGACGTTAGACAGGTTCACTGTATTTCAGGTCATTCGGAGAGCACTTATTTAAGCGTCTTCTTTCTTGATTCGGATGGTCAATATGAAAAAACAATGTTTGGCATCCAATGGCTCAAAATAGTATTCGTATTCTGTACCGGTTCGTTTTTTGATGTCGATGAATCCCAATCCGGCGCCACCTTTTTCAGAGATGGTTGTATTCTCCATAGTTGTTTTGTGCAAGGAGCGCAGCTCTTCTTTGTCGAGCGAATTGACCCGATCCAAAATATCTCGAAGTCGAACGGCATTATCGAGCGAAATTTGATTGCCCGTGGTGACATAATATTCATAGTCATTGTCTCCAATCAAAAAGATCCCATCTTTAGCCAAACCATCCTCAAGGCTATCTGAAGCATATTCTGCTGTGCTATCGGCATGTTTACAAATGTTCTGCAGGGCCTCTATCATGACATGGTATACTCTTCTGGAGACCTTCTTGTCTTCCTTCTTATCTGTCATGTCCTCTTCGGTCATGGCAGTGATACCGTTAATAGTGTTTTGAGTGATCTTACCTAGATAGACAATGTTGACATCCGACCCCTCCATCAACTCTCTGAATGCCACTATATTTTTGAGGTGATTGAGTTGGTTGGTATGTTTTTTTCTAAGATTGTTCATTTGCAGTCTGTCGTCGGGTAATTAGATTCTCAAACAAAGGCTTTGCTTAGGGATAAATATAAAATAAATCCTGCGCAGGTTTACAGATTGTAAAGAATTTTATTGTTAGTCTGTGGATGTTACTCTGATAGATTATCCTTGATTTCAATCATCTTTTTGTAGATATCCAGACAAATCCATGCATCCGTAGCAGCATAACTGATTTGCGATTCGGTCAGTTTCTCATTTTCCCAATTTGACACTTGCTGGCTTTTTGAGATTCTAAAATTCATAAACATCCCAACATAGTTTCGAGCTCCGATGCTTTCAAATCCCAGTTCTGACCCAAACTCGTTGAGATCCACAAACCCACTCGGTTCAAACTGACGCAGCTTTTGCAAGTCTTTGATATCGTCCCTGATGCCAATGCCGACAATCTTTATTTTTGGGTCTTCAAAGAGGCCTACGATTTCTTCGGTGAGTTTTATTTTATTTAATCTAAAGAGGAATACTTTATCCGGTAGAGCGATTTGCAATAATGCTACAGGATAGAATTCACCTTTTCTAAAGGCCGGTTTCGTTTCGGTGTCGAAGCCTAGAACGGAAGCACTTTTGCAAGCTTCTATGGCTTTTGGAATCTGGTTTTGGTTCTCGATTATCTGACACTTTCCCTCATATTTCATCAATGGAAGTGCATTTACCTCCTCCTTAGTAATCTTTCTAATCTCCATTCAAATCTGATTTTTTATCACTTAGTCGACGAATTTTTATGTTTAAATATCCAAATAATATAGTCATAAATGGGCTAATGATATTAAAAAAGCAATAGGGAGCAAATGCCAGTACGCCTACCCCAAGCACTCCCGAGTGATATGCTCCACAAGTATTCCATGGTATCAGCACAGAGGTAACTGTACCTGAATCTTCTAGTGTTCGGCTAAGGTTTTCGGGTGCCAGTCCTTTTTCCTTATATAGATCTGCATACATTCTACCTGGTACCACTATGGCCAAATATTGATCTGAGGCCGTGGCGTTGAAAAATATGCAGGTACCAGCAGTTGAGGCTATGAGCGCTGCACTGGATTCTATCTTATTCATAATGGCTCTTGCTATGACTTTGAGCATTCCTGAGCCTTCCATTACTCCACCAAACATCATGGCGGCGACTATCAACCATATAGTGTTCAGCATTTTGAACATCCCTCCCGAACTCAATAGCTTATTGACCATCGGGTCTGTGGTGGTTACTCCTACGTGGCCATATAGGGCTTTCATCACACCGACAAACATGGTTTTCCAATATACTCCAGTATATCCTGATACTTCTACAATGACTTGTGGCTGAAAAATAAGTGCGAATACTACTCCTAATAGCGTACCTATCATAAGCGCTGGAAAGGCGGCCACTTTTCTTACAATTAATACAATAACCACTACGGGGACTATAAACAACCAACCGGTAACATTGAACTTGGAGGATATGGCCTCGAGCACCTCGTTGGTGTTGACGCTTGTCTCAGGTGCCGTGTTGAAAAAACCCATAACCAGAAAAATGACCAAGGTAATTCCGATAGTTGGGAAGGTGGTATACATCATATATCGAATGTGGGTAAATAGATCTGTGCCTGCCATCGCTGGTGCAAGATTGGTGGTATCCGATAGTGGTGACATCTTATCTCCGAAATAGGCGCCTGAGAGAATTGCGCCTGCTACGACACCTTCATTGATTCCCATGGCTTGCCCGATTCCAATCAGGGCGATGCCAACTGTAGCTGCTGTAGTCCAGGAGCTGCCGGTTGCCATAGACACAATAGCACAAACTATGCATGCGGCAAAGAGAAATATCGTTGGGTTTAGAATCTGGAGTCCGTAGTAGATCATAGCTGGTACGATCCCACTGATGAGCCAGCTCCCAGCTAGAGAACCAATCATAAGCAGTATCAGAATAGACCCCATGGCTGAGGTGATACTTTTGACAATTGATTTTTGAATTTCATCCCATCGGTAGCCAAATGTGGAGGCCATGATGGCAGCTACCATAGCAGAAAGGATCAGTACTATTTGGTTGGAGCCGGATAGTGCATCGTCTCCAAAAATGGAGACATTGATTGACAAAAAAACAATTAGAAATACTATCGGAATAAAGGCTTCTAAAAGCGAAGCTTCTCTTTTCTCACTACTACTCTCGCTACTTCTCATGCTTTTTAGCTACTGAAATTTTGGATCTAAAAACTCGGAAGTTAATCATTTTTGTTTAACCGAAAAGCAGTGCTATCAATTTAGAAATCAAATTAATGATGAACGGCTTTTATTTAGAAATAAATTAACCTGAGGCTAACATTTAGCTTACCATCTAGCAGATAATCTGAAATCATTTGCCTTAGATCTAAATGGTCAAGCCTTGATCTTTTTTCTCCTGGCTACCTCCTTTTTGACAAGCAAAAATTCACGACTGCTCTGACCTGCGATAGAGGTATTTTCTTCGGCACGTCTCATCAGATAAGGCAACACCTTGGCCACGGGGCCATAAGGAACATATTTGGCAACATTGTACCCTTCATTAGCCAAGGTATAGGATAGGTTGTCACTCATGCCATAAAGCTGAGCGAAATACACCTTCGGGTCATTTTTAGCTATACCCAGGGTTTCCATTTTCTCTGCTGTGAGTCTCGAACTATTCTCGTTATGTGTGCCAGCGCATAAATAGATTTCATCAATATGCTCCAGACAGTAGACAACTGCTGCATCATAGTCGGCGTCTGATGATCTCTTATCTGGTTGTATGGGATCGGTGTAGTCTTCTTCTTTGGCTCTATCTCTCTCCTTCTCCATATATGCCCCGCGTACTAACTTAGCTCCTACTTTGTACCCTTTATTAAGGGAGTGGCGATGGGCGTCCTTTAGGTTTTGCAGTGATGAGGTACGATACATCTGATATGTATTGAAGATATAAACGGTCTGCTTATTGTATTTCTCCATCATATCATAAACCACCTGATCAATTACATCCTGTATCCATGATTCTTCTGCGTCTATAAAGAGGTACTTCTTGACCTCTACAGCTTTAGCACAGATTTGATCTACTCTCGCCAAAAAAGCAGCATATTTAGTGTTTTCCTCTGTAGAAAGTACCTCTCCTGATTGTTTCCTTTCTAGTAGATCAAAGGCTGTAAAGCCCGTTAATTTCATGACTCCGGTGGGAATATTCTCGCTGTTGGCTGCCATTTCAAGGGAGCGAATTATTTCATCTCTATTGTCATCGAAAACCTTCTCTGATTCTTCGCCTTCTACTGAGTAGTCCAAAATAGTATGAATATTTGAAGCAGCTAATTTTTCAACAGTGCCTCTGGAGTCCTCCAGGGACTCACCTCCGCAAAACTGAGCAAAGATGGTTTTCTTGATCATCCATTGTATAGGCAGCTTAATTTTGAGTGCGAATACTGTCATCCAAATCCCGAATTTGGCAATGGTCGGGTTGTTCATAGTTACAAACAGGAAATACATTCTTCTCAAGTCAAGATTAGACTTGTCCGAGAATGCCACTTGGGTGTCATCGAACTTCATCATCGGGGTCACAATTGTTGTTCTAGTTTTGGACGGCAAATATAATCAGCTTGTTGAATTTTTGGACACAAAAAAAGCGAGTGATGAATTCACCCGCTTTTTGACTCTTGTCTAAATATTTATTGTTTCTACGCAGCTTCTAAAGCTACTGACTTGGTTCGCTTTCTGTGTATCCAATACTTCATTCTATATACAATCGTGAACAAGACCGGCACGATAATCAAAGTAAGGAAAGTAGCTATGATAAGACCAAAGATCACTGTCCAGGCCAACGGCCCCCAGAATATTACGTTGTCTCCACCCATGTATATTTTAGGGTCGAAGGTGGTAAATAGTGAGAAAAAATCCACGTTAAGACCTATTGCCAATGGGATAAGACCAAGGACAGTGGTGATAGCGGTCAAAATCACAGGGCGCAATCTTGCTTTTCCACCTTTGATCACGGCTTCTCTGACATCTTCTTTGGAGAGGTACTCTTCCTTGGCTACTCCCAGTGCGGCTTTCTTTCTATTGATCAGCAGTTCTATATAATCAAGCAGTACCACTCCATTGTTTACCACAATACCTGCGAGAGAGATGATACCCATCATCGTCATCATAATCACAAACGACCATCCGGTAATAATCAACCCACCAAATACACCGATAAAACTGAGGAAAATAGCCATCATAATAATGGCTGGCTTCGAAATGCCTCCGAACTGAAATATCAGGATCAACATAATCAATCCCAAACCAGTGAAGAATGCACCCATAAGAAAAGCCATCTGCTTATTTTGCTCTTCTATTTGCCCGGTATAGTCAATTTTAACGCCTGAAGGTAGCTTACCGAAATCTTGCATTTCATCTTTGATTTCAGCTACAATGGCTCCTGCATCGGTAAATCCTGGTTGCAGTCCAGAATACACGGTGACCACTCTTTTGTTGTCCTTGTGCTTAATGGCACTAAATCCAGAAGTATTCTTCTGTGAGGCTACTGCTGACAGCGGCACTTCTTTGATCTTACCAGATGACTGATCTCTAAAGATGATATTTTGATTAAATAGCGCACTGGTATTGTACCTCAGATCTTCGTTGAATCTTATGTTGATATCATAGTCTTCTCCGTCCTTCTTGTAGATACCTGCCTTCTCGCCAAAGATGGATCTTCTTAGCTGACTGCCTACCTGACCAACGGCCACATTGAGCTCTCCGGCTTTTTTTCGATCTACTACCACTTGCATAGACGGCTTGTCCTTGTTTACATCTATTTTAAGCTCCTCGATACCGGCAATATTTTTGGAGTTGATATGGTTTCTCATCCGCTCTGCTGTAGCAATCAGCACGTCGTAGTCGCCGCCTTCGATTTCTATGTTGATTGGATATCCAGCTGGCGGCCCTACGGCATCCTTTTCAACCGAGATCGCAACCCCTGGGTAGATGCCCTTTAGAGCGTTCTGTACCTTTTCACGGAGTTTTTCAGAATCTTTCCCTCTGCGATATTTATACTCTCTCATCGACGCGGTGATTTTTCCACGGTGAGGCATTTCAGCTGATGATCCTCCATCTGTCTGTGGATTGCCTGCTCCTTCTCCTACCTGAGATACTGCTGACTCCACGAGGAAATTGCTATCACCATCCATATATTGCGCATCATTGATGATACTGTATACTCGCTGCTCTATTTCGCTAGTGATTTGATTTGTTTTGTCTATATCAGTTCCCTGTGGGTATTCTATATATACAATGATCTGGTTCGGTGTGTTGTCTGGAAAAAATTCAATCTTAGTTCTTCCAGAGCCTACAGACATTCCAAAAAATACGAATGCTGCAATCAACATGACCACTGTAAGTCCAAAGTACCAGAATACATTTCCTCCTCTAAGGGCGTGAACCAATCTCTTTTCATAGAAATTTTCAAAGCGTACGAGTACTTTATCCTGAAACCACTCTGCTGCTCTTTTGATAGCAAATTTGTATATCCAGAATAAGATTGCATTGGTAAACATAAGTGTACCCAGGCCTTTCATCGCTCCGCCTGTAAACATCATAAAAGCGCCTATTGCTACCAGGATCACAGTCAGCCGTACCAATTGTTTGATGGTAAGCTCTTTTTTGCCAATTTCCATAAATCTGGATACTAGCATAGAGTTCATAAATATGGCTACGAACAATGAAGAGCCTAGCACTACTGATAGCGTAATTGGAAAATAGATCATGAATTGTCCCATCACTCCCGGCCACATGCCTAGCGGCACAAAGGCGGCTACTGTAGTGGCTGTAGAGATGATAATAGGAAATGCGATTTCTCCTATTCCTTTCTTGGCAGCCTGTATTCTTGTGAGGCCTTCCTCTTCCATCAATCGGTAGACGTTTTCTACGACCACGATACCATTATCCACCAGCATACCCAGTCCCATAATCAATCCAAATAGAATCATGGTATTGAGTGTATAGCCCATGGCTGATAAGATCATGAATGACATAAACATGGACATAGGTATGGCAAACCCAACAAATAGTGCATTTCTAAACCCAAGGAAGAACATGAGTACGGTGACTACCAGGATAATACCGAAGATGATATTATTCACTAAGTCATCTACTTGATTGAGCGTCCTGGGAGCCATATCGTTGCTGATAGAAATCTGCAAATCCTGAGGAAAGTGATTTTCCTTGGCGTCTTTGATGATTTCCTGAATCTGGATCGCCGCTTCCACCATGTTTTTCCCTGCTCTTTTTTTGACATCGAGCATCACCACATTGTGACCAAATTCTCTGGCATAAGTCGTCCTATCCTCTTCTTTAAAGCTGACCTCGGCGAGATCTTTTAGATATACCGGAGAGTTGTTTTCTGCCTTTACGACAAAATTCTTTAACTCCGATGGTTCCTCTATTTCTCCCAGTATCCTAATGGTTCTTCTCTGCCCACTGACAATAAGATTGCCCGCAGACATGGTCATATTTCCATTGCCGATGGACTTCAGAATGTCGTCAAAACTCACTTTGGCAGCCATCATCTTATAGACATCCACGGCGACCTCTACTTCTCTTTCCTGTGCGCCTCGTATGTCGACTCCTTTGATTTGAGAAAGATCTTCAATTTCATCCTCTAGGTATTCGCCATATTCTTTGAGTTTCTCCACAGTATAGTCACCGGAGATATTGATATTCATTATAGGTATCTCCTCAGAGAGATTCAGGTCGAACACATTGGGTTCTACTTTGGCTCCATTGAATAGTGGCCAGTCTTCATTGGCTTTTTCTCCGTCGACTTTATCTTTGACCTTTTGCTTTGCTGACTCTACCGTGAGGTCCTCATCAAACTCAACTGTGATGATAGAATAGTCTTCTTGAGAGGTAGACACGATCTCCACCAGGTTACTCACATTCTTCAGCTCATCCTCCAACGGGTCGGTGATCAGACGCTCTATATCTTCTGCTGTATTTCCTGGAAACGGGGTACTTACATATATTTTAGTCTCTTTGATTTCGGGGAAATTCTCCCGAGGCATAGAAAAATATGATGATAATCCCACAAAAAAGAATATTGCAATCATCACGTAAATCACGGATGAGTTGTCTATAGCCCAAGAGGAGAGTTTAAACTCCTTATCGATTTTATTCTCGTTGTTATTCATGGATTACTTAGTTAAAATTTTAACCTGCTGACCGTCTTTCACACTTCTGGCACCTTCTTTAATAAGACTAGCCCCTGGCTTAAGTCCTGAGAGCACTTCCACGAAGTCGCCTTGAGTCTTTCCAGTTGAAATCACGCTTTTATTTGCAACCGCCGTATTATCCGTATCCATTTTAGATACTACAAAAGCATATTGCTCACCTTCGGCATTTTCCGAAATGATGCTTTGCGGAATCAAAATAGCTTCAGCATTGGTATAATCGTTGATCAGCACCTTGGCAGTCATATTTGGTTTGATTCTACCATCAGTATTTGGCACAGCGATTTCTACATTGAATGATCTATTGTTAGGATTAATGTAGTTGCCAGTCTGACGGACCACAGACTTATACGTTTGATTGAGTACCGGGAAATTAATTTTCACTTCCTTACCCACCACTATAGTAGAAATATAAGTCTCTGGGACAGACACTTCAAGATACATATTGGAGAGATTGATAATTCTAAATACCTCTGACCCAGGTCCACCAGGCACCACTACCGTTCCTTGCTCTTTGATCACATCATCGATCACTCCTGCAAATGGAGCTCTAATGCTGAATTTTCTGAGCTGCCCCTCCATTTGTTTCACCGCATTATCCTG
Source organism: Reichenbachiella sp. (assembly GCF_039941815.1). Lineage (GTDB taxonomy): Bacteria > Bacteroidota > Bacteroidia > Cytophagales > Cyclobacteriaceae > Reichenbachiella. The sequence continues at coordinate 146,541 of NZ_JBDVDW010000062.1, forward strand.
TGATTCATAGTTTGATTTAGCTTGCAAGTATTGGATCTCTGTACCAATTTTTTGATCCCAAAGTCTCTTCTGACGCTCAAATGTTGTTTTTGAAAGTTCGAGTTGAGTTTTCATTTGCAACAACTGATTCCTCATGCCTCCATCATCTATTGTAGCTAATAGTTGACCCTTAGACACTTTCTGCCCTTCGCTAACTTTGACGCTGAGTAATATTCCAGATGCCTCAGGGTAAATGAGTACATTCTGCTTAGTGCTGACAGCACCTTGTAACTCTATAAAATGATCAAACTCTTGAAGTTTAGCTTGGACTGTTGTCACTAAAGGCAGGTTTTTGTTGCCTTCTTTACTATTGATGACCGAATCCAAAAGGGCAATATCGCGATCCAGCGATTTTTGCTGATCCGACAGCTCTTTTTTCTTGGCTCTAACTGCTACCAAATCTCCTTCGGCAACAAGTACACTCACTGATTTTTCGTCTCCACATGCCGAGACCGTCAAGGCTAGTGTAATTAAGATTAGTACTATATTTTTCATCTTTTCAATATCTCTAAAATTGGTCATGTTTTTCTTTATTCGTTGGTACCCAAGGCTCTGTTCAAATCTATTTTAGCAATAATCGCCTCAAATAACGCGTTGAAGTAGTTGGTTTGAGCATCTTTCAATGCGCTATCTGCTTCTACCACTTCCAGGTTGGATCCCACTCCCTCTTCATATTTGATAAGGGAGATTCTAAAAATCCTATCTGCCAGTGCCATATTCTCTTTCTGTACTTCAAATTTGTCGATTGCATTTTGCAAGGTCAGACCTGCGTCTTTCACTTCTATATTGATCAGATTTTCAAATTGCCGGATGTTGTTGTCAATTTTCTCCAATTCAATTTTCTGTTGTTGGATCTGATAGTTTCGCTGCATACCTGTAAACAGACTCCAGCTCAATCGAAGTCCAACAGTAGAATAGTTGTACCATTTGTCAGGCCCTACTCCTCCTTGCTCTGAGAAGTTACTGTTGGTTGTAAATAGTCCCCCAAAATTAGGTGATTGCGTACTATAGCCCAGCCTTGCAAACGCCCCGATGACTGGCAATAGCTCGGCATATTTGTTTTTCAAATTAAGTTCCTGTAGCTCTTGATTGGCTATGAGAACCTGATAGTCTGGTCTATTGTTATAGTCTACTACATCTGTAATATCAGAGATAGGTCTACTCAATACATCCTCTATGCTACCTGACAGTTCCAAAGGTTGATTCAGTGGATAATTCATTTGAAACTTGAGCATCCTTTTAGAAAGAATACTGAAGTTTTTTAAGTTGTCATAGTCGGATTGCATATTGTTTAATGCCACTTTCAATCTATCTACTTCGATTTGCTCTGCAAATCCATTCTCGTTAAGACTGACTGTATGGCGATAGAGCGTATCGAGCCTGGCCAGACTGGCACTAAAAAGTCTCAATCTATCTTCATTGATCAGCACATTAAAATAAGATTTGGCTACATCCGATTGGATATCACCTTTGGTCTTATTTTTTTGCTTTATAGCTAGATTCTTAAAGGCTTTAGAAGCTTTCAGTCCTACAAAATAGGAACCATTAAAAATCAGCTGATCAATGTTCAGATTGGCATCTCCGGCCCCTTTCAACTGGAAAAAGTTTTCTGAAGCATATACATCTCCAGACTCGATTCCAGCTTGAGCCGCCTGATCGGCAGTTGGGCCAAAAGAAGATCCGGGCGTGTACTGACCGTAAAACCTCTGCAATGTCGGACTCTGTTGTACAGATACCGAACCGTTGACCTGGGGCAACCCAAGTCCAAAAACCTCCTTCACCTGTGCCTGGGCAATTTCTTCATCAAGCACTGCATTTCTCACTTCAGTAGCATTTTCTAGTGCGTAGTCAATGCAATCCTGCATACTGAATTTTCCGGAGTTACTTTCCTGCGCCACGCTCACCTGGTGAACTGCAACAAGATTCATTGTAAGTAGTAGTAAAAATGTTGGTCGTTTAATTACTCTCATAAGATTTAGCATCTATTAAGCTATCGTATAATTCTTGACCTTTTACAGTCATCAAACCGTGTACGAAATGATCAAAAAGCATCATTTGTACCTCGGCAAAATCAAATTTATTTCTAGGGAAAATTTTCTCATCAAAGCTCAATTCTATCGACTCTACCCTGAAGGTCGCCAGAATTTCGGCGTCTACGCTCTCTCTGAAGTATCCCTCATTTTTCCCCCGAGCGATTACGTCCAGTATCGTTCCTTTGATAAAGACGCTCTTATACTCGAGCCACAAGGCCCATGCATTGGGATGATACTTTTGTAAATCAAAAAGCATAGAAGGGTTGATGTCCTTGATATGCTCTCTGATGCAATGTGAGAGTTTGAAAAGCTCGACTACCGCATTGGATGAATCAGTCTTTACCTCTGCCATCTCGGCTCTTTCCTTGCTGATATGCGCTTCGGTAATCAGAGTTACAAGCTCATCCTTATCCTTAAAAAACTGATATATTGTCTTTTTGGAAATAGACAGCTCTCTCGCGATATCATCCATCGAAACGCTACGCACCCCATATCTATGGAAAAGCCCATCCGCACTGGTTAATATTTTATCTTTAGTGTCTGTTGTCATATTTGATGCAAAAAAACTAGGGAAACTATTGGTATCCTAGAAGTTTCCGAAGTTTCTACGAACAAATTTTACTTTTGTTCGAAAAAATCTGGTATTTTTTTATCTGCAATGAACAATTTTTCCCAGCTATATAAAATCGACTCTGGTCTACAACTAGAATTTACCAGTCATGGTAATGGAGATCGATGCCTAATCTGCTTCCACGGGTTTGGTCAGGACTTCTCTGTTTTTGACCCACTCCATGATCTGCTTCCTGATTTTCGCGTGGTGAGTCTCAACCTTCTTTTTCATGGTCAGAGCAACCGTACCAGCGAAGAGAAATATCTTCGACATGAGGAATGGCAAAAAATGTTTAATGGATTTCTGGATCACCTAAGAATAAAGAGATTTTCCATTGTAGGGTATAGTATGGGTGCGCGATATGTATCGAGTACAATTCATTCATTTGCCAATCGGATTGATCATTGCATTTTTATTGCTCCGGATGGTGTGGTCAATAGAAGGTCCTATGTATTAGCCACTTTTCCATGGGGGCCTGAGCAACTATTTAGGTATTTCATGAAGAACCCCAGACCTTTTTTCGCCTTTCTAGACCTTGCTGAGAAAATCAAACTCATCAACCCCTGGACTATTAAGTTTTCGAGAAATCAACTGAAGGATCCGGCCATCCGCCGAAGGGTACTTCAATCATGGGTCACACTAAAAAAACTGAGACTAAAGCAAAAAGCGCTAGTAGAATTGCTCAATGGCTCAAATTATCAAACGACTTTCTATTTCGGCAAGTACGATAGTATCATAGCATATGATCGACATTTGCACTTTTTAAATCAGCTCAGAAATAACAAAGTTATTATCTTAGACACTGGACATACCCAACTGCTGCATGAGTCTTTTACAACTATTCGGGATCAACTTAGTGAATACTAGAAAATTTGTCTGGCAGGCAATCTTCTTCCTTACACTTTCAGTTTCTCTTCAAGCTCAACCCTACGCCACAAAATATTACGATGCAAACGGCAAGGAAGTAGTCAAGGAACAGGCGTACTATGTCGCTATCGGTACGATTCCTGGCGGTAAGAATTATTTTGTAGGTAAGGTCGTGGAAAAATACGTCTCAAATAAGAAAATCAAGGCCAAAAGAACCTACGATCAGACGGGAAAACCAACCGGAGTAACTACTGAGTACTTTGAAAATGGTCAAATGAAAGAAAAGTATCAGTTAAAAAATGGATATGTATTTGGCGGCTATGTGTCCTGGTATCCCAATGGACAGAAGGAGTTGGAAAGAGAATACACAGCCTATTCTAATGCGACGGAAATCAACCATAGAACATACAACCACTGGGATTCTCTGGGCAATCAACTTGCAAAAGATGGAACCGGAGCGCTGGTTGAATACCATACAGATTACACTGTTGCTGCTAATGGCAAAATATATAAGGGCAATCGAAGCGGAACCTGGAAAGGGTACTACCCCAATGGCAATACCTTCTATACTGAGAAATATAAGAACGGTGAACTGATATCAGGCAAAAGTATTTTGACAGACAGTAGTGAATATAGCTATACACAAATCAACCAGCTACCTGCACCGAAAATTGGGTTTGCCGAATATTACAAACGACTAACCAAAGCGATGCGATATCCTAAAAGTGCAAAGAAAATCGGCCTGCAAGGCACGGTGCATATCGCTTATACTGTAAGTGACTCAGGTCAAATCGCAGACTACTATGTTCTCAAAAGCTTGTCGGAAGATTGTGACAACGAAGCCCTTCGGATGTTTGAGGAAGTACCCGTAGAATGGATTGCTGGTACTTCTCGAGGTAATCCAAAATCTTATATTCTGACCCTTCCTGTTTCTTTCAAGTTATAGGGTTAGAAAATTTAAGAATTATCATTCATCCTATACGAATCTTTTCCGTCATTCATCCTATTTTTGCGGCGTGAAAACAGTCCTTCTCCGATGATATTTATATTCAAGAAAAACACCACCACCTACTACCTTCTTCAAACAAAATCTGACCTCTCTTCTTCTGACATCGACAAGCTGCAATGGTTATTTGGAGATGCGAAAGTATTGCAAGAAAAATCTCTAACAGGGACTTTCATAGGGCCGCGACAGGAGATGATCACACCCTGGAGTACCAATGCTGTGGAGATCACTCAAAATATGGGTATTGAAGGAATTCAAAGAATAGAAGAATTCTATACGGAAGGCGTGTTTGACCCCATGCTCAACCAGAGATATGAATCCCTTGACGACACGGTATTCACCATCAACAATCAGCCCGAAGAGATTCAGGACATCGAAGACATCAGAAAATATAATCAAAGCGAGGGTCTTGCGCTTAGCGAAGAGGAGGTAGTTTATCTTGAAGGTGTTTCGTCGAAGCTAGGCAGACCATTGACTGATAGTGAGGTTTTTGGATTTTCACAGGTCAACTCCGAGCACTGTAGACACAAGATCTTTAATGGCCAATTCATTATTGATGGTGAAGAAAAAAGTGAATCACTATTTAAGTTGATCAAAAAAACATCGAAGCTGCATCCCGGTCAGATCGAATCCGCCTACAAAGACAATGTAGCTTTCATCAAGGGTCCTAAAATGGAGCAGTTTGCACCCAAGACCCAGAATAAAGCCGACTACTTTGAAACAAAAGATATCGAATCGGTCATTTCATTGAAGGCTGAAACCCACAATTTTCCAACTACGGTGGAACCTTTCAACGGTGCTGCAACTGGATCAGGAGGAGAAATAAGAGATAGAATGGCTGGTGGACAAGGTAGCATTCCATTAGCAGGCACGGCGGTGTATATGACTTCTTATCCGCGATTAGAGGCCGGAAAAAGCTGGGAAGAAAAAATAGCAGCACGAGACTGGCTATACCAAACCCCGCTGGACATTCTGATCAAAGCGTCGAATGGAGCAAGTGATTTTGGAAACAAATTTGGCCAACCCGTTATCTGCGGAAGTGTGCTGACATTCGAACATGAAGAAAATGGCGAAACCCAAGGATTCGACAAAGTAATAATGATGGCCGGTGGTGTAGGCTATGGCAAGCAGTCCGATGCACAGAAGCAACCGCTCAGCAAAGGAGATAAAATCGTAGTCATGGGAGGTGACAACTACCGAATTGGCATGGGTGGTGGCGCAGTATCGTCAGTCACTACTGGAGAATTGACGAATGCTATAGAACTCAATGCCATCCAACGTTCGAATCCCGAAATGCAAAAAAGAGTAGCCAATGCACTAAGGGCAATGGCCGAGGATGAAAATAACCCCATTATATCTGTACATGATCATGGTGCAGGTGGTCATCTCAACTGTCTATCTGAGCTAATAGAAGATATAGGTGGCCAAATAGACATCAACAAGCTACCTGTAGGTGATCCCACCCTATCCAACAAAGAAATCATTGGTAATGAATCACAGGAGCGGATGGGACTGGCCATTGCCGAAAAAGACATCGCCGGACTTCAGGAGATCGCCGATCGCGAAAGAGCACCCCTTTTTGTGGCAGGTGAGGCTACAGGTGATATGAAGTTTGTGATGAAGGATCAAAACAAAGATAAAGCTGCCATGGACTGGGGGCTAAATGACATGTTTGGGTCAGCACCAAAAACAATCCTAAAGGACAAAACCAATCCTAAGCCATATAGCCCGGTCATAGCTAATGATGGCTCTTTTGTAGAGGACTTGAAGCAAGTATTGCAATTGGAAGCTGTGGCATGTAAAGACTGGCTGACAAATAAGGTCGACCGATCCGTGACAGGTCGTGTGGCAAAACAACAGACTTGTGGAGAAGTACAGCTACCGCTCAACAATGTAGCTGTAATGGCCTTAGACTTCGTAGGCAACAAAGGTATAGCTACTTCACTTGGACATGCACCTGTGGCAGCCATAGCAGATCCAGTCAAAGGATCCCAATTGGCAATCACCAAGGCCCTGACCAACTTAGTATGGGCACCTCTTACTCATGGCCTGGATGGCGTCTCACTTAGTGCCAACTGGATGTGGCCAACTAAATCTGATGGAGAAAGAGCTCGTCTCTATAGTGCAGTAGAAGCAATAAGCGAATATGCCATTGCACTGGGCATCAATATCCCGACAGGCAAAGATTCCCTGTCGATGACTCAAAAATACAACGATGGTAAAACGGTAGACTCTCCCGGGACTGTCATAATCTCTACGGTCGGTGAAGTCTCAGATATCCGAAAAACCATTACCCCCGATGCCAAGCCTGTAGATGGATCGTCACTTATATATATATCACTTTCTGATGGCAACTTTTCGTTGGATGGATCAAGCTACGGCCAGACCAAAAATTCTATAGGCACCAAACCCGCTAGTTCACCAGACGCAGGGTATCTGAAAAAAGTCTTTGCTGCAGTGCAAAAACTAATAATCAGTGGGGAAGTCCTGGCCGGTCACGATGTATCGTCTGGAGGTCTGATAACCACGCTGTTGGAAATGCACTTCCCAACTACGCAGTCTGGTGCGGATATCGACCTTAAAGGCATGAACGCTACTCTTTCAGCGATAGCATTCAGTGAAAGTCCTGCACTTGTGCTTCAGGTGGCCAAGGAGGCTACGCTTCAGGCCCTCGATGGAATCAGCTACACCTCTATCGGTAGTGTCAGAATGGATAGACAATTCTCGATGAGTGTAGACAATCAAACTGTTGATCTCAATATTGACGAATTGCGAGATACCTGGTACAAGACCTCCTATCTCCTGGAGCAGCATCAGACAGATTTGGCTCATGCTAAATTCAGATTTGAAAACTACAAAAAACAACCCTTGCAATATCAATTTCCAGCACAATGGACTGGAAAATTGAGTTCGCTGGGATTGGACCAAAAGAGAAAGGAGAAATCAGGTATCAAGGCGGCTATCATTCGTGAGAAGGGTGTAAATGGTGATCGTGAAATGGCGTACGCGTTATATCTGGCTGGATTTGATACCAAAGACGTACATATGACCGACTTGATCTCCGGTCGCGAAGATTTATCGGATGTGAATATGATAGTGTTTGTAGGAGGATTTTCAAATTCCGATGTACTCGGTTCGGCTAAAGGCTGGGCAGGAGCATTTCTCTACAATCAAAAAGCAAATCTGGCGCTCAAAAACTTTTATGCCCGACCGGATACGCTCAGTCTGGGTGTATGCAACGGCTGTCAGCTTATGATGGAGCTGGGGCTTGTTTTTCCTGAACTGAGCAATCATCCGAAAATGGCTCACAATGCATCAGGTAAGTTTGAATCTTCTTTCCTCGACGTCACTATCCCACAAAATGACTCGATCATGCTAGGCAATCTATCGGGATGCAGACTAGGCATCTGGGTAGCTCACGGCGAAGGTCTGTTTTCATTGCCTGAGTCGGAAGAAAGCTATCAGATAGGAATGAAGTATGCACATGAGGCCTATCCAGGCAATCCTAACGGGTCAGATTACGATGTAGCAGGTGTATACTCAAAAGACGGTAGACATTTAGCTATAATGCCTCATTTAGAAAGATCTCTATTCCCATGGAATTGGGCACACTATACAGAAGATTCACATGAGATTTCTCCGTGGATTCAGGCTTTTATTAATGCGAAAAATTGGGTAGTTGGCCATTCTTAAAAAAAAAGGAAAATATTCAATCTTTTTTAATGACAACACTTTGCATTATTAAAGCAAATCTCTACTTTTGTGTTCCCAAAATCAATGGGTGTCAAGATTGTCCGATGGTGTAACTGGCAACACGTCTGGTTTTGGTCCAGAAGAGTCTAGGTTCGAGCCCTAGTCGGACAACATTAAATCCTGGCAATAGCCGGGATTTTTCATTTACAAAAACGACTTCAAATGTCCGCAGTAAAAATTTTTGCAGGAAACGGTTCTAAAGAATTGGCACTTAAAATTGCTAACAGTTATGGCAAGCCTCTTGGAAACTGCACTTCCAAAAAATTTAGTGACGGAGAATTGTCTTTTAGCTACAATGAAACAGTCCGTGGTTGTGACGTGTTCATCATCCAATCGACAGGACCATCTGATAGTCTGATTGAGCTCATGCTCATGATTGACGCAGCCAAAAGAGCCAGTGCCAAATCTGTAACCTGTGTAGTGCCATACTATGGCTATGCTCGTCAGGACAGAAAGGACAAACCAAGAGTTTCGATCGCAGCCAAGCTAATGGCTAATGTATTGCAAGCTTCTGGTGCAGATCGCCTGATGACTTGTGACTTGCATGCGGATCAAATTCAAGGCTTTTTCGACATACCAGTGGATCATCTGGTGAGTGCCTCTATTTTCGTTCCATATATTAAGCAACTCAATTTAGACAATCTGATTTTTGCTGCTCCTGACGTAGGAAGCACAAAACGGGTAAGAGAATTTGCGAAGTTTTTTGAAGCAGAAATGGTAGTCTGCGATAAGCATAGAAAAAGAGCCAACGAAATAGCTTCTATGCAGGTGATAGGAGATGTAGAAGGAAAAAACGTAATCCTTGTAGACGATATCATCGATACTGCGGGCACATTGACCAAAGCGGCCAATCTTCTGATGGAGAAGGGTGCGATTTCGGTTAGAGCTTTCTGTACACATCCAATTCTATCTGGAAAAGCCTACGAAAATGTAGATAATTCCAAACTAGAAGAATTAGTAGTAACAGACAGTATCAAAATAAACGAGGGTCAATCCTCAAAAATAAAAGTGGCGACCATGTCCGAACTTTTTGCGAAAGCAATTAGAAAAATTCATGACCACGAATCAATTAGTTCATTATTTATTCAATAACATATATAAAATATTATGAAAACTTTAGAGATTATAGGGTATAAAAGAGCAAATCTCGGCAAAATAGAAGCTAAAAATCTTCGTGCCGAAGGAATGGTACCATGCGTAATTTACGGTGGTGAAAATCAAATACATTTTCATGCTCCAGCCATTCTTTTTAGAGAGTTGGTATACACATCTGAAGCACACTTTGTAAAAATCAATGTGGAAGGCGAAGAATTCGACTGTATCATGCAAGACATCCAGTTTCACCCTGTAAGTGAAATGATCATGCACGTTGACTTCCTACAATGGTTTACAGGTAAGTCTATCAAAATGGATATCCCAGTTCACCTTACAGGGGTATCAAAAGGTGTGGCTAATGGTGGTACATTGATTCACAAGAGAAGAATGCTTACAATCAAAGCACTTCCTAAAAATATGCCTGAGCATATTGACCTGGATATTACAGAACTTGATTTTGGTAAGGCTATCAAGGTGCACGATGTAATCACTGATAACTTCGAAATCCAAGATACTCCACAAGCATCTATCGCTGTAGTAGAAGTACCTAGAGCACTTAGAGGCAAGACTGACGAAGAGCTTGAAGCTGAGGGCGAAGAAGGAGGAGAAGAAGAAACTACTGAAGAAGGGGCAGAAGCACCAGCAGCAGCAGAATAAATCTTCAAAAAAATTTAATAAAAAAATCCTGCATCACACGCAGGATTTTTTTTTGACTATGATTTTTAAGTATTAATTTTCTAAAAAACTTAGCATGAAATTCCTAATTGTCGGACTGGGAAATATTGGCCCTGAATACGAGCTCACGCGTCACAATATCGGTTTTCTAGTACTAGACAGGCTAGCCGATGAGCAGGGAGCCAAATTTGAGCACTTAAAGCTTGCCAACAAGTGTGAATTCAAATTCAAAGGACGCTCCATCCATCTGATCAAACCGACAACCTATATGAACCTGAGCGGCAAAGCGGTGAACTACTGGATGCAAGAATTGAAAATACCAAAAGAAAACGTGCTGGTGATCACAGACGACATCGCTCTTCCACATGGAAGCTTGCGCATGCGCGCCAAAGGAAACAATGCCGGGCACAACGGTCTAAAAAGCATAGAGGAACACACAGGTGGCAACAACTACGCTAGACTCAAGTTTGGTATTGGTGATGATTTTCATAAAGGCCAGCAGGTAGACTACGTACTCAGCCAGTTCTCTAAGGAGCAAATGAAAAACCTGCTTTTTCCCATTAATAAAGCCTGCGAAATGGTACTTTCTTTTTGCACAATTGGGATTTCAAGAACGATGAACCAATTCAACGATTAGATTATAAATTACTGATTTTCTGATAGTTAAATAAAACCGTTAACAATCATTAACAAAATTATTTGCTTAAGTAAAATTATCGTTCTAGCTTCAAGTTTCACTAAACCAATTCGTATTTATGAAATTTTTAAGAAACCTTAGTTTAATTGCTTCGGCAATGTGCTTTTTATTTGTTGTAGGCTGCGGGTCTCAGGGCTCATCTTCAGGAGAAGAAGCTGCTGCAGAAGCAGAAGAAGCAGTAGAAGCTACTGAAGAAATGGCAGAAGAAGCTATGGAAGTTGTTGATTCTTTGGCAGCTGAAGTTGATTCAGTCATGACCGAAGCTGTTGATAGCGTATCAGCAGAAAATTAATTGAATACTTACGGGAAAAATTAATTACTTGAAATCAGCTATTTATTAATATTAAAGATTTCATTATATCCTGAAAGACTTCAAAGGTGCTCCTGAAAAAGGGGCACCTTTTTTTATGACCTGATGGCAATCACCGGATCCATTCTCGCAGCCAGACCAGCTGGTACAATTCCCGAAATCACACCAATGACACCTGAAACAGAAAGTCCAATCACTATATTTTTGAAAGTCATGATCAGATCCAAAGATCCCAAATCAACAAAGGTGAGTAGATAAACGAGCAAAATTCCAAAACCGCCACCAAATAAGCTCAGGAAAATGGATTCAAAGAGAAATTGATATAAGATAAAGTTGTTTTTGGCCCCAAGCGACTTTTGAATGCCTATAATATTGGTACGTTCTCTGACCGACACGAACATGATATTGGCAATCCCAAATCCTCCAACCAGAATAGAAAAACTCCCAATGATCCACCCTGCCAAATTGAGAATGGCAAACATCTGCCCAAGAAAGGTGGCAAAAGCTTCAGGCCTGTTAAGTGCAAAATTATTCTCTTCTTTGGGTTTAAGCCCTCTCTTCTTTCGAATCATTCCTGTGAGTTCTCCCTCAAGTCTTTCTTGCCCTGGATCGTCATCCATTCCTTTAATATTTATCGATGACCCTAGTCCTTTATATTTGCTTACGAGATAAAACTTACTAAGCGTCTTATACGGAATCAATATGTTGTCATCATTACTAGGCGTGTTGAGCAGCGCCTCTCCCTCCTCTTCTATCACTCCAACGACCATAAATTTCGCCCCACGTACTTTGATAAACTGTCCTACCGGAGAGATAAATGGAAAGAGGTCTGTGGCAGCACGTTGTCCGATCAAGGCAACATTACTAGCATTTTCAGTTTCCTGAATGCTGAAATACCGCCCGGCAGCGAGCTGTAAGTCATTGATATCCTTGTATCCGTGCGACACTCCGATCATATTGAGCCCTGAGCTACTGCTACTCTCTACTTTGGCAGTCACATTGGTCTTATATGCATAGATGGCCAGGCCATTGTGATTGACCAGATTGGCCTGAAGGTATTTGAATTCTTCGTAGTCAGTCTCCGGTCGTTGATAATATTTCCACCAGGGATATGTGCTTCCGCCAAACTGATAGGGCCACTTCTGCAAGATAATATTATCTGCACCTAGAAAATTTAAGCTGTTGTTGATATTCCGCTGCAGCGAATCGACCAGGGTCAGTACTGATATGATAGCAAAAATACCAATGGTGACTCCTAAAAAAGACAGAATCGTTCGCATGATATTCATTCTCAAAGCATTAAAAGCAAATCGAAAGCTTTCCCAGATCAGTCGAATAATCAGCATTATGGAATTAATTTATTTACAACCTATATTTATCAGAACAATTTACTACTTTTGCCCTCTTATTTTGACGTATTGGTCACACAATCGTTACTTTTATTACATGAATGCAATTGAATATTTTTCTTTCCTTTTTCAGCCACTTATTCAATTCGAATCCCAATCCAAAAAAATTTATTTACATGAAGCAAGCCATGAGCTCCTACAGTCATTTGCTCAGAGGCTATGGTATTCTCTTGTTTGATGTAATAATTAAAATAAATACACACAGATGAAATTATCAGAATTCAAATTTGACCTCCCACCAGGACTACTGGCACTTTATCCTACCGAAAATAGAGATGAATCCCGCTTGATGGTCATACACAAAGACACTGGGGAGATTGAACATAAAGTATTCAAAGATTTAATCACATATCTGGGCGACGGTGACGCTGTCATTCTAAATGATACAAAAGTATTTCCTGCCAGACTATATGGTAACAAGGAAAAGACTGGTGCCAAAATTGAAGTATTTCTACTAAGAGAGCTCAACAAGGAATTGCATCTGTGGGACGTTTTGGTGGATCCTGCCAGAAAAATCCGTGTAGGCAACAAGTTGTATTTTGGAGAAGGAGATTTAGTGGCCGAAGTCATTGATAATACCACTTCCAGAGGAAGAACCATCAGATTTCTATTCGATGGTACCGATGAGGAGTTTTATAAGTCGATCGACGAACTGGGAGAAACTCCTCTCCCGAAAGAGATTGCAAGAAAAACTGAGCCCGAAGATAGAGAACGTTTTCAGACGATCTATGCAGACAAAGTCGGAGCGGTAGCTGCACCTACTGCTGGTATTCACTTTACCAGACAAATGCTCAAACGTTTGGAGTTGCAAGGTGTAGACACCAAAGCAATCACTCTACACTTAGGATTGGGTACTTTCAGACCGGTAGATGTAGAAGATCTCACTAAGCATAAAATGGACTCAGAGAACTATATCGTTCCTGTGGAAACTGCTGATTTGGTGAACAAAGTATTGGATGAAAAGAAATCCGTATGTGCCATCGGTACCACTGTACTGAGAGCCTTGGAATCATCCGTATCTGCTAGTGGCAGATTGAAAGAAAATGAAGGATGGACTGATAAATTTATCTTTCCTCCATATGAATTCAAGATTGTAAAATCTCTGGTCACAAACTTCCATCTACCCGAATCGACCTTATTAATGAATGCAGCAGCATTTGGAGGATTTGATCTGATCATGGAAGCTTATCAGATTGCAATTAAAGAGAAGTACAGATTCTTCAGCTATGGTGATGCCATGCTGATTATCTAAACACAGACGTGTAAAAAACAAAAAAACTCCGGAGCCAGCTTCGGAGTTTTTTTGTTTTATAGAATCGACTATACTTGTCCAGATGAAAAAATATGCCATAATCGTGGCTGGTGGATCCGGGAGCCGAATGAACACAGATCTTCCCAAGCAATTTTTAGAGCTTGCCGGACGACCCTTGCTCATGCACACCATAGACGCCTTCTACAATTTTGATCCCACGATCCTTATCATTTTGGTTCTGCCGCAAGAGCATATTCCTACCTGGGAGCGCCTTATCCTCGATCATGAATTTGATACTCCGCATCAGGTAGCCATTGGTGGTAGTACAAGATTTAACTCTGTCGAGAATGGACTAAACCTAATTGGGGATGACGGCATAGTCGCCATACACGATGGTGCACGTCCGATGATCAGTTCTGCTGTCATCCAGAGAACATTCGATCAGGCATCTGATAGTGGCAACGGCGTAGCGGCTGTAAAGGTAAAAGACTCTATCCGACAGGTGCTTGGTAAAAAGAGCAGTGCTGTAGATCGAAATAATTTCTATATCGTGCAGACTCCGCAGACTTTTAAAGTCGATCTAATCAAAAGAGCATTCACTGCGACTACCACAAATCAATTCACCGATGATGCCAGTGTAGCGGAAGCCAATGGTGAAGAAATCGTACTGGTGGAAGGTAGTTATGAAAATATTAAAATTACAACTCCGGAAGATTTAGCTATGGCAGCTACAGTTTGGGCGGAGAGAAAATAAAATGCCCGGCTATTATCTGGCCAGGCATACATATCTGATACTTTATTGATAGAGCGGCTAATACTCGTCCTCGTTGAAAAAGAAATCCTCTTTCGTGGGGTAATCCGGCCATATTTCTTCGATTGTTTCAAAAGGATGTCCATCGTCCTCAAGCTCTTGGAGGTTTTCAACCACTTCCAACGGAGCACCTGATCGAATCGAGTAATCGATCAATTCATCTTTTGAAGCAGGCCATGGCGCATCCTCCAAATATGACGCTAATTCTAATGTCCAGTACATAATTAATTTCCTTTAATTCCGGTGTTTTATATAATCGTGCAAAAATAAATTTTTCATTCAATAATCAAACATTTGATTGACTTATCTCGAAATTTATTTTTACTGAATATAATTCGTAAGCAAAATAAATACAACTGTTTTTTTCAGTATTCAGAATATTTTTTGAATCCCTAACGCTTCTGCAGTCAGAGTTGTTTTATTTTTTCTTGACATTCTTTAAGAAATCTTCTCTTCAACGCCACTTTTCCCTCCTGCATAGCCAGCTTCTCCTGTAGCATATCTACAAACGACCCCTTGTTGATATGCATTTTGTCCATATTCTCGTTGAAGGATTTTAGCTCAGTCTCATCTCTATATAGCAAATCTCTAATAGTCTTGGTCAGGTCTTTGAGCTGGTCTTTCTCCTGCTTTTTAGCAAAGCCCTTATTCTTTCTCTGAGCCAAGCTCCAAATAAATCTCTTTTCCTGCCACTCTCTGGATAGTTCTATAAATCCTTCATGGATTTCTGGATGAGATTTTTTAGATACATGTCCACTGCCTTTCCATTTGGCTTTCAGCGCTTCAAAATCCTTTTCTTCTGCAACCCACGCTTCTTGCACAAGCACCTTGAATTCCTCAAGGATCGCTGACTTGACCTTGAGCCCCTCCTTCTGATCTTTGATTTTGTTTTTTCGATCCGCGTTTCGTTGTTTCTTTTGTTTGTTGAAATAGTCCTGTGCGACCTTCCAATATTTTTCGTTTAAGGCGGTAAAATCTTTTTCGGGGATGTGCCCTACTTCCTTCCACTGCTTTTGAAGCTCCTTTACCCGGTCGGCGCTTTGCTGAAAGTCCTTTTTATCCAAGTACGACTTGATCTCAGCAATGATGGATTCATATTCGCTAACACGTGCTGCAATCAACATCTTCTTATCTTCATTGAAAGCATTCCTTTTCTCAAAGAATCCATCAACGCCGGTCTTAAACTTACTCTCCAACTCCGTTCTCATCTCCAGATCGGCCTGGCCGGTCTTTAGCCATCGGGACTTTAAATCTTTGATTTGCTCAAAAGCTTCTTCCTGATCATTATTGGCCAAGATGGGCTCTAATTCAGCCAAAAGTGCCTTTTTTATTTCCGTATTTTTGGATCTATTCTTATCGATATAGTCCAGGAGCATGGACTCTAATGGAGCAATTCGATCCAATAGCTTCTGATAGTCACCCAAGCCTTCATGGATTAAGACTGTTTCCTTCAAATTTTGCAAACTTGAAAGAAATGAACCTTTGTTATTCTCAGAATTGATCTTCTTTTCTATCTCATCCAACTTAAGTTTGAGCTTATCAAATCTGGCCAGAAAAAATGTCACTGCGTCAGCAGCCTCGTCCTCAGCTACTTCTTTTAATTTGAGTGCCTCCACCTGGTCAAAGGCTGATCGATAGAGTACGTTATTTTCAAGGTGTCCGAATGGTATTTCCACAATAGTTGGCAAGAGCCATATCATTTATTAATCGGCTGCAAATTTACAAAATCAGTCCAAAGACAGAATATTTTTAGCATATTTGTCGGAAAAATCACAACCAATGAGCGACGAAAAAATCATTTTTTCTATGGCTGGGGTAAACAAGATTTACCCACCCCAAAAACAAGTACTTAAAAATATCTATTTGTCCTTTTTTTATGGGGCCAAAATAGGTGTCTTAGGATTGAATGGATCAGGTAAGTCGTCGCTACTTAAAATTATTGCAGGTCTGGATCAGGAGTATCAAGGCGAGGTAGTATCGTCTAAGGACTACAGCGTAGGCTTGCTAGAGCAAGAACCTCAGCTCGATGCCAGCAAAACGGTAAAAGAAGTAGTCGAAGAAGGGGCACAGGAAATCGTAGATTTGCTTCAGCAATTTGAAGATATCAATGCCAAATTCGCAGACCCTGAGGTGCTAGACAATCCTGATGCCATGGACAAATTGATTCAGGATCAGGCTGTGGTACAAGAAAAGCTAGATGCAACCAATGCCTGGGAACTGGACAGCAGACTGGAGCGGGCTATGGATGCCCTACGCACTCCTCCTGGTGATGCCAAAATCGAAAATCTTTCTGGTGGAGAAAAAAGAAGAGTCGCGCTTTGCCGGTTATTACTTCAGGAGCCAGATGTACTTCTACTGGACGAACCTACTAACCATCTGGATGCGGAATCAGTGCTCTGGCTGGAGCAACATCTGAATCAGTATAAAGGAACTGTAATAGCGGTAACGCATGATAGATACTTTCTAGACAATGTAGCCGGTTGGATCCTCGAACTTGATCGTGGAGAAGGTATTCCATGGAAAGGCAACTACTCTTCCTGGTTGGATCAGAAGCAGAAAAGACTGGCTAAGGAAGAAAAAACAGAGTCGAAGAGACAGAAAACACTGGAAAGAGAATTGGAATGGGTGCGGATGTCACCTAAAGGCCGACAGGCCAAAGGAAAGGCGAGACTAGCCGCCTATGACAAACTGGCCGGGCAAGACGTATCAGAGCGAGAGAGCAAACTGGAACTATTTATACCTCCAGGACCAAGACTTGGAGATAAGGTAATAGAAGCAGAAGGTGTATCAAAGGCATTTGGCGATAAACTGCTATACGAAAACCTTACATTCTCTTTGCCTCAGGCAGGAATAGTAGGAATCGTGGGCCCTAATGGAGCAGGTAAAACCACCCTATTTAATATGATTACTGGCAAGGAAAAACCCGACGGTGGTAGCTTTGATATAGGCTCTACCGTACAGATTGCCTATGTCGATCAAGAGCACGATGATCTGGATCCTTCAAAAACCGTCTGGGAGGTGATCTCTGATGGAAACGAGCTCATAGAATTGGGTGGTAAGCAAATGAATTCCAGAGCGTATGTCAGCAAGTTCAACTTTGGTGGCTCTGATCAAGGCAAGAAAGTAAGTGCACTGTCTGGTGGTGAGCGAAACAGAGTCCACCTTGCTATGACCTTAAAACAAGGCGCCAACTTACTGCTGCTCGATGAGCCTACGAATGACCTGGATGTAAATACTTTGCGAGCTCTGGAGGAAGCACTGGAGAACTTTGCCGGATGCGCAGTGATCATCAGTCACGACCGTTGGTTTTTGGATAGAGTGTGTACACACACTTTGGCTTTTGAAGGTGACAGCCAGGTTTACTTTTTTGATGGCCCTTTTTCTGCTTATGAAGAAAATCGAGTCAAAAGACAGGGCAATGTCGAGCCTAAGAGAATCAAGTATAAGAAACTACAGTAGTTCTACCTAATCTTACGGGTATACAAAGGCTATTTCAATATTGCGCATTCGGATATTGCGAATACGGAGATATTTGCGGATATTTATTGAATGCGCTTTTTATTACTAGTCTTATCTATCTGGATACTTTATCCTTCGGCAGGAAAATGCGACTCATGGAAATCAGCGCAACAATCCAAGAAGGCAAAACTTGACGTACACTGGTATACCTCAATTCCATTTATATTTCAAGATGCTACCGGAAATCTGACTGGGCTAGAATATGAATTAGTAGAGTGCTTTGCCAGATATGTAGAGAAAAAGCACGGGATAGATTTACAGATTAATTGGTTTGAAGAATCAAGCTTTTCGTCCATTCTTGATACTATCAGAGTCTCTACCGCCCCAAATCAGCTGGGGACCTCCGCATTCTCCATCACTAAAGATCGACAGAGATATCTACAATATACCGATGCCTATCTCCCCGACATCACTGTGTTAGTATCAAGTCAAAGCTCTCCCATTGTCCGCAACTTTGATGAAATCAACAGTATGATGCAAGGCATGACAGCTATCACGATTAAAGGGACTATTTATGAGACTCTTCTGTTGAAAATGCGAGAGCAAATCAATGTTGATTTTGACATCACCTATATAGACAGCGATGATAATGTACTCCAGCATATCAGCAAGTCTGACAAGGTTTTTGGCTTCATCGATTTACCCATTTACCTGATGTGGATCAAGGATGGGCGCAATCTTACTCGTCAGAATTTCTTCACTGTACGTGGAAAAGGATACGGTATTATCATGCCTAAGTCAAGTGACTGGAATATTCCATTCAATCAATTCCTAACAAATGCTGAATATAAAGAAGAGATTTCGAGCATCGTCTCCAAACATCTTGGTGATGAATTATATCAATTTATAGAAGAGTCCTATGATCGCGAGCAACTAGGATCATATATCCTGACTAAGGAGAAAGAGATTCAACTGGCACTCATAAAGAACGCTAACCTAAAGCTTGAAAAAGAAAAAACATATAAGCGAATATTGATCCTGGGTATTGCGGTAGTACTTCTGTTTTTGATCAGTCTGATTTATTATTTCAAAAAAAATCAACGAACAACGCAATTGATAATTGATCAAAAGAACCAAATCGAGGCCCAGCAACATGACATACGTCTAAAAAATGAACAGCTTATAAATCGCAACGCTCAGCTTCTCGCATTGAATGAGGACAAAAACAATCTGGTCAGTATTCTCGCGCATGACCTGCGATCTCCCTTGAGCAATATTATTGGCTTATCAGGAATTCTACTAGAGCATCAGGAAAAGATATCAGAAGAGGAGAAAGACTATGTAATGAAAATTGGCGGTGCCGCCCAACAGATGAATCAAATGATCATCAAAATTCTGGACGTTGGTTCGCTCGAAAGAGATCAAAAAACTGTACTTAAAGAAACTGTAAGTGTGAACCAGCTCATTAATGATCTGGTGATAAGGTATCAGCTCCAATCCACCAACAAAAACATTGCAGTGTCTGTAAAGCTTCCTGAGCATGATTTGACCTTGGAAACTGATCATATGTTGCTATTCCTGATTCTAGAAAACCTGCTCTCAAATGCCGTCAAATTTTCCCCATCTGGTTCTAAAATATCCATCGGCGTGATCGAAGATGCGGATGAAATCATAATTAAGATTAGAGATCAAGGACCTGGTTTCACCGATGAAGACAAACCGCTGGTATTTAATAAGTTTCAGAAACTAAGCGCACGCCCTACCGGAAACGAGTCGTCTACAGGTCTGGGGCTATCCATTGTCAAAAAGTACGTGACCGACCTGGGTGGCAAAGTTTGGCTGGAGTCTGAGACTGGCAAAGGCAGCACATTTTATGTCTCTCTCAAAAGTGTAGTCAAAATACCTCAGGAAACCGATTGAAAGAATCTGACCTTCGATTTTGGTTCAGCACCATTTTTTTTATAAAATCTAATCGCACCAGCATTGGTATTAGGTGTCTGCCATTGAATCTCTCTGCACCGATTGGCCTTTGCATAATCTACTACTGCAGCCATCAATCTTTTACCTAATCCTGCATTGCGTGCCTCTGGCCTTAGAAACAAACAATCCATATATACATAAAAAGAAGCATGCCATGTAGAAAACTGTCTCATAAATGTGACGTACCCTAGTAGAGTATCGCCGTCAGAAACGACGTGACAAAGGAGCGGGGGCTCCTGACCGAAGAGATTGTTTGCCAAAGTATCCACTTTGCCGGATTGATCAAATGAAGCATCTTCATATGCGGCGTGATCTGCACAGAGTTGAATCAGGTCATTCATGTCGTCTTTTTCAACTGCTCTGATGTGATACTCGGGCTTATTGCTCATCTTGATTTGGTAGTTTTGCTCGATCCGCGTTACCCGAGAATATTGGTTTCATAAAACTTCTTTCATAATGCAAGATGCAGTGGGTGCGTTGAGCATATTCAAAGGCTTCGATGCAATCTGGATTGGATGTGATCTTGTCTCGATAGATCTCGTAGTCGGCCAATGAGGGAAACGAGAACGAGGCATATCCAATATTGCTAGCTCCTTCGTGAGGCAAAAGATAGCCGTGATGCATCCCACCAAATCTATTCACCAAATCAATCCACATTTTACCATAATTTTCAAACGCCTTTACTTTCGTTGGGTCTAGCGTGTACTTCAGGAAACAAGTGATCATATGAGTTTATTTATTGTAGAAAGATAGCAGGAAAGATACGAGCTGTTCTTTCCTGCTTTTAGTAGCTCTAGCAAGCACATTGGATTTCGGTACCGGTGACTGCTTCTGCCCCCTCTGTTGAATATCCGTCGCGCTTCCACCAATCCAGTCCACCAATCAGCTCGCGAACTTTAAATCCTAATTGTGTCATTTTTAGGGCGCCTTTAGTCGATCCATTACAACCGATTCCATCACAGTAGCATACATAGATGGCCGTCTTATCCAACTTGGCCACACGCGCTCTATCCATTGTTCGATGTGGAATGTTGACAGCTCCGGGTATGTGCTCCAGGTCATAGGCAAATGTCTTGCGGGTATCTACCACGATCACATGTGCCGACTCCTCCAGGTTCTCAAACAGGTCCGCAGCATCCCATTCAAAATCCAATTTTTGCTGATAATGATTTATTTGTTCTTCCATTTTCATATGTTTTTGATCACAAATCAACTCCCATGACAACAGAATCAAACATTTTATAATTGAGAATTAGGAATGCCTTAGATGAAATTATTTCAAGTTCAAAGTTCTGAGATTTACGTTACTTCGTAGATATGGAAATCAAATATTTGAAATTGATTCAGACCATTGCTGACGAAGGGAATATATCAAATTCGGCAGACAGGCTGTTCTTAACACAATCAGCTCTAAGTCACCAACTGAAGGAAATTGAAGAGCGTCTGGGATTCAAAATATTTATTCGCTCTCGAAACAATTGGAAACTGACTGGCGAAGGAATCGAGCTGTATAAACTTTCTCAAACTGTATTGAATGAAATCGAAGAACGGCTTCTCAAAATCAAAGACATCAGAGAAGGTTCTCGCGGCACTATTCGAATCAGCACAGAATGCTATTCCTTCTATCATGGGTTGCCGAAGTTCATCCAAAAAATGGGATTGCTCTATCCGCAGATCAATATTCACATGATCGTAGAAGCTACTCATCATCCGGTATCCAAGTTACTTTCCAACGAAATCGACATTGCGCTAGTGACCACCAAACCTGAAAACAGCAGACTGAAAACCATTGAGTTGTTCGAAGATGAGGTCTATGCTATCATGCATCCGGAAAATCTACTGGCAGATAAAAAATATCTCGAAGCCCAGGATTTCACTCACCAACATTTGATTATTCATTCATTTCCCTTAGAGACTGTTTCGGTCTACAATCTGTTTTTAAGACCTCATAAAGTGGAGTCGGAGAAGGTCACTGCGATTCCATTGACGGAAGTGGCCTTAGAACTGGTACAGACGAACATGGGAATTACCTGCCTTCCCAGGTGGACCCTGAAGTCTTTTAAGCTACCTCACCATCTCGCTTTCAAACCTCTGGGTCCTAATGGACTAAAAAGGAAACACTATTTAGTTTATAGATCTGAAGACGCGAGCAAAAAATATTTCCTTGATTTCATTGACAATGTTCGCGACGAATTCTCCATCTAAATGATAGCTGGATAAACCTTTCCTTATTAGGCTTTCATGGACGGTCGTAGATTGGATTGCAGCAAGCTCATCTTTGAATGTGGCGTGATAGCTTTATGAAATTATTGAGTTTCAAAACAAAAATTTTAATAAAAAAATCATCAAATAACAGACTTAAAAGCAATTATTAACTACATTTAAGAAGCTTGTTAATATTCTTCGGATATTACAAATTCTCTTTAATATGTAATATTCAAATGTGTAATATTCATATTTAGGAGCTGTCTACTAATAATACAGTACCTGGAATGAAAATAAAATAAAGGAATTTTTTTCTGAATTACAGCGGCATTTTGAGAAACTATTGCTGTAATAGTTATGAGAGAAACCTACAACCTTTGGGAAAACCTAAAGAGGAGAAATGTGATCAAGGCAACTGTTGCCTACCTTATCACAGCGTGGTTGTTGATTCAAATCGCAGATATTATACTGCATTCGTTCGATACTCCCGACTGGGTAATGAGGGCATTGATTGTCATTCTCATTCTTGGCTTGCCCATGACCGTGATATTAGCCTGGTTTTTTGAATACACTCGTGACGGATTAAAAAGTGCGGACAAGGTTGACACTCAAGAAGCCATTCGTGCAGGAGAACGTATTAAGAATTTAATCCTGGTGGTGCTTTCCATCTCTTTTGTGTATTTGATTTATGATAAATTCTTTGTTGAATACGAAGAAAAGGAAGTCCATAGTAGTAAAATCACATCGGCTGCTGAGGAAAAAACTATCGCTGTATTACCATTCAAAAATTTAAGTGACAACAAAAATAATATCTATTTCTCAGACGGTATTATGGAGGCTATACTGAATAATCTGTCTCGGATCGAAGACTTAAAAGTTGTGTCAAGAACCTCCGTTGAGCGCTACAGAGGTACTGAAAAAAGCATTCCCCATATCGGTGATGAATTGGACGTAGCACATATTCTAGAGGGGAGCGTTCAACGTATAGGAGATAAAGTACGAATCAGTACACAATTGATTTCGACGGAAGAAGACAAACATCTATGGTCTCACAACTATGATCGCGAAATCAGTGATATATTTGAGATCCAGTCCGAAATAGCTACAAGTGTTGCCGAAAA
Organism: Reichenbachiella sp.; assembly: GCF_039941815.1. GTDB lineage: Bacteria > Bacteroidota > Bacteroidia > Cytophagales > Cyclobacteriaceae > Reichenbachiella. The sequence continues at coordinate 169,863 of NZ_JBDVDW010000062.1, forward strand.
CCTTGAATTGATCATTACAAGTAAAACTCGTCAGTTTATGACGAATGCTCCTACCTCCCATCTCAAAGCCTACGACCTATATTTACAAGCCGCTAATTTGGAGGATGCCTCAAGTGAGGAAAACCTCAAGGCAATTGAGATGTGTCAGACGGCTATCGACATGGACCCAAATTTTGCGTTGGCCTACGTAGGCTTGGCCAACGGTATATTTGATCTAAGTTGGAAAAGGTATACTCCAGTCTCGGTATGGAAAGATTCTGTTTTGAATCTAGTCGATAAGGCCATTCGGCTGAAGCCAAACTTGTGGGAAGCATACGCTGTCAGGACTGAGGTTTATTTTATACTTAATGAATTTGATAAGGCTTATTATAATGTAGATAAGGTACTTGTGCTAAAGCCGAATAACTCCAGATACATTGGCCTGGCAGGAGAAGGCAAAATACGTCAAGGCAATTATCAGGATGGCCTTGAATTGATTATGGAATCAATATCACTTATTCCACCTATTGCTGTCAAAGAAACAGCTAACAGAATAGCTAATAAGCTGATAAACATTGATAGAAAGTTGATTTATAAATTTGTGAGAAAAGTATATGAAAATAGTAGCCCATCGACAACTCGTGGGCTGCACAGTCATCTGCTAAATGCACAATTGTACGATCGTGATTATGACAGCTATCTTGAAACAAGTCTAGCGGCTAGCAAACGATTTAAAGAACCGAATTTTGTTCAAAATCTAGGAGAAGCCTATCTATATAAAAAGGAATTTGAAAACGCCCGTGAAACGTATGAATTATTGGCTAAAATGAATGAGAGCGCAAATAATTCTTTTCTCAAAAACTCCTATAAACATAAATATGCTTATTCCTTAATCATGACTGGTGATTCAGCACGTGGGTTTTCCATGATTAATAAATATCGTGAATTACTGTTGGATCATGCAAATAGAAATACTTTTCTGACCTATAGGGCTTCTAAATATTATGATCTGGCCGTAATTGAGGCAATCTTAAATAAACCTGACGAGGCTATTGACTGGCTAATTCTGGCTTGGGAACAAGAAAAAAACGTCAATTTTCCCTGGACTTCCAATTTGATGGGAGACCCTATGTTAGATATATTAAGGGATCATCCTCGATTTCAATCACTTTTAAAAGAAGTGACTGCGGAGGAAGCTTTAGCCAAGCGAATCTTCAGAGGTAAACTCGAGGCACATCAGAAAAGAGGGGAGTTATTATGGTTAGCAGATTAAATGCCACATTATGCTTGGTCAAATATTGTTTTCTTAAATTATTTAAGCTGTTGCATTTCAAAAATTACTTAACTCTAATTAGCACTTTCCAATAGAACTGAATTTGTAGACAAGATGGTAGCAAACTCATCCTTGAGTGTGGCCAGCGTGGTTTGGTGGATAGTCTCTGCATCATAAAATACATCGTTGGCCCCTACCTTGCTAAATGCTGCTGTGGCGTCCATGGGCAAGAGTACCTCAAAGCCGAGATTGGCGGCCATTCGTACCGAAGTAGATACGCAATGCTCAGTGGTCAACCCTACCATCACCAATCGTGAAATATTGAGCTTATTCAACTCTTCCTCCAATGGTGTACCTATAAAGGCGCTATTTACATTCTTTTCGAAAATAGGTTCGTCAGCCACAGGACTAACGATGGACTTAATCTGGTTGCCGGGTTGGCTGGGATGAAGCGGTGAATCATCAAGCGTAGAATTATGCTTGATGTGAAAAATGGGTTGCTCACTCTCACGAAAGTGATCCAGTAAAAGCTTACAATTGTCTTCTGCAGTCGGGTTGTTTCGTTCGGCCCCATAATACCCTTTGGCATCCAATCCGTCCTGAATATCAATAAGTACGAGGGCTGTTTTTGATGTGCTCATGGCAGCAAAACTAAGCTTATCGGGAGCGATAAAGAAAGGAGGTCGTCAAAAAAGAAGTATTCATTCTGACTTTGAAAACCAGACGGTACTGAAATATTTGAGACGACTTCCTATTCTAATAAAACCATGAACTATTTATTCTTAATCAAAGATCACCGAGTTGTGTTTCATTGTGAGTCGTTTGTAATCAAATGGCTGATCGAGGCTGTAATGACTGACTGTATGAATTCCATAATTTTCTCCCGTCATTTTGTAGGTATCATATCTGGAAGGCATTTTCAAACCATCCACATTGGTGTAGGATTGATAGACTTTAAGCAGCGGCCCCATAAACTTGGTATCTGCTGGCAATAGGAAGACTTCAAAAAGGTCCTTGTGTACCACTGTATACTTCACGCCACGAAGCATTTTATTCTCTGAATCAATCATCAGATCGAAATATTCATATGGTGACGACCCATCGAATTGTAGACGAACTTGATGCAAAGTTTTGTCAATCTCAATCTGATTTACCACCGTATCCGGTCTCATCTCAAGACGAGCGACATCATCTTGGGTCATCCATACTATATTGATAAAAAAGTAAGAAATACCGGCCATCATACTTGGTGGGTTGCCTCTCTTCCAATCCGTGGTCCATATTTGTTTCCCATTATTCACAAGAGTGGCGCTATCAGTCTTCCAGTCTTGATAGCAATAGCGTTTTCCTTGCAGGTGTACTTCTTCCGAATACCAATGGTCATCTGGACGTGATGGATCAATCATGTCGTGGTGGTAGCTTATCGTCGGAGCCTCTCTCCATCGCTGAATACCCCCATGAGCTGCGATCATTTCATGCACAAGTTTCTGTGTTTCTATACTATCATATCGATCTGATTTTGGTTCGTACCTTCCTATATAGAAGGCTCCGGCCAAAAGTGCCGTAATTATGAAGGTGTATGTCAATAGTTTTTTCATGTCCTAATAATTTGGTCTTGGTTTAGTCCTACTTGCGTTTCTCGCTTGAGTTGTCAAGTATTGAGGTTTTGGTTTTTTTCATCCTAGAGTTGTCAAATTTCTTATTCAAAGCATAATTGACAATAGAATGGTGGCCATATATTTGGGTCATCTCGGTGTTGCCTGTGTGCATCAAACTTGGATAGATAAGCCCATCTATCTCTATGAAAGCGTCGTTGATCCGAAACATGGGCCCGAACAGCTTCTTGTCTGCTGGGAATCCAAAAAGATCTAACATATATCCGTAGCCTATAGAATATTCATATCCTACGAGCAGAAAGCTCTCACTATCTATGTACAGTTTGAATGTATCATCCTTGGTCTTGCCTACCGCAGGTTTCTCAGAGAATCCCATGTCAATGACGAAGATTTCTTGCTTGAAGGCTTCATGTTTTATTCTTTTGGCATCACCAAGCGTCACATTGTTGTCTTGAGTAAGCCATGGAAGGTTGAGGAAATAATAGAAAAAAAGGGCTTCGAACTTAGGAGCATTACCAATTTTCCAATTTTCGGACCAGGCCTCTTTACCATCATATGACATGCTTGCACCATGACTAAGCCAATCTTGATACACTCGACGATCCTTCTGATCTACCATGACCTCCGACACCCAAAAAGGCTGATTTTTGAGGGACTCGCTAAACATGATATTTTGAAAACTGAAGGTTTTGCTCTTCTTCCATTTATCCATTCCGCCATGGGCATTTATCATTTTGAGTACGATCTCGCGAGATTCATCAGATGTATAATCGGGACTAGTGTTAGCCATTCCATCGGATACCAGCCACAATGCCAGCGTAAGTAGAGTAGTGATTTTTATCATTGTTTTAAAGTTTTTGATTTAACTGGGCTAACGACGCCAACAGAATCGAACATCAAAAAAATGATGCGAGTAGCATTATATGATGCGGATTACAATAAGAGACGATCCTTGGGATAAATCCGCATCCTAAAAATCAGGACTGCGTAATAGTTTTTATCTTGATAGGCATGAGCAAACTATTGGAATACAGAAAACCTCCGTTAAGTCAGTCCCTGATTTATCTGATAGCTGTGCTCTTTTCGTTGGTGGTAGTAATCCAGTCAAGCAAAACTGACGGCCCTGATATTGAATTGAACCTAAATCACATTATTCTATTTACAATTAACTATCTGATTTGGGCTGCGCTAGTTCCTTTTCTCTATGGAATTCTTAATATACTCTCCACACCTAACAAGCCGTTCACCTGGCTTCAGTTTCTAATAAAGGTATTAGTGCTTATTCTCCTTCATTTCGTACTGTCAAATCTGGTTTATTATGGATTGCTACAGCTGATCTCCGAATATACATGGACAAGATTTTTGGCTGACATTCAAATGGTCTACTTGCGAGCGATAGCCAGTCGATTTATAGATATACTAGTCATACTCGGGCTGCTGAAGATCATAGAAAACTATAAATCCCTTCTGGCCAGCAAACTGCAACTCTCCGAGATTGAGAAGCAATTGAGCCAGTCGGAATTGATTGCACTAAAGGCACAAGTGAACCCGCACTTCTTGTTTAACTCTCTACATGCACTTCATTCGCTAATCGGCTATGATGATGAAAAGGCCAAATCTATTACTATTAAAATCAGCAACCTGCTTAGAAAGAATCTTGAGCAAACTAACAAGCACTTCGTCTCTCTGGAAGAAGAATTGGCGTATATAAAAGATTATATGGACATCGAGCTAGAAAGATATCATGACCGATTGACGATAAGAATAACGATAGATGAGACAACGAAAAATTTGCTGGTTCCAAATATGATTCTTCAGCCCCTGGTAGAAAATTGCTTCAAACACGGCATATCAGGATTAGAAGATGAAGGCAAAATCAGCTTGAGTGCTACTTTGGCTGGCGGCGGACTACAAATTCTGATCTCCAACAGTACATCAGTAGCTCAAAATGACAAAGCCAGTGCCCCTTCCATAGGCATAGGGCTTGACAACGTAGGAAACAGGCTCAAACAGGCCTATGCCGATGCATACCGCCTTGATACGTACACCACACCAGGCGCCTATCATGTCCAATTGTTTATTCCAACCCCATCATAATCATGAAGCTGACTTGTATACTTGTAGATGACGAACCCCATGCCAGGCGCTATTTATCAGAGCTACTCAAAGCAGATGGCGAAATAGAGGTACAGGGTGAATTTAGAAATGGAAATGAAGCCTTGAGATATTTGACTGGTACTGCACCCGATTTGATTTTTCTGGACATACATATGCCGGGAATCGATGGGATGTCGTTGGCAAAATTATTGAAAGGTAAAAAGAGCCTTGTGGTTTTTACTACTGCGTACAACCATCATGCGGTAGAGGCATTTGAAGTAGAAGCTCTTGACTATCTGCTAAAACCATTCAATCAGGAAAGATTTAGTCATGTGATCGAGCGAGCCAAAGAGCGTATTTCCACGAGTCAACAAGCAGATTTAAACCTAAAGGTAAAACAGCTTATTAATGACTTCGAGTCAAACAAGTCTCCTCATCTCACGGCGCTAGAATTTAAAGAACGAGGACTGTACAAAAAAATAGATGTTCAGGATGTAGTTTGCTTTGAGGCAAATTCAGTGTATGTAAAAGTACATACCTCTACAGGGTCACCGCTTTATCGCACTTCACTCAATCTACTGGAGCAGCAGCTCCCAGCAGGTCAGTTTGTCAGAATTCATCGATCCCTTATCATCAATAGGGATCAGATGCTACGTTTCCAATATTTAAACAATAATACCTTTAGGTTCGTCATGAGTAATGATCAAGAATTGGTATCAAGTCGCAGCTATTATTCTCAAATCAATCTGGCATTGACTTGAGCTAAGAGGTCATCGAGAATGGCACAAAAGAAGCCGCCACAAAGGTGACGACTCCCAACTCTACTCTGTAATTTTTACACTGCTCTACAACAACCAACTCGTAGACTTCGCTGGAGCAATATTTTTGAGACGCATATAAATGGTGACCTTACCCTGCTCTCGTTGTAGATGATGCTCGGTCAGCATCAGCGCTTCGGTACGGGTTAGCTTTTGACCAAACATATTGATCTCCTCATCATATCCCTTGATCTTTGGCAAGGTGCTGATTACAAAATCGAAAGATTGTTCGAGATCTTTAATCACGGCCTCCTTGCCATTTACATTTTGAATGGTATTAGTATTGGCTTTTTCATTGTCAATCCCAGCAAGGAAGCCAACAAAAAACCGATTGGAGGTGGTGATGTGTTTGATCTGATCTTCAAAACTTTTCAACCCATTTGCCGGTATTTGAGAATAATATTCTTCTGGCATAGCCTTGGCCGAATTGACCACCATATTCTTCATGTTACTCCATTCATAAACCAATCGCTCGGTTTTGATCGATTGAGCAAAAAGTGTTGTGCTTATCATTCCTGGAATGATCAGACATAAAAATAATTTCTTCATATTGATCTTTTTATTTTGATTTAAATTGACCAACGGAATGGAATTATTTCATACTATTAAAATGATGCCACCAACAATGTATGTTGTGAGTATCATTCAAGATTTACCCTTCTGTTTTTCGGATACTTCACCTCATAGCTCAATTCAAACTCTGAGTTTTGATTGGCAGCCAGTTTCAACTCCCATTTGATCTTGCCTGTACTGTCTTCCTTTGTTCCATTGGATAGCTGTATTGGGTTCACCACGATATCACTATTGGTAGACACAGGGATCTGATCATAGAGCGTCAATTTTATGGCTTGAGACTTTTTGTTTCTAGTTGAGATTTTGAAGGATCGAGATTCTATTCTGTTGGCACCTATCGTTCTTCTTTTTGTAAATTCATCGACCTTGGTTCTTCCGATCACTATGCTTTTGTCTCTACCTAGCGATATATTGAGTGTATCCTCCAGCGACTTGGCGTCAAGAATGGATCGGCCGATATATGCGTCTTCGAAATACAAGTTGGCCTCTCCTTCTAGCAGATTGTACTGATCCCAATTGATAATTCGTGCGATGAGAAAAGCGTCTTTGTCCAGTTTTGGCACAGCATAGTACTCATATTGAGTTTCGATTTTGTATTTATTCAGATCCACAGTGAGCTTATCACCATTTGACTTAATAGAATAGGGTTTGTCTACTTCGAATTCTACAGTGGTCTGGTTTTCTACTGTAGTAGTCGATACAAAATTGCTCTCCTTTTCTCGTTTTGCAAAACTACTATTCCCTCTAATTCGGACTCCAGCTGCTCTACCGGAAAGTGACCTACCTACACTCACCACCTCACTCAACTGAGCTGTATTTTCGTCCAGCTGTGTACTGATATTCCCAGAAGTAATGGGGAGCTCCTTGGTAGCAAAACCTACATATGATACCACCAGACTCGTAGCTCCATTAGGAAGCGTGAGCGAATAGAATCCATCCATATTTGTAATTGTACCCACAGTAGAGCCCTTAACCAGAATATTGACCCCGGGCAACGGATGACCCTCCGCATCTACAATGCGTCCGGAGACAGTCCTGACAGTAGCTACGGCATCGTTGTAAGCCTTGCGATAGTAGCTGGTATTTTCGGCATAGTTGAGATACCAGGGGCTGAGCTCCGGTGCAACGCCACTTTGATTAGGATTGCCATTTGACAAGCGCAAGGATACCTTTTCCCAATTTATTCCCGTATTCTGATAGATGTCGGCTTTATAGGCGAGCTCAAGAGGCTTTTCTACAGACGCGACTCTGACATCGTACTTAGGGTACCAGCCAGCATTAGATACCAGATATGAAATCTTAAATTTTGCTGAAACTTTCTGTTTGGACTCAATACGTACAAGTATCTCACTGGAGGGTAGTTCGTCTTTACCCTGTATTCTTTTGATCTCCAGTATAAGCCTTCGCTGCTCTTCCTGAAGATCTTTGATGGATGACTTAACGGCAATTTCCTCTCTTTTGATTGAAGTTAGCTCCTTATCGTAAAAATCGATGGCTTGTTTGATGGCCGACATGCTAGCACCAGAATTGAGCCCACCCAGATTCTTGTTTTCATCCAGCAGGTCGAGCTTCGACTTGAGAATAGATACCCTGGCTTCTTTTGTGGCAAGATCGAGCTTTACTTTGTCGAGTATAGCATTCAAACTATCGACTTTTTTATCCTTCTTTAGGCTCGTCAAATAATTGAACTTATGATTGACCGATAGTATCGTAAAGTCTCCCAATCCCTTGACCTGGATGCTTTTGTCATCCATATGCGGGGACAAAGATTTGATGACGATTTGGGTATGTCCAGCCGGCAACTCCAGCTCACCAGAGCGGGAAATCTGGGCTCCTTGAAGAAATACAGTAACTTCATCCATTTTCGTCTTCAGCTCCTTTTCCTTAAAGGTCTGAGCCAATATCTGATGAGAGAGAACGAGGAGTAGAAAAGCAATTTTTTTCATGAGTTGGTCAATTAGTAAGTTGGGAAATTAATACTGTTTACTTTGAAAGTAAACTAATCAGAGATAGGGTAACCAGCAAAAAAAGCGACTGTGCTGAGCACGGTCGCTTTGAAAACTGATAAAAATGTATAGCTATCGTCTAAAAATGACACTCATGAGTAGCCCATACAGGCAAAACTGAGTAATTCCAACGCTGGCCTCTACCAAAATCCACGCTCCAATATCAGGTACCTGATACTTAGCTGACTCTGTGAAGGCCAGATAACTCACAAATAAGGCACTGATCATCAACCCAAAATAAATACCACGTCTAAGACTATTTTCACTTGAGGAATACAAGGAGAAAAAGTAAGTGAGTACAAGGCCTTGAAGTGTCATGGTCAAAAACCCAAGTGGGAAAATTACCTCCGATCTCATATAAGGTATAGAGGCATAATGATCTGCGTTTATTAGAAAATGTGAAGTGGACTGAGTCACAAATGTGATCAGTATAAATGCCAAGGTTCCAAATATATATTTCTTAGTCATAAGTTACTTATTTAGTAGGAGTTAGGTGCTTCCTAAATTCCTCAGCATCATAGTAGACTTTAATAGACTGTATCTGATTGTCTTTGATTTCATACCATTCAGACATCTCAAGGGTTATCGTTTGACCGGATGGCATGGCTACGTCGAAGGCGACCTGAGTGATCACCCAGTTGTCCTTTTCAATGATCTGATGCATTTTGCTTCCTCGCATCATAGGCATAAAAGACTCGTTGAGTGTAATGAAGGCCTCTTTGCCTTGTACCTGATCCACCGGTCCGATAAAATTGATGTCATCGGCCAGATAATCTTTCCAAACGTCTGTCCCAGACATCATACCCTCACCAAAGGATTGAAAAACTTCAATTGCTGTACTGTTCATTGTTTTGTTGTGTTTTGTGGATTGACCGTGTACAATAAATACTGTCAGCATCAATCCTGTGAATAATAAATGTTTCATAATTTGCATGGATAATTGCAGTAAATTAGTTACTTGCAAATAACAAGTGAGTAAATATATTTAATTACTTGCTAAAAACAAGTGAATATGCGAAAAGTTGTCCGTCGTTCGAATTGTCCGATCAGTTATACCATGGATTTTTTTGGTGACAAGTGGACCTTTCTTATTCTGAGAGATATTGCGCTCAAGGGGAAGTGCTTTTATAAAGAGTTTCTTGAGGCTGGAGAAGGCATTGCTACTAATGTGCTTTCTGATAGACTCAAAATGCTCGAATCAGAGGAGATAATAGTGAGTAAGAAATATGAAAAGGTGAAAACAATGAAGACCTATTCTCTCACCGATAAAGGGAAAGCCCTGATTCCTGTCCTGGTGGAAATCATTATTTGGGGTGGTACTTATGACAAAGAAACCGATGCTCCGAAGTCATTTCTAAAAGCAGCTAAAGAAAATAGAAAACAGGTCATACAAGACTTGCTGGATAAATTGTAAAAAGCATTGCTGGGATTAATACCAATAACACGCTATCGAAAGTAATGCGGTCGCAAGCGTCACCATATGGATAATGCCTATTTAAAATATAAATGACGTATGCATTCCGTTTTACGTACCTTTAATGGGTAACATACCAAACAACTATTATGAAACTTATTAAAATTAGTGCCTGCTTGATAATAATTCTTGCAGGATGTCAGCCTCCGCAACAAGCAGGGAATGACGCATTTGAAAAAAATTCAAAAACTGCCATGGCGTATTTAGAGGGGTTTCAAAATGAAAGCCTTGACTATGCATCTTTATATGCCGAAGATGTTGTGATCAGAGGCACAGGTGTAAATGATCCCGATTCCATTTCTTTGGAAGATGCGATGAAACAAAATGATATGGCATGGGCCAATTTTGACTTCAAACTTTTAGGCGATGAAGTTGTGCTATTGCCAGGAGTGAATGTCGATACCAAAATGGCGGATGGATCTGTTCGGTACTATGGTGATTGGGAGGTGATACGACCAGCCACAGATTCTACAGAAGCAAGGTCAGGAATAATCAAAATTTACGAATCGTTTGATTTTGACATTGATGGAAAAATTGTTTTTCAGCAAGCCTATGGAGACTTTAGTGGTATCATGATGCTCATGATGGGCGAAGGAGATAGCGAGGATAATGCCGATGACGACCAGATGTAGACTTTACTCATAATTCAAAATATAGGAAGCTGTTTTAAGCGCTGGTTACAACCAATAACCACTCTGCTTGAAACAGCTTCTTTTTTTATATCATACTCCCCATTTTTTCTTTCCAAATTTCAGATTCTTAACAACAATTAACATTAGTTGTACAAAAACACAACTAATTATTCTTTATTTCTTGTATACTTGTACAACAAATAAAGAATTGTATCATGAGAGGAGAACATCTTGGAGAACTGGAAGAGTTAGTTTTATTGACCATAGGCTCGTTGTACAAAGAAGCATATGCGGTAGCCATTCTGGAGGAGATCAAAAATAATACGAACCGAAGGATGGACGTCACCGCAGTTCATTCTGTCTTGCGCCGACTTGAATCCAAGGGTTATACTCAATCAGAAATGGGCGGAGCCACTGCCGATCGAGGTGGTCGAAGAAAACGCTTTTTTTTACTGACACAGGTAGGCAGAAAAGTTCTCGACGACACGATGGAGCTACGGCTATCGCTCTACAACAAGTTGCCTAAGCTCGCCTTTTCTGGAATGTGATGGAAAGGCAGCCACCAAAATGGGCCGATCGTTTTCTAGCCTGGTTTTGTGATCCGGGCTTGCTAGAAGATTTGCAGGGTGATCTATATGAGATCTATCAGCAGCACTGTCAGCAAGGTCGCACCACCCACGCCAAATACCACTACATCTGGTTGGTACTTAGATCCTTTCGCTTATCCGCCCTTAAACAAAACCAAAAACTCAAAAACTCATTTTTTACCATGACAAAAAACAACTTAAAAATCGCAATCAGGGTGCTTTGGAGAGACAAATTCAATAGCACCATAAATCTATTGGGTCTGACCCTCGGGATTTCCTGTTTTCTACTACTGGGGTTATATGTAAAACAGGAGTTGAGCTATGATCATCTACACTCAAAGAAGGATCGTATTTATCGCAGCTGGCTAAAAGAAGACTACGGTGACGGCCGTGAATTTTTCAACTCCCGCACTCCGCTACGATTCGAAACATTGTTAGAAGACAATTTTCCAGAAATTGAACGTGCCGTCCAGTACATTGAAAATAACTATTTGGTCGGTCGTGGGGAAAACAGAATAGACGAGAGTGTTTCTATCATCAGTCCCGACTTCCTGGAGGTTTTCGATTTTGAGCTTATAAATGGAGACCCTTCCAATCCCTTACCGAGTATGGACAATATAGCTATTTCTGCCGCCTATGCTGAGAAATACTTTGGAAATGAAAATGCTATGGGAAAAATCATACCTCTTCAGATGGACTCAGTGATTAGGGATTTCACAGTCTCTGCCATATTTGATGATTTGCCAAAAGAATCAAGTATCCAATTTGATATGGCCATTTCTACTGACAATAACCGCCGTATTTACAGAGACCGTCTATTTACTGCATGGTTTAGTATCATTCCAGAAACTTATGTTTTGCTATCCAAGGATGCCAATATATCATCGGTAGAAAGCAAAATGCAGGATGTAGTGCTGAGTCAAATGGGTGGCAAAACTTATGGTGAAGCAGAAATTAAGCGGAATCAATACAACATAGGATTCCAACCACTGACAGATATACATCTCAATCCTGACATTCCACTTGGCTACGCGCCAGTAAGTAACCCTCAGTATGTAATGATATTAGGTGCAATTGGGCTCCTTGTACTTATTATGGCCTGCGTGAATTACACCACACTATCGGCAGGGCAATCGCTAAAGAGATCGAGGGAAGTGGGAATGCGCAAAGTGCTGGGCGCCGCCAGAGGCACACTAGTCTATCAATATTTAAGCGAAAGCCTGTTGCTGGCTCTGGTGGCCATGGGGATAGGCACCGCACTCACTATATTTTTAATTCCGACCTTCAATGCGCTGACTGGTACTGAAATATTCTTCCAGTTTGAATGGTGGCATCTGGGCATTTATCTTTTGATCGGACTTGCGATTGGCACATTGGCTGGCGCTTATCCAGCGCTGATCATATCGGCTTTCAAAACCATACATATTCTGAAAGGAGGCAGTCAGCCAACCGGAAAAATGGCGGCTCGAAAAGGATTGGTTGTTCTTCAATTTTTAGTGACCGTATTCCTTATCACCACCGTCCTCATCATGCGACAGCAAGTCAATTTCCTGATGGATAAAGACTTGGGCTATGACTACAAGGCAGTAATATCTGCACAACTGCCTGTAGATCAAGAGCAGCCCGGCATCCGAGGTCAGCTCACTTCTGGCATGGCCAATGGCGAGCTGCTTAAAGTGAAATTAGAGAATCATCCGGAAATTTCTAAAATAGCGCTAGGCAATCATCTTTTCGGATCCAATGGTTGGACTCATGTAGCTTTCAATGATATAAATGGTGATTTCAAATGGTTCCGACTACTTGTTGTAAATGCTGAGTACCTCTCGGCTTTCAATATCAAACCTATCGAAGGACGCGATTTCGAAGCCGGAAATGGACTGGATCAACGACAATCTGTAATCATTAATGAGAGCGCAGCGAAGAGTTTTGGATTGACTGATCCCATCGGAAACAAACTCCCTGGTGATGAATTTGGCGAGCATCAGATTATCGGTCTGGTCGAAGATTTCCACTATTCATCTTTGCATACTGAGGTGGAGCCTTTGGTGATCACACAAAACATCATGCCCATATTCATGGGAGTAACAGACGCAGATGTAACTGACTCTCCAGCTCCCAAAATAGTATTTACATACAGTGGTGCAAACCTACATGATGCCATTGAAATCCTTGAAAATGAGTGGGAGGCTACCTTTCCAAACGAAGCCACTAATTTTGAATTTATAGATGAAAGAATAAGCACTCAATATGAAAATGAAGCGCGAATGAATAAGCTCATTCTAATAGCTACAGTGCTCTCAGTCTTGATTGCAGGATTGGGATTGTTTGGCTTGATTATGCTTATCGCAAATAGCAAGGTGAAAGAGATAGGTATCCGCAAAGTAATGGGTGCCAATGCCCTATCAATATTCAGACTGCTGGTTAGAGGTTTTGCAATCCAATTATTTATAGCCATTGTACTGTCTGTGCCTTTGACTTTGATGCTGATCAATAAGTGGCTGGAGAATTTTGCCTATCGGATAGATGTCAACCCGACGCCTTTCGTGATTAGCTCGATAGTCACCTTATTGGTAGCGAGCGTAGTCATACTCTATCACACCAGACGTGCAGTCAAGATCAATCCAATCGAGTCTTTAAGGATAGAATAAAAATATGGCCCTCGGCAGCTCCCCTGCCGAGGCTATTTCCTGATAGGAGGACCAGGCGTAGATGCCCATTCGGTCCAGGAACCATCATAAATGTAACTTGCGTTGTCAAGTACCAGCGCTGCCGCCAATAGCACAATACAAGCTGTGACTCCCGATCCGCAAAGAAAGATCAATGGTTTCTCACCTATTCCCTTCTCTTCAAAAACCTTCTTTAGGTCTTCGATCGACTTGTATCTTCCATTTTCGATAACCTCAGTATATGGAATATTGATCGAGCCGGGAATATGACCGCTGCTCAACCCAGCTCGTGGCTCAGGAGCCAAACCTTGAAACCTCCCCGAGGACCGTGCGTCCACAGCAGTATACCTTTCTTCCCTCAGGTTTTCAACCATGTCATCAATGGTTTTTATATGATCTCTGGTCATACTAGCTTGAAAATTCCCTTCTTCGATAATAGTGCTCAGTCGACTTTCTACTTTATAGCCGTTTGATATCCAGCCTGAAAGCCCTCCGTCCAATACCGCCACTTGCTCACAACCAAGAGCACGCAGCATCCACCAGACTCTCGGGCTCATGTATATTCCTAAATTATCATAAATCACAATTTTGCTCTGTCTACCAATTCCTAAAGCCCTGCATCCTGCCACAGATTGATCTATTGTTGGAAACATATGAGGCAGGTTCGACCGAGAATCGCTAAATGTATGCTTCAAGTCGAAATGCCTTGCTCCTGGAATGTAGCAGCCTTCAAATTTGCTTTGGGCACCCGCCTTATTCTCTATTGGGCTTGCATCAAGAATGATTAAATCTGGGTCATTAAGGTTTTTAGATAGCCAAAGAGGCGTCACTAGATTTTTCTTCATAATTCCAATCAAAATAAATCTAATTGTAAGTAGAACAAAGTTAATTCACTCTGGATAATGAAATTTGACTGGTTAAAACTAATTCAGAATAGAATTAGGAGAGAATGCTTCAAAATGAATATAAAGAAAATCGACCACCAGAAAACTTATTTCTCACAGCAAATTCTACCGGCAGGCCGACTTCCTTATTTTTTTAGGCTGTCCTTATTGGACCACGATTTTGTGTACGACTTCGTGTTCCCCTTTTTTGAAAAAAACCATGTATAAACCCTTTTTCCAATTGCCCACATAGATAGACAATTGGGTAAACTTTTCGTTGATTTTATAAACCGAATGCCCTGCCAGGTCAATAATTTCCAACTGTGAAATATTACCATCAAAATATTGCTGCTCTATATTCAAATATTCCGACGCCGGATTAGGGTAGATCTCCACCAAATCTATGTATGGGTTCAACTCAACGGGTTGTAACGCATTATCTCGAATGGATTGATTTGATTGTGAAAAAGATACCGTTGGTGCCAAAAATAGAAAGGTCACCGCTTTAACAAATGAGATAATCTTATTCATTCTTGTCTTTTTCAATTTCATAAGTATAACGAGCTAAAACAGAATGCCCCTACATACCTGAGGCGATTGGATCGAAATATTCAAAATTCGTGCCTTATTTCTTTTTGACTGTTCTTAGCTAGGTTATATTTGAAGACTACTGCCCAACGAACTATGAATCAAACTTCTGTTTGCGAAGAACAGTCATTTAACCGTCTGCATCAGACGCACGCCCTATCCCTGCGAAATTTTTTATACTACCGTTTTGGAAGTTTGGAGAAAGCAAAAGATTGTGCGCAAGAAGCATTCATCAGGCTTTGGAACAATTGCAGTAAGGTTGCCTTTGATAAGGCTAAAAGCTATCTCTTCACTACGGCAAATAGAATATTTCTGGATGACGCAGCTCATCAAAAAGTGGTCTTAAAATTTGAGAAAAGAAGCAATACACATGAGGCCCAATCAGAAACCAACCCTGAATTTTTATACCAATTAGATGAGTTTCAAAGTCAGCTGGAACAAGTAGTTTCCAATTTGCCAGAGAAACAAAGAGTGGTGTTTTTACTTAGCAGAATCGATAAAATGAAACATCAGGAAATATCAGATACACTAGGAATTTCGGTGAAAACTGTTGAGAAGCATATCACTTCTTCCTTGAAGTATATAAGGTCTGAATTAGATGAGTTAAATCACTTTTCTATTTGAGTAGGGAAACTTCAAACTTTGCCGTCATAGCAGTAGAGAAACTAAAAAAGAAATGAAAACTAATCACACAGATAAAGACGCAATACTAACTCAATGGCTAAATGGAGACATTTCGGCTGATGAGGCGAGTAAGCACTTATCGCGTGAGGAGTTTTTAAAATACACACAGATTCTTACAGAAGTAGATCAATGGGTACCTGATCAAGACACTGAAATATTTGACCCCAGGCTAGTTTTGGATTCTCCAAAAAAGAGTAAAAGTAAAGTAATCAGCTTATTAAGTTGGAAATACATTTCTGTTGCTGCCGCTATTATACTTGCGATTTTCGTGGGTCAGAGCGTGTGGAAATCTTCATTGATTATTGAGCATCAAACAGCATATGGAGAAATCAAGACTGTAGATCTTCCAGACGGTTCTTCAAAAATGATTCTGAGCGCAAATTCAATAGCGAGCTGGTCAAAGTCTGATTGGAAAAAAGGCAAGAGAAAAATCACCCTAACAGGTAAAGCCTATTTCGATGTACCCCAAGAAGGTGAGTTCGATGTCGTCACCTCAGAAGGCACGGTGTCGGTATTAGGCACCAGATTCGTAGTGCACCAAGTGGATCAGGCACTGCACGCGACCTGCTATCAGGGGCGTGTACGAGCTACCGCGAAAAGCAATAAATCCATTGTCCTTGATAAGGGAGAATCCAGCTTGTTTTTTAACGGCAAGTGGGATCCGAAAAAATTGTTTGATGCGGCATTACCCGATTGGATCAAAGATCACATCTCTTTTGACAATACCCCAATTAAGATAGTATTAAGCGAATTAGAGTCCAATTATGGCCTGTCCATAAACTATGGCAGTATTAATCTTGCGAGAAGATTTACTGGATCAATACCCAAAGAAGATTTGGATCAGGCGCTAAAAATAATATTCCCAACACTGGGTATTTCTTACCGACTTGACGGCAAAACGCTATATTTGTCAGAATAAGCAGAGAAAAATTGGACATGCGATACTTACTTTTGTTCACCTTGCTGGTGTGTATTGGCAACAGCATGCTGATGGCACAACAAAAAATTTCATTTACGCAAGCGCTCAAGCATTATGAGGATGAAGAAAATGTCAAGTTCTCGTATGATCCCGTACTCGTCGAACAAATAACCTCCAAAGTTACGGTCTCTCAGGATTTGGATGACTTTATAGCCCTGACCGAGAAACAGCTCCCTTTTGAATTCCTAAGAATAAGTGATGAATATTTTACGCTACGGGTAATTAGCGCAGAGTACTCCTTGCTACTAACTGACTCTTTGGCCAATTCTACCATCTCTCCACCATTTTTCTTTTTCATTAATGGCGTTCCGGTCGATGTAACAATGGATGGCGACAAGGCCCGATTCATGTATCAACCATCCCAACAGGACACACTGATTGTCTACGCGCCAGGCTTTGAAAAGCGTCTGATTCCGGTGAATGAAATGATAAGCAACAAGAATCTGTCCTTTCAACTTTTAACTCAAACCTACCTTCTGAAAGACGTGTTGGTTGAAGACTACGTCACAAAAGGAATCAATATGAATCCGGCAGATCAAAGCATCTCTATCGATGTCAAAAATTTGCCGCTACTACCTGGCGAAACCGATGGAGACATATTCGCCTCACTGGCAGCTCTACCGGGAGTGACCACTCCTGATGGCAGACCAGGCAATCTGTTTATCCGTGGAAATTCCATAGATCAATCCATGATCCTTTTTGACAACATTCCCATTTATCATAGAGGGCATTACTATGGCACCATCTCACCATACAATCCAAAAGTAGTTGATAATGTAGAAGTTTATAGAAGCGGGTACCACCCAAGAATCGGTGGCCGAGTAGGAGGAGCCGTATTAGTCAACTCAGATACAGAAGTCTCCAACGAAGCGCAGTATGGAGTAGGCATGAATACTCTGTATATCATGGCATATGGCAAAACTCCCTTGGCAAACAACAAACTTGGACTGGCATTTGGCGCGCGTCACTCCTACCCAACCTGGGTTAGATCACCTAAGCTGGAGGCCATTTCAGAATCAGTTTTTGCTGCAACCGGGCTCGCTGACGTCAACGGAAATATTCTAACACAGCCAGACGTGGTATTTCAAGACTACCACGCTAAATTATTATTAAAACCGAATGCAAGAAATGAGTTTTCTATTTCGGGGATTTATAGCAACACCAACCTCACATACAATCTTCCGGTGATCATACAAGCTGGCAGTAGTGAAAGTACTGACTTTGAGAATTTTGGACTGAATGCGGAATGGAAATATCAAATAAACGACAACTGGTACAGTCAGTTGACTAATACCTATAGTAAATATACTTATGACAACGGGTCGATCGCCCAACTCATTAATTTTCGTGCACTCAATGAATTGACTGACTATAATTCTCGACTTGAGATTTCCAATCTCAAAAATGAGGCCTATGCTTTACAATTTGGACTTGACTACAAGTGGCAGTCCACTGATCTAAAATATAGCAATGTGTCGGCCTTCTCCAACACGCCAATAGTCATCGCAAATACACAGAAGGCACATACCCTCTCCCCTTTTGCAAACATAGAATGGATCAACTCTGAAAAATGGTATCTGCAGGCAGGCCTGAGAGGCACCTACTACAGTCCGAGAGCCGCCTTTCAATGGTCGCCTAGATTGACTGCCAATTTCAGCCCCACATCATGGGTCAACCTAAAAGCTTCTGCAGGACAGTATTATCAATTTATCAGCCAAGTCAAAAACCTGGAATTTGGTAGCGGAGGCTTTGATAATGAGCTATGGATGCTGACTGACGACATGAATGGCAACATCATATCCGGAGAGCAGTTTATGGCCGGTTTCATGCTAAATGGCGACCGCTGGCTACTTGATATTGAGGGTTACTACAAGACAGCCAATGGCGTCACCTACTACGAAGATCGTAGATTCAATGAAGTGAGCACTTTTTTCACCGCAGATGACCAGCTCTACGGTATCGACACCTATCTCAAACGAGCGATAGGAGAAAGCACTTCCACCTGGGTAGGCTATTCCTACAGCAATTCAAAAATTCAGCTAGACACTACAAATGCGGTCACTTACAAATCGAAGTACGTACAACCACACGTTGCCTATATTGGGTTTGCTTATCAAAAAGCACGGTGGAAATTTTCAGCCGTTTGGAAATTCGGTTCTGGGCTGAATGCAAAATCGTTAGAAATCGCCTATGTTCAGATTATATATGAGAGAGCACAGGCCAACCGTGCTCCAGGTAGCCCTAGGGCGCCAGATCCATTTATTGGAGTGCCTGAGCGATATCCAAATACCCATTCTCTAGATCTGTCTGCCTCGTATAAAATACCCCAGTCTCACAGCAGAAAATGGTCAGCTAGTTTTGGTCTATCTGTACTCAACCTTTACAATCAAGACAATTTGATCGATAGGGCTTTTCGAGGTAATCCACCGCCTGCACGGTTTGTAGACAGAAATGCATTGGGATTTGCTCCAAATCTTATGATGATGATTGAGTGGTAGATTCTTTTTTCAAGGTTTTGATGTCGGCTATCAACTGCATGATATCCGTCTTATTGAGGCCATTGTAAATTCCTCTGATATGCTTTTGAGAATCAACTAATATGAAGTTTTCTGTGTGTAAAAAATCATCAGCACTTTTTTCTATCCCAAGGTTCTCTTCAACAAAATAGAAATTACGACCAAGGTCATAGATGAGCTCTCGCTCGCCGGTCAGTAAGTGCCACTTTTTAGAAACAACTCCATGCCGATTCGCATAGCTTTGCAGCACAGATACACTATCCAAATCGGGAGTCACAGAATGTGAAAGTAGAATAACCTCATTATCATCCATGAATGCCTTTTGCAACATACCCATGTTTTTGGTCATCTTAGGACAAATACCTGGGCATGACGTAAAGAAGAAATCGGCTACATAGATTTTATCCTTTGTCTGTTCAGTAGTAATCGTATCGCCGTCCTGATCAATCAATTCGAAGTCAGGAATCGAATGAAAGTCATTCGATAACTCATTTAAATTATCCACCCATACGGGAGTAAACGAAGGATCATTGTAGAATGGCAATCGCTCCACTCTGCTGCTTTTTTCATTCTGAGCTTGACAAGAGCAAAGCCCTATAACCACCAATAATATCAATCGATTCATATTAGAAACAATCATCTATTATAGAATAGTTTCATCCCCCAACTCATAGCATAGGCTTGCTCTTTTGAGACCGAAGATCCTTCCGTTTTTAGCTTCATAGTTCGTGTAAAGCTTACCATTTTCTCTCCATGCTCGTTGCAATCCCTCTTCTAAGCCCATTTTAAGATTAATTTCTTTGAATGGCTTTCCACTTTTGTACCACTGATATTGAGTACCATCAGCTCTGCCATTTACAAAATTGGATTGAGAACGGAGTACTCCATTAGGCCACCAGCTTTTCACTTCTCCATCTAATCTATTGGCCTTGTGTTGAGCTGTATAGCTCAAAGTGCCATCCTGATACCATCGGTTGGTCATACCCATCTTTTTGCCTTCGATGAATTGGATTTGCTCCGCAAGTTGGCCGTTGAGGTGATACTGCACCGACCAACCATCAAAAGGCAAATTATTAAAATATACTCTCCCTTCATTCGCATGAAGAGAGAGTTCCTTTTTCTCTACCTTTATTGAGGTCTTATTTTCGATAAGAGATTCAATTCGCTGATCAGGCAAAAACACCCAACTGCATAGCACGGCTGTCACTAAAGCGACTAATAAACCTGATAGGATTCTAGTTGATTGCATTAGGTGTACCTTGATAATCTCCCGGAAATAAAATGTAGTACTGATTCAAATAGAGTTCATTTTGGATATGATAATGATACTCTTCCTCGTCAGAATTGTACTTGGTCGTGCTGGTATGCCCGCCAGATTCGTCAAGATCAGATGGGTAATCTCCTATAGAAGTGCATTTTCTACCGTAAAGAAAAAATCCGTCTGAAATCACGCCGATCAGCTCATCATCATCGTCAGACCATGCCACTGGCTCCAAGTGATAATGATAACTTTGAGGGCCAGTATGCGCGCCCGAATAGTCCAGGCTACTAGCTGCATCATCTAATGGCACATTTGGCCCCTCTGAATCATTGTAAATCATAGCTCCACTTACCGCTATTCCAATGGCTCCCAAGCTCGTCGCACTTGTCGAGGAGGATTTTGTTGGACTAGCAGGTAAAGTCACACTATAAGAACCGTTAAAATCGTCGATATACCCTGGAGCAAGGCCTTCTGCCACTGTGGCTTCCACATACAATTCGTGATCTGGTGACCAGTAGGGAGAAGTATGATTTGGCAATCCAGTGGATTCGATCAAAACCTCATCTCCATCCAGTAGGATGGTTACGCTCTCCTCATTGAATACAGCAAACGCAGCGGCCAATTCTCCTGAATCGGTTCCGTCGCTGTCATCCGAACCCCCGTTACTACAGGATAAGAGTACTGTAATACATAACAAATAAGTTAGAAATCTCATATTCTTTTTTTACATTGTTTTACAGAGATTAAACGAGGAAATACAATTAAACCCTCCCCTCCAAATGCTGAAACCCGTTCTTCCCCTTTCGGAAGAATTTGGGCTTCTCGAAATATTTTCCAGTGCTGGCAGTGATGATTAATAAGTCCGCTAGAGAATGCTCATTGAAAAGGTCGAAGGTCCACCATAGAAAATGGATCAAAAAGCGAATGGCGAACTGCTGATTATAATAGACCAATCCTGCGGCAACATTGACTATGTCGCCCGTTTCATGATTGGAAAGCTGTTCTGGATGAATGAATCAGATTAGCTAAGAGAATGCTGAGAGTGGGTTTAATATGCCCTTACGGTCACCCCTTTCATGTAGTTTACGAATGCCTTGTTCACCACTCGATTACCACCTGCAGTAGGGAAATCACCAGTAAAATACCAGTCACCTTTATGATCGGGACATGCTTTATGCAGATTGTCTACTGACTGAAAAATCACCTCCAATTCTGCTTTCATAGCTTTCGGCCTCACTATTTCTGTGATCTTGGCAGAAACCTGATCGGCAGAGAAAGGTTCGTACAGTTCCTGAACATAATTTGGAGCTGATGGATTGTCGGCGGCATCTTCGCATTTTGCCAGAACCTCCTCCAGCAAGTGAGAATTATCGTGCTCTTCCAGAAGTTCCAAGACAGCGCGGAAGGCCACAAAATCTTTCATTTTGCTCATATCGATACCATAGCAGTCAGGGAATCTAATCTGAGGGGCGGAAGATACAATCACAATTTTCTTAGGTTCCAACCTGTCAAGCAGCGTCAAAATGCTTTTCTCCAATGTAGTTCCACGAACGATAGAATCATCAATAATCACAAGGTTGTCTATCCCTTTGTTTACCACCTCATAGGTGGTATCGTATACATTGGCCACTAGTTCGTCTCGCGAAGAGTCATCCGCAATAAAAGTTCGCAGTTTGGCATCCTTGATTACCATTTTCTCTACGCGAGGTCTAAATGATAGTACATCTTCTATGTCTCCGGCATGTGGCTTACCTTCGATAATAATTTCTTTTCTTTTGGCTACCAGATATTCATCCAAGCCACTCATCAATCCCAGAAAAGCTGTTTCTGCTGAATTTGGAATGAAAGAAAAAATAGTATTTTTCAGATCAAAATTGACTGACTGCAAGACTTTCGGTACCAGCAATTCGCCCAATTTCTTTCGTTCTCTATATATATCCGGATCAGAACTTCTTGAAAAATAGATGCGCTCAAAACTGCAGGATTTCTTGGGGAGCAAATCAATGAATTGTTCCTCCTTAAAAGAGCCATCCTGCTGAATGATAAGTGCGTGACCGGGTGTAATTTCTTTGATGTCTCCGTATGCGCAGTTAGTAGCTGTTTTTATCGCAGGCTTTTCGGAGGCCACAATCACTACCTCCTCGTCTGCGTAATAGTATGCCGGACGAATCCCAGCAGGGTCCCGTGCTACAAATGAGGCTCCATGCCCAAGCATACCGGCCATGGCGTATCCACCGTCAAAATCACGACAAGATTTTCTTAGAATATTAATAACAGAGAGCTCCTCTTCAATCTTTCTGGTAATGTCTTTATTCGAAAGCTGGAATTTGTGCTTATTGAATATTTCTTGATTTTCCTCATCCAGAAAGTGGCCAATTTTTTCCATGACGGTTACGGTGTCCGTCTTCTCTTTTGGGTTTTGTCCGAGTGCGATAAGTATATCAAATAGCTCATCTACATTGGTCATATTAAAATTGCCAGCTACGACCAGGTTTCTAGATCTCCAGTTGTTTTGTCGTAGAAACGGGTGGCAGCTCTCTATACTGTTCTTTCCGTGAGTCCCATATCTGAGATGGCCCAACCATACTTCACCAGTAAAACCGTAGTTTTTTTTCAGCCATTCCTCATCTCTAAATTTCTCCTTACCACCTTCCTTGAGCGCTTTTCCGAATTTCTTACCCACCTTATCAAATATCCGCTCGAGAGAGTTGGAATCTATCGACCTATAACGGCTGATGTAACGATAACCGGGTTCCAGACCAAGTTTTATGTTGGCGATACCTGCTCCATCCTGGCCCCTGTTCTGCATCTTTTTCATCAGCAGTAACAGCTTATTGGCACCATAGAGGGGCGTATTATACTTATCAATATAATATTGAAGGGGTTTTCTCAAACGAAGGTGCGCTATACCACATTCGTGTTTAATTGGGTCGCTCATATCACTTGTTAAAGTGCAAAGTTAAACTGATTTAATACGTTCAGCAATAGGTCGGCTTTAAAGAATAATAATAAAATAAGGAACACGATGATGGATGCAATAGTGCCATCTTTGATAGAAAATTTAATACTTTTTTCTGAGTCGGTGGGATGTACCAGCAAGTAATAAGGAATTTTTAAATAATAAAACAAAGATATAGCGGTATTGAGGAGTCCAAAGCCAAACAGCCAGATCAAATACTGCTGACCTTCGAGTTGGTAGGATTCCCAAAGTGCCGTGAATACAAAGAGTTTTGCAGTGAACCCTGCGGTAGGCGGCAATCCCGCCAGTGAGATCATGATAATCACGGCTGATATACCTAAGATGGGCGCCTTACGACCCTGACCAGCCAATGCTTCAATAGTATTGAATCCCTGCTTTTGAAACAGGTCAATCAAATAGAAAGCTCCCAGGTTCATGAAAGCGTAAACTATCGCATAATAAAGCATCGCTTGTAAGCCGAAGTCACTACCGACAATCACGCCAATAATAAGCATCCCGGAATGTGCAATAGAGGAATAGGCCAGCATTCTTTTGCCATCATGTTGGCTGAGCGCAGATAAGTTGCCCATAAACATACTCGCTATAGCCAATACGGAAAATATCAGTTTCCAATCAATATCCAGCAAGTCAAGATTGGCATTCATCACGAATTGCATGAAAAACACAAGTACTGCGATTTTCGGTACTATTGAGATATATGCAACTACAGGAGAAGGTCCAGCCTCATAGGCATCTGGTGACCAAATGTGCATGGGTACCAAGGATAGTTTGAACCAAATACCTACAAAAAATAAGATCAGAGCTAGTGCAATCCAATGATTATTAACATTACCATTAGCTATGAACTCCCCAAGTCCACTTATCTCTAAGGTACCAGACATGCCATAAAGCAGCGACAGGCCATAGAGCATCAGCCCGCTGGACATGGCACCAAACAAGAGATATTTGATTCCTGCCTCAAAGCTCCTTTTGTCAAAATTGAAGCTGATCAGAATATAAGATGTAATGGAAATTAACTCAAGTGACAAGTAGAAGAGTAGTAAATTATTGACCTGCACCAATAGCATTGCACCTAACAAAATCATGAACAACATAAAATGATATTCACCCCTCTTTTGTAGAGGTTCTCCTTTAGGAAAGAATAAAACAAACCCTGTAATCGCTACAAAAAACGGCTTGATCAAACCAACAACAGAAGTCTTTGTAATAAGCCCGCCGAAGTAGATTCCCGTGTCCGCAGAAACTGAAACTCCCAGTGAGACCAGGCTCAGAATCAATAGCGTGACAATTGTTTTGGTGGTTGCACCCTTTTCTTTCAGCAAGAGCTGAAGCATGAGTATAACAAAAGCTCCAACAATAAGTATGGCTTCGGGAAGAAGAATCCCTGCATCGCCAAGGATGATTTGTAGCTGTTCGTTTAGGGTACCCCTCATCGTGCCAACGCATTAATGATTTCTAAATTCTGCTTGCCTTGTGTTTTGACAAAATCCACAAACCCCATGACGGTCTCATTCGCAAGATCGAGTAATAGACCTGGGAATATTCCAAAAAGCAGGGTAAGCAATACTAGCGGCACAATCATGATCAACTCTCGGGTATTGAGATCTGGTAATTGCCAGCCTTCCTCTTTCACCCAAAACTTCCCGAAGAACATTCGTTGAATAGTCCAGAGAAAATAGGCTGCTCCTAGTACCAGACCAAAAAGTCCAAGTATAGGCATGAAAATTTCTACGATGCCTCCATTGACAGCCCCATCGAAGGCACCAATCAATACAAGGAATTCTGCAATGAACCCAGAAAATCCAGGTAATCCGAGCGCTGCAAAAAATGACATAATTATCGCTACTGTAAATAAGGGCATTTTGGTAGCCAATCCACTGTAATTGGCAATCATACGATCGCCCGTACGATCATAGAGTACACCAGCCATGAGAAACAGTAGAGCTGAGATGATGCCATGACTAAACATCTGAAAGAGTGCTCCTGAGCTGCCTTCGGCTGTCAGGGAAGCCATACCAAGCATCACAAATCCCATATGGGAAACTGAAGAGTAGGCGATCAATCGCTTCAAGTCCGCTTGTGCCATGGCCACGAAGGCCGCATATACTATGGCAACCACACCTATCAGTGCAATCCACCAACCGTACTGCAGCGCACCATCAGGAAATATGGTGTATGCTATTCTGTAAAAACCATATCCGCCGATTTTCAACAAGATGCCAGCCAGCACTACAGAAATAGGCGTTGGGGCCTCTACGTGAGCATCTGGCAACCAGGTATGGACAGGTACTGCAGGGAGTTTGATGGCGAAACCTGCGATCAATAAAATAAAGGCCCATCCTCTATAGGTCAACCCTAAAAAGAGACCATTGAAATCAATGGACAAAAGTGATCCGGGAATAAAATTTTCGGGGTACATCATTTTCATGATGTCGAAGGTATGCACTGATGAATCGAGCTCCTGAACCACTGAGAGGCTCAGCCCTATCATGACCATCAAGATTAATAACGAGCCTACTAGCGTATAAATGAAAAACTTAATGGAAGCATATGCTCTCCTTTTGCCTCCCCAAATTCCGATAAGGAAATACATGGGCAGGAGCATAAATTCGAAAAAGAGATAGAATAAGAAAAAATCAAGTGCTACAAAACAGCCAATAACACTTGAACTGAGCACCATATACAAAATAAAGTAGCCTTTGATACTTTTGGTAATGTTCCACGAAGAAATGACCCCTATAAGGAGAATGATGGCGGATAGAAGCACCAAGGCAAGGCTCAAACCATCGACTCCCACGTAGTACTGTATAGACAAGCTTCCGAATGAACCTACACTCAAAGAGATCCAATCTAACTGTTGGCTAAACTGCAAACTCCCAGCTCCATAGCCTTCCAAACCAGAATCAAATGAAAACACCAGTACCAATGTGAGTGTGGTTGCAAGTCCCATAGCTACCAACGCTATCCACTTGTGCACGTGGGCCTTATTCTGAGGTACTAGCACCATGACCAACGCTGCAATGAGTGGGATAAAGATGAGCCAGGTAAGTAGATGATCAGTTGCCATATCAGTTATGTCATTAATTCAAAAAATAGAAAATCAGTAAAACTCCAGCCACAGCCCAGGCCAGATAAGCCTGCACGTTACCTCCTTGCACTTGTCTCGTTCGATGTCCCATAAAGGAAACTAGCCGAGTCATCAGATGGATCAGACCATCTACTACTCGTAGGTCAATCCAGCTAACTAAATAGGCCAACACCACCTGCGACCCTCCGATATAGTTGACCCCTCGGTCTATGACTTTCTGATCCCACCATGAGGCTAATCGTGCAACTCGAATGGATCCTTCAACTATCATGAAATGATACATCTGATCGAGATAAAAATTATTATTCGAAACACCGTGCACCATTGATTTTACTAGTCTCATAGGTCCTTTCAACAATTCTTTTTGCACATATAAATAGGAAATCATCAATCCAGACAAAGCCAATCCTATCGAAAGAATCGGTACCATGAGGGAGTGCTGTGCCTCGGTAACGTTCTGCACTGCGCCCAGCATATTTAATATCCAGGTGCCTGACGGATTGAGGGGATTGACCGTAAAGATGAAAGCAATAGAGAGTAAAGACAAGCAAAAAAGTGGCCATTTGACCATGCTCGCCTCTGAATACTTTCCTCCTGCACTGACTTGATTGAAGAAAACTTTGAAATATAATCTCGCCATATAAGCAGCAGTCATGAAAACTGAAACAAAGCCAAAAAAGACAACATATCCGGGGAGATGATCTGCAGACATCAGTCCATTGAGAATCAATTCTTTGGATAAGAAACCTGAGAAGAGCGGCAATCCGGCCAGAGATAGCATGCACAAAGTGAAGGCAATGAATGTACTTGGTAGCACTCGAGACAGTCCTCCCATGTTGCGGATATCCTGAGGGTCAAAGTCAGCTTCATGGCGTGTATCATGATAGTAATGAATAATACTACCCGCACTCAAAAAGAGGCCCGCCTTGAAAAAAGCGTGCGTGATCAGATGGAAGAAGGCAGCTTCTGGCAAACCAGCACCTATAGCCATGATCATATACCCAAGCTGAGATACTGTAGAATAAGCGAGTACTTTTTTGATATCATTTTGAGCGAAGGCGGCAAAGGCTCCCATAAAAGCGGTCAACCCACCAACAATCCCTATGACTACCAATACCTCCTGAGCAAGCAAAGGAAAGACGCGCACCATGAGGTAGACGCCTGCCGCCACCATAGTGGCAGCGTGAATAAGTGCCGATACGGGTGTGGGACCAGTCATAGCGGAAGGCAACCAGGCCTGAAGTGGAAACTGTGCCGATTTGCCTACCGCTGCCAAAAAAAGACCTAAGCCCATCATAATCAGCAGCGTGCCAGGTATGCTTGAGTGCACCGGGTCAAGGGTGATGAGGTCCTGAATATTGAGAGTCTTGAAAAAGGCAAAAAGAATAAATATCCCAAGCAGAAATCCAATATCCCCAATCTTGTTCATCAGGAATGCTTTGAGCGAAGAAATAGATGGTGCCTCCTTCTCGAACCAAAATCCGATGAGTAGATAGGAACTAAAACCTACCAGCTCCCAGAAAATGAATGTCAGGAGCAAATTAGAGGACAGTACAATGCCGTACATGGAGAAAGCAAAAAGACCGAGCAAAGCAAAATATCGTGGCTGACCCGGATCGTGCTTCATATACTCCAGCGAGAATATAGATACGAGCAAGGCTACAATGGACACCACGACAAGCATAAGGCCAGCCAGGGCATCATAATACAGACCTATTTCGAAGTGATGATTGCCCACTGTAATCCAGTCCAACTCAAACCCAGTGTTGAATGGAATGAAAAAAACAGCAGAAATACTGTAAACTAATACCAGTGCAGAAAAAAACACAGCAGCGATTCCTGCCCGTTTTTTGAAAATGAAATAAGAACTTATTGCACTCAGTAACGGGAACAATAAAATCATGAGCGGCAGTATGTCTGTGTACTTTAGCATCAGCCGTTCAATTCGTTTAGTTTATCCACATTGGACACCTCTTGATGTCGGAAGATCTGATAGACGATAGCCAGAGCGACAGCAGATTCTGCCACCGCCACCACAATTACAAAAAGTGACATCATTTGACCAGATAGATTGGGGTCATGCTGTGAGAAAGCCACCAGATTGATATTAGCCGCATTCAAAATGAGCTCTATACCTGCCAAGATCATAATCACATTTCTTTTGATCAATACGATCATGAGCCCGATCACGAGTAGAATGGCACTAAAAACGATATAATGCTCTATGGGTATCATTCTTTTTTCTTCAGGTTGATTCCGGCGATATATGCTGCACCTACCAGCGCCATTAGCAACAGCACAGCAGTCAGCTCAAGGGCTAGCAATTCTGATGTCATGAGATGGATGCCCAACTGCTCGGTGATGGTAAATCCTGATTCGGATTTGCCTGTATCAGCAAACCAGGGAAACCCTCCCTGCAGAGGATATAACAGCACTATCAATAAGCCCAACCCAATCAGGCTGGCCTGCAAGACTCTTCTATTTTCAGATTCCAATTTTGCACCATCTATCCTATGGGTCAGCATAATGCCAAACATCATCAGTATTAGCACGCCACCGATATAGATCATAATTTGGGTCACCCCGACGAACTCAGCATTGGAAATGATAAATACTCCGGCCACACCCAAAAATACGAGCACCAACATGAATACCGCGTGCACGACATTTTTGGTCAGGAGCATTCCCAAAGCAGAAAACACTGAGAATCCAACCAGGATATAAAAGGCGACAATATTTAAATCTACTCCTCCCACTTAATCATTGGTTTTGGGTTGATCTCCCGAATCCTTCGGTTTGGCAGGCTTTATCTTTGGTCTAAATAAAGGCTTTGCTGCCTTTGGTTTTGCATTTTCCTCCGCTGGGGTCTGTGCGTTGGTACTTTCCTCGGATTCTTCCGACTTATCTGCAGGCTTAACCATCGGTTTAGCTGCAGGTTGTTTTTCAACTGCACTATCCTCTGACTTGACTGCGGATTTCATTTTCGGTCTAAACACCGGCTTGCCCGTTGGCTTATTTTGCTTTTCGCCATCGGCTTGCGGCTTTGCATCTTCGGCTGGCATAGTCGTTTTAACTTTTGGTTTGAAAGCACCACCAACTTTAGGCTTTTCAACTGTGCTCCCATCCGACTTGCTTGCAGCTGCGGCGGCTTTCGCCTTTTCCTTTTCGGCGGAGTAGGTATCGAACTCGGCTTTTTTCTCAGCCACCATCTCGGGGCTCATGTCTCCAAATTCAAAATTATGCTCCTTGAGGTCGAAGACGCTAAAATCATAATCCTTAGTCATGGTCAGGCATTCTGTAGGACAAACCACTGTACATAGTCCACAAAAACAACATTTGGACATATCGATATCAAACTTGGCTGCATAGATTCTTTTAGAAGTACCATCGGAGGTCTTTCCAATTTCTTCCACTGCGCGTACGGGCTCTATGTCAATACAATTGACAGGGCAAACCTTGGCACATTTATCACAGACAATACAATCATCTATTTCATTGTGCAATTGATACCTCCCAGTATCCGGCACAGGTAGCTGTTCGAAAGGATACTGTAAGGTCACAATCCCATCTTTTTGCTCAAAATAACTTTTATCCTCAACTCCCACTGGCGTGCGGGACTGGCGTGCCTGCCAAAAATGCCGCATCGTGATCTTTAGCCCATAGAGGAGCGAGAAAGAAGTTTGGATGATATTTTTAAAATACTGTTTCAATCTGCGCTTTTCTAGTTATCCAATCCAAAGTTTCCAAATACCACATACCAACACCATGAATAAACCAATCGGGGTTAAATATTTCCAACTGAGGGACATCATCTGGTCCACTCTGACTCTTGGGTAGGTCCACCGCACCCACATTTGTACAAACACCAAAACCATAGCTTTGCTAATTAGCCAAAAGGCGCCTACTATATCTCCGACCAAAGTACCCTTGCTTCCCGTCGTC
Organism: Reichenbachiella sp.; assembly: GCF_039941815.1. Lineage (GTDB taxonomy): Bacteria > Bacteroidota > Bacteroidia > Cytophagales > Cyclobacteriaceae > Reichenbachiella. Next base: position 200,506 of record NZ_JBDVDW010000062.1, read on the forward strand.
CAATCGGCCAAAGTCACTTCTCCGATATTGGGAAACGGAGTATTCCAGCTGCCAAAAAAAAGTATGGTCGCTACCAATGAAACCAAGAGCATCATACCGTATTCTCCGAGCATGATGATTGCCCATCGGAAACCTGAATACTCTGTATGAAATCCTCCAATAAGCTCTGATTCTGATTCGGGTAAATCAAACGGCGTTCGATTTGATTCTGCAAGCGAGGCTATAAAGTATATGACAAAAACAATCCAAAGGACGGGGTACCTGAATACATTCCATGCCAGAATTCCACCATACTGATTTGAAGGATCGAGCAGCCCCTGCTGAACTGACATCTCCTGCAGGCTCAACGTCTGAGTCACCATGACCACACAGAGTATAGAGATTCCGAGTGGAATTTCATATGACACTATTTGGGCAACTGCCCTGAGCGATCCAAAGAGGGAAAACTTACTATTGGACCCCCACCCAGCCATCAATATGCCGATGACATCAAGAGAAATCACAGCCATTAGAAAATAAATCCCGGTTTCAGCCTGCGAACCTTGTATATCCGAGGTGAGAGGTAGCACAGCAAAGCCTGCAAAAATTGCCGTAAATATCACGAGCGGCGCTAAAATGAATAGCCAACGGTCGGCCGATTTAGTGATGATGTCTTCTTTTTGCAGCATCTTCAGTACATCTGCCAGCGTCTGTAGAATTCCATATTTTCCCGTTACCATGGGGCCCAGTCTATCTTGCATGAATGCAGACACTTTGCGTTCGGCATAGACAGCCAAAAGCACAAATACCAGCAAAAAAGGTAGATAGAATAAGAACGCTATCATGAACAGTTAAATAAAAAGTAAGTTAAGTATTCTCTGAGGAATTTCCAGATGAATGGAAAGACTCATGAGCAGAAAAGAATGATCCTATTTTTGAGAGGGAATTAGCAGCAACAACAGCAACAATTACTCCCAGAGAGGGTACTTCTCAAGGTGAATTTCCTTGTTGAAGAAAAGGCGTGCTGCTTTTTCGAAAGCCGGGGTGTAATCTGATACGAGAAATTGATCATTACCTATTGTTTGGTCGCTTAATAAATTCAGGGCCTTCAGTTGCTTTTTTAAGCTTTGAGCTACAATATTAGCAGAATCAATCAATTCTACCTTGCTTTTATAAAATTCTTTTATGTCCTCCTTGATGATAGGATAGTGAGTGCATCCCAATATCAGCGCGTCAATGTTGGACAGGCTGGCATCACTCAGATAGTTGGCAATGATCTCATGGCTTACCGAGTTATGAATAAACCCCTCTTCTATCATCGGTACCAGCAACGGTGTAGCCAGTGCTTTTAGCTCTACTTCTATACTTCTATTTCTAATTTTTGTTTCAAATACTCCTGAATTGACGGTCTGTAGTGTACCTATCAGACCAACGTTTTTGTTTTGCAAATGATTCTCCAGATGCTCTATCACCGGATCTATCACGTTGATCACTTCCGCTTTGCTGCCGACATAGGCTTTGATCAGATCATAAGCCGCCGCCGATGCAGAATTGCAGGCAATCAGAATGACCTTGCAACCACGCTGAAGCAGTATATCTGTAATCTTGATAGAGTAGGCCTGAATGGTAGCTGCAGATTTATCACCATAGGGCAGGTGAGCACTATCACCAAAATAGATCATATCTTCTCCAGGCAAAAGGTTTTTTACCGCTTGAGCCACGGTCAGCCCTCCTACTCCACTATCAAATATGCCTATGGGTGCGTTCTTGTCCAATGCCTGAAATGTTGAAGTGCAAATATGTGGTTTAATATGGATTTGACAAATACAATAGCTGCTATGAATCTAACTCACTGACCTAATTCCGTCAATAGCTCCTTGGCGTCCAATACGCCCAAGTTTTGAGCCCGTTTCAAATCACTTATGGCTTGATCATTATTTTTCATTGCGAGATAAGCTTTCCCACGAAGAAAAAGTCCCTCGGGATCTCCAGGATGAATAGTAAGCCACTTAGAAAAATCGGTTATTGCTTCCTCATAGTTGCCAAGTCGATAATGTGTGATCCCCCTGTTGAAGTAACTCAGATCAAAATAATCATCGATGCTGATAGATTTTGTAAAATCTTCTAAGGCATCTGATAATTGATTCCTATTGAGTTTGAGATGACCGCGAAGATTATAAGCCTGATAAAGAGGCAACTTCCCGTCAGATTCAACTCCTTTTGAATTTAAAAGTTCAATGGCACGGTCAAACAATGAAAGCGCCGCAGTGGTGTCCCCCTTATGGGCTTTAATAGTGGCTAAATTTAGAAAGGACTGACCTTTGACATAGCCCGAGCTGACATCAATTGCAGACTTATAGTCTTCTGCGGCCAAATCGAGATAACCAAGATTGAGATAGCAACCCGCACGGGTCTCAAGTACGTCCGCATTTATTTTGTTGAACGAGAGGTATAAGTTCAGATCCTGTACGGCTTTAAAATACTTTCCATTTTCTGCCCTGTTGGTTCCTCTCAACCGATAACCATCCGCACGATCTCGGTCCAGGTAAAGCATCTTAGTAAAGGCCACATCAGCGGCATCAAAATTATTGCCTTTTTGATAGTGTTTGCCTAAGCTTCTATATACATGATAGATACTTGTGTCTCTTTCAATTATTCTTAGATTATCTTTTTCCAAATAATTTCTAGCCCTGTCCCTCTCCGCAATAATCGCGTGCAAAAGATATAGGCCGGTTGGAAAATATTCATTTGAGATCCATACTTTTCTATACAACGGAGAGTATAGGTAAAAAGGAATATGATCCACGTTGGAAAGATAAATGAAGGCCAACTCCTGCATTTCAGCACTATATGATTCTATTTCATCTGCCACATAGATGATTGCATTCATCATCATCAACTGTCGATCCAACTGATCACTGATTCCATATTCTCTACTGGTCAAATCTTGAAGTCTAAGAGAAGCTCCCAGTTTTTTGAAGCCTTCGGCGTATTGCTTTTTTTTGAAATACATAACTCCCAAAGAAAATAACGCTTGCGTATTTTCCGGATTTCTAATCAACACTCCTTTAAGTAAATCGATGCCTTTCTTTGGCTGATTTTGATAAAGTAGAATCAAGGATTTGAAGACAAGGGCTCTTTCATCGGTTGGGTAAATAGCCAATAATTGATCAATAGCACTTCTTGCTTTTCCATAGAGATTTTGCATGATTCGAGACTCGGCGAGCAGATAATAGGATTCTGGATAAGTGGGCTCCAGCTCTATAGTTCGCTTTGCATAGCTAATGGCCTTGTTGTGTTCCCCAGTTTGCATGTATGCATAACCCAACGCATAGTTTACCTGCAAATCGTCTGGATTCAACTTGTGGGCCAAATAGAAATGGTCTTTGGCCTTTTGATAATCATTGAAGAAATTCATCCTGATATACCCGAGCTCAAGATGGCTGGGGCCAAAAAACTGAAAGGTCTCAAGCTTAAGCACTTTTTCAAAATCTGCAACTGCCGAGTCGATTTTGGAAAGTGCCTTATAACATAGTCCTCTATAGAAAAAAGCCCCTCCGTACTCATCGTTGTATTTCAAAAGATAATTGAGATCTGCCTTGGCCAGCTCAATTTCATCCTTTCTCAAATAATCGACCGCTCGGGATAGGTATCCGTCTAAATCTTCCGGACCTATTATTTGTTTCTCCGAAGTGCCGTCGAGTCCTTCATAGTCAAAACTTGGCTTGTAGCCGGACAGATCAAGTTCACCTCCTCCAATGATGGACTGAGCCATGGCATTTGGCTGAATAAAACCAGGTAAAAAAAAGAATAATAGGACAATGAATAACCCTGCTCGACTGATGCTGTGCATGGTAGGTATATTGATGATATGCAAAAATAGGAGCTTTGAGCCTAATGCTAAAATTTGAGACGTTATGATTTAAGATTGAAAACTCAAATCCGTTAGATAATCCAAACTATTAGTCCTTGACAATCATCTTAATCAGAAACAAATATGTCTTTTGGCTAGTAAGGTCTCTCTTCTGTAAAATATCGGATGCAAGTCACCGATCATTTCTAAATATTACCAATCACAGAATTCAGAGCCAAACCAAAGAATATTATTCTATTTTAGTAGTCGATATAAATCGAAAATTCTATGTATAAAATAACAACAGCAGTCTGTGCTTTGATGATTACGTTCTCCAGCATGGGCCAAACCAACAAACCTCTCATTGTACATCCTGCACTCAGCCCGGATGGGCAGCAGATTGCATTCTCCTACCAGGGGGATATCTGGACCTCCTCTATCGATGGGTCTTCGCCAAGAAGAATCACTATTCACGAGGGGTATGAAACCCGTCCAATCTGGAGCCCGGATGGTAAAGGACTCGTATTTAGCAGTGACAGAAATGGCAACAATGATGTATTCTTTGTCGACTTGAATGGTGGTATTCCAAAACAACTGACTTTCTCCTCGGCCAGTGACTCGCCAAGCGATATCACATCGGATGGTAAAGTACTTTTTTCAGGCAATAGAAACTATCATCGAATCGAATGGGACAACGAGATTCATACCGTCAGTCTCAAGGGCGGCACTCCATACCGCTACCTGGACGCATTGGGCTTCTACGCCACGCAATCACCAAATGGTCGATTTGTAGCCTTCGTCAAAGGTTCATGCCGAGATGAACGTGAAACTTATGATGGCCCAGCCAATACTGACCTCTGGCTGTACGACTCGCAGAGCAAATCCTATACTCAGCTTACGACCAGCAGCAGAAACGATATTTATCCGAGATGGGGCAATGATCAAACACTATATTTCCAATCGGCAAGAAGTGGGAAGTACAACGTACATCAAATGACCTTGACTGATGCTGGAAAACCAACAGGCAATATTGAAGCGATCACCTCCTTCATCGATCAGGGTATCAACTCATTTACTATTGGGGACGGTGGACGGACCCTATTACTCATGCAAGGTGATAACCTCATAAGTGTCAATATCAATACTAAGCAGCAAACGGCGGTCAATATGAGTATCGGTTCAGATTACCGGTTTGATCAGATTGAAAGAAAATCCTACAGCAAAAATGTTGATCAAATTATTCCCTCTCCAAGCGGTGACTACAGTGCACTTGTGATCCGAGGGGAGATATTCATTACAGAAAATGATAAGGAAAGAAGCAAAACGGTTAATGTTTCCAATTCTTCTTACCGAGATCTGGAGCCACAGTGGGTCAATGACTCTACACTCATCTTTCTTTCGGACCGCGGCGGAAACTACGACATTTATGCCGTGCGCTCAGCGGACACCAAAGAGGGAGATTTGTTTAAAACTCTCAAACTAGATGTATCCAAGGTGACCAACACTCCCGAAGAAGAGTCCGACCTGTATGTCTCTCCTGATTTGAAAAGCTTAGCTTTTAGACGAGGTACTGGCAAATTGATCACTTCCACACTCTCTGACAAAGGTTTTATATCCAACGAAACCATTCTTTTGGATGGTTGGGCACAGCCATATGGCATAGCCTGGTCTCCTGACTCGAAGTGGTTGGCTTATAGCAAAGAAGATCTATACTTCAATGAGGAAGTATATATTCATAAGGCTGATGGCAGCAAAAATCCAGTGAATATCTCTATGCACCCAAGACTGGACAGCAATCCATGCTGGAGTCCTGATGGCAGCAAATTGGTTTTCACATCGGCAAGAAGCAATGGCGACTATGACATTTGGTTTCTCTGGCTGAAAAAGGCGGATTGGGAAAAATCTGCTGACGAGTGGGAATATGAGGAAGAGGAGCCGGCCGAACCGAGTGCAAGTAAAACCTCAGACAAGAAAAAAAAGGGTACTGAAGAAGAAAAGAAAGATGATGGCCCTAAGCCAATAAAAATTGATTTTGAGGATATTCATGAAAGATTAGTACAGGTGACTTCATTCTATGGCAATGAAATCGATCCGTTGGTATCGAAGGATGGAAAGACTATTTATTATACAACCAGCTCAAGTGGATGGGGCAAACCAGCGAAAGTTGAGGTAGACCTCTACAAAATCTCTTGGGACAAAAAAGACCATACGGCCATCACTACGGGAGGAGAAAAGCCATCTGCTATGGTCATGGATAGCAAAAATGAATACATCTACGCAAGCATGAGTGGTGGGAAGCCTGCACGATTCAAACTATCCAGTGACAAAAAAGAGAGTCTGCCCATCTCAGCTAAGCTCAACATCGATTTCAAGGAAGAGCTCAATCAGATTTTCGAAGAAGCCTGGCAGGCGCTGAACGCAGGGTTTTATGATCCTAACTTTCATGGATTGGATTTCAATCAATTGAAGGAGATTTATAAACCATTAGCCATGAAGGCTTCTACCAGAGAAGATTTCAACAGGGTATTCAATCAGATGCTGGGACAGATCAATGCCAGTCATATGGGTCTATATCGCGGCGATCTACGCAAAGACTTACAAAATACCAAGACTGGACTGATCGGTGTGGAGCTAAAGCCTGTGGCTGACGGCGTACAGATAATAGGTAAGTTGCCACAAATGCCTGCGGACAGAGAGATCAGCAGCCTCACTATAGACGAGGTAATCACGGCAGTAGATGGTACAAGGATCACCCCAGAGACCAACTACTACGATCTCATGAACGAAACTGTAGGTGAACGTGTACTCCTCACGGTAAAAAATGCCTCGGGACAATCTCGTGAGGTAGAGATCCGTCCCGTATCTAGCAACTCATCAGCGAAATACAAAGCTTGGCTACGGGAGAAGAAAAAACTGGTAGATGCCTATTCCGGTGGTCAGCTAGGTTACATTCATATTCAAGCTATGGGGTGGGCCAGCTTCGAAGAATTCGAACGAGAATTATCAGCTGCAGGATATGGTAAAAAAGGAATAGTAATTGACGTAAGATTCAACGGCGGTGGATGGACTACAGATCACCTCATGGCCATTCTGAATGTAAAGCAGCATGCATATACAGTACCAAGGGGTGCTACTGACAATCTTGACTCCCATGCGGAGTTCAAGGATTATTATCCATATAGCGAGAGACTTCCTTTCCCTGCCTGGACCAAACCATCTATCGCTTTATGTAATGAAAGCAGTTACTCTAACGCAGAAATTTTCTCCCATGCCTACAAACATTTGGGCATAGGCACCCTGGTGGGCAAGCCTACCTTCGGAGCTGTAATTTCTACCAGCGGCAGGACATTGATTGACGGTAGTTTGATTCGACTTCCATTCAGAGGCTGGTATGTGAAAGCGACAGAGGAAAATATGGAGTGGGGTCCGGCTGTACCAGACCTAATACTGGACAATGCTCCAGATGAACGTAGTCGGCAAGAAGATTCTCAATTGAAAAAAGCAGTAGAGCAACTGCTTTCAGAGATGGAAAGCAAATAAGATTTATTGTCCGCGGCCACCTTCAGATATTTTTTTGAATGTGGCCGTGGTCATTTTTTAAAGATTAGGATAGGCATCATTATTCACACTGCCAAGAAAAACCTGGCCAGCGAAAGGTAAAGTTCTATTTCCCTTTTCATTACTCCCAAAAAATTTTAACGTGCCTCTACTTTTATCTAAGATGAATAGATTGTTGACGCCTTCGACATAGTAGTAGTAGCGATGATCTGCACTAGTCTTAAATAATCGAACGTCAAATTCTTTCTCAAAATCTTGGTCTTCTAGGTTGCATTTAATGACTACTTTTTCAGAATCTAGCGTAAATTTAGCTGCATAATCCACATGAGAGTAGGACTGGCCGTCTAGTGTCACCATCATTGACTTGCATTGAAATGACCGTTCTTCATTGTCCTGAACCAGGCTAACAAAGCTGCAGCCGGAAAGGACGCAGAAATATAAAATTGAAGAAGTCAATATGAATTTTTTGATGCCTACCATAACTCTAGTGTTTGAATAAAAACTGCCCGGCCTTAAGTGACCTGCCATGATTCTGGTTAGGAGGCAATTCCACGATATTCAAGTGGTTAATTCCTTGAATTATCTATGACACAAAGCTAGAGGAGTCAATGAACCTAATTCGGACTTTGTAATGATGGATACGGCCTATTCTTAGCAAGAAATGGTCAGATATTAGATGGAAATCTAATTTTGAAGCCATAAAAACCCGCTGCAGCGTGCAATAGTATCATATGGTGAAAACCGGAGAGGTAGGACGCACAACATTGATACTAAATCACAAACCTATAATAGCAAGCTCATGTTTCAAACCAAAAAAGCCACCCTTGTAGTCACAAGGATGGCTTTTATATTATCTATTGACCAAATTAGTTGGTCAAGCTCATCAATAGATCTGCCTGGGTCAAAATATGCACTTTATTTTCCTCATCTCTTACAAGCAAGGCTTTAGTGTCTTTGTCCAAAATCTTTGACATTACATCTACCGTGTTGTCCAGGGCAATAAATTTAAAGGATGGATCCATTATTTCTGATATCGGCTGATCCTTCAACGAAGGATTCTCGATAAGAGACTTTAAGATCTTTGTATCAGATATGCTACCAACAAATTGTCCATCCGATGTGACTGGAGCTTGATCTATACTGTGAGCATTCATGGTTTCTATGGCCTCTCCTATTTTCGATTGACTATCAATCAAAAACAACTCTGCTTGTCCATTTTTGACAGCCACGATATCTCGGGCAGTACTGAAATTACCAGTTTCGGTGAATCCATGATCCTGCATCCAGTTGTCATTGTAGACCTTACCTAGATATCGAGTACCATGATCCGGCATAATGATCACCATCACATCGTCTTCTTTCAGGTTTTCTTTAGCATATTCTATCGCCCCATGTACAGCAGACCCGCAAGACCAGCCAACAAACATACCTTCTTCCTTTGCCAGTCTTCTAGTCATCAGCGCTCCATCCTTGTCGGTCACTTTTACGAAATGATCGATCAAGCTAAAGTCTACATTCTTCGGAAGGATGTCCTCGCCGATTCCTTCAGTGAGATACGGATAAACTTCGTTCATATCGAATTTCCCTGTCTCCTTATATTTCTTGAATACCGAACCATAGGTATCGATACCCACCGTGACCACATCCTGATTTTGTTCTTTGAGATACTTAGCTACTCCACACATAGAGCCACCAGTACCTACGCCCGCCGCATAGTGAGTTATTTTCCCTTCCGTATCTCGCCAGATTTCTGGCCCGGTGCTTTCATAATGAGCCGTTGCGTTTGACGTATTATCGTATTGATTCGGATAAAATGAATTCGGAATGTCCGCATTTAGTTTTTTAGCCACAGAATAGTAGGACCTGGGATCATCTGGTTCCACATTTGTAGGGCAGACATGTACTTCTGCTCCCACAGCACGAAGAATATCCATTTTCTCCGGACTCTGCTTGTCAGCCAGAGTAAAAATGCACTTGTATCCTTTGGCAATAGCGGCAAGCGCCAAACCCATTCCTGTATTTCCCGAAGTACCTTCTATTATTGTCCCACCCGGCTTTAGCAAACCTTCTTTTTCAGCATCTTCAATCATTTTGAGGGCCATTCTATCTTTCATGGAATTGCCAGGGTTGAAGTATTCCAGCTTTACCAGAATGGTGCCTTTTACATCGTTCGCTACACTATTTAGTTTTACCAATGGGGTATCACCGATCGTTTCTATTATCGAATTGTGAAATTTCATAATTGAGGTTTAATTTCTAAATGCAAAATTAGAAAGATATATACGCATTCCCATGGATTAGAGGAATTAGAAGCCTATAGGCTAACAAATTAATAGGAATATTGTTCTTCGACTCTGACCCTTCCCTCACGATAGCGGAGCTGAAGATTTCCAGAGGTTAGGTGTTCGACCGTAAAGGAGCCTATTCCGCTGTGTTTTTCTTCAGAAAGTGTGATCGTCTGCTGAAACACATCCAAGTCGTCTACGTCGAGGGTATAATTCGCTTTATATAGAGTATCTATTTCATCTGACGCTACACAATCTGAAGAGCGTCCCAATATATAAAGGCTGTCTGCATCTGTGGCTTCCACAAAGGTGAGTGTATTATTATCTATGCAAGAGCTGGTGACGATATTACCATTTTCAATTCGTGATACCAACGACCAGGTTTTGGTATCATCCTTTGATAATAGTCGATTGGCGTGTGATTCCTCATACGATCTAGAGATATCGTCAGGGGTGCATCCTACAATCAGAATGTATACAACAAAAAGAAGTTTTTTTGTCAATTTATCTAACGTTACCGCTTCTGTCCACCACAAAATATCCCGGGTCGTCTGGATCGCCCGCACCGTTTTCAAGTTCTTCCTCTGTCTTGGTATAGAAAATGGTCTCTTTTACAATATCGTTGAATTTGACATCGACCGGAGGGCGGCTGATTTTGAGGTGGTTTACCCAATTCATTTCGCCTTCAGGGTTAGTAGAAATAGCAATAATGTTATTTTTTGACTCAGGCACCAATGAGAAAATATATGCAGCCACAGCTCCTTCCGGCGCAGGTATAAACTGTCCTGACACAAGGAACTCACTATCGCTATAGGTAAAACTGGTCAGCTTGAAGTTTCTTTTCCAGAGAATTTTTCTGGCGTTATTCACTCTGGCAATAAATCCCTGATCCGAAGTACCTCGAAATTCCATTCCTACAACATAGGTATTAGACGAGTCGTCTTTCATAGAAACTATAGAATAGTATTTTGAAAAGTCATGAGCGACATATGAGGTATCCATTCTCGGAATGAGGTATAAAGAATCCGTACCGTCTTCACTCACTCCCCATCTGGCTCGCTCTATATATTGGTCATTATAAGCAGACCATTTGGATCGTGCAGAAGCCAGCTCTCCTTCGAGTTTTTTTCTGTATCTGATCAGGCCTACATCTCCTCCATATTCTCCGGTGATGAGCTTGTTGTATTTTTTTGCGGCGACTGTGATTCCCGGCTCTACTAAAGTGGACACAGAGGCGTCCATCATGTCTATAAGTTGAATCAGACTATCAGACACAGCCAGCTGATAATCTACATCATCAAGGTCGACCATCCGTTCGTTGAGAGTTTCGCTTGTGAGGTAGTCAAACTTATTTTTGTTGAGCAGAATGCTGAGTAGTTCAACCGCCAATGGTTCTTCATCATATTTTTTAATTTCAGCAACCATTTTAGCATCTAGTGCTGTAATAGGTTCCTCATCCAAAATTCCAGACCCGCTGTTGATTTTTTCGCTCTGTGTTTTTAAGGCTTTATTAGCAGCCACGATTTGACTTTTGAGCCTTGTCATATCTCTTTTTACAATATTTTGAGTTTCTTCAGCCCATGAGCCATAGTCCCAGGCTTTGACATCATTTTCGAAGAAGTTTACCGTGGACAACCCATCCTCGCCGTAGTTCACAATTTCTGCAAAGGTCAACTCGGGACTATATCCTTTTTTCCCAATACGACTAACAGCATCGCGTACATTGTCAAATTTTTCTTTGATCTCTGTATTTTTATCAATCATACTTACAAGGGTATCCTTGACACCGTCATCAGCCATCAAATACAGGTCGTTGATATTTGGATACTGTCTATTAAATGATTGATAAGCGTTAATAGAAAACTCATTGGCCACATTTATACTAAACAGATCAGTATAGATTTCTTTAGCGTACTTATTTATATTTTTCAGACTTTGAAGTTTCTTTTCTACATCCAGCTGCACATCTGAGATCTTGATCCCAAAGTCACCCGTACGCAAGTCACGTCGATAAAAGTCCTGATAGAATTCGTCGTTTTTCTTAAGCTCTTTTTCAGTAATCAGCGCTTTCGCCTTTGAAAGATAGATCACTGCGGTATCAGAAGCTCCAAGAATGGCTGTCGAATCATTGATAATATGATATCCATCTACCAGACTTTCGTAGTATAAACCTACTTGAAGGTTGGCATTGGGCACTTCTGCGTTCTTTGGATCTGCCAGAAACGACCAAAGCATTGGCATGGCCTGGTCATAGTTTTTAGCTTCCAAAAGCGGGAAGATATCTTTATCATATTTGATCTTTTTTTGGGCAAAGGAAGAATGGAACGCGCAACAAAAGAAAATACTGAGTGCGAATACGATTAATTTATGCATTTCTATCTCTTTTCTGATTGATGGTCTGGTTAATGTTACAAATGTAACAAAAGATTTTTCCCTGATTAAATTATAATTTTTCTAGGAAAAATCCCTAATAATAAGCTAAAACGATACTTCAACCATTAAATTTTCCCTTGAGCATGGCTAGTTTGGACTGCAAATCTCCTTGCGGTTCCTGTTTTGCTTCTTGTTTGCGCTCAAATTTCTTCTTTGGTTTCCCAAAAGGGTCAGATTTCATCGAAAGCGAAATTCGTTTTTGAGCGGTATTGATCTCAGTTACAGTGACGTGCACTTGCTGTTGAAGTTTTACCACTTTGGCCGGGTCATTGACAAAAGAGTCTGAGAGCTGGCTAACGTGCACCAATCCATCCTGATGTACACCGACATCGACAAATGCGCCAAACTTAGTAATGTTAGTGACAATGCCAGGCAGTTTCATTCCTACTTTCAAATCACTGACTTCATTCACACCTTCCTGAAAGCTAAAAGCCTCATACTTTTCTCTAGGATCGCGACCTGGTTTGGCAAGCTCCTCCATGATATCTTTTAGCGTAGGCAAACCTACTTCTTCGGTGACATAATTTTTAGGGTCAATTTTCGACCGGATGGTTGCATCTTTCATCAGCTGATCTACCGTGGTACTCAGGTCAGAGGCCATTTTTGATACGGTAGTATATCGTTCTGGGTGTACAGCGCTAGCATCTAGAACATTTTTGCTCTCCCGAATCCTCAAAAAACCGGCTGCTTGCTCAAAAGCTTTGTCTCCCATCCGAGGCACTTTTTTCAGTGACTCTCTACTTTTGAATGGTCCATTTTCATTTCTGTGTTTTACAATATTGTCAGCTAGTTGCGGCCCAAGCCCGGATACGTAAGTCAGTAGCTGCTTACTAGCAGTATTTAGCTCTACCCCCACCACGTTGACGCAGCTCTCCACTACCTCATCCAGAGAATGCTTGAGGGAATTTTGATCTACATCGTGCTGATATTGTCCTACACCGATTGACTTGGCGTCTAGTTTGACCAATTCTGCCAATGGATCCATCATTCTTCTGCCTATAGATACGGCACCGCGAACAGTCAAATCCTGATCCGGAAACTCTTCTCTTGCCACGTCAGAGGCCGAATAAATAGAGGCTCCGCTTTCACTTACCATAGCTATTACAACATGCGAAGGCAAGCCTAATGAGCGAATGAATGTTTCGGATTCTCTACTAGCCGTACCATTGCCAATGGCTATGGCCTCGATGTTGTATTTTTCAACCATATGTTTCACTGTGGCCCCAGCCTCGGCTGTCTTGCGCTGTGGCTCATGAGGAAAAATAGCTTCAAACTCGAGCAGCTTACCTTGTTTATCAAGGCAAACGACCTTGCAGCCAGTTCTAAACCCCGGATCTAGTGCCAGTACATTTTTTTGTCCCAATGCGGGAGAAAGGAGTAGCTGTCTTAGGTTTTCCGAGAATACCTGAATCGCCTCGTCATCAGCATTTTTCTTAGTGGTCACCCGAGTCTCCGTCTCCATGGACGGTTTCAGCAATCTCTTATATGCATCCTTGAGTGCTATTTTGACCTGTTCTACATTTGCATTTTGTCCGGTTATTATTTTCCGCTCTAGCAGGAAGTTTGCATCGTTTTCATCGGGAAAAATATCTAGTGACAGAATCATTTCCTTTTCGCCGCGTCTCATCGCCAAGAGCCTATGAGATGGGATGCCTTTGAGTGGCTCCTCCCATTCGAAATAGTCCTTGTACTTCTGCCCTTCTTGCTCCTTACCTTTCATGACTGTGGATTTGATCTTCGCCTTGTCTAGAAATAGCTTACGAAGTCCGGCTCTCACCTCTGCATTTTCACTTACCCACTCTGCTATGATATCTCTGGCTCCCTGCAACGCTTCTTCTTGGTCATTCACTCCCTTCTCCTCACTGATATACTTGGCAGCCTGCTCTTCCGGATCACCCAGGCCTTGTGCGTAGATAAGTGTTGCCAGTGGCTCCAGTCCTTTCTCCTTAGCCATAGAGCCTTTGGTCTTACGCTTTGGCTTATAGGGCAAATAGATGTCTTCCAGCTCCGCCATGGTGAGCGCATTGTCAATCTTCTTTTTTAGCTCGTTGGTTAGTTTGCCCTGCTCATCAATCGATTTTAATATGGCCTCTCTACGCTTGTCCAGGTCTCGTAGTTTGGCGATTCGATCTTTGACGTAGGCGACGGCTACTTCATCCAAGCTGCCGGTTTGTTCCTTTCTATATCTGGAAATAAAAGGTACAGTAGCTCCTCCATCCAGGAGACTAACTATTGCAGATACTCCGGAGACTGGGATTCCATGTTCAGAAGCGATGAGGGAAATGTGATTTTGACCCATTAGATAGCGTTGTTTTTTATAACTGATAAACTGAAAGCTTCAAATTTAATCACGTATTGGAATTAATATCACTCTACTTTTGTATAAGTTCAAAGAAGTTTTCCACATCTGAAGATGTACAGTAATCGGGAGTAGCTAATGAAGAAACAACTAAGAGAATGGGCCATTCTTATCGGCGTTATGGGTGTGCTGTTTTACACAGGATTATATACCGAACTAGCTGGTTTTTTGCAGCGTATAATTCTGACTACTGGTGTGATGCAGGCAGAAATGGTGGAAGAATCCGCGCAGGAGACCGCGAGCTACAATTTCAGATTAGTAGACCAGCAAGGAGCGGCCATAGACTTTCGTCAATTTGAAGGAAAAACTGTTTTCCTTAATTTTTGGGCCACCTGGTGTCCTCCATGTATTGCCGAGATGCCTGATATCCAGGATCTATATGATAAAATGCAAGGTGAAAATGTAGCGTTTGTACTTATTAGCCAGGATGATACTTTTGCCAAGGCTCAGAATTTTGTGGATCGTAAAGGATACACCTTCCCCATTTATCAGATGGCCTCCTCGCTTCCCGTCGTGTATCATAGCCGATCGATCCCCACGACTTTTGTCATTTCACCTTTGGGCAAAATAATTGCTAAGCGTACCGGCATGGCCAAATATGATACTGAAGAATTTAGACGACTGCTCGTCAAGGGAAAGGTAGATCCACCTTCTTAGTGGATTCGTTTGACCTCAAAATAAGCTCTTCTGGTGATCGGTTTCCCTTCTGGAGATATCCCTTCTACACGTATTTCGAATAGGCCTTTGACCTCAGATGTAAGGAAAGAAAGTTGAAGATCGCCACCTTCATGATCAACTGACGGATCCCAGAACAGAAGATCACGATAGTTTGGTATTCTGGCATCGCCTTGAGAAGGATTGGATAATATAGGCCGTGGCTCGCTAGGTTGAATTTTTGTAAGCGGAATCTGAGATCCAAGCACAGTTACTCCAGCGCGGTCACTTGAAAGGGTATGAATGGAAATCACTCCATCAAATATAATTTTGCCAAAATAGTATCGTCGATTCACAACATCAATACGATCGACCAGGTAAGGAGACATATTGATAATATCTTCAGGACTGGCTAATGTACCGTCTAATAAAAGTAAGGTAGACTGCTCAGCAAACATCCCGTTGGACAGGTCTTTTGAGCGAAGTCTGAATTTGTATTTGTTTTCATTCTTGCTAATCCCGACTTCTGCGATCAACTCAATAAATGTGTCTCGGATGGTCTGGAACCTCGTGAACTCAGCCAGTCGATATGATTTCACATGATCAAATTGTGGATACGGTAGAGTTGTAGTAATCTGCTGTGCCGGCTCATAGTAAGCATTTTCGATCTGATTCTGAATAGATCGTTTGATGACCGCAGCAACTTTTGCTGAATCCATGCGAATGGGTGGGTTTTTGAAAGCATCGTAGGACTGATAAAACTCTGGGTCTACAGAGATCACAAGACTATCTGCCCCACTGAGTAGCGCGATTCGTGGATCGTCCTGCGAATAATTCAAATCGTAAGCCAGCACAAATGAGCCATTCATATCTGTGGAGGCTGTCGCAAGTTGTGGTCGCTCTCCTGAAAATGTCAATCCCACGGGCTGATCTGCAACACCCAAACCATTTTTATCTTTCACTGCACCATGTAACAGTGCGGATCTATATTCTGGGAGCCAAACTACCAAAGAGTCATACTCCCTGGTTGCCATCCAAGAGGAAAAAATCAGGAGTTGGTCAAGCTGATCCGTATTGATCTGTTGGTAATATGAAACTGGCAGGTCTATGGCTAGCTTATTTTCAATCAGTCGCTCTACCTCCAATCCTTTCGACTGTCCGCGCTGCTCTACCTGCTCTACTGATATGGACAATGCTGCCGGCTCCGGGATTTTCAGACTGGCATTCACCTCATTCAAGACTTCATAAGCGCCTAATTCTAGCGGTTGATCCATGGTTTGAAAAGGGCCATTCCAAATCAAACGCTCCTGTAGGTTTTGATCACTATCGGTAAATACCATTCGTAGTAGTCCAGATGGAAGTCGTTTTTTTTCTAAAGAGATGGATGTATTGATTGCGACTGGCATAGTGGACACTTGCTCCGATTGATGGTATATCGCGAGTTGACCCTGGCTATATTTGGTTCCCTCAGGAGCTATGAGTTTTACAATATACAAGTCTGATGTGGAGAACAATCGCAGTTGTATACCGCTGCTGACTACAGAAGGTAAATCGAAAAATTCAAAGGACTGGTTGTTTTCCAAAATCAATTGGTAATTCTCAGCTGCATCGGGTGTAATCTCACATGAGAAAAAGCCATAAGTATCAGTTTTGACATTCACAGAAAAATCAGAGGTTTTAGAAACTATTCTGCCAGTCAAAGCCATGCCATTTTCCTGTGTGTCAGTCACTCTTATCACCATCTTGTTCTTCACGCCAGCGAGAAATTTTTGTCCCTCGACTTTCATTTCTACTTGAAGCGATTGGGTAGTGTCTGTGTCAAAAGTCTGACTCAGATATGGGTTGATGATGGTAATCGGTTGATGATAATAATCATCAAAATTTTGCATCCAGCGGGTGTAGGCCACAAAATGATAATTTCCCGTCTCGATATTAGTAGAAAGATAGAAATGCCCTGAGCTACGGCCGTTCACCACCTCCATTTTTGATTGATAGACTGGTTCCCCGTTTTGGTCAAGTAGCTCGATGTATATCAATCGACTCAAATCCGAGCGTTTGCCTGTTTGATCGCTGTAGACATAGTTATTGAAATAGAGCGTTTCACCCGCGATGAGATCTATGGCACTCAGGTGACTATATACGGCCTCGTATCTGTTGGACTGAGACATGAGTGCTTCGGCATTCCACAAAAACAGAATTATGACTAGTATCTTTTTCATCCTTAATCCCAATAGTCTGGTTTTTCAATATCTCCGTGAAATCTACAATCACTGCACCGCTCTGTGACCAGAATGGCCGTGTCTGGAATAGGGAAGGTGAAATTAAAAATATTCCTTCCTGACATGGTACCATTGTTTAGTGCATCGGCTCGAATAGAATCAGCCGCATCCCGGTAGGCACATACAAATCGAAAAGGGCTAATGGCAATAAATCCGTCGTCCTCATAATCATCCGGAGAAAAAAAAGTGGTCTTCGTGCTGACGCCAGATACTTCAAAGTATCCAAGCACTGCCGTTCCAGATTCGCTCGTTTTGGTAATATTGCCAGGTATGGTACCTTTTTGCTTATCAAAAAAGCTACCTGACGATTCATTGTTTTCCTTTAAGTTTTTGTAGTACTGATAAGTGGACGATGAAATAGCGTGCTGCTTGATTATAATCGAGTATCTAGAATTGAGCTGTGCTTCATCTACGCCTACTAGCCGCACTGGAAATTCGGAAAGTCGATTCTCAGACTGCCCACTGGTGGTGGCTATTGCCAGCTCAATGGATTCCTGATGACCGTAGCAGGTGCTCACATCTATAGCCCTGGGAAATGAAGTTTCTGTAATTGGATCCCAGTCAAATACTGAAGGATACGGCACCCGGATTTCGTAATCTTCCTCATATTCAAATCTAAAACTAGAGAAATCGCTCGTCTCATCGTGCGAATCAACGAATATTTGAATACCTGCCAGAATCTGATCATCTTCTGTAGATGGGGTCACCATGTATCTACCATAGACACTGTCTATCGGTACGGGTACGGGCATGCGCTCCGTGGTAGAAGAATACTCCGACCCATCTTTGAGCCTGACAAATAGGGTATAGGACTGACCTACCACGCCCTGATAAGTCGGACTGGTCTCATATACCCCGCCTTCGACTTCCAATAGGTCTATCTGCGTACCAGCACCCTGAATAATCCAAACCGAAGCTCCAGTGACTGGCTGATTACTGTCAGCATCCAAGGCTCCAGATAGGGATAATTTGACTTGATGAGTCTTTTGTTCGTCCGTAAGCGTACCATCCACAATCAATACCTCTATCGTCTCGGTCACCTCAAAATCATAAGGCTCCACACATCCATGTAGGAAAATTAATATCAGATAATATAAATAGTTCTTGCTCATGAATTAGAAAGTGAAATTATAGGTGATGGTTGGAATCGGGTGCGAGAATACGGTCATTTTGTATCCTTTTACTTCTCCCTCTTCTACTCTGAAAAACACCGAATACACATTGTCTCGACCCAGGACATTATATATGGAGAAATTCCATGAGGAATGCGCCAGCTTCTTTATTTTATGGCTTCCCTCTATATTGATTCCCAGGTCTAACCTGAAATAATCTGGAATTCGGAAGGCGTTCCTGTCTGAGTAAAGAAGGTTCTCAGAAGATTTGAAATCCCATTTTCCTACAGGAAAAGTAACAGGTACTCCAGTGGCATATACGGCGCTCAGCGTCATAGTAAGCCTTCTGGAAAACTTGTAGTTGGTCACAGAGTTGATATAATGCGGCTTGTCATATCCTGTTGGGAAAAAATCTCCATTATTGATGATTTCATCCGGATAGCGTCCGTCCAACTGAATGAGAGTTCTCGAATAGGTATAGTTTAACCAACCAGTAAGCCAGCCCGAAGATTTTTTAATGGAAAATTCCGCTCCATACGAACGTCCATTGCCTTGTAGCAGGTCCGTTTCCACAGCTTTGTTGAACTGTAAGTCAGCTCCGACCTTAAAATCTACCAAATTTTGTATGTTTTTGTAATAAGTCTCTACAGATGCCTCTATCGTATGTTTTCCATAAAAGTTTCTATAATACCCGACCGACCACTGATCCGCGATTTGGGGTTTGATATAGGTGCCGGACAGTCGCCAGATGTCAGTAGGAGCAATCGAGGCTGAGTTGATCAAGAGATGGATGTTTTGTCTGGTTCTGGCATAGCTCGCTTTTACCGAACTGTTTTCGGACAAGGTGTACCTTCCTGACACTCTAGGCTCTGGGCCATGATAGGTAGTGATGCGCTCCCCAGAGCTATACTCACGTGTACCTGTGATGAAATTGACATCTTTTGGGGAATCATCGGCATATAGACTGACACTTGCCGGACCTACTGCAGTGTATATACCATAGCGCAGTCCCATGTCGAGGGTAAACTTATCGGATGGACTGTAAGTAGCCGCACCATATATGGCAGACTCTCGTCCACGCTCCTCATTCAGCGCATCTGGCGCAACCAGTGATGCCTCTCCCACTGGTGATTTGACGCCTGGTCGGACGCTCAAAAATTTTGCTTCGGCACCAAATTTAAGATTTAGCTTCTCGCTGATATATCTATCAAATTTGGCGGATGCCAATCTTTCTTTTACAGTAAAGTCTATGCGAAAAGCCTGACTTGGGAGTACATCATAGCCGATGTTGTAGTCATAGTTGCTTGACCCGAGATGGAAAATTCCCTGGAGTTTATCATTGAACACATGTTTCCAATTCAAAGAATAGATCGCGTTTGAGTAGGAAAAGTCCGTATACGACAGCAGGGTATCAGATGACAGTTGAAACTGATCCTTGCTGTAATAGGCAGAAAAGGATATTTCATTTTTTTCGTTGAGGTCGTAGTCGACTTTACCAACCAGATCATAAAACGAGGCTTCATTGTTCTTTAGTGGGGAGTTTTTTATTTTATTTAATACATAATCTGAGTACGTCGCCCTTCCTCCAATCATCACGGACGGACCTTTCTTTCCGATTGGTGATTCCAATGTCAATCTTGAAGTCACCGGACCTATACCTCCGGTACCCGAAAATTTAGAATGATTCGGTTTTTTGGTACTCACATCAAAAACTGAAGAGAGCCTTCCCCCAAACTCTGTCGGTATACTACTTCTATGCAAATCCACTCCAGATAAGGCGTCACTGTTGAGAACGGAAAAGAACCCAAAGAAATGATTGGTATTATAGATCGGTGTTCCATCGAATAGAAAAAGGTTTTGATCAGCCTTACCTCCTCTAATGTTTATTCCTGCAGAGCCTTCTCCTAGAAATTGAACTCCGGCGGTCGTAGTGGACACCCGGATCATATCTTTCTCACCCAATAGTGCCGGTACAATCTTCATGCTCTCTGGTTCGATTTTCGTCAATCCCATTTTTGGACTCTGAACATTTCGCTCGCGATTGGCATTGACCACTACTGCATTGAGTGCTATGACGTC
Source organism: Reichenbachiella sp. (assembly GCF_039941815.1). GTDB lineage: Bacteria > Bacteroidota > Bacteroidia > Cytophagales > Cyclobacteriaceae > Reichenbachiella. The sequence goes on from NZ_JBDVDW010000062.1 coordinate 221,097, forward strand.
TACTTCGAGTTTGATATCCAGTTTGCCGTCTGAGTACACCATGAGCTTTCGGCTGGTGTTTTTCATATTTACAGACTGCATGAGGAGTGTATGCTCACCATTAGGCAGCGCAAGTGAATAAAAACCTTGGGCATCGGTAGAGGTACCCATATATGGACTTTGGATGTATACGAATGCCCCTTCTACCGGATCACCAGTCTGTATATCAGTTATATAACCTGCCAAAGTGCTCTTCTCCCCTTTTACAAACCTACTTCTGACTCCTATGCTATGGACGATTTGCTCTTCGTTTTGGCCTCCGACTCGCTGGTCTCGGGCAAATATTAAGGCCTCTGCTGGCTGGGTATCTGCTCCTTCTTGCTCAAAATAAGTTGCTATTGGAAGGTTGGTCACAATAGAGGTGTTTCTGACCAGAATGAATTTTTGCCCCTCGCGGTAATAATCCAGGGTGGTAGACTCTAGTGCAGACTGGATCAATGACTCTGCATCCAAATTATTGAGTTGAGCCCGATCAACATATAGCTCTTGCAGCCATTCTTCACGAAAGTAAAACCGTAGAGCGGCTGTATCTTCAAGTGAGGTGATCACTTGGTAGAGCGCTACGCTGTCCTGAAGTGGCTGAGCACTGTTTTGCGCCCTGGCAGAAAAGGCAGCGCAGAACGCCATGATGATCATTATCTTTCTCATGGTTTTGAATGTAGCTGGTCGAATTGTTTTAGTAGTAGGATCAGATCATCTTCTTCTCCCAGTCGCAGTCTGATGATAGTTTTCTGTCCTGCCTTTTTCATAGCTGTCTTGTGCTCAGGATTCAGCTTATAGATACTGTTTTTTCCACTGAATTTTATATACTGACCGTTATAATACAAGAAATGCTTGTCCTCTTCCTCGTAGACCAGTTCGCTCGATTTGATATATTCGTTCTTGATTCTTTTGACAAAAAAATCAATCGATTCTCCATCAAATAAATGCTCATAAAAGCCCTCCCCGCTGGCAGGCACTTGCTCACCACGAAGATGAACAAATCGACGGCCATGGATTTGAAACGAATCTATTCGCGCCTGATTGGGCAATGTTGGTTGTGCAATTGAAAAATGTAATGCAATATTTCGTACGACCAGTTGATCTTGGAATGAGTTGTAGAGCATGTCTACGTTGTCGTACTTCTGACCATCAAAAATAACGGTACCTGTTGCCCACTGCCCACCTTTGAAATATTGGTTTTGTTCGACATACGGGCTACCAATATCATAGTAGCTACCTTCGAAGATTTTTGCGCTTTCCAGACCCAGCGCACGATCATACCACTCGGACAGATCGCCGTCTAAATCCAGGCCGGCAGTTTCATACTGCCCAAAGGCATGACTGCCTCCCAAAAGGTTGAGCGCAGTAAGCACAGTTAGTAATGTTTTAATCAAGATTAATACAATTTATTCATCGACTAAATTCTGCAAAAACCGATGGGGGGATGAACGGTAAATTGCACAAATGACAAAGAGTATCATTTCCTTAGAACAGGAAAAGCAGTTTGGAGCCTAAAAATAAGCTAATTACTTGATATAGGAAGTTTTTTGGTCAAACTAATCCAAAATGGACTTAGTAGTAGGGTGAGTGAGATCACTGCCACTATCATCTGATATCCAAAATCAGAAATCATCTCATTGAAGTAAGCCAGTTGCCCTAAAACAAAGCTAAATTCTCCGATCTGGGAAAGAAGTGCACCGGCATATAGACTGTCTTTCCAGCTCATCTTGAAACCTCGCATAATGATGGCATTTATCAGAAAATTGGTCAGCAGGACAATCATCACAAGTGCACTAATCGCCAAGATGTTATCCCAAAGAAAGTGAACATCGATCAGCATGCCAATTGATATAAAGAAGAGTGCGACAAAAATTACTTTAAAAGAAAAGAGGCTTTCATGAAACCAGATGGTCGACTTAGATGATGCGACAAATATTCCCGCAATGAACGCTCCTAGCGCTGTAGATAATCCAAAAAAGCCAGTAATTATAGAAAATCCAAAGCATAACCCGAAAGCAAAAAACACTTGAATTTCATGATCCTTTACTAGCAGTTTATGGAAGGGGAGCTTAGTCTCTCCCTTGAAATATATAAATCCTACAAACGCCACAATTAGTATCCCTCCGACTATCTGTAAAATTATTTCTGTGGAAGAGGCCTGATGACCTGATAGATAGCTCAATGTGATCAACATCGGTACAATGAGCACATCCTGTACAAGTAATATTCCTAGTACGTTTTGCCCGACAGGAGCATCCATTTCGCCTGAATCTTGTAGTAGTTTGATTATTACTGCCGTACTGCTGAGGCTCAAAACAAATCCTATGGTCACTATTCTAGCGAGGGACCAGTCAAAATAGTAGCCAACGGCCCAAACTGCAAGCACACTGAAAATAACTTGAAGAACGGTTCCAATCACAGATATTTTCCAATTGGAGACCAGGTTTTGAAGAGAAATCTCCATCCCAATAAAGAACAAGAGAAGTACCAAACCCAACGATCCTAATGAGCTGATCAGATCCAGGTCCGTCACTACACCGAGCACATGCGGACCAATGATAAGCCCGGTGATAATGTAAACAATCACATGCGGTTGCTTGAGCATTTTTAGTATCAGCCCTACTAACACTACCGCAAGGGCAATGGATACAAATTTTAATAGAATAGGATTGCTCTCTATTACAGCTAGCATAGTTAGACACTCGATGGTTTACAAGGTAATACTAATTGATACCCAGTCAACAAGCGATAAATTAAAAACATTTTTTATGATGATGTCAGGTTTGGGGCTAATTCGATTTCAAACAAGAAATCAAATCTACCTACCGGAATGAAAGGAATAAGACGGTCGAATAGTTTTCCGCAGTCAAATCCAAGGTTGGTTACAAAGATCAAATGGATTAAGCTTTTTTTTGAAACGTATTAAGAATCACGCTTTTTCATGATGAGGGTCATATGGTATTGACTGACTGAAAGGTATTTTTAGTTAAATCAAATATTCATCACCATGAAGACTTCCTATAAAATTACGTTATTGTTGACCATACTGCCATTTATCGGTTTTCAGTGCACACAAATTAATTCCTGTGATCCTATGCAGAATATTGGTATCGGTCCTATTGAGCAAGTTGATCTCCAACCAGTAAACACCAATATAGCCGCCGAAGGCCAGGTATTGTATGATCAGCTCTGTAGAGTTTGTCATAATGAAATCAAGCAAATGGAGGGTCCTGCCCACTGGGGTATTACCAAAAGGCGCACACCTGAGTGGATCATGAATATGATGCTCAACCCTAAGGAGATGGCTCAGAATGACCCTATCGCAAAGATTCTCGCCGAACGGGTAAATGGCGTAGAAATGCCAGACATGAATCTAAGTGAGGAAGAAGCCCTGAAGATCCTCGAATACTTCAGAACCTTGGAATGATGTTAAGGTATTCTAGATCTTCCATAAGAGAAGAATAATTCTAAATTAGCCCATTGTCAAGTCTTAATTTGCTAGGAAACCAGAGATTGGTTTGCATTCATGCTCCAATTAAATCCTAATACAGGAAAACTATGATGGTGCAGAATATACATATCGAACTAAATCCCGGGCGAAAATAATCAGACACTGATGCGATATTCTGCCCGATCCCAAAACAAAATGAGGTCGGGTTTTTTTATGCCATTTTTTTAGGTAATGGTCGGATGACTGTGGTATTTATAGTTAATATACTTTCAATAATATTTGAAACTTTAATAAGTTTAACTACGTTTGCCACACACATGGACTATCAAGAAGCCAAACATAAGTACATTCAAGCCTGGGGAACGCTAGGATCCAGTTGGGGAATCAATAAAGCTATGGCACAGATTCATGCTTTGCTTTTGATCTCTACTGAGCCTCGATCAGCCGAAGAGGTAATGGACGAACTTCAAATGTCCAGAGGCAATGTAAACATGAACCTACGTGCTCTTATGGACTGGGGAATTGTACAAAAAGAGCATAGAATTGGTGAAAGAAAGGAGTTTTTTTTCGCCGGAAAAGATATTTGGGAGCTGGCCAGGCAGGTATCCAAAGAACGAAGAAGGAGGGAAATAGAACCTATTATTAAAGTACTAAACCAGGTGCAGGATATTGATGGCAACGATGAGAAAATCAAAGAATTCAAAAAGGTGACGAGCGATTTAAAAGACTTCTCTCTAAAAGTAGACGGGGTGCTGGACAAATTCACCAAAGCAGACCAAAACTGGTTTTATAAGCTACTCATGAAAATGTAAATATTTTTTTAATCTAACCTTTCAATATTTTCTGAAAGTTATGAAATATATATAATTATCAAACACTTATATTATGAACTACAATATCATTAGTTACCTCATTTACATTCCGATTACAATCGCAATCACCATTTGTGTGGCCAATACCCTTTTCAAGAATGGGCGTTTATTTTTGGTCGATATCTTCCATGGTAATCAACCTTTGGCTGATAGTGTGAATAATCTTTTGATCGTCGGATTTTATTTGGTCAATGTCGGATACGCTATTTACACTTTGCAGATAATGACTGAAATCATCACTGTCCAAATGGTTATCGAAAAATTGAGCACAAAACTTGGTGCCATCATTCTGATTCTTGGTGGGATGCACTTTTTTAATCTGTTCGTTTTTTTCAAATTGAGAAAGAGAGCTCAAGAAGACCTCGCATTCCAAACTAATTAATCAACATTCGATGAAGAAAATAATAATTGCAGGCGGCACTGGCTTTCTAGGCCAGTGTCTTGCCTCTCACTTTACCAAACAAGGTCATCAGGTAATCATCTTGACCAGAAGGACCTCCGCACGGCACAACGACATTAAATATATTCAATGGGACGGTACACATTTGGGCACATGGTGTCAAAGTCTAGATGGAGCCGAAATGCTGATCAACCTCGCTGGAAAATCTGTGGATTGCCGATATACTGAATCAAATAAGAAGAAAATATACAGCTCAAGACTAGGTGCAACAAGCATACTAAGTCAGGCTATTTTGGGTCTTGATCGACCGCCCAAGCTATGGATCAATGCGGCCTCTGCTACAATCTATAGGCATGCCGAAGACCGAGAAATGGATGAGGAGTCAGGAGAAATTGGCGATGGGTTTTCTGTGGATGTCTGCCAAAAATGGGAAGACATTTTCAATAATATCGATATCCCAAACACTCGAAAGGTAATTCTTCGCACCGCCATAGTGCTTGGCAAAGATGGTGGAGCGCTATCGCCTCTTAAAAACCTGGCGAGGCTAGGAATCGGCGGTCGCCAAGGCAGTGGCAAACAATATGTCAGCTGGCTTCACGAAAAGGACTTTGTGAATATTGTCGATTTCATTATAGAAAATGAAGGTCTATCAGGTGTGGTCAATGCCTCCTCTCCCAATCCTATTACCAATCGACTATTCATGAAAACACTTCGAGGTACATTAGGTATACCTTTCGGGATCAACTCACCCAAATGGCTGTTGGAAATAGGAGCACTTATCATCCGTACTGAAACCGAACTTGTGCTAAAAAGTCGTAGAGTTGTCCCCAAACGGCTGACTGACCGAGGATTCCGGTTCAGCTACCCAGAAATCGACAAAGCACTAGCAGAGCTGTGCAGCTAAATGCTCACTCAGTTGGACCTTAGATAACATTAAATATTGCTCAAGTCATAACCTATTGATTCTTTTCTCGTTTACTTTGTAATTCAAAGTACTTTTATATGAAAAGAAACCTAAAGATCAAAATGATACTTCCAGCCTTGACTGAGGCAGAGAGTCCGTTCTGGAGACCAATCAAATATACTTTAGCATTTATGAATCGCTCAAAACTTTTCACTCATCCTATGGGTTGGCTAGCCATTCTATCTGGGTTTTGCCTTTTAGCAACCACCTATCGATCTATTAGCCAGTCGAGCCTGGTCTATCTGTTCCTCAATTGGAATTTATTTTTGGCTTGGATTCCGCTCCTCATCGCTAAACATTGGGCCCGGCGTCCCATCGCTCATGCCAATAAAATGATCTGTGCATTATTATTTTTTGGCTGGCTGCTCTTCTTCCCAAATGCGCCCTATCTGATCACGGATCTCAAGCATCTCAATAATCGACTTCCACATGAATGGATAGACCCGCTAATTTTATTCTCCTTTGCCCTTACAGGTTTCATACTTGGATTGTATTCACTCAAAGTCATCCATAGACAGCTCAAAAAGGTCGTTTCGATCACTAACTCTTGGTTTATCATCATATCAAGTATGATTCTTTCTGGATTTGGTATTTATCTAGGTCGAGTGCAGCGCTGGAATAGCTGGGATCTTGCAACCAAACCCATGACTTTGCTATTGGATGCCATGCATCAAGTCACGAATCCATTAGCCATTCAAATGACAATCGCCTATAGCTCATTGATGCTATTGGCTTATTTATTAGTTCATCACTCATTAAGCTATGCTCAAAATCATAAATAGTATCCAAAAAAACTGGCAGAGCTACAGACATGCTATTCGCGGAATAGCTTATTTGATCAAATCAGAAAACAATTTCAAAATTCAGCTGATCTGTTCTTTTATTCTTGTGGTAATTGGTTTTATCTGTGACTTTAGTATTCTCAAGTGGGTTATTGCGATTATTCTCATCGGTTTGATATCGATGGCAGAGGCATTCAATACCGCATTGGAAAAATTGGCAGATAAGGTAGAACCAAGATTTGATAAGAAAATTGGGCTGGTAAAGGATGTGTCTGCTGGGGCAGTCCTACTCATTTCTATTGCAGCACTGATTGTAGGATTAATACTCATATGCTTCCCCGTTTAGAGCGCTGATTTGAAAAGATTCGACGTATCCTTTGACAACGAGTTCTTAGATTAAAGCCAATATTCTGCGCTCGTTTTGTTATTTTCGGCCTCCATAAAAAAATTATCCATAATACTCTCTACCCATGAAAACTCTGCGTTTCTTCATACCTCTTATTTACTTGATTCTGATTAGTTCATGCTCTAGTCCAAAAAATGAAATTGCTGATACCGTTGAGGTAAAGTATTCCACAGAGGTCGCCGAAATTATTAGTCAGGTGACCGCAGGTAAGATCTCACCAGATGCAAAGGTTGTGATCACCTTTGTAGACCCCGTCGTACATGAATCTGATTTAAACAAGGAAATCGATAACCCCTTTAGCTTCAACCCTGTTGTTCAGGGGTCCGCCAAATGGACGAAAAAGAATGTGCTCCAATTTTCACCCAGCAAACCATGGCCGGTTAGAGTCAACTACACCGGAATACTAGATCTAAAATCGGTTCCCAAAGATTTTGAAGTCGATGATCTTGCCCTAAAATTTTATGTAGAGGGGCAATCCATCGACGCGTTTAGTGCTGAATTAGAATTGCAAAACCCTGCCAATCCCCAACTTCTGGTGTATCGAGGAAAGGTTTCTTTTCTGCAAAAAACCAGCTTGGAATCTATTCAAAAGGCTACAGATTTCTCATCCATTCCAGTAAACTGGAATCAAGAAGGAGATCGGGATTTTAGTTTTATCAGTGATCCGATCAAACGTCAGGCAGACATTAAAAAACACACCTTCAGAATGGACAAAGGTGAACTGGGCCTGATCGAATCCTTAGAAAAAATAGTGGAAATAGTACCGCTTCAAAAATTAAAGCTATCTGGCATTGATCTCGATGAGGGAGGTAAGCAGCCTAAACTGCTATTAAAATTTTCGGATCAATTGGACATACAGCAGAGCCTAGATGGATTTATCACCATCAACCCTGAAACTGACTTCAAATCCCAGCAACTGGGAAAGCATATTGTTCTTGACGGTGATTTTAAATTTGGTGGCGAATATCAAGTAACAGTAGCACAGGGAGTTAAAAGTAAGTGGGGTACAAAAACAGAACAGGCGGTTTCCAAGACCATCAAGTTCTCAGATATCCAACCCCAGGTAGAATTTGCCAGTGGCGGTATTTTTATGCCGACCAGCAATAATAAAAGATTGCAGTTTCTTACCACCAACTTATCGAGAGTACACGTGGAGGTAAAGAAAATTTTTGATAAAAACGTTGAGCAATTTTTCAACAATGAAAATATTAAGAGCACCAAGAACAGAAATTCTGATTTTCGTAAATCATACATTTCCACTGTTGGAGCGATAGTCTACAACCAAACACTGGAAATCGGTGGGGAAAAGAACGAATGGCTCATTCACAATCTGGCGCTCGATCATGTGCTTTCAGATTTTTCAAATGGACTATATCTGATTAGAATCAACTTCAACCCTAATGATGTACTGGTACCTATAGATGAGGACGAGCTGACCTACATTCAGAAGCAGGGACAAATCTACAAGCCCATTACCATCAGTGATATTGGTCTCATCGCGAAGCGACACAGTAAGAGTAAGGTGGATATTTTCGCCACCGATCTCAAGACAGGTGCCCCGATGGCTGGTGTCACCGTTACCATTCCAAATTATAACAATGGTACAAGTGGTGTTACCAACGACCAAGGGAAAGTCACCTTGACCACTCGTAACAACCGACTAATCCGTGCCGAGAAAAACGGACAAATCAGTCTGATCAAACCTAGAGAAATGCAATGGAATAATTCCGGCTTCGAGGTAGGCGGAATCAGCTCCAGAGAATTAGAAACTCAGGGGTATATCTACACCGAACGAGGTGTTTACCGACCTGGAGATACAGTCAATCTTTCATGTATCATACGCCACAATAATAATTCAGCAGGTGATGCCCCCGCACGATTTAAGCTCTATAGCCCTGAAGGGGTGATTATTGTTGAACAAAAACAAACTAGTGCAGTTGATGGATTTTACAATTTCAAGTTTAGCACTGACCAAAACGACCCTACAGGCAACTGGAATGCCCAAGTTAGTATTGGCAACAAGCATTTTTATCACACACTAAAAGTCGAGACTGTGGTAGCCAATCGACTAAAGGTAAAAGTCACGTCAGACAAGAAAACCATACTGCCTCAGCATAAAAGTATGCCAATAGAAGTGGAAAGTCGATATCTCTTTGGCGCCTCGGCTGACGGACTCCCATATGAAGCAGAAGTGGAAATATTCGATCAATCTAAGGCATTTCCGAAATACAAAGAATACAGCTTCTTCAATCAGTACATTGAATTCAAGAATATTAAAACCAAAATAAAGAGTGGTAATCTTGATGCTGACGGCAAGGCCAAAATCACCTGGAATATCCCCAACCTAAAACAGGCACCGTCACCACTAAAAGCGAAAATCACAGCCACTGTTCAGGAAGAAGGCGGTCGTCCAAACAACGCTTGGACCTTTGTAGATGTCAACCCCTTTTCTCACTATGTCGGAATAAAATCCAGACACCGTTATTTTAAAATCAATAGTAAAAATGACATCCCTGTGGTGGTGGTGAACCATAAAGGCGAGGCCGTAGCAGGCAGAGAGCTAGTCTATAGGATCTATCGAAACGACTCTCACTGGTGGTACCAATACGACAATTTTAAAAACTTCAAGCTTAGATTCAAGTCAGACCAGCACTCCTATCTGCTCGAAGAAGGCATCGTTTCTTCTGGCAAACCCAACACAACTATTCCCTTCCAACCTTCACAACGAGGGCAGTATCTCATAGAGGTTCAAGACGCCACTAATCAAGGACATATTTCAAGCATGTTCGTAAGCGCATACCCCTACGGAGGCATACCATCTGGCGATCTGAATGCAGGTACACTGGCTCTCAGAACAGAGAAGGAGACTTATGAGGTAGGTGACGAGGCTCTTATCACCTTCCCCTCGCCGAAACAAGGCAATATTTTGATGACTGTAGAGCGTGGAAACAAGATTTTGATCAATAAGTGGATCACGCCTTCTGAACAAGAAGAAATGAGAGTGAAACTCAAAATATCCAAGTCGATGGTGCCAAATGCCTATGTTACAATTACAGTATTGCAAGAACATTCGCAGACCAAAAATGACCGTCCGATTCGAATGTTTGGCATCCTGCCACTGCAAGTCATAAATCCCGACACTAAACAGGGCCTCCATATCGCCATGGTCGATGAATTGAAACCTAAAGAATTCTTCGATGTAAATATCAGTACCCATGATGGCAAACCAACACAATTCACTGTAGCGGTTGTCGATGAGGGGCTACTTGACCTGACCAACTTTCAAACGCCCAATCCATGGAAAACCTTCTTTAGAAAAATCAGACTCGAAGTAGAAACTTACGACTTGTTCGGTCATGTCATAGGGGCAAACGAGAGCGATGTATTCAAAACATTTTCCATTGGAGGTGATATGGACTACAGAGAGTCACAAGTAGATCCATTCAAAAAGAAAAAACGGTTCAAACCTATTTGCATGTTTAAAGGCCCGCTCATGACGGACAGTAACGGAAAGGCAAAAGTGAACTTTGAAATGCCCAACTATGTAGGTTCAGTCAGAGTCATGGTCATCTCCGCCAATGGAAATAAATACGGTACAGCGGACAAAACTGTGCCTGTGAAAAGCGACCTAATAGTACAACCTACCATCCCTCGTGCCTTGAAGCCTGGTGATGAGTTTGAAATACCAGTGAATGTTTTTGCGACCAAGGAGAACATCGGAAACGTGGATATTACTATGACTACTGAAGGTCCATTGGAAGTCATCGGCAAAAAATCAATAAAACACACCTTCAATACAGAGGACGATCAGCTCTTCAAATTTAAAGTGAAAGTAAAAGCAGCTGTAGGCCAAGCCAAAATAATGGTGAGCTGCAAAGGAGCCACTGCTGAAAGCTTCTTCGAGGCAGATGTCCCGGTTTCTCCAAGTGCACCCAGAATCTACGACAAATCTGAAAAGATTGTCAAATCTGGTGAAAGTGTCACTTTTGATCTTCCAAAAATGGGCATGGATGGTACCAATAATGCCAGAATAAATCTTTCGCTTTTTCCCAATATGGATTTTATGCACCGTCTTGAGTATCTCATCAGGTATCCATATGGCTGTATCGAGCAAACCACCTCATCGGTCTTTCCTCAGCTTGCCCTGAAGAGTCTTTTGGGCTATGACCGGCACAGAGCAGCGGAGATAGATAAAAACATCAATGCTGGCATAGACCGGCTCCGGCTATTCCAACTGGCAGATGGAGGATTTAGTTATTGGCCAGGTGGTACGGAAGCATCGGCTTGGGGAAGCAATTATGCTGGTCAGTTTTTGATAGAGGCCCGAAACCAAGGTTATGTGGTCTCTGATGCGATGTACGACGGAATTATTCGCTATATGGAACGCGCCGCTCGCTACCCCAATAAAGAAAAGAAACATCTTATGACTCGAGTAAACAGGTGCTTTGTTTTGGCACAAGCCAATAAGGCTCCTCTGCAAGAGATGAATCTCATAAAGCAAAACAACTATCAGGACTTGAACAATGTTCAGAAATGGCAACTCATTACTTCCTACAAGCTCGCAGGGGCAATAGACAAAGTGCAGAACCTGATTGATAGTGTCGGTACTAATGTAGAAGAATACAAAGAATTTAGCCATACTTATGGTTCCCAAAATCGCGACTTAGGCCTCATACTAAAATGTTTAGTTCTGCTTGAGAGAGATGAAAATGCAGCTCTCATGGCTAAATATATTGCCGAAACTTTATCCAGCAATCACTGGTATTCCACTCAATCCACTGGACAAATGCTACTCGGTATAGGCAGCTATTTCAACTATGCTGGAATTACGGCAGCCGAAGATTTAATTATTGAAGGTGAACTTCTGCTTCCTAATGGCAAAAAGGAAACCATCAAATCAGTGAATAAATATCAATACTACATCAACAAAGGCTATGGAAAACAGCTGACGGTCTCCTTGGATAAAGATCTCACCGTCCCTCAATTATATGCCACACTGTCGTACAATGGAGTGCCTATGATTGATACCACAGGATATCAACACAACAACATTTCGATGTCTGTCAATTGGTACAACGAAGACGGAGAAAACATCAAAATCGGCGAGGTGACTCAAGGCATGACCTTCTATGGCCACTATAAGATTTCTAATGAAAGCGTTATCCCAAGAATCGATGAAGTGGCTCTTTTGCAGCTACTACCTTCAGGATGGGAGATAGAAAACACACGATTGTCAGATGAAATCCTGCCCGATTGGATGAGAAATTGGAACACAGGCTATGAAGATTATTTAGACATCAGAGATGATAGAATCATGTGGTTTTTTGACTTGTCAAAAGGGCGCCCACTCGATTTCGTAGTAAAGGTAAATGCCATCACCAAGGGCAGCTATCAGCTACCTGGTGCTCGCTGCGAAGCCATGTATGACAATGACTATATAGCTACTCGACCGACCATACCAGTGAAAGTAGTGGAAGGTCAGTAAAAAATGCTAAGCTGCAGAAGATCATGAAATCATGAGAAGGAAACTATCATACTCGCTCCCGGCTACCGGTTTGATGATCTTCTGTATCTACTTACTCCTTCCACTAGGGGACAGCAGACTATCACGAGACTATAGTCAGGTTATTCTGGCTAAAGACAGTTCCATACTACGTGTCTTTCTCAATCATGATGAGCAGTGGTGTCTGCCTCCTCATCTCCAGCAGGAGATTCCACAAAAGCTACAGGTAGCCGCTCTGACCTTCGAAGATCAGTATTTCGACTACCACCCAGGCTTCAATCTTTATGCGCTGTGCAGAGCACTTTACCTCAATACTAAACATCAAAAAGTAGTCAGTGGCGGTAGCACGATCACCATGCAACTGGCTAGGATGATAAGAAATCAACCGCGCACAATCATTAATAAACTAGCCGAAATATTTTTGGCAATAAAAATTGAAGTAAGACAATCCAAGACTTCCATTTTAAAAGATTATTTAAACCATGCACCATATGGAAGCAACATTCGTGGATATGCCGCCGCTTCCTATCGTTTTTTTGGAAAAAAGCCAGAACAACTCACCTGGAGCGAAGCGGCCACTCTTGCCGTGTTACCCAATGCACCTAGCATGGTTTTTCCATCAAAGAATGACGACCGGCTAGAACACAAGAGAAACTTCCTTTTGCTCAAACTGCTTCAAAAAGAACTCATAGATGAGGAGACCTATGAATTATCATTGCTTGAGCAGGTCCCACGCGAAATTATACCTTTCGCTTTGGCAGCGCCACACCTGACCGAGCGAATCCATGCCGAAAACCAGAAGGATGTAGTCATCACCACTATAGATCCAGTCATCCAATATGAAACTAACTTCTTTGTAAAACAGCATGCAAGCAGAATGCAGCAGCTCGGTGTGAAAAATGTGTGTGCACTGGTCGTCGACAATACCACCTCCTCGGTGGTCAGCTATGTGGGCTCTCAAGATTTCGATGATTTGCCTAACCTCGGGCGAGTAGATGGAGTGCGAGCGTTTAGGTCTTCTGGTTCCATCCTCAAACCGTATCTCTACGCTCTTGCTATCGACGATGGGCTAATTTTACCCCAGACGCTTATCAAAGATGTGCCGACCTACTTCAGCAGCTTCTCTCCAAGCAATGCCTCCGAGGAGTTTTCAGGAATAGTGCCAGCCTCTCAGGCGCTCATTCATTCACTTAACATTCCTGCAGTCAGGTTGCTGAATGCCTATGGTGTCAATAAGTTTTATAATCAGCTGGAGTCTGCAGGTGTAAGCTCATTATTCAGAAATCCAGACGACTACGGGCTACCCCTTATTATCGGAGGCGCAGAAGTGTCAGCGTGGGACATGGCCAAGCTCTACATGGGTCTAGCCAATGCAGGCAATTTTAAATCTATCAGTTATTTGCCAAGCCGTGTTCCTGAATCTGGGAATAAATTGATAAGTGCTACTGCCAGTCAGTTGGTATTGGATGAGATGAAAGAATTGATTCGTCCTGGGCTAGAATTCTACTGGAAAAAATACAGCTCACAAAAACCAATTGCTTGGAAGACCGGTACCAGCTACGGCCATAAAGATGCTTGGGCTGCGGGATGCACGCCTCACTGGACCATTATCGTATGGGTAGGAAACTTTGATGGCTCTTCGAATAAAGCGCTTTCAGGTATGCGCAGTGCAGGGCCGTTGATGTTCAATATCCTCAATAGTTTGCCTACCAACCCAAAGAAAAAATGGTTTGACACAGGATACGGAACAACTGTCAAAATCTGCAGTGAAACTGGGTTTTATGCTACGTCTAATTGTCCAAACCCCGAAATGGCAACTGCGCCAAGGCAGATGAAACCATTAAAAACGTGCCCTTATCATAAGACCATTTTTACTGATAAAAACGATAAATATGCAGTTTGTTCGCATTGCTGGACCCGTCATCATATCGAAAGCAAGGTTTTGATCTATCCGCCGGATGTGGGACACTATTTGAGAAATAAGGGTACCCTACTTCCGAATATCCCACAGCACAATCCCAATTGTCCTACGGCTCAAGAACATAATATCCTCCAAATCATCTACCCCCTAGCTAGGGCCAATGTATTTATTCCAAAGGATTTTGATGGAGGGTATCAACCGCTAGTAGGTAAAGTTGCTTCCAGATTCCCTAAAAGGGAGCTTTTTTGGTATCTCGATGAAGCCTATCTGGGCAGCACCATTGGCAAACCTACATTTCCATTGGGTCTAACTTCTGGTCGTCACAAACTCACAGTGGTGGATGCAGAAGGAAACAGGGATCAAGTTGATTTTTCAGTCATTCTGAATTGAAGATTCAATTCTCAAAATCAATAGTTTGGGCAGATCGATCTCGCTGTCACACTTCCGCATCTTTAGCCCATTATTGTCAATTACATTTTCGCAATTGGTGGATTAGTGATACAGTCTATATATTTGGGGCTATTAGCTAATCATTTCAACAGAACTATGACAAAAAATATTCTAAGTACCTTATTCACAGCCTCCTTTTTCTTTCTCATGAGCTGCTCATCTAATACTGAGAACTCTACTACTGCTGCTACAGAAGACGCTTCTGTAGAGGAAGTGACCGAACCTCTAACCTCACCAGCAGTCTGTATCTGGGACAAAATAGTGGTGCGTGCCACCCCTGCAAAAGATGGTAAGTATGTAACTAGATTGAGCGTAGGGGAGTCGTTGACCTATCTGGGCAAAGATTCGACTGTAGATGAAAAAACATACGCTTATGTATTGCTCAATGATGGAAAAGAAGGCTGGGCTATTAGTGACTTCATAGTCAACAATGCCAAGCCTGCCGTAGTTGTCACCGACATCAACATGTATTCCAGACCTGACCTACTGACCAAAACAGAGAAAGTATTTAAAATGATGGATATCGTATCGAGTATCGAAGTACAAGAAGACTGGATGAAAATCAAAGGACGAAGATCTGGCGCTAAGTGGATGGACGAAGGCTGGGTAAAGTCAGAAAATATCTCTTTCGAGGCAGTGGACATCGCTGGAGCAAAATTCGCACTTGAGGCGCTGGCCATAGAAGACGAGGACAAAAGAAGGGAAGCGCTCAACGATATCATCAACAATAGTGATTTGTCCGGCTCTAAATTTATCCTGGAGCTAGAGACCACTCTTATGGAAATGGAAGGCATAGGAGAAGAGGATGTAGAAGCTGAGTTGGAAGATGTAGCCATTGAAGAAGAATCTACCGACTCTATCAACTAGTCTCTACCGGACCGATTAAACAAAATCAAGGCTCCATATAAGAATTAACTTCAAGTATGGAGCCTACTTTATGCTCACCTACCAGCGCTGAAAAATGAATCAAGAAAACGAACCCCAAGACGACTCTCAGCCAGTGGAGCCTACTGACTCCAGATCGGTAGAAGATCAATCTTCAACTCAGCCCATCTCTACTCCTGTTCAAAAAAAGAAGAGTATTGTCAAAAAAATAGTTTGGTTAATAATCCTGGCAGCCCTCCTCCTTGGTGCATGGAAGGTCTATAAGCTGATCAATCCGGAAGTAGCCGGGCCACGAATCCACCCACTAGGGCTAATTCCTGATAATGCACTCTATATCCTGGAGACAGACAAGCCCTACAAACTTTGGTCTGAAGTAAATCAAACCAGAATATGGGATCTGCTACAAGGTGATGAGGAGTGGCAGGAGTATGGGCAAATGATGACCGAACTAGAAGAGACGTTGACAGACTTTGACCAGGCATTGGATCTTTTGACCAATCGCACCATATATATATCGGGGCACCCGTATAGATCCGATCAAACGGATCTGCTTTTCGTATTTGACCTGGAAGGTCTGGGGGTAATTCAAACCTGGATGACCAGTCTGGATCATGTCTCCAAGCGCTCATTCAAAGAAAATGTGATTTATGAAAAACTAGACCTGGACTCAAAGGAGACTTTGTACTTTGCCTTCGAAAACAACTACCTGATCGCCTCCTTTACCCATACCCTGGTGGAGGAGTCGATTTTATCGAAAAATGAAGCATCACTTACCCGAACTTTCGACTTTATAGATATTCGAAAAAAGGTGCTCGGTGAAGGTTTGGTACGGATCTATGTCAACTACGAATCGCTTTATACCCATCTTGGGAAAATCGTGAGTCCGGACGAAATTAAGAGTTTGAAAGAATCACTCCCGTTTCGCTACAGCGGATTCTATTTCAATGTGGACAAGGAATCGCTGCTGCTCGAAGGGTATTCCAACTACAACGACAGCCTATTTACTTACCTCAATCTATTCCCGCAAGCAGGTACAGGAGGGACGGACATTGCCAAAGTACTACCAGCCAAGACGTCGGTCTACATGAGCCTCGGATTCGATTCGTTTCAAGAATTCTATGTAGCCTTAGTCGACCAGCTGTCCAATGATCCTGAGTCTGGTGAGACGTATCAGTCGTATACCGCCCGAACTGAGAAGTTTTTAGGAATTGCCCTTGAAGAGGACCTCGCAGGCTGGATAGATGATGAGCTGGCTCTGGTGCAGTTTGAAATGAACGACAAGTCAGAAACTGCCTTCATCCTCAAGGCCAAAAGTGCTACTCTGGCCAAGGAGAAAATGTCTTTTCTCAGTCATCAGATAAAAAGAAAAACTCCGGTGCGTTTTAAAACGGTGAGCTACCGTAATCATGAAATCAATTATATGGCGGTCAAAGGTTTATTTAACCTGATCCTGGGCAAGCTCTTTACAAAGTATGACCGCCCCTACTACGCCATCATCGATCAGTTTGTGATATTTTCTGATCGACCCAAAGTACTTAGGAGAATGATTGATCAATGGCTCGATGAATCCACGCTGGCCAACGTGCCTGCCTATGAGGAGTTCTCTGACCTGCTGGGTACCCAACACAGTGCGTTTCTCTATATGCAGTTGGAATTGCTGGGCAAGAGTAATGGAGGAATCCTGGATAGTGAAACAGTAGAGCTGCTTCAGTCCAAACGAAATATGATTTCTCATTTTCCGCAGTTTGGATTCAACATATCTCCAGCTGGAAAAATGTTTGAAACGAAATTGTTGCTTTCGATTGAAGGGTTTGACCCGGACAATATTTTCGCTCATGCCATTCCATTTCCTAGCTTGGAGATCAACCTTGATAGCCTCTTTCAAATGGACCCGGGAGAGCAAATTGTCATTCAGGAAATAGAAGTAGAAGATTTGGCCGCCAAAAAACAGACGGAAGCGTACGAAGAAGGATCTCCTAAGTACGAGCTGGAAATAAAAGATGGCCTTAAACATGGTAGCTATTTTGAATATCACCCTTCTGGTGAGTTAAAAACGAAAGGAAAGTACAAAAACGACCTAAAAGAAGGCACCTGGAAATACTATACTGTAGATGGTAAGCTGGAAAGTAAGGAAAAGTACAAAAAAGGCGAGCGGGTTGACTAACATCGTGGAATGCAAGAACTAGATATAAAGCAGGAATCCTACTTTCCCCAGAATTTCAAATTTTTCGGAATCATTTTGATCATTGGTGCCATACTGGCAATCAGCAGTGCCGATTCTGTCACTATTGTCAGGGGTATTACCTCCTTAGTTCTGTTGCTTATTGGAATATTGATCCTCTCTGCACGATACGGGCTAAAAATCAATATAGATCAAAGGACCTATACGGTTTACACCTTACTGTTAGGATTTAAAGTAGGGACGCCTGAGAAATTTGATTGTATAGAAAAATTTTATATCAATCAGGTCACAGAAAAAGCACAGTTGAGCACCAGAACAGGGGCGAAATACGATATTAAAAGCAGTGTCTACAAGGCCTTTTTTCGAGTGGACACAGGTGAAAAAATTCATCTTGATACAGACAAAAAAGAAAAAAAACTGGCTGAGAGATTGGAGCAATACAAACTCATCGTAAGTTCGATATACAGACCGGTCGACCAATAGCAAACGTTTGAAGACTATTGGATTCTATGTCTCTTTCAAAAATAATGGCTGAGACCAATTTGAAAAGTCAGCATGTTTAGGTTTTCTAAGGAATAGTGGTAGCAGAATGAGTCAGACCATGTCTTTGATGCTCTTTTCGTTCACTCTTAACAGCACCTTATGGCACCGAAGCAACAGTGAATTACGATTGAAAGGTTTTGATATGAAATCGTTAATACCTTCTGACAAGGTAATTATTCGAGGCTCATCTTCTGGAAATGCGGACAGAAAAATAATTGGAATAGATTTTAACTCTTCTTGTTTTTTGATGTAATCCAGCATCTCCAAACCGTCCATTTCGGGCATCATAATATCTGAAACAATTAAATCTACACGGTAGGCACCTGATAAAAGAATTTCTAATCCTCTCTTTCCATTCATAGCCTTGAGCACATGATAATCTTCGTAAAGGATATCGCAAATAAAGTCGAGCATATCGACCTGATCGTCAACCACTAGTACAGTTGGTCGATTAAGATCATCTTCTTCATTGCGTTTAGATAGAGCTGCAATCGTTGGTGTATGCTCTTTATTGCTCTGGACGTCTGGTAAATTTATAGTGGATGAGTTTGAATAGGTTTCGTCATCACTTGCATCATCAGATAGGGTAATTGGAAGAAGTACAATAAATGAGGTCCCTTCCCCTAATTCACTTTCCACACGAATCGACCCTTCCAACCCATCGACCATACTTTTGACTATGGAGAGTCCTAGTCCTACACCTCCTAATTTGCGCTTTCCGGCTTTGCTTGACTGATAGTATCGCTTAAAGATTTGTTGCTGTTCTGCGGGGTCAATACCAGGCCCTGAGTCCTTTACGGTAATTTCAAGTTGTCCATTGTATATTTTAGCTGTAACCGCAACTTGGTCATTCTTTTCGCTATACTTTAAAGCATTGCTGATCAACTCACCAAGAATTTTTTCAAGTTTTACCTTTTCAGCCTTAATCCATAAATCCTGATCCAGAGCTACTTCAAATTTGTAGGCAATTAACCTTTTGTCAGCCAGAGTCTGATATCCTGCCCATATCTGATGTAAGGTGAGTTTCAGTGGAATACGCTCAAGCGAGACTACCATCTTTTCTTGTCCCAGTTTGGATACTTGTAAAATTTCGTCAGCCATGACGACCAAGCGTTCGCTGTTACTTCGAATCAATTTAAAGCAGCGCTTCTCCCTTGCTGACAAGTTATCATTAGTTTCTAGTTCGCTGAGCGGCCCAAGGATCAGTGTCATCGGAGTACGCAATTCGTGCGCAATATTGAGAAAGAGGTCAGATTTCATTTGATCCAACTGGTACTCTTGTTCGATAAGCTGATTTTTAGCCTGCGCACGATTTGAAAGAAGAAAATAGATTAATAAGGCAATAGCTGATATTAGTAAAAGGCCTGAAATCAGCCCTATGAGCGATAATGTTCGAATTTTTCTGCTCTGTTCTAATATTTGAATTTGTTGCCTGCGTTCCTTTGATTTCAGTTCTGGCTTACTCTGTATCAGAAGCTGTTCATTTTTATCTTCTTCAATGTCATAGCTGATTATAGCCTGATCAATGATTCTTAAGCTATCCAATTTCTGATTGTTTATAGATTTGGGTTGTGCAAATAATGGTGTGCATAACAAGTAAAGAAACAACCCAAGCGTAAGAACGTTTTTTAAGAATACTAGAAATGAGTGAAATTGAGAAATGTTCATACTTATTGACTAAGAAAATGCTGTGATTTTCATTTCCTGAATTTAAAGTGTCAAGATAATCTCTATATGGGCCATGAATCGGCCATTTCTGCAAAGTGAACGGACACTTAAAAAGAACCAAATATCTTTGACCTCGGAATGGAAAAATTACATTCCCTAAATCTGGGGCGTAGATTTTTATTTGCTCTGTCCATTACTCTCTTGACCTTGTGATGACAAATATTTCAACTATTGATATGGAGTTTTGGATGCGAACTTTGTGAATGTTAGATAAATGTGGCTCTTCACAAGATGTACCCCTTTTGTGCAAGGTAGAATTGTGAATTGTATTTGGGAAAAACACCAATTAGCTTTCTATTTTGTATTTAGATCAAGAATATGACCTGCTTCTAGCCAGTAAACTTCTCCTCTGGTAACTCCTTTCCATCCACTCACTGCGGGATCGTTGTATCTTTTCGAAAAGAAAAAAAACTTATTGTCTGGAGACATATAAGGGCAAAAATATATCCACTCGTCATCCAGTAATTCACCTAGCTCAAATTTTGTTGGGGTCTGCCATTCGTTGTTTGTTTTAAAGGCAATAAAAAAACCCTTTTCTTCAGTAATATTTGAGGTGATAAGAAAACTCTCATCTGATGCCACAAAAGTGCTGCGAGCACTTTTTTCAGAATTTATTGCTGGACCAATATTTACTGGTATGTCGAACATTCCTTCTTCCAAATATTGGGCACGATAAATATCTCGCTTTCCGAACCCTCCTGGCCGATCGGACTCAAAGTATAAGCTACCATCAGCGACGACGACAGGATATGATTCAGCGTATTCATCCGTCGATATCGGGAATTCAACCCTTGTAGCAATCTGCCATTTTCCATCTACTTTTTGACTGCTATAGATGTCTGGAGGAGTGCTATTTGAATGATCTTCAGGGTTGACCCCAAGAAAATACATCGTGTCTCCTTCTTTTGTAATAGTTGGATCTATAGCGACGGATTTTGCCTGCTTATTATCAAACATTTGAATGGGGTTAGGCTTAGACCAACTATTGTTGACTAATTCAGAATGGTATATGATAAAGCTTCCATTAACAATTCTTGTAAAAAACAATTCGGTAAATGACGAGTTAAATACCGTGTTAATTTCTATTTCTGCTGTATTGACTACTGATGGTGCAAACAATTGAGGTGTATTGCCCGGCAGGTTTTGATCCATATAAGGTTTAGAGGTGATGCTAGTATTGCAGCTTTGTAAAATAATTGCAAGTCCAACCAGTGACAAAAAACAACGCTTGATATTCATATACTTTACTTTAAATAATGGCTAACGACGGGTGGCCTTTTATTGTTATAACCAACATTTCTCTCATTGATAACTTGACGGTTTCTTCATTTTTAGTCATAAATTCTTTTAATCAATTATTGCACATCATGAATAAATCGAAAACTTTTTATAAGCTAAACGAACTCAGCCAACCTTTCCATTCCTCACCTGGGAATGAGTGGAAATGCAAGTATCTGACTATTAATCAAGCTAACAGTTTCATTAATTCCGGGTGGCTCAAAATTAATTGCTGACTTTCATCATCCATGCCTTGAAGTTATCAGTTGTTTTTTACCTATCTTCCAAAGATTTATAATGGAGAAGAGATAATATGGAGGTGTCAATAGTGCGGTTCAATCGTGAGAAAGGAATCGATTTTGTGACTGAGTTGAGACAAAGGGTGAATGAGTACTTCGTTGAAAAGAATTTATCAAAATTTGGAAACTCAAACATGCAACTTAAAACAGTATTTATGCTGTGTTTGTATTTTACACCCTTCATAATTTTACTTTCTGGTATCGTACAAACATTTAGTTCCATGATGCTGCTTTGGGCCATTATGAGTCAGGGGATGTGTGGTATCGGACTTGCGATCATGCATGATGCCAACCATGGCGCTTATTCCAAAAACAAAAACGTCAACCTAGCATTGGGCTTCTTGCTCAACGTGATAGGCTCATATCATGTGACCTGGAAGATCCAACACAATGTCCTTCATCACTCGTCTACCAATGTCCATGGATTTGACGAAGATCTAGACAATCAGGTGATGCGGTTTTCGCCTAATCAGAAACGGCGTGGATTCTACAAATATCAAGCGTATTATGCTCCATTTTTTTATGGACTACTATCGTTATACAAGACACTAAGTAAAGATTTTGAGCAGATTGCCAGATTTCATCGAAAACGCTTGCTGGCTGCTGAGGGTTTGACTTTGAGCAAGGCGATATTTCAAATTTCTATCAACAAGATACTCTATTTTGGAGCTACACTAGCCTTGCCTATGATTCTGATTGATTTGCCATGGTGGCAGGTGTTGATAGGGTTTTTGACTATGCATTTTATTTGTGGTCTGATATTGGCACTGGTTTTTCAGTCGGCTCACGTATTAGAAAATACTAGTTTTCACGTCGCTGATGAAAAGGGGAGTATAGACAACTGCTGGGCAATCCACCAAATGAATACAACCGCAAATTTCTCACGAAAGGGTAAACTGTTTTCCTGGATGATTGGTGGTCTCAATTATCAAGTGGAGCATCACCTGTTTCCAACTATTTGTCATGTCCACTACCACGCAATCTCTGATATCGTGCGTAGTACTGCCAAAGATTACGACATCCAATATTTAGAATATCCCACTTTCTTGTGCGCCATCAAAAGCCATTTTAGGATGTTGCATAGTCTTGGCAAGGAATAGCGACATATTGCCTATTTAACGCGAGTATTATCTTAAGTAAATACCGGTACTTCAGAAAATTGCCTTATCCTGTCTTTGAATAGAGTTTCGGTCATTAATTGTGAGACCGTTGGATTTGGAGTATCTTTATGTACACTAGAGCTTCCTAAATTATCGTTCCTTTTACCTCACAAGCCAATGAAAAGTGGATTTCATATATGGGTAGTGGCACTGACCTTCTTCCTGGTGGGTTCATGCAAAAACGATGATCCTGAAATGGTTAATGATACTGCAGACGATACCGCTGATGAAGTAATCACAGTGGAATTACCCAAGCGGGCTGGTTCACGTCCCGAAACTACTACGGACATCCCACACGTTCAGATTGATGTAGAATTGGTACCCGAGGTCAACGAAGAATTAAATCGAAGAGTATACTCTATCCCTGGAATCGAGGAGCGTCCGTCTGTTGTGGCCGGATGGCAAGGAATATGGATCACCGAAGACGTATCTGTGGTTGTTCCTGAAGCATTGATTGGTGATCGAGAATTTGCTCACATACACAATGATGGCAGTTTGCATATTTTTTTAGAACCATCCCGGAGCAATGAAGCTGTGGAGTCTTGTTGGGCAGTTTTACATCCGTTTGCAGTACAGCGATTAGAAGGATATGATGGCTTTGTCATGCTCTATACGCCACAGACCCTTGACGAACTTGACGTAACGTTTCAACTCATTGTCGATGGATACAATTATGTCACAGGGCAAAGCCTACTCGCTACCGATTACCCTTAAATTCATTATTGTATTAATTCAAAAAAAGTGCTTGAGTCTTTCACAACATAGATTTTAGAATCTAACCTAGCAAAAAGAACAGGAGCGATTCAGTCTATTATTTTTGCAAGCCATTCGATCTTTATATCATTCCCAAACTTCATCCTCCAGCCATTGTACTGCATCTTCGAAATGGTCTGTATAATCGCATGGTGCATAATGAGAAAGCCCATCAGCAATAACAAAATTTATATCACTTCCGGCAGCAATGGTTTGATCTACCCAATATTGGGTCTGATCCAATGGGAAAAGCTCATCTCCAGTGCTATGAATGACATAGAGCGGAATATCAATTTTACGAGCGTCACCAGATGTTGTCAGTGTATTATATGAAGTTGCCAATGCTATACCAGCAGAAAATACATTAGGATATCTCTCTGCAAGAAACCAAGTACCATTTCCTCCGTCGCTATACCCTGTTGCCACTATCTTGGTAGTGTCTATCGGCCAATTGTTGACGGCCATTGTGATAAGATTTGCCATCTTTATTTGATTATAAACCTCATACCATTGGACTTTATCAGCATTTGGACTTATTACAAAAGCGTTAATTTCTTCGAGCGCAGGTGCAATACAGTCAGTGCTTTTATGAGCCTCTCGACCGGCTCCTCCAACTCCTCCATGAATAGAAAATACAAGTGGGTTGCCATTTTCTTCATCAATGGATTTAGGTGCAATCACCCTAAATGCATATTCATACGGAGGATCAGGAATCTCTAATATCACATCTGTGGTAGTACCTGGTGATATATCGATCTCAGCAAAAGACTGCTCTGTATCCGTCCACGACCATGTAAATGGCGATATCTCATCCTGCTTCTCTTCGCATCCAACCATTATCAATGTATTGGCCACAATCACTAATAGTAGTACAGTCGTTCTCATCTTCTTTTATTCTTTTATTCTAGCTTTATTCTACAATGACCTAATCATTACAGGCCAAGAGAAAGATTGATTTTACTTACTAAATTTGTATTTCTTGATTGAACTCAAGTTCCAACGTCATTCGTTTATCAAGGTCATATATTCATTGCTCTGGAGATAATATTTAATATTCCTATTAACAATAAATTTCTTAGCTCCGTTCATTACACTTAATATGTTGCCGGTTAAAGGTGTCTTCTACATTCATAAGTCTCGCTCCTTCTAATCAATCTTCTTCCCACCAATCAGGTTTGGTCAAAGTGGCGATTCCATCAGTATAGGCTAAGCACACCTCACATTCTGGTGCCGGATCCGGTGGATCCTGAGGCCTGTTAAATTTCGCAAGACATTCGGCCTGAAGATCATCTACCACAACATATGACAGATCGTCTTTGTTGAAGTACCAACGTCTTGCAGATTCACTCACCACTCCAAAATAGCCTACAGGAGTCCTTGTAGGATCACTTATACAAGTGAAATTAGAAGGCAAATTAGCTGGCGGAGTGTCGAAGATTCCATTAGGTTTAATTTGCTCTTGCATCAATTGAGAAAAGTAGAAATAGTCCTTAGAAATGCTTTGTTGGAAAATCAAAACCGAAAAGTTCTCATAAAGACGATTGTTATCGTCGATTTTAATATTAAACAACTCTTGTTGAGTCTGACCGACCACATCTTCTTGCAATGCGTATTCGCTAAGATACTCAGGGTTCGTAATCCAGCACGTCCTAAAAGGACTAAAGGCACCCGTGGCTAATGGGGCTTCATAAACCCACATAGGCGAATATTCCCATTTATAATATCGTGTCTGTCCGTCTGGGTTGGTTGGGAGAGTCGTTGATACGTTGATGAAATTTTGATCTTTTATTTTTTCTTCTCCTGCCGGATAATAGTATACTTTTCGTTCTTCTTCTTCGAACCAAACATCCTCTACAGGAGGTGTTGCTGACGGCAATTCCTCCCAGTTTGATTCATAGACCAGAGCGTCACGAGTGGTAACCTGCAGCTTATACATCCTATCTTCGCACGCTTTGAAATCCCTATCAGGAAGAACATAGGTTCCCCACTCTTTGAAATTTTCAAAATAAGCCCATTCGTTGCCTTCGTCATCAATAATTTTGACATCGGCAAATGGAGTAATCCTGTCTTGAACGGTTGAACCAACCGACCGAGTCCACTTTAACTTTACCGTAAAGTACCTCCCGTTGGAGGGCGCTTCCAATGATTCATTGTAGGATATATCGGAAACATATGCTTCGATTACCAGTTGTGGATCTAGATTGTTTCGATCGAAATCAAAAGGTTCCACACATGCTGTAAATAACAGTAGGATAATAAAAATTCTCTTCATTCCTTAAAACTTAAAATTATATGACAATGACGGGAACATATTACCGACTATCGACACCTTACTTGCTCGGCCGAATTCATCAAAAGCCACCGCAAATACGTTGTTTCTTCCGTAGACGTTAAAAATTGAAAGCACCCATTCTCCCTGAAATCTTTTTTCAGGATGCTCTCCTTTCAATGTGACTGACAAGTCCAATCTATGATAGTCCGGTACTCTAAACTCGTTTCGCTGAGAATAGGAGTTTACAGTAGGAAACCCATTATACGAATATTTTGAAATAGGAACAGTGATCGGCCGACCAGTTGAATAACTAAAATTTGCTGAAAACGACAAGATCTCATTGGCAGCATAATTCATTACAACAGATAGATTATGTGGCTGATCATACTGTGATGGGTATAAATCTCCTTGGTTTACAGTTAGGATATCAAAATCTGAGTTAAACCGTAAAAGGCTTCTCGAATAAGTATAGGAAAGCCAACCGTTTAAAGCACCGGTATTTTTTCTGGCTAAAAATTCAATCCCATAGGAAATCCCATTTCCCTGAATCAAATTGCCCTCTATTGACTCACTAAGTTTAACTTCAGCTCCTTCTATATAATCAATAGTATTTTTAACATCTTTATAATACCCTTCTACCGATAGTTCGTATTTATTATCCTTTAAATTCTTAAAAACTCCAAGAGAAAATTGATCCCCTCTTTGAGGTTCTAGATTTGGCCCTCCAGATAGCCAATAATCAAGCGGACTGGATGAGGTAGTATTTGAGATTAAATGAATGTACTGATAGGTACGGTAGTAGCTTGCTTTTAGAGAAGTCGAAATATCTAATTTGTATCTGAATGAAACCCTTGGCTCAAGTCCATGTTTAAAATCAATCAGCTCATTCGTATCATAATTTATAGAATCTCCTCTTTCAGGAAATTGAGAATCGACGATATTATAGTTATAATCGTAGACGAGGCCTTTGCCAAAGCGATAAAACTGAGAATAACGCAAACCTGCTGATACAGCAAATTTCGGAGTGATATCCCAGTTGTATTGTACAAAAGCCGCCGTTTCCAAGGCCTTGTGTTCATCTATATCGAACTCCAAAACATTACTTCGTTCAATGATATTCTGCGATTCACCAGGGTTTATCTGGGAGTAGTTGGCTTCAACACCAAAGTTGATTTGCTTGTCATCCGAAAATTTGGAATCTACATTGTAGATTAAATTGGTACTGGTAATTCCATTTTCATAAGTAAATCCTTCAATTGCATCTTTGTTTTGTAGTTCTGAATTGTAGGCACTTACCGCAAGTGTAAGTTGTGAACCTGTGTTCGCACTGAAATTATGACCCCATTTGAGAGCCAAACTCTTATTGCCCCAGGTAAAAAGGGAATCGCTGGCTAGTGAAAAACTGTCAAAGCTGCTATATGCTGATAATGAAATGAAGTTATTTTCATTTATCATCTGAAAAAGCTTGGCTGTAACGTCACCAAAATCAGCCGAACTTTGAGTCAATTTAAGATCTTTTGTAATTCCCAGAGCCCAGTCGGCATAGGATATCCTACCTCCCAAGATAAATGATGACTTATTCTTAACCAGAGGCCCTTCCAAGGTCAATCGACTCGACACGATACCTAGCCCGCCAGTAGCATGGTAGTCTCTCGTTTCTCCGCTCCGTAAGGTGACATCCATGGTGGAGGACACTCTAGAACCGTATCTGGCATTTCCACCGCCTTTGATGAGGGTCACATCATCCACTATGTCAGGATTAAAGGCTGAATAAAAACCAAAAAGGTGTGATGGGTTGTAAATTATTGCTCCATCCTGGCGTATCAAATTTTGGCCCAAATTTCCACCTCTGACGTTAAATCCTGACGCCAATTCACCAACAGTACTTACTCCTGGTAGTGTTGTTAATCCGTTGATAAGATCGACCTCACCCATAAAGGTAGGTAGTGACTTTATACTCTCAATGCCCAGGTTTTCAATTCCGGTTAACTTGCCGCTAACATTTTTGTCAATACTCTGAGCACGAATAATAACGTCTTCCAGTTTTGTTACTGACGGGTATAGCAAGGTCCGAGGCATTTTTTCATCACCATATTCACTGAATGTTATAAGTTGCAAAATTGTATCAAAGCCCTTGTATTGGGTACGGACTACACTATAGACCTCGTTAGTCTCGTAACTGATAGAGAACTCCCCTTGAAGATTAGTAACTCCTCCTGCATTTATCGATTCGACGACAACTTGAGCTCCGATTAATGGTTCATTTAAATCTGTATCATAGATTTCTCCAATGAGGTTGATCCTTCCGGATGGTGCAGGTTTGACTACAAAATAGTCTGTTTTTGAGTTAAATTGGTTGGCGACATTTTTTGGTAAGATTAAAGCGACATTAGATTTAACGACAACTACCTTTAGCTCAAACGCTTCAAAATATATATCCAAATAGTCTAATAACTTTCGCCGAAAGACTACTCCATTAATACCAAAATTTCCAATTCTACTATCATCATAAATGAAGTCTACATCATAGTCCTGCTCTATTTTTGACAGATAGTCTTTTATCCCTATACCGTTATCAGAGGGGTTTATGTAAACCGATTTAAAATCTTGGGAATAGAGAGTTCCGAGATATAAAAAAAAGCATACTGATAAAATTAATCGTTTCAAGTGAGATGCAGGAAATATGACCATGAAGGCGATAAATAATTTACGTAATTGGTTTTTTTTGGCTATAACCACCAGACCAGAATGAAACAACTAATAAACATAAGACCCCTAAAAATATTTTCCATGATCAGGGCAATAAATATTGGTGCGGTTGTAAAATACAATTTCTCTGGATTTAGGCCACAAATTGAGCTGAATCATTAAGCGGTTATGTAGGAGTCCGCTAATCAGCAACGTTCCTAAAAATCACTTTACTAATAAGTCTTCATCGCTTTCCAAACACTGCGATTGGTCACTTACAACTAAAATGGTGGCATTTTCCAGAGTGATTAAAGAATTCTAATATTGTTGTAAGTCCAAATTCATTTCTCAGATTAACCTCTTACTTGATTTAACTCAGTAAACCAATGAGTAGACGATAACAATTGGGATTCTGCAAAGAGCACAAAAAAACGGTGCACCTTTTGATACACCGCAACTTCACTCTAATTTAGATTGTGGTAATTTTCACCAAATCTCTCTTCATTTCAGGTGCTTTGCTTCAACTCAAAAAATCCACTACCTCACCCAACTCCTTTGAGAATTCATCTTTATCATAGTCAATACCATTCAAAAAGGAACTCCAGCTACCTCCAAATCGAGAAAGTGCAATAGTATCCTGAATTTCTCTTTCAGACGCTCCATGCAGTTTTGCAAGCTCTGTATGAAAGTTCACACAATACCAACATAGCCTTGCAGCAGCTGCCGATATTCCTATTAACTCTCTCACCTTCGCGTCCAACGGGGAATCCGTCTCAAGGGTGGCTTTTTTGAACAGCTCCCATTCAGCTGCCAACGATTCGGAAGGTATGGCCTTAAAAAAACCCGGCACACTACCTAACTTAGTTTCGATTTCTTTGAAAATTTGATCGCTTGTCATAATTTATTTTAATATTAGTTTAAAATTTACATTTCCATTTTTAGCCGAATATCCAAACTGTAAATGGCAGTATTGGTCAGTCTCTTGCTTGTTTACAACCCGAAGATATTCTACTCACAAATCGAGATCAGATAATAATCGGCTCTAAGAATTAAGGTTTGAGACAGCCAAAACCAGACAATTTGTACGGACATTATCACTTTTAATATCCTCATGTGGCGTGCTGCTTTTACTGCGTTTATTGTTGATTTCATTATCCTTCACCAAATCATATATAACAGAAAGAATCTGGCTGTTTTAACACTTTTTCTCCTATAGAGCTGGCGAACCTGAATTTTATGTAAGACGGAAAATTTTCATTTTCGCCATTCCATCCGATTCTGATAATTTAAAATGTCGAATGTTAGTGATCTGTTTTTTAGATTGGTTTCGTTTGCTGGGCAACAGCCTGTCCCAAAAACCAAAAAGACCAATATTTCTAAAAACAATCTTTCCTATTTATTGAGTCATTCAATAGGCTTTAGTCTAATATCATATTTCTATGTTTTTCACTAGAAAATATCATATTGCATCGTTGAATTTATGGTTACTTTGGAAGCCTTTTGAATATAAATTTCATTTGGCCGGAATGATTTGATTCATGCTCACATACATGAAACCATTTGCAATAGTTGTTTGTAAGCTGGCCATCAAAAAATGGCTCTGATTTCATAATCCACTCGTCATCTCTCTTAGCAAATTCTTTTTTGGTGACACTTCTCACTTTCTCCAGAGCCGACAGATAGTAGTCGATATCATTTCCTTTAATTTGCATTCGGGCTTCTTCCCCTAAACCGCTAGCTACGTCCCATTCCTTTTTTATTTCTTCGCCCCAGGTACCCCACTCCATTTCGTCGAATGTGTTTAGTTGGTAGTATCTTTCGGTAGCCGCCAGATGCATTAACATGGCTCCTATTGAGTTGGATTGATCGTCAATTTGAAAATCCAATTGTTCTATGCTTAAACCCTTTACTACTTCAATCACCCACTCCCTCATCATTGTCATCATGGACAATAGTGTTCCAATTTTGGGCGAATACCCTTTTTTTTCGCCAATAATATAAAGGTTATCGTCGGTTTGGGCTGGAACAGTACCGGCCAAACTAGCTAACACAGAAGTGGTGAGCCCTGCAGTAAAAAAGGCTGATTTCTTAAGAAATCTCCTTCTGTTTTTTCTTGTATTAATTTGATTATTAGGTTCGAGTTGGTTCATAATATTGATGTAATACTTTTTTGTTGAGTTATTTTTTCAAAATAGTAGCTTCTGGCAAGTTTGAATCTGGAAAAATATATGCTCTTAAAGACTGGTTGATTGTTGCGTTCACAACATATATTTTTAATAATTGGACGTTACAATATTGAATTAATTAATTCTATATCGGCATCTTTCCAGGCACTATCAAATTCTTGTTTAATCTTCTGAGCCGCATGTGTTTTTTGCTGTGCCATATAAACATTATATAAACCTATAAGGGACCATCCATTCTGTCTTAATTCCGATAAGTCTTCCTTGTATATTTGTTCCGCCTTCGTGTATTGTTTAGCATCTACTAAGATCGCTCCTAAGTTTTGTCTTGTTGGTATATGCCATGCCGCCGGCTCTGTATAGACTAATTGATCTTCATAAATAACTGCACTTTCAAGGTGTTCTATGGCTCCTGCGAGGTCACCTTCTAAAGCAGCCAACTCACCCGCCACGACTTCGTAGGCTATTTTAGCAATAGATAGACTTGAGTTATGCGGCGTTGCTATTAAGTTTTCCAATTCGGGATCTTGCATGAGTATCTCAATGGCCTCTAGTTCTTCCTTTGCTTCAAAAGCATTCCCTTTTCTTATAAATGCAAGACCTCTAGCATAGTGTCTTATAAGTCCTAGATGTTTTATATTGGCATTTGGTGCTGGAATAGTTAAAATTTCGTTCCATTTACCAAATCTTGCATATGCTAAAAGCGGTGTCGAGGCAAAATCCTGAAGAAAAGGCATTTCAATCAGCTCTCCAGCAGGCACCTTCTCAGCTGTTTTTTTTGCTGCTTCAATCGCAAGCCCACTATCTCCCAATAAACTAGCTGCAGACCATAGAAAATGTATATTGTGAGGATAATACCCAAGCGGATACAGGCCTTGCGAATAGCATTGAGAAATATAATCTTCATCAGCCAAAATTGCAGCTTGATTTGATTCCACAGCATCCTTGTATCTTCCTACTCGAATATAAATATGTGATGGCATGTGTACTATATGTCCTGCTGCTGGCATTAGAGTTTCCAATTTTTCAGCGCTTGGAACGCCTAGATCTGGGTTAACAAGCTCTACCATATGAATATAGTAGTGATGTGCTCCGGCATTATTAGGGTTAATTTTCATAGCAAGCTCAAGCGACATCTTGGCCTCGCTGATATTTGGTGAAGGATTACCGTTTTTGTCCCAGTAATTCCAGGGAGTGGTATTCATTATTGCAGCTGCATATAGGATCAGTATATTTTCATCATTAGGGAATTCTTTTACTA
The DNA here is from genome assembly GCF_039941815.1 of Reichenbachiella sp. GTDB lineage: Bacteria > Bacteroidota > Bacteroidia > Cytophagales > Cyclobacteriaceae > Reichenbachiella. The sequence goes on from NZ_JBDVDW010000062.1 coordinate 253,099, forward strand.
CTCCGCTCATGGCATTCATGTAATCCATGTTTAGCTCCTTTATATCTTTGGTAAGATCCTCGCTATACCTGGCTGACAACGCCTTTATTAAGGCTTGCTCTTTTGGCTTGGCTGTCGACATCAGCCTTTTGGCTTCAGTGATTGCTTCATTGCATTTTACTTTCCGCTCTTCTGACGGCAGTTCATCATTTATATTTGGCCCCAAAACAAAAGCCTGGCCCCAGTAGGTCATAGCTGAGTTTGGATCTAAACGTGAAGCTTCCATAAAGGAGCGATGTGCTTCTGCATGATTAAAAGCATGCGCAAATTTTAATCCTTGGTCGAAAAATATTTGTACCATCTCATTGGACGTGCTAATACTGAAGGATACATCTCCCAGGTCATCAAATAATGGAGAAATTTGTTTTGTGGAATCTACATCTGTAAGTAAAAACTTAGCCGGTGTGCATTTAACAAACTTTTGATCTAGTTGCTCTGAATCATCTGACTTCCTTTCCCATGCTAATTGGGACGTTGAAACATAACCTACTAAGGAAAAAGCTAAGATTATTATAATAGAAATTAGGGCCTTCATGTATTATTGAATTATTATAAAATGACAATTATTATCTTTAGATATTCATCTCAAATCATAAAGACCAATTGCTGATTAGTTGATTTTCACCAATTCTTCCAAATCAGATCAAGTCTTGTATTCTTGTTTTTATTTCTTTAAAAAGGTTTTTCTTCTACAAGAAAAACACCTTAACCGTCCACTTTGGACCGACATCCAAAACCGACGTTGATCACCATGATCTTAACAGTAATTAGGTTCAGGAATTAAATCCAATACTCATTACTTTTACATAAACAAAGCTATAAACAGGCGGATTTTCGAACTATCAATGAGGTTACTTAAACTTACACATTGGTAACTTTTTCTGTATGAGACCCCCTTTATCACAAATAACCAAGCTAGCTTCCTTCAGTTTAAACTCCTTGTCGAAATGTCTTCTTTCTATTGTCATTCCTTTGAGTTGGAGAGGCTTGTTACCGTTTAGATTCAATCTGTAAAAGGACTATCGACTAAATCATACTTGACCTATATCAGTACTTTTTGGGCCCAGTCTGTTCGTTGGATAGATATTGGGATTATGCAACAATTAGATAAGAACTATATAGATGAGCAGGATTCAGCCATAGATGACAGGCGATGTTCCATCAAGGATGTCACGGAAAGATTGGACTGTCATAGAAGTGCATTGTAAAGCAACTGATAAACATAAGACTCCAAAAATATTATCCATGATCAGGGTAATAAATTCCAAACAAGCACTTGCATAAATCTGGAGCATGAAACACAACAAATCTACCTCCTAGCTGAAGATTATATTAGATTCCATAATGTCTATAGAAAATTTGGTTTGACACAATGCCAATTTGATTTATTGGAAGGATCTAAGTCGATTGGCACTAAAACTTGTGATGAAGGCTGAATTGCAACTGATTTTTGCTCCAGTTTTCTGTTGTTTGGCGCATGATACCTAGTTGAACATTGAGTCCGTTTCTAATGACATACCCGAAAGCTGAATAGAAACGGTTTCGATCAAAGATTTCGACTCTATTGTTGTCGCCAATATTTCGTTGACCATTGATGAATAGTTCATTGTATAGTGCCAGATAGATGGTATTTTTTTCCATGGCTGCCCTGTTCAGAGGGATATTTAAAAACAAATTATATCTAAATCGTGTCCTGAAATCCTGATTATCAACAAATCGTTGTTCGAAGCGAACACGGTGGTTGGTGTAGAATCGATTGCCAATTTGCACAGGCACAAGTGCTTCTTGATAGATTCTACTCTCTGCCGTAGTGGAATTATCTGACCCGAAACTTCCTGTGGTCACGTGTGCATAGCCAAGGGTCAGTTTAATATTTATTTTTTCTGGCTTATAGGTAATCCCTCCACGCAACATTATTTGCTCGAGATCGCCAGCAATATTCCAATTCCGGTATTGAATATCCCCTTGAACACCCCATGAGCTTTCTTTAAATGTAGTATTGAAAAAGTACATGTACCAGGCGCCCATTTGGTCTTCATTTATTTGTGCAATTCCGCTCCCAGGTAAGAAGAAAGACAAAAGCATTACAAGTAATGGCAAACTCTTTTTCATGATTATCAAATTTTCAGACTACATTTTCTATCAAACAAATTGCATTGATTTATTCACTTACGCCTCATAGATATCAAACTTTTCAGATACATGTTTTATAAGTTTGGAATCGGCAAAGTCGTCATCCGTCATTTTTGAGAGTCTTTCCAGATACAAATCAAACTGCCCGTTTTTAAAGATGGTGAGCATTTTTCCTCCCTTTTCGCATTTTGCGGCATGCCAAACATTTGGAGGGACGGTCACAGTGTCGCCTACCTTGGCAGTGATAGTTTCATCATCAAAAATCAATTCTACCTCACCCTCCAAAATATAAAATACTTCAGTCATGATTTTATGATGATGTCGAGCAAGGAAGAAGCCCGGTTTCAGCCTGTCTTCAACAAAACTTAGTTCACCATCGGTCTGACGCGAAGAAAGCTTGATGAAGCAATGATCTTGAGAATAATTATAGTTGTCCCCTTCACCATTTAGTATTATTTCTTTCTCTTTCATTTCCATTTAATTAATATCAGGATCGCCAGCGTAATAGGTGCCCATTTCAGTGAAGATAAATTATCACGTACAAAAAAGCTAAACGAGTGTAAGGTGTAATAACACTTTTTATGATTCTAGATATTATGTGTGACTCGGGCAATTCGAACTCCTTATGGTGTAACCTATCCATTCTTGTTGTAGCCTTCCCCCTTAGAACAGACTTAAAACATGGTAAATCATTTTTCGAAGGAATTCATAAAGATTAGGTTATCAATCAATTGGATCAGATTAGGAGGTCTTATGACCTCCCAAATTTTCGTGTTCCTCTTAAAAAGTAATAAATAAAGTACCCCGATGATAACCTCATAAAAAAATCTACCACAGAATACACTTTATTGCCGTCTATGTCAGATAGAGAGTGGATTGGGTTCAGCAAATTTAGTGAAAAGGCAATTGAGCAATTCTCATCAAATGGATTTAAGCAAAAAGAATAACCCAAATTCGGATTGAAAAGAATTAATAACGGTAAGAATAATAGAAAATGAAACCCAAGCAGATAACTAATAGAAAGCAAAGGATTTGTTCCAAAATTAGAAAACCATTTATTCGTACCTAATACTAACCAATCAACAAATTGCAAAAAATTAAAATGCCTTGAAACTATTAGTGATTTTAGATAATAAAAATGTGATCTCAACTCACTTATTCTAAATGTTTCAGCATAGAATTCATTCTGTTTTTTTGTAAAGTACTGCTTTAATTCTCTACTGGTTTCGACCAAGTCCAAGTATTTTTCCATTTCATTGGAATGAGCTCGAGCACTCAAAAGCTCGAATCTATTTGACCAATGAATATGACTCAAATTGATCTTCTGGAATTCAGTATTTGAAATAGCTAGTTTCTTTAACATTAAGTGACTAAGTCTTACAGGCACAGAAACTGAATTTAGCTCGAGATACTCCAATTTTTTAATATTTCGGATAGATAAATCTGAAGCTCCATGAATTTCATCAAGTTTTAATTCATTTATATAAGCATATTTCATATCTACATGAATTCCATTACAATTACTTAAATGAAGTAATCCAATTTCACTTTTGCCACTCAATCTTAATACAGATTTTTTCCTTATTAATTTTAAATGGATATTGTCAACTTTACTAGAAAGTATTTCAAATAGAGAGAAAAAACTTGACATAAACACTTCTGAGACTTCCGAACAAATTAGTTCTACTATAGCGTTTTCTGACTCCGTTACTCTTAAACTAGTTACTTTTGAATCTAAAATTTTTAGGTTTTTATGCGATTCACTATCAACCTCTACCTTGTCTATTTCGCAATTATCAATGAGTAAACTTGTAGATTTTTCAATACATTCGACCTCACTGAATTCACTATGAATTATTTGAACATTTGCGAATTTGATAGCAAGTTTTAGCTTCATTACATCGCTTTTACACTCATGGAATTTAACTACCAGATTTTTTTGTTGATGACCTGAAAAGTTTATTTCTCCCAGAAGAAAGCAACTGTCAAACATCACATCCGCATTTATTCCTACTGAAAGTATTATTCCATTGTTAAAAACACAATCAACGAATTTTATGTCATAACCATTTCGGATTTCAACCTGAGATTCAAATTGAATATTAGAAATGACCAAATTTCCGTTAACAGCAATAAATGAGTGTTTATACATTCCGAATGAGATATCATTATTAATAGTGCTTTCGGTGATGTTCTGAAACGAGGTGTTCAGCGCGGCTAAACTATAATGTAATTTCATACGCCTAAAATAATATTTTTTTTGCCGTCATTACTGTCACCCTTAAAAACAAAACCCCTGACAATCAATAGATTATCAGGGGTCTGAGTACCCAGGGCCGGAATCGAACCGGCACGGCCGAAGCCACTAGAGTTTGAGTCTAGCGCGTCTACCAGTTCCGCCACCTGGGCAAATAGGCAAGCTTTTTAATACTAAAAAGCTGCGATCTGGTATCCTCTCTTTCAAAAGGGATGCAAACATATCTAAAGATTATCAAGAAATCAATATCCAAATGAGATATCAATCCAATTTTATTTTCTGAATATAGGAATGTGCTTCTGGTGCTTGGCTAAACAATCGCTTAGTTTCTGGCCATACCTGACCAAACAGCTCTGAGTGACGATAGACATTCAAATCACTCTCTCTCTCCCACATGCTATAAGTAGAGTAGACATTGGGTTTTTCAGCATCGTTCAACAACTCCAAATGTATGCAGCCGGGAAAGGCACGAATCTTCTCCTTGCTCTTTTCAAAAATCTCAAGAAACTGCTCCACAGCCTCTTCTTTGAAAGTCATTCTTACTACCCGTATGATCATGAGTCCATCGTAAAGTCTATAAATACCTGATCGCCTATCATCAACCCCAGCAACTCCGCACCTCTGCCCTGATTGATTCCAATCTGCAGGTTACCCATAGAATTAAACATCACAAAGCACTCCCCAGAATTGACTTCAGAATAGTGTCCATGCAGCTGCAACACTTTCTCTCTTCTGAAATTGATGACATAGGGAAAGTTATCGTTGAGCTTCAAAATAGCGTCAAAATCAGTCTTCAAAATATTGGTGATGAGATTTCCGTAGTGATCGATGTGTACAATATTGCCTGCAATCTGTTTTTTGGTAGCTTTGGCCCGAGTCGGCATCAGTCGATCCATCTCTTCCATTCGCTTCCCAAAGTCCTGAATGTCTTTTCCGCTGGCTATTTTCCCGGCAAGGGGGCCATAAAGTGTCTTTGCTATAAATGGAGATCGGACTGGCTTCACACCATTGATATCTACAATAGCACTTGCAACTTCTTCGCTCAGCAAGGACACTAAACCGGAGTCCTCTCCTATAAAAATATGATTCTCTAATTTGACAGCTATGTTCTTTGCGTTTCGTTTTATGGTATTGGACACGGCGATCAGATGTACCGTACCTTCTGGAAAATCCCTAAACACAGACCCCAAAACATGAGCAGCATGCCCAATGTCACCCACTGATATCTGATGAGATATATCTATTATGGTGAGATTTGGATTCTCCTTCAATATGCTTGCCTTCACCGCTGCTACGTAATGATCGGATTCTCCAAAATCAGAAAGAAATGTAACGATGGCCATACAAGCTATTGAAAAAACTGTTTATTTTGTCTAGCAAAAATATAATTTGACCGCAAATTAGGTACTTCATTTGGTAGAAAAAATTATTACCCTAGAGAACATTCCACTCAACGAATTTTTGGGTGTTGAAAACCAAAACATCAATGAAATCGCCACGGCTTTTCCAAAGTCGAAGATTATTTCTCGTGGCAACGAGATCCGTATTCAGGGTTCGTCGCCAGAGATCATAAAAATCAATGAGATTCTAAACTCACTGGTACAGCACTATGATAGATATGGCAACATTACACACGAGCAGGTCAAAACTTATCTAAACCAGGAAGAAGACAAGTTTGTCGATGCCGAAACCGACGTTTTGGTATATGGCACTAAGGGATTCAAAATAGCTCCCAAGTCCAAAAATCAAAAAAAGCTGGTAGAAGCAGTACAAAAGAAAGACTTGGTATTTGCGATAGGTCCTGCTGGTACCGGCAAAACTTATATCTCTGTAGCACTTGCAGTAAAGGCACTCAAAGATCGTGATGTAGAGAAAATAATCATCACTCGCCCAGCGGTCGAGGCTGGTGAAAATCTCGGGTTTCTTCCCGGTGACCTAAAAGAAAAAATAGACCCGTATTTACGCCCAATTTATGACGCCCTCCATGACATGGTGCCTGGAGAAAAACTGCGGTACTATATGGAGAACGGGGTAATAGAAATAGCACCACTAGCCTATATGCGCGGACGGACGCTCAACGATGCTTTTATTTTGCTGGACGAAGCTCAGAACACGACTCCTATGCAAATCAAGATGTTTTTGACCAGGATGGGGCCCAATTCTAAAGTCATCGTCACCGGTGATATGTCACAAATAGATCTACCTGTCAAACAAAAATCAGGGCTGGCTGAATCACTCAAAATTCTAAAAACTGTGAAAGGTTTAGGATTCGTTGAGCTGGATGGCAAGGATGTAATTCGTCACAAACTGGTTCGCTCTATCATAGAGGCTTACGACAAAGATGAAAATGGCTAAGCCCTTTAGCTAGTCTTACGGTTCGATTGCACTACATTTGAGTAAACAACATTCTTAAATTAAGTGAAATGTTGTTTTGGACCACCTACCCTTTTCTTAGACTTTTTATGGCCTTTGCCATCGGCATCCTACTTGCTCGGTACTCCGATTTGGCAGTTTTCATACACCTCCAGCCGTTCCATATAGTTGCCCTATTCTCAGGCATCGTTATTCTCAAATTATCCTATCGACGTGTAAGTCACCCATTAATAGGCAACCTTCTTCTGATACTCGTATTCCTCCTTGGACTGCTACAGATGAAAAAAGAAACTGACCTCATAGCCAAAGGCCTTTGCACAATCAAATGGGCTGAATGTAAGGCTTGGACTGGGGTGATTTCTTCATTTCCAATAGAGAAGAGTAAGCATTTGGTCTATGAGGTAAAGGTAAATTCTGGCATCAGCGATACACTCATCATTGATGGTCAATCTAAAATTTTGGTCTACGTCAAAAGGTCTGACAGCAGCCGATCCGTATTAAGCTATGGTGATCAGATTCTTGTACAGGGTCGGCCAAGTCCAATCTCTAGAAACAGAAACCCGGGTGCATTTGACTATAGTGCTTACCTGGCAGATCAGGGCATATTCCTGCAGCAGTTTGTAGAACCCACACAAATCAATCTGGTTTCCCACTGGCAAGCCAATAAATTTTTGGCTCACATCTATCGCCTTCGTCGTCATTTCGAACAAGTAATATCCAGCAGCATTGATAGCCCAAAAGAAAGAGCCGTGATAAAAGCCCTTCTGCTTGGCATCAAGAGTGATTTAGACCCTGAGACTAAGGCCAGCTATGCAGCCGCAGGAGCCATGCATATACTTGCAGTATCTGGCCTCCATGTCTCCGTGGTCTGTCTGATCCTCAACTGGATCTTCAAGCTGCTCCCTGTTGGTAAACTGAGGCGATTTCTTACACCCATCCTCTCAATCATAGCGCTGTGGTCCTATGCTTTACTCACGGGCTTTTCCCCCTCTATTATCAGAGCGGCTACCATGTTCACCATAGTCTTGCTTTCTCAGGCCATTAATCGGCGTGCACATGTATTCAACTCTCTGTCTTTGGCAGCTTTTATTCTGCTCCTTCTCGAACCAAAGTATTTGTTCAATGTGGGATTTCAGCTTTCATTTTTAGCTGTTGGCGGGATTTTATATCTCTATCCTAAAATATCAGCCTTGTGGACGATACATAATCGACTTGGCAAAGCGATCTGGCAAATTACCTGTGTGTCACTGGCTGCGCAGCTGGCCACCTTTCCCCTCAGTCTTTATTATTTCCATAGCTTTCCAACTTACTTTCTACTCACCAATTTGGTAGTGATCCCAGGAGCCTTTATCGTGATGATACTCGGCATAGGGCTGCTCTCGTTTGGGTGGCTGCACGACGGAATCGGATGGATATTGAAACAAGTGGTCTCGGCGCTGAATTATTTTGTAGAGCAAATACATTTACTCGACGGCAGCTCCATAGATTGGATCTACATCTCCTCCAGCCAAGCGCTATTATTATATACGCTGATCCTTGCCGCTACGGCTCTACTACAATTCAAAAGGACATCTTATGCCTGGCTTATGCTATTTGCCGTAATAGGCATAGCCGGAGATCAGAGCTTCAGGCTGATGAATCAAGCCGAACAAAATGAGCTGCTATTTTATTCAACCCGAAAAAATCTAATTCTGGACAATGTAAATGGGCTTCATGCCCAAATCGTCTCCACTGACTCGCTTATCAATATTGAGCATCACGAGTATGAAATCACGCCGTTTAGAAGAGAGCATTTGCTTCCCTTTCCCGAGGATATCAAATCAGAAAGTACTCCGCTAGCAGCCATTGCTGATATGCAAGTGATAGCTGGGAAGAAAATACTATTCCTGAATCAGCGATTTGACACAAGTCAAATTTCAGAACCTTTCCAAGCGGATATAGTTGTGATTTCTAATCAATGTATAGATAACCCTGACAAACTCTCTCAAATCTTTTCTTGCGAACAGATCATACTGGATAGCAGCAATGGTGCTCGGTACATAGATAATATAAAAAATGAAGCCTCCTCGCTGGGAATGACTGTGATCAATCTAAAAGAGAAGTACCATAGGGTGTCCTTGTCAAGGAATCAGATATTCCTGAATATGTTTTTTAAGTGAGTCCTTATCGGCACAGAGATCTGGATCAGCATATATCTTGAGCATAAGCTCGAATAACACATCTTCCTCATAGCCTAACTTCGCCGACATTTTTGCACAAAATTTGATCTCTTCGTTGTATAACTTGCCATCGATCTTCATAAGCTGTACTATCGAATAGATGAGGTCGTATTTTTCGTCATCTACCAGGCTAGATAAATCACCAATGGGCAGCTCCTCGTCGAAGCACGAAGCTATTTCTTCCTCAGTCATACCGTTGGCTTTGCCCACTTCATTGATGAGATCCACCTCCTCCTGGACGACGATACCATCAACTTTTGCCAGTTGGACTAGAATATTGAGATGGGCTTTTGACATAATGCGCTGGTTTTGATTTAAACAAATATAAGAAATCAGGATAAAAGGCCTATATTATATTCAATGAACTATCTATCGCACTTGTACCTCTCTTTTGGTGATATTGAAATAACCTTAGGAAATTTCATGGCTGATTTTGTGAAAGGCAAGAAGTATCTCAACTATCCAATAGGGGTGCAAAACGGCATACTAATCCATAGAGAAATCGATAGTTATGCGGACTCCCATCCCATATTTCTGGAAGGCAAAAGAAGACTAGTCAAAGACTACCGACACTATGCGGGGGTGATCATGGATGTATACTATGATCACTTTTTAGCCAAAAATTGGTCGAATTATAGTGACGAAGAACTCAAATCATTCAGCACAAGACATTACCAACTGCTCAACAACAATACTGATTTGCTTCCGGATAGGTGTCAATACCTACTCAGCTATATGGAAGCGGGAGACTGGCTGTACAATTATCAGTTTTTGGAAGGCATTCAGTTTACCCTTAGCGGAATGTCACGTCGTACCTCTTTCGAATCTGGAATGGAAAAAGCTTTGAGCAACCTTGAGGCTGAATACGAACAATACGAAGATGAATTTCAACGGTTTTTTGAAGAAATATTGGGCCATATCCATAATTTTACCGCTGAAATAATAAACAAATGATCATTTCAAAACCAAAAATAGGTACACTGTTCTCCGTAGGCGTTTTTATCTTCCTGGCGTTCGCTCTTTTCATCTATGGATTGATACAAATACGCGAGGCGAGTGATCGCACCTGGTGGTATGTGCTGGTTTATACCTCTGGGCCTATCGGTCTATTGGTGCTGATGAAAATTCTCTTTACACTCAAAACTATAAAAATTTCTAAGGAGCGATTCGAAGTCAGGTTTCCTTTTAAATTTCAAAAATACGACTTCAGTGGCAAGGAAATAGACCACTGGTTTCATACCTCCATCAAAACCTATGGTGGGTTGTACGAGGAACTAACAATAGCCCTACAATCCGGCAAAAAACTTGCCATGAGCAAACAGGAAAATACGGAATACGACAAGACTCTAAACTACTTAAAGAAGAAGTTCAAAAAACTGCAAAAATGATCAGACTCACATTATTTGTTGGATTGGGAGGTATGATAGGCAGTATGCTCCGGTTTCTCATTTCACAATGGGTGTTGAAAATCACTCCAGGTATTGCTCCTATGGGAACACTGCTGATCAATATCGCAGGTTCGTTTCTTCTCGGACTTTTGTTTCATACCGTCAGTAAAATGGATCGGTCTTATTACCTACTTTTGACCTCAGGATTTTGTGGTGGATTCACCACTTTTTCCACTTTCAGTGTAGAGAACATCGATCTGATCCTCACCAACAATCTGGGGTCCGCACTGTTATACATCTCACTTAGTTTAATTTTAGGCCTGGCCGCTGCAGGTTGCGGATGGTATCTTGGCAAATTGTATTTAGCATAAAATCATGACCAACTCATTTTATAGTAAGATTACTCTGGGAGTTTTAATACTCTTATTACTCTGCAAATGTGGATCTGAAAAAGAAACATATGTTCCGTTTACACCGGAAGAGGATTCAATTTTTGTCTATAACAACTACGATAAAAAAGAGGTCTACATACCCATGCGTGACGGCACCAAACTGTTCACAGCCATTTATTCGCCGAAGGATACTGATGTGGCCTATCCAATGATCATGCTTCGAACGCCATATTCGGTACGTCCGTATGGAGAAGATAGATACAAGATTGACCTCGGCCCTAATATGAGAATGACTCGTGACAAATATATTTTCGTCTATCAGGATGTAAGGGGAAAATATATGTCAGAAGGCAATTTTGTTAATATGACGCCACACAACAGTGGTATCAATGAAAGTAAAGATACCTTCGACACCATCGAGTGGCTCCTCGAAAATATAGACAATCATAATGGAAAAGTAGGCCAGTGGGGTATTTCGTACCCTGGATTTTATACCGCCGCAGGCATGATTGATACACATCCAGCGCTAGTGGCTGTCTCGCCCCAAGCTCCAATAGCCGATTGGTTCTTCGATGATTTCCATCATCATGGAGCTTTTTTTCTGCCTCACACTTTCAACTTCTTTTCAAGCTTCGGACTACCTCGGCATGAGCTCACTACAGTGAGAAACCCTAGATTCAACCACGAAACTGACGACGGATATAAGTTTTTCAAAGACATCACACCGTTGTCGTTAGCCAATCAGAAGTATTTGAAAGACAGTGTCAAGTTCTGGAACGATATCGTGGCACATCCCAACTATGATGAGTTTTGGCAAAAGCGAAATTTGCTACCCCACTTGAAAAATGTAAAATGTGCCGTACTCACTGTAGGGGGCTGGTATGATGCAGAAGACCTATACGGTCCGTTAAAAATATATGAGACGGTAGAAAAAAATAATGCTGGAATATTCAATGCGCTGGTGATGGGACCATGGAGTCATGGCGGATGGAGGCGTACAGATGGCGACTATTTGGGCAACGTTCATTTCGGATCAAAAACATCAGAATTCTACAACAATGAAATCATCTACCCTTTCTTCTCCTATCATCTAAAAGGGAAAGGTGAAAATGAACTGCCTGAAGCCTATATGTTTCAAACGGGGACTAACGAGTGGAAAACTTTTGACGAGTGGCCACCAAAAAATGTTCAAAAAGTAAAATTCTACTTCAAAGGCAAAAAGAAACTATCACGCACTGCTCCAAAGGAGAATGAGTTTGGAATGGATATTTTTGTAAGCGACCCTGAAAATCCAGTGCCTTTCATTGACGATGAGGATACAGGCATGCCAAAACCTTACATGACTGATGATCAAAGCTTTGTCAACGATAGGCCCGATGTGCTCTATTATCTCTCTGCACCCTTGACGGAGGACTTGACAGTTGCCGGGCCGATTCTTGCCAATCTGGTTGTAAAAACTGATCAATCGGCGGCTGATTGGGTCGTAAAGCTAATAGATGTCTACTCCAGTACGCATCCACCTTCTCCACATCAGCCCGATTTACCGAAGTCAAGATATCATCAAATGGTTCGTAGTGAAGTACTTAGAGGCAGATTCAGAAATAGTTATGAATATCCAAAAGCCTTCGAACCTAAAAAAGAAGAAGTCGTACAAATTCCCTTGCAGGATGTACTTCATACATTCAAAAAAGGTCACCAAATCATGGTGCAGGTGCAAAGCACCTGGTTTCCGCTGGTAGACATCAACCCTCAAACCTATGTGGAAAATATCTTCGAAGCTCAGCCGGAAGACTTTGTGAAAGCCAAACATTATGTGGGTAGATCAGGACTTGCTCCCTCCTATATTGAAGTGGGTATTTTGAGTGAGGAGGAGGAAAAATAAAACCATCCTGGGTGGGATGGTTTCATAAACTGAATTAGGTCAGTCTGATTTTTGGAATTTTGTGATTCTAAAGTATTAAATAAATCGGAGGAATCAAACTTTTTCATCGACGAATTGCCTGTTTTCTTCGACAAATGAAAAATTACTGTCGGATTTGAGGATTTCGTTCTATCTCACAATGTCTCGCTGGATATTTTTTCCTTCATAATACTTCCTTAGTATAGGGTACATGATCACCGAAAAGACAATAATCAAAGTGCCCCAATAAAAGTTACTATCCATTTTCTCGTCGGCACTAAATAGAAAAACTGCAACGGTAATTCCATAGACAGGCTCCAGATTGATCGTAAGATTAATGGCAAAAGCAGTGAGTCTATGCATGAGTTTTACCGCTATGGAGTAGGCATAGACGGTACAAACCATACTAAGTATCAGCAAGTAGATAAAATCTTCTGTATTGAGCACCAAGGACAAGCCATCTTCTGTGAGCCAAAAACCATAAATCGGAAAGAACAGCACGATGGTAAGACATGCACCTACCATCTCATAGTAGGTAATCGTAAAATGATTTTGCTTGGCTACCAGCCTGCCATTGATTACCGTGAAGATCGCAGAAAGCAGGGCTGCGGCTATAGCGACTAAAAATCCATCTGCTGAATCGATAGTTGATTGAAACACCACCACAATTCCAATTACAGAGATCACAGCAACCACGGGTTCATAAAACTTCACCTTGCGCTTGTTGACAATAGGGTCTATGATACTGGTCCAAAGAGAGGCGGTAGCCATACCAGCCAGACAAACAGACACATTGGAAAGATGGGCGGCCAAAAAGAATAGTATCCAATGAACGGCTATCAAAACGCCTGTCCCTAATATGGCCCAAGCTTGCTTTCTTGGCATAGTTATCGGTAGTTTTTTCCACTTCAATAGCAAATACAATCCTACGCTAGCCAGTAGCGTGCGATAAAAGACTATTTCAACCGATGGAATAGAAATCAATTTGCCCAGGATGGCAGTAAACCCCCAAATAAAAACAATGAAATGGAGCTGTAGATAAGCGTTGAGTAAGGATGCTGATTTTTTTTCTGTCATTGATTCTGGTAGACCGAGGTCTATTTAGGCACAAACCTGTACATCACCAATGCAGCCACTATCCCTACTATATTAGGGATCCAAATCGCCAACAGAGGATGCATAGACCCAGCTTCGGCTATAGCCTTGACTAATACAAATAGTAGTATAAAAACAAATGCAATGATAAAGCCTAACGCAATTTTGAATCCGGCTCCGCCTCGAGTAGATTTTTCGGCTGACACTGATACGCCCATCAGAGTCAAAATAATAGCCGTAAAAGGTAACATATACCTAATATAAATTTCTATTTCATAGAGCCCAACTTCACTCGAACCTCTCGACTTGAGCAGTGCAATATATTCGTTGAGCTCGTTCATGTTCATGGTGGCATTGAGTTGGTATTTGGTCTCAAAGTCTCCAGGAGAAATGTTTACAGCAGAATCCAAATGTTCGCCTCGTGTAAATACCTCGGTAAAATTTTTGACCTCTCTCAATTCCCAATTTCGGAAATGCCACGTTTCCAGAGAATCATTCCATGTCATCTTCTTGGCAAATAATTTGGCCTCCATTCTATTGTCCACGATGCGCTCGAGTGTGACACGATAGGCTGTCTCAGTTCTGTTATTATACCGTTGTATATAGATATAATCATACTCGGCTACCTTGAGATGAATATCTCGCTCGTTGAAGTAAAAAGGCTTCTTGAGGTGTTCTATTTCGAAGCCGATACGGTACTTGTTTGAATTGGGGATCAGCCAGCCGTTGACATAGAAGCTGACAGAAGCGATCAGACAGGCCCCAATTAAATATGGGACCAGCATCCTTCTAAAGCTTACACCAGCAGACAGAATAGCAACTATTTCCGTTTTAGCCGCCATGCCTGAAGTCACCAACACTGTGGTAATAAAAACTGTAATTGGTGAGATCAAATTGGCTATCCAGGGAGCAAATGCCAAATAGTATTGTATAATAGCCTCAGCGGGTACTTCATTCTTTATATACTTCTCATTCTTCTCGGTGAAGTCAATCACCATGATGACCACCACAAGTAGCCCTACGACAAACACGTAGGTCTTTAGAAACTTGGAGAGTATGTACTTATCGAGCAGTTTCACCAGCTAATGATTAAAGCCTGTTTGAAATTTTGGGCAATATAACATTTTTCCAGGCAGCGAAATCACCCTGCAAGATATGTGCCCGAGCCTCTTTGACCAACCATAAAAAAAACGATAAATTATGAATACTTGCAATTTGAGCACCTAACATTTCACCTGTACGGATCAGATGTCTCAAATAGGCCTTTGAGTAATTCGTATCTACATATCCTGCCAGATTAGGATCGATTGGAGAAAAATCTTTCTCCCACTTCTCATTCTTGATGTTAATGATTCCCTCAGAGGTATATAACATTCCATGGCGGGCATTTCTGGTCGGCAGCACACAGTCGAACATATCTACTCCAAGTGCTATACATTCAATCAGGTTGGCAGGAGTACCTACTCCCATCAAATATCTAGGTTTGTCTTCTGGCAATATGCTACATACCAGATCGGTAGATTCATACATCATTTCTGCAGGTTCGCCAACTGAGAGCCCACCTATAGCATTACCTTCTCTTTCAAACGATGCGATAGTTTCTGCCGACTGCTTTCTCAAATCATGATATGTGCTACCTTGTACGATAGGAAATAGTGTTTGGCTGTATCCATACTTAGGCTCTGTCGCGTCGAATCGGTCACAGCATCGCTTGAGCCAGCGATGGGTCATCTCCATAGAATTTTTAGCATATGGCTTGTCGCACGGATAGGGAGTGCATTCATCAAAAGCCATGATAATGTCAGCTCCAATCGTGCGCTGAATATCCATCACATTTTCAGGAGTGAAGTGATGTTTTGACCCATCAAGATGTGATTGGAATTTAACCCCCTCCTCAGTGATTTTTCTCCTGTCCTTCAATGAATAAACCTGATAACCACCGCTGTCGGTCAACAAAGGCCGATCCCATCCATTGAATCGATGGAGTCCGCCAGCAGACTCTATCACATCCAATCCAGGGCGCAAATAAAGATGATAGGTATTCCCAAGAATAATCTCAGCTTTTACGTCCTCTTTGAGTTCTCTTTGATGTAGGGCCTTGACTGTACCGGCAGTACCCACAGGCATAAATATTGGGGTTTCGATTTCACCGTGATCGGTTTTTATCTTGCCAGCCCGCGCTTTGGACTTGGGATCTTTTTGAAGTAATTGAAAATTCATGTCGACGGCAAAAATAGGTTGAATTATAAAATAATCTTTTGCTAGAGACGCATATCTTTGCCACCGTTTTTAACAATGAGTTTTAATGGAGTATTTGCTATTAATAGCTGTCTCAGTTTCGCTTGGGACCTTATCAATATATTGGATGATCTTGCTGCTAAAGATCCTTAGACACAAGTCTCTGCCCAAAAAACATGTGCCCGTTTCGGTTATCGTCTGTGCGCACAACGAGCTGGGCAATTTGAAAAAACTAATTCCGGCACTACTCGATCAAAAGCATAGCGAATTCGAGTTGGTCATCGTAGATGATCGATCAGAGGATGGCACCTACGACTACATGCTAGAAAAGCAATCTGATCAGCTCAAATTCGTGCATGTAGATCAGGTTCACGACCATATCAATGCCAAAAAATTTGCACTTACACTTGGCATCAAAGCCGCACAACATGAGATATTGTTGTTCACCGATGCTGACTGTATTCCATCTTCAGCTGACTGGATCACTGAAATGACTGGCAATTTTGATAAAAACACAGAATATACATTAGGTGTATCACCCTATAACAATGACTCGGGATTGTTGAATCATTTCATTCAATTTGAAACACACTGGACAGCAATGAACTATATCGGTTTTGCTTTGGCTGGGAATCCATATATGGGTGTGGGAAGAAATCTTGCTTACAAAAAATCTTCCTTTCTGAAACATAAGGGATTTAGTAAAATCCAGCATATCACTGGCGGGGATGATGATTTGCTTGTCAACGAGCATGCCAATAAAAAGAATACTAAGGTAGCCATAGGAGCTGGATCCCTTGTCTATTCCATCCCAAAGAAGACGTGGAGTGAGTTTAATCGGCAAAAAATCCGCCATTGGTCAGTTGGACGTCATTACAAATGGATGGACAAATTTATACTTGGCCTACAAAATTTTTCAAATCTAGTTTTCTGGTTGGCATTGATTATTTTAGCCATGCAAACCAATAACTTCCTGATCCCAACCGGGATGCTGGTCTTTAGAATGGTATTTATTACAATTCTTGTAGAACTGACATCCAAAAAGTTCGGCTATCGTATGAACATTTGGCTTGTACCTATGATGGACATTTTGTACGCAGGATATGCATCTATTTTTGGCGTTATTGCGTTATTGACTAAGAAGGTTAGATGGAAGAAATAAAAAAACAGTTTTCTGATAAGGCACTTAAGGATTTCAAACTCATAGATCATGCGGTAAATGAAGGCGATGAACAAGCTTTTGCTGAGCTCATGGAGCGATACAAAAGACCAGTTTATCACATGATCCTAAAAATGATCAGAAATACAGATGATGCAGAAGACCTAACCATTGAGGCCTTTGCAAAGGCGTTCAAAAACCTGCACAAATTCAAAAAAGACTACACTTTTAGTACCTGGCTGTTTCGGATCGCAACAAACAACACGATTGACTTTATCAGAAAAAAGAAGCTAAACACGTTTAGTTTAAACAGTTCTTATACTGATGATGGAGGAGAATCTGTAACCATAGATGTGGAAGACAAAAACCTGAATCCTCAGGAGGAAACAATCAAAGGTCAAAAAATTGAACTTGTGCGTATGTTTGTTTCCAAACTACCTCCCAAATATCAGCGTTTGGTAAGACTCAGGTACTTCGATGAGTTGTCTTATGATGAAATTGCCAAGACACTCGACGCACCTTTGGGAACTGTGAAGGCTCAGCTCCACCGTGCTCGTGAGCTTATGTACGATTTGGTAAAGGATAAAAAGAAACACATCTAATCTCATTCGCAACAGGTATCTGTTTAGTTTTGCCATATGGCAATTACCTCTCTGGAACACATTCAAAAATACTTCCCTGATCTTACCAATAAACAGGTGGAGCAGTTTAGTCAGCTGATGCCTTTGTACAAGGATTGGAATGCTAAGATCAATGTAATTTCAAGAAAGGATATAGAAGAGTTGTATCTTCGGCATGTACTTCATTCTCTTGGAATAGCAAAAGTACAATCTTTTTTGCCTGGAGCTCAAATACTTGATATCGGCACTGGTGGGGGTTTCCCCGGAATTCCACTAGCCATACTTTTTCCTGAGACTGAATTTCTGCTGGTGGATAGTATTGGCAAAAAAATTGGTGTGGTCAACGAAGTGGCACAGGCTCTTGGTTTATCCAATGTGAGCGGAGTCCACACACGTGCGGAACAAATCACAACAACATTTGATTTTATCGTAAGCAGAGCGGTCACAAGAATGAAGCCTTTTTATGCCTGGACGAAGGGGAAAATAAAAAAGGAGTCCAATCACGAACTCCAAAATGGCATTTTGTACTTAAAAGGTGGCGATTTGTCCGATGAGCTAAAGGAGTCTAAACTCAGATATAAACTTTACGATCTAACAGACTATTTTGAAGAAGAATTTTTCGAAACTAAAAAAGTGGTTTTTATTCCTCGCCAATAATTCTAGATATAACCCCACTCATACTGGATGGTAAATACGACACTACCTCCGATACTATCTCCTTCTTCAATAATATAGTCTACGGATTCATCTTCTTGAAATACTTCAAATTCGATTTTCCACCCATTTCCTGACTCACAGGTGTGGCATTGAGCATTTACTAATTTAATCTCAACGATGGGGTCTATCTTCCCTTCAATAAAGGGATTGAGGTCAAATTCAATTTCTTCATTGAGATCCCCTCCCGAAGCGGCTTGCTTGAAAACCATTTCTCCATTAACATAGACTTCTACCCAATCATCAATCTCAAGAAAGAGCAGCGAATTTCTTTTAGGTGCTTCGGCAAATGACGAAAACGACATAGCGGCAAGCAGAACAGTTAGGCTTAGGGACTTTAACAAAACGGTTTTCATAATTACTAATTTACTTGATCTTCAGAATACGGGTCGTATTTCAAATACCGTACCAATAAACAAACCTACCGATTTGATGCTGTACTCAAAAGCCATCAGGGAATTTTAATGATTGATACTAACGCATGACGAAAATCATACTTTCAGGGTCTTTCCAGTCATTTTAATTGGCTTCAATATAAACGTACTTAGTTACAAGACCCTAAAGCCATGATAACTATAACCAACATATCAAATCCTGCCGAAAGAAGAAGGGCAGAACAGAAACATGCAAGAGCCAATCAAAAGCCGCTTCAGTTCAAAATTACCGCTGATGACATGGCTGATTTGATGGCAATCAAAAGCAATAAGGCTCATCTCGACCACGAGCGCGGCCGGATGTTTTTCTTTATGGGACTGAGTATTGCTCTCGGCCTTTTATACATCATTTTTAATTGGAATTTTGCCAAAGATCAAGGAATCATTACATTAGAAGGTGGTGATGCGACAGCCTTCGAAGAGATCCAGGATATCCCTCAAACTCTGCAGACACCACCTCCACCACCGCAGCAGCTTCAGCTCCCTAAAATTATAGAAGTGTCTGATGAGGTGATCATCGAGGAAGTCGACATTACGATCGACGTGGAAACCAGTGAAAATATGGTGGTTGAGGACGTAGAATATGAGTTGGCGCCTATCGAAGAGGAAAAGGCGGAAGAGATTTTTTACGCCTCCGAAACACCTCCAAGACCAGTAGGTGGGCTTAAGGCATTCTATGGATTTATTACCGTGAACCTAAAATACCCGCAGCGGGCCAGAACTAATCAGATCAAAGGTCGTGTTTTCGCACAATTTGTAGTGGACAAAGACGGAACACTTACAAATTTCAAAATCCTTAAAGGTATAGGATACGGATGTGACGAAGAAGCGCTTCGAGTGCTAGCAATAGCCCCAAAATGGAACCCAGGAAAGCAACGTGGCCAACCGGTTAAAGTCTACATGACTCTTCCCATCGTGTTTGATCTCAGATAGCCGCCTTAGTTGTCATAGATGCGGATGATCTCTCCGTTACTTTTGCCTTCCAGACTTTCAATATAACCATTGACTACTTTGCTCATGGGTATGGCGTTATGACCAGGAAAGAAGTCTTGGTATTTCTCCACTGCATCTTCCACCAACCCTGATGAAACGGCATTGATTCTTATACCTTTAGTCATTTCTAAAGCAGCTGCCTTTACAAAGCTATGAATACCTCCGTTGACCATGGCGGCGCTTGTGGTGAGATCTACTGGCTTGTCAGCCAAAATGCCTGTGGTGAGCGTAAAAGATCCATTTGGATTGATATACTCCATACCGACCCTGACCAGATTCACCTGCCCCATAAGCTTGCTTCTAATGCCTACATAATAGTCGCCTTCTTTCATATCTTTCATCGCTGCCCATTTGGCTTCGCCCGCAATACTAATAACGGCATCAAATTCACCAACTGTTTCGAAAAGCTCGCGTATGGATTCGACATCAATAAGGTCTACATTGACATTTCCTTTGGATCGGCTGGCGGTGATGATGTCATGTTTTTTGGACAAAACGTCTACCACACGACGTCCTATAGCCCCATGACCTCCTACTATTATTACTTTCATAGCAAATTGAGTTAATAAAAAAATTCGTCAGGCACCTTAAAATGCCTAACTCGCAATATATTAATAATCGTGAATTAATTCTTTTCTGATAAGATCATATCCTTAGGTAATACGGGATTGCTGAGCAAGCGGCCAAGAGGAACCCAACGCTCATCTGTAGTTTCAGATTGAGACTCAATGTAGTTCCTTACGAGATCCTTCCCATAATTATAGTTCACCACATATGACCTGTACTTTTTAATGAACGGTACTGAAGTGGTGATGAGCGCGTAGTCTTCTAACCAACGGCTGATTTCATCCTCGGACATATTACCGTTGACGATACCTCTGGCAGCCTCATTTCTGGCATAATTGAGCTTTTCTTTGATTCTAATATAGCTGAAGTAGGCATCAGCATCTGTGGTATCGAGCCCAGCTAGTGGCATAAGTACATCTTTGGCAAATTCATCATATTTTTCTCCAGGAAATGCCATATCAATACCAAAGTTGGCACTGCCTTCTGCGATCAACGATTGAGGACTAAATAGCGGGTAGAGAGATATTTCAACCCACCCTTTGTCAACGTACAGGTTTTTTTCTAGCATCATATTATAAACATGATGGCCAGGATACCCTTCATGACAAGCTAAGTCTATCACACGGTCTACTAAAATCGGATGATCAACATTTATCTGAATTAGACTTTTGTAATTGCCTTGATACCAATTGTATCCACTCCAGGTTTTGTCCTGAACATACTCTAGGGTAAAATTTTCTTCTGCAGGTAAATCGAATTTTTCCTGTGTGATTTTACGTGCAGCTGCTATGGCGACTTGAAAGACCGTATCCATTCTATCCTTGGGAATAGCAAATTTCTCAGTCAGTGCTTTTTGGCGCTCTTGCAACGATCCGGTGCCGGGTAGCACTTGGTCGAGCTCGCTTATTAAGGCTATGAAATGGGTGGAATCATATGTAGGTATTTTTGCACCAAAAAGCTCTTCTGCTTCTTCATCAAAGGTGCCGTAGTCTTCAGCCACGATTCTGATTCTACGATCAAAGGCGGTAAGTTGTGATGATATCCATCGAGCCCTCATGACCGTCTCTTCGGTAGATTTGGTATCACTGACCAAGGCATCAAGCGACAGCTTCAGTTTTTTTACCTGATTTCGAAAGCGCGCTACGGGAAAGGACTCTTCTACCTCACCCGTGTACTTCAGTGAATCGGGCCCGTAGTAGGCATCAACAAACACAGGGTCGTATTCACCAATTTCCAGGCCAAGACGTACATAGTCTAAGGCTAGATCATTTAAGTCTTTCTTCTGCGAATCTGGTTGACAGGCAGCGATTGCAAGTAGCGCCAATAGCAGACAGGATGTTAATATTCTCATCATAATAGGTGTTAATGAATTAATCTACAATTAGTTCATATCTAAAGAGAAATGCAAGTTTATTATGAGAATGGTAAATCGAATACTGTTAATGGAAATAAACTTTTGTTTTCAAAATTTGATTGCTGAATTAGGTTGGAAACTTCATGATAATAAAGCTATTTTGCCGCCTCAAATTTTATAAATAGTAAACAAAACGTTATGAAGATCTGGTATCAGTGTAAGGCCAAATACGCCAAAGAAAACAATGAGGGAATCCTTAAGCAGACCTCAGAATTGCATCTGGTGGATGCTGTTTCCTATACCGACGCTGAGTCCCGTATCTACGGTGCCATGGAAAGAACCGTTAGCGGAGAATTTCAAATCATGACGATAGCGAAAACCAACATTGGCGAGGTGATCAACTTTGAGGATGCAGATTATTGGTATAAGTGTAAAGTACAATACAGTACAGTGGATGGCGATTCAGAAAAAGAGGTGAAAATCACCACCTATATATTGACTAGTGCTGAAAATGTAAAACAGGCATACGAAAGGGTAGAGCAAAGTCTAGATAACATGCTGGTTCCGTTTGAAATTTCGAGCATTGCCAAGACCAACATCGTTGAGGTTTTTCCGCAGATGGACGATGAAATTCCTTCGAACTTGAAACCACTGGAATCAGAGAATGAAGACTACGACGAGCAAGAGGTAGAAGAGGAGGTAGAAGCAGGTGAAATATCGACGGAAGAGGAGGAGCTGGGCTAGCTCAGCGAGCTGCCTTCATCATTTTCCAGTCGGTTTGTAATATCTATCAAAGCTTTGTCCAAATCATTGGATTGACCTTTGAGCTTTTGAATAAGTTCGTCTTTTTCCTCGGACTTGAGATTAAAATCGAAGAGTTGAATTATTCCTTTGATATTGGCGACAGGCACTCTCAGGTTGTGCGCATTCATAAAAGCATAGTCTGACAGGGTTTTATTCTTGTTGGTGAGCTCGACGGTACGGTCCTTTACCATTTTTTCCAGATTTGTATTTACTGAATTGAGGGCTTCATTGGCCGTATTTAGTTTTTCTGATTGACTTGAAATTTGTTTGTTCTTTTCTACAAGTTTCACATTGGTCAGTTTCATTTCTTCTGTCAAAAGGGTCAGCTCCTTTGTGCGCTCATTTACGATCTGCATTAAGACTTTCTGATTACGACTTAGTTGTCTGATTCTCCATTTGAACAGACCATAAAGTATGGCAATCAAGAGGATGGCTCCTAGCAACTTGGCCCACAGGCTTTCATACCACGGAGCTACTATCTCTATTTCGTAGCTAAGGGTTTTACTGTAAACATTGGACTCGCCAATGGCACGGAAATCGAAAATGTAACTCCCAGATGGTATATTTCGATACTCTGCGACGCCATCGGTCTTGAGCGAACTCCATGACTCATCAAATCCTTTGAGCTTATATTGATATTTAAGTTTGTGTGGCGCGGTCCAGTCTATTGCAGAAAAATGAAAGGTAAGATGATTCAAATCGTGTGGCAATCGTAAGTTTTCGGGATAATTGTAGAAGGGGGTTACAGAGAGTTCCTTTTCACTCATTAGATCTAAACTGATACAATCCTGACAGTCATCATCTGATGGTCTCCGAAAGTCTACGAATTTCTGGTTGATTTCTACATAGTTGAGCTGTACCTCTGGTTGTTTGCCACTCACCGCAAACGAATTAAGATCAAGTTTGGTAATCCCCTTGCCATGCCCCCACCAGATTTGATTACTTCTATCCAGACAGATGGCGTTGACTGCAAGGTCAAGTCGCTTCAACCCATCCCATTTGGTCATGCTGGTATGTGTAAATGATTGGTTTGAATCTGATTTTTGAAGTACACTTATTCCGGCTTCCGTACCTACCCACATATTGCCATTTCTATCTTCCACTATAGACAATACTAAGTCGTGCGTCAACCCGATTTCTTTAGTATAATGTTCGAAATTATTACCATCAAATTTACAAAGCCCACCGCCCCAGGTTCCAAACCACATGTTGCCTTTGCTATCCTCAAATATGGTCATTACGATGTTGCTTGGCAACCCGGACTCTTCCGTAAAATTCATGAGGGATTTACCATCGAAGCGTGTCACTCCTCCGCCATCTGTACCAAACCATAAATTGCCTTTTTTGTCTTCGGTAATACACCTGACAATATTTTTACCCAGCCCCACTTCTTCATTGATGGTAGTAAAGGATTGTCCATCGAATTTGCTCACACCACCACCATAGGTACCAAACCAAAGATTGCCGTTGATATCTTCATGCATGCTCCTGACGTTGTTGTTTGCCAAACCGTCTTCATCAGTATAGTTCACAAAATATTTGCCATCGAACGAGAATACTCCGCCACCTCTAGTTCCAAACCAAAAGGTACCGTTTTTGTCTTCCAGCATACAATAGATATTGCCGTTGGGAAGGCCTGTCTCCTCATTATAGGTTTCATACTCTCTGCCGTTGAACTTGGTCATGCCTGCGCCGTCTGTACAAAACCAGATATTTCCTCTTCGGTCTTGAATAATAGATCGTACAGTATTGTTTTCAAGTATGTCTTTGCCAAGATAGCTGTTAAACGAATTCTCCTTGAGTTTGCTCACTCCTCCACCATTGGTACCAAACCAAATATTGTTGCTCCGATCTTCAAGAATGCTAAGGACTGTATTATTTGACAGTCCGTCAGTCTCGGTGTAGTGGCTAAACTGCTGCTTGTCAAATTTGATTGCTCCACCGCCATAAGTACCCATCCAAAAATTTCCGTTGCTATCCTGTATCATCGAGAGGATTTTTCCATTAGGCAACCCCTGTTCCTCGCCGTATAAGCTCAAGGTCTTCTCATCATACTTGCAAAGTCCACCATTGTTAGTTGCGATCCATATATCCCCAAATTCATCTTCCAGGATTTCGCGGATTTGATTACTTGGCAGCCCATCCTTGGCTTTGAAGCTTGTAATGCTTTCACCGTTGTAGATCGAAATTCCATCGCCATCAGACCCAAACCACATATTTCCCCCTCGATCCTCAAGTATGGCATATACTCTTTCTCCACCCAGACCATCCTTATTGGTCAGCGTAAAAAAAGAATCTCCATCAAATCTGCTTACACTGCCATTGGCAAAGCCCATCCATATTTTTCCCTTCTTGTCTTCAAATAACGCGTATACTCTATTGTCTTCCAGCCCATTGTCTGTAGAATAGTTGATGAAGTTTTGCCCGTTGTATTTTATGACTCCTCCCCCATTAGTAGCAATCCATAAGTTGCCAGACTGATCCTCCAAAATCACGCGAATTCGATTATTTGAGAGGCCTTCTATATCGGTATAGTTATGGACATTTTTGCCATCATAGCGACAAAGTCCACCTCCATATGTGCCAAACCAAAGGTTTCCTTTTTTATCTTCATAGATGGAATAGACAAAAGAAGAAGATATTCCTTGTTCTACATCGAGATATTGAATGTTAAATTGCGCTCCATCTTTGAACCGCATGGGCAATGATTTGATGGGAATAGGCTGTGAAATCAATTGCGGAAAGATTGAATCGATTTTGGTGGTGTGATCCACAGTGCTATCGAAGTTTATCACATCAAATTGAGCCCTATTTAGAGGGATTATTTCGGGGTCTTTACTTTTGATGTTAAATGGGGTGATTGGCCTGCGTTGAGGTTTTCCCGCCTTTACTTTCGTGCCTCTGGCTGGTGTGGAAATCAACTCTCCTAGTTGGACTTCCTGGGGACTATGCATACTTGCAACATTGGCAGGTTTGAAAAGCCCGTATGTGTCTTGTTGGGGTAGGTCTACCCTACCCTGTCTCATTTCATTGCAGCCCGGAAATACACCAAACAAAATAACCAAAACAAAGACTATTGTCTTTTGGTAGGAAAAAAATTGGATGCCTTTGGTGGTTTTTAGGGGCTTTGGGACAAGTAATCTATCGCTTAAGCACATTCCAACCTAATTCAGTTAATCAATAAGATAAATAAATTCTGCTTTAATAAAAATGGGCTGAGATTAAGTTTTACAATTATGCCATGGAATAGGACAATATGGAGCTAGAAGTGGATTTGATTAATAATTGAACAAAAAGGCTAAATATCATTGATTCAACTATCCTCTCATTTCCCAATAGCTATACATCCTAGAGTATAAACTGACTGAGATCTCTATTCTCAACCATGCCGTCGAGTTTTTCCTGAACTTTGGCTTTGTCTATGACTATTTTTGCATTTGGCCCTATGATATCCGGAATATCGAAAAGGATATCGTTGAGTAGTCTACTCATCACGGTATGTAGTCTTCTGGCGCCGATGTTCTCGATCTCGGCGTTGATACCAAAGGCAATCGAGGCGATTTCATCTATGGCTTCATCATTGAACGTGATATCAACATCTTCTGCTCCTATCAATGCTCTATACTGTTTGGTCAGGGCATTCTTTGGCTCGCTAAGGATTCGAACAAAGTCCTCTTTGGTCAGGTTTTCGAGCTCCACCCTGATCGGGAATCTGCCTTGAAGCTCTGGAATCAAATCGGAAGGTTTGGCAAAATGAAACGCCCCTGCCGCTATGAACAGTACATGATCTGTATTGATCACTCCATATTTGGTATTGACAGCGCTGCCTTCTACGATTGGTAAGAGATCACGTTGTACACCTTCTCTGCTAACATCAGGCCCACCTTTTTTAGAAGCGCCCACCGCAATTTTATCCACCTCATCTATAAAGATGATTCCTGTATTCTCAGCTTTAGCAATGGCTTCATCTTTTACCTCATCCATATCTATCAGACGTGAAGATTCTTCTTCGAAGAGTATTCTTCTGGCTTCTGCTATGGTGACTTTTCTTTTCTTACTTTTCTTCGGCATCATCTGCCCGATCATTTCCTGGATGTTCATCATAGATGTTTCATCCATTCCTCCACCACCGACCATTCCAATGCCACCGGTTGAAGTTTGACTGACGCTAATGTCGATTTTACGATCATCCATTTCTCCACTCTTGATTTTATCGCGGAATCGCTCTCTGGTCTTTTCGTTGAGCTCGGCATCATCTACCGGGATGGCCACTGAATCGTCATTCTGGCTACTGAAGTTTGTGCTTGGCTTCTTAATTGGCGGAATGAGCGCATCCAGAATGATATTTTCTACAACCTCCTCTGCTTTCTCTTTTACCTCTTCTTTTTTGGCGTGTTTCACCAAGCTTACGGCTTGTTCTACGAGGTCTCTCACCATACTCTCTACGTCCCGACCTACATATCCTACTTCTGTAAACTTGGAGGCTTCTACTTTCACGAATGGGGCATCGGCCACTTTTGCTAGTCGACGAGCTATTTCTGTTTTCCCCACACCCGTAGCTCCTATCATCAAGATATTGTTGGGAACGATATCTCCCTGAATGTCTTCTTTTACATTCATTCTTCTCCATCTGTTTCGTAGTGCTATGGCCACATTGCGCTTAGCATCATTCTGACCGATGATGTATTTGTCTAGCTCCGCTACTATTTGCTTGGGGGTCAGGTATTGATCTTTTGATAACATCTTATATGATTGACTTTTTCTTAAACACTTTATTCAAATTGCTGGTGATCGTAAAGTAACTACGTCCGCTATCTACATGATAGGTCGTCAGTGTATAGGCCAGTTCAAAGGCTTTGATTCTAAACATCAGTCCCATAGATATCCCCGACAATCCAGATTTTTCACTCAGTTTCAACTCATTTCTGACCTGATGGTTATAACCTAGTCTAATATTAAAATTTCGACTAAAGAGGATCTCAGTCCCAATATTTAAATGGCTAAATATCTTATCCCCAATGCCTGCCGCTTTCTCATTGGCATCAAATAGCTGAGCATTGTAGACCTGATTCGGATTAAAAAGATTGTGTCCGGTAAACGTAAATCTAAAGGGCATGTGCTCGGGTTTGAAGGTAATGCCGATCTGCAAATCTGTAGGCAGGCTGGATTCTGACGATGCAGTAAAATCAGAAAGCACAAACCCAAGATTTTTAAAAAGGACAGATACCATAAATTCTTTTTCCGGATGTCTAAAAACACCGCCTATGTCCATTGCAAACGCTGAAGAGCTATAGGTGTAAATATTGGAGTTGATAAATTTTAGATTAATTCCCATTTTAAACACACTTACCTGATGGCTGTGAGATATAACTACAGCCGTTTCGTTGGCATTAAAACTGCCTATTGCCACACCCGAAGGGTCATAACTATCTATTGAACCATAACCCAAATGCTGTATTCCTAGTCCAAAGGTGCCTGCTTTTTTAAAGGTTTTCGCATAGGCCAGGGAACTATACTTTACGTCAGCGTAGAATCCCATATAGCTAAGAGATACATGGTTGTCGTCAGCCGAATCGAGTAGAGCCGGATTAGAAATAAATAAGTTGACGTCGTAGTCTGTAGAAGAAATTGCTGACCCACCCAAACTTGCCACTCGTGCCCCTGCAGGAATATTCAAAAACTTAAATGAATTGTCAAGTTGCGCAAACAACAGCCCTGCTTGTATCCAGATAAGAATAACAATGGCAGGTTTCTTCATATTAATAATTTTTATGGCTGATGCAAATACTGAACTATGCTTCCTTCTTCTCGAAAGTCACCAACTTCAGCGCATTTTTCACCTTCTGTGGTAATAATGCTACTTCTAACACCTGATTGACTGTTTCCGCAAAGTGAAACTCAAGCCCTTTGAGATACCTTTCATCGATTTCATCAATATCGTTTTTATTCTTCTGACAAAGAATAATTTCCTTGATACCAGCTCTCTTGGCGGCTAATATTTTCTCCTTTATGCCGCCTACAGGTAGCACTTTTCCCCGAAGGGTAATCTCACCTGTCATGGCTAACTTTTGCTTCACCTTGCGCTGAGTGAAAACTGACGCTAATGATGTGAGCATGGTAATACCAGCCGATGGCCCATCTTTTGGTACTGCTCCGGCCGGCACATGAACGTGAAGGTCGTAGTTATCAAAGATTCTATAGTCAAGATTAAGACTGTCTGCATTGGACTTGAGATAAGAAAGTGCAGTCATCGCGGATTCTTTCATGACATCGCCCAGTTGGCCTGATAAGGTGAGTTTGCCCTTACCTCGACTCAAACTTGATTCAATAAACAAAATTTCACCGCCGACCGAAGTCCACGCCAAACCTGTCACTACTCCTGCATGTGAATTGTCCTGATATAGCTCTTTGTCAAAGACTTCAGCACCAAGTATTCTGCGAATTTCCTCAGTTGTTATTTTCTTGGCATATTCATCTTCCATTGCGATAGACTTGGCGGCATCTCTTACCACCGCGCCTATTTTTCGTTCCAGATTTCTTACACCTGATTCTCGTGTATAATCATCAACCAGCTTTGCGAATGCTTTTTGATCCAAGGAGAGCTGATTAGATTTCATTCCATGCTCTTCCAGCTGCTTAGGCAGGAGATGCTTTTTAGCAATTTGAATCTTCTCTTCCAGGGTATAGCCAGTGATTTGAATGATTTCCATTCTGTCGCGCAAGGCTGGCTGGATAGTATCCAGAGAATTGGCGGTAGCAATAAACAAGACCTTTGAGAGATCGTACTCAACTTCAAGAAAGTTGTCCTTGAACGACTCATTTTGTTCGGGATCCAGTACTTCAAGCAGCGCGGAAGAAGGATCCCCTCTAAAGTCCGATGAAACTTTGTCTATCTCATCGAGAACAAAGACCGGATTAGAGGTCTTGGCCTTGTTTATATTTTGGATCACTTTGCCAGGCATGGCTCCGATATAGGTCTTTCTATGACCTCTGATTTCGGCTTCATCATGTACTCCACCAAGAGACATTCTGACATATTCTCTGTTCAATGCTTTTGCTATGGACTTACCCAAAGAGGTTTTCCCTACTCCCGGAGGTCCAAACAGGCAAAGTATTGGTCCTCTCAGGTCATTTTTCAGTTTTCTTACAGCCAGATATTCTATAATTCTGTCCTTTACTTTTTCAAGTCCAAAGTGATCCTTGTCCAGAATCTTTTTTGCCCTCTTTAGGTCAAAATTGTCCTCGGATATATCATTCCAAGGCAATTCGATGAGCAATTCTGCATAGTTCATAGCGACAGGATATTCCGCCGCCATCGGGTTCATTCGCTCTATTTTGCTCAGTTCCTTGTCAAAATGCTGTGCTACTTCTTCTGGCCAATTCTTTGTTAGTCCCTTGGATCGAAGTTCGTCCACTTCTTGTTCGACACCACCATGCCCAAGTTCATCTTGCAGGACTTTCATCTGCTGACGCAAATAGTAGTCACGTTGCTGCTGATCAATGTCGGTATTTACTTTATTATGGATTTCGTGCTTAAGCTCAAGTACCTGAATGTCTTTGAGCATATATTTTAATAGTGCCTCTGCTCTTTTGTTGCCGTCGTTGATCTCAAGCAATTTTTGTTTATCCTTTACTTCAGAATTGATGTTTGAAGATAGAAAATGAGTCAAAAACTTATAACTATTGATGTTTTCCAAGGCAACCTGCGCCTCTTTAGGAATTTCCGGATTAAGCTTTAATATTTTCTTGGCAGCATCCTTCAGAGAATAAATGATGGCTACAGTTTCCTTATTTTCGTCCTCTACGAAGTTCTCATCCAGTAGATTCACTTTGGCTGTCAGATACGGATTCTCCTGCACGACTTGCTGAATCTCCATGCGACTCTTGCCTTGAATAATGATGGTAGTATTTCCATCAGGCAGCACGAGCATTTTTAGTATTTTGGCAACAGTACCAACCTTATATATTTCTTTTTCGCCCGGATCTTCTGCCTCAGAATTTTTCTGAGCGGCCACTCCGATGATTTTATTCGTACGGTAGGCTTTCTTCACCAATCGGATCGACTTCTGTCTTCCAACGGTGATTGGAATCACCACACCTGGAAAAAGGACGGCATTTTTTAGTGGAAGTATTGGCAAATCGTCAGGTAAATCCTTCGGGTCGAGTTCATCGTCTTCACCTGTCAGATCAAGTGGGATGAGTTCTTCGGCATCTTCATCTGCCAATTCTGAAAAAAGATAAGAATTATAAAAATTATTCAACTCCATAGACTATTCAAGCAAGGCTGTCATATTGGCACAAATGCAATAGGACAACCGCAATATTTTTTAGGCTTACATAAATTACAATGAGCATGCCAAAGTAAGTATATTTATTCGCAGCTTTAATTCGTTATCCAAGTTGTCTGCACTAAATTTGAAAAACGCAGTGCGATCCTACGATTTCTTAAGATAGCTGATGTGGTTGTAACGAAAAAGGAATTTTCATTGATAAACTTCTCATTCAAAAATATCTTTTTATTTCTCCTCTTTTCCATTTTGATATCCCATACCTCGAATGGGCAATTTCTGGGCAAGAAGAAGGAAAGTACGGCTGTTTTGCAAGTAGATACCCTCGGCACTGAAGGTCAATTTAGCGTCTACAATTTCAAAAATATCAACGTCATCAATGAATATTATGACAAAGGTAAGATGCAGCATATCAAAAAACTTGAGGCAGAAAAGAGATGGTCAGAACTCTACCCGGCGTTGCAAGAATATGTCATGCAGTTTGGGATTAGAAATTTTTACATTGACACTTACTGGATATGGAGACTGGCCAAATTGACAGAGATATATGGCACAGAAGAAGAGGCGCGTTCGCTATACAAACTCTCCTTGAGACATCATCATCAAGACATAGATGTTAGAGAAATTGAGCTATACTATGATTCATTGAATACCCAAGAGGTGGACAATTTTGTACCGTTGGATTATTACTACAAATTGGTAGAACACAGAAAGGCGATTGATACCATCCGCCCACCACGTGGGGTTCTTCTGAATATGGGCAGGAAAATCAATTCGCGACAGGCTGACTATGCTCCTACATTGGGTATGAATAATGAGATCATGATTTTCACCTCCAAGCGAAATGAGCAATTGCAAGGGTTGAGATATCGAAAAAATGAAGACCTGTTTATCTCTACAAAAAAAGATGGGTATTGGGATTTAAGTACTGACCTGAGAGAGATAAACACTCAATATAATGAAGGCTCGGCTTGTATCTCCAAGGATGGAAGGACGCTGTATTTCTCACGTTGTGAGTCTCCCGGCTCTATGGGTAACTGCGACATTTTTGTCGCTAAACTCAATGAAGATAGTGTCTGGACTGATATAGAAAATATTGGCTTTTCGGTGAATAGTGTGAGCTGGGATTCACATCCAAGTTTATCTCACACAGAAGATACTCTATACTTTGCCTCCGATCGAATTGGGGGATTTGGGCTTTCTGATATTTATTTTACCTACAAAAATGAAAAAGGAGCCTGGATGCCGGCACAGAACCTGGGGCCGGTAGTAAATACTCGTAAAAACGAGGTTAGCCCTTTTTATCACCCTAATCATGAGGTTCTATTTTTTAGTTCTAATGGCCAGTTATTCAAATTTGGAGAATTCGACATTTATAAGACTTATCACCAAAATGATCAATGGAGCGAACCCATCAATATTGGTCCATTGGTCAATGGACGAGGAAGCGAGTTTTACTTTTCGATTGACTCAGAATCCAAGGATCTCTTCTATTCAAGGTCGGCTACAAGAGACTTAAATATGCTCGATTTATATTCTTTTCCCTTACCAATGGAAGCGCAACCCGAAGCACTCACTCAAATATCAGGTTCGTTGACAGACTCTCTGACCGGCAAGCCATTCACTGGAATCGTCTCTGTCATAGATCTCGATGAAGGTACCGCAGTGGCTCCTAAATATCTAAAATCGGACGGGAGTTTTGAGTTCGACTTGATCAATCATAGAAACTATTTGCTCATTATCCAGGGTGACGAGTATTTCAGAATCGAAGAAATGTTTTACCTCGATGGTCCTGTTCAGTTTCATGAGGTGACGGAGCCAATTGCGAGTAAGGTAAAGTTTGAGTCTATTGAGTTTGATGCTGGCAAGGCCAATCTAAAGGTGGAAATGTATGGTGATTTGAACAAGATCATCAATTTCATGTACGACAACCCGGATTTTTACTTACGCATATCAGGCCATACGGATAAGTATGGATCAAAAGACCTCAACCTTCAGCTTTCTAAAGATCGGGCACAGACGATTAGAGATTACATTGTGATATTCGGAGGAGTAGGCTCTAATCGTGTCGAGTACAATGGATACGGTAGCAGCCAACCGATAGTGGAGGAGGTGACTGAAGAAGATCGCAAACTAAACCGTCGGGTAGAATTTGAGATCTACCGTCCTGCCATTGTCAAAGAACAGAATATAGACAGTCAGTTCGAAGATCAATAATCAACCAATCGCCATTTTTTAATCTCCAAGTCCCAAACTTTTCATGTAGGCAGAATTGTCAGAAGGTCTCCCCAGAAACTCTTCTACAGCTTCTACCACATCGCGCTGCGTGCCATTGGCCAGAATAAGTTTTCTATATCTCTTGCCTGTCTCCTGATCCCGCATGCCATTCTTCTCGAATACACTAAACATGTCTTGCGCATAGACATCTGACCACAGATAACCATACATGTATACCGGATGGGTATTGATATGAATCCAGCTGGACTGTGGATGTGTACCTTCTACAAACGAATCCATCAAACCCATCTCTTTATCAATTTTTCTCCAGATATCATCAGTAGGTATTTTGTTGGCCGGATCGTATAGGTCATAGAGGTTCAAATCATAAATACATCTACGCAGGCTTCCGATTGCATAGAGACCAGAAGAGATGTTTTTTGCTCTGACCATGTTATCGAATAGTTCTTTTGGCAGGACTTCTCCGGTTTCATAGTGTGTGGCAAACGAGCTCAAGGTCTCATAATCCCAGATCCAGTTTTCAAATATTTGTGACATGGCTTCTGCGAAATCTGACTTCGAATCGGCTTGTAGTGCAAATTCTCCTTCATAAGACATCCCATCTACAATATGGCCAAATTCATGAAACAAGGTACTCAACTCACCATGACTCAATAGTGAAGGCAAACTTTCTGTGGGGCGTGTAAAATTGCCCAGAAGCATGGAAACCGGGACTTCATAGCCATTTTCTTTTTGTTTTCCATCTGCGATAGGCACTCCATAGAACCAGGACTCTTTATTAGGCCTGGGATATAGATCGAGATAGAATCTGCCTTTCAATTTATCATTCTCAAATACTTCATACATCTCTACCTCTTCATGCCAAACAGATCCGTTTTCTACTTTTCTAAACTCCAGGTCCAACAAGTCTTGATATAGCGCGAACATCCCAGCCAGGCATTTGTCCATGCTCAGATATCCTCGGATTTTTTCCGAGTCCACATTGTATTCTGTTTTCAAAAGTTCGTTTCTATAGTATGAAATATCCCATACATCGAGTCCAGGGTTGGTCTGATTCGTATCTTTTAAATTTTGAGCAGCGAGTAGCTCTAAGTCCATTTTTGCCTTTTCTTTTGTTGCATCTACCAGATTATTGATGAAGTCCCATACGGTTTCTGGATTTTTAGCCATTTTGGGAGTGAGATTATAGGCTGCGTAGGTATCATATCCCATCAGCTGTGCCAGCTCATATCTTTTCTGTACCAGCGTATCGAGAATATCCAGATTTTTGTCTGCCGCCCGATTGTTGAACTTCATATAGTACGCTCGTCTTGTCGATTCAGATGAGGCATTTTTCATCACAGGCCCTCTCGTCGCATTAATGATAGGCACCTCATAGACACCTTCACTTGTAGCATAGGTATTCTTGAAATTTTTTGGTAACCCTTTAGCGCCTGCTTCATCCAGAGTTAATATCTCACTAGACGAATTCATATTATTGGAATACCTGGCGGTGAGATCATTAATATCCTTGTTGAGTCTTTTGTATGTGGCAAGGTCTTCTGCATTTAAATTCACTCCGGACCTTTTGAAGCTATCTATAAGATCATCAACCAGATTCTTTTTTTTCTGCTCTAGTGATTCATATTTTTCTGATTGGCTAAAGGAAACCATTTGATCATAAAGTGCTTTGTTAGAATAAATCATGGTAAACAGTGAGTCGACCTTTTTATATCCTGCCAATCCTTTGACTCTGGTGAGTGAATCGGGTGAAACCCAATAAAGCATAAAACAATTGTTGGATGCCTTGGTGAGCTGATTGTTGATATCATCCATAGCTGCGAATACATTATCAAATGTGGGTGACACTACTTTGGCGATTTTTTCCATATCGTCGGCAGCCTCTTCTAATGTACTCAGGGCGTATTTTTCCAAGTCGTCCGCAGTAGCATTTGCATAATCTACAGGCTCATTAAGAGAGCCAACAAATGGATTTGTGTTCGTTTCAGGTTTTTCATCAGCTGGCTGGCAAGAGTAAATAGCAACTGCCAGCAAAAGGGGAAGGAAGAATTTCATTTTTCGGGGTCTAATGAGTAGAAAAGTTAGAATCAATACAGTTCTTTGACTTTAAGAACATACAATTTAGTACCATTCCAGAAAAATCACCGCTTGTTTGGGGCAATATTCTTGTTGGTTTCCATCAGTGGTTCAAAACTTGCGAGGTCTACAGGCTTGAGTACTGGGGTACTACTGGCAGGGTTTTTTAACAATCCTGACTGAGGCCTAATGGGTCTTTTTTCAAACCCTCCACCACAATTTGGACAGACATTATGCAACACTTCATTGACACAAGATACACAGTACGTGCATTCATAGCTACAGATCATAGCTTCGGTGCTATTGGCATGCAAGGGCTTGTTACAGTTTTCGCAATTGGGTCGAATTTCTAACATAATTATCTTTTGGGGAAGTTGACTATTTATAACTAAGATATTTAAAAATGTTCGGCTAGCCCAATCGATAGATTTAGACTAGCCGATACATAAAGTTCATCAGGGAAGTAGCTGAATCAAAATCCAACTTTTAAAGATGCGTATAGATTACGTCCAGGGCGTAATACTCCGCCCCAGTCCAGGTGCTCACGATAGTTGATATCCAACAAGTTTTCTATACCCATTGAAAAGTCTAGGTTTATACGGTCCAGGTCCCATTTTTTGCTTGCTCTTAGGTGCAAAAGCTGATATGCTGCAGTAGCTCGCTCGCCTGTTTCCGGACTTACCCTATTCTGAGCTAGCGCCCATTCTCCTTCGGCTTGAATTTTAATACCCCTCACAGTTGTGACTAAGGTCAAATTATTTTTCAAAGGTGGGATCAATGGGAGTGCTTGGCCATTGCCATCAGTGGCATATGTCGCTTTCAGACTATAGAGCATTTGTAGATTCTTCCATGGACTATAAAGAACTCTGGCATCAAAACCAGAAAAAGTAACTCCATCTATATTGGTATACACTTTTGTGCCTTGAGCACCTATAGTCATGGCATCTAAGCTTCCATCAATGTATCCGATGATATAATCATCAAACCAATAGTGAAATCCACTCACATCAAATTCCAATTTATCGCCAGGCTGATACTTCACCGAGGCTGTCAATTGTGTTGACTTTTCTTTTAGAATATCCGGGCTACCAACATAATCGAATCCATCAAAATTATTATAAAGATAAAACCCAAAAACCTCAGATACGGAAGGTAACCTTTCACCATAGTTGATACCCAGCTGTCCCGTCCATTGCTTACTCCACGAATATTTCAGATTCAATCCTGAATTCAATACCATTTGATTTATTTCGAAATCTGCCTGCTCAAAACCGAAAACTGTAAACTGATTTCTTCCCATTTCGCTCTTCATTTGGGTGATTGCATGTTCTGCTCGGAAGCTGAAGGTAGCAGCGAGCTGAGTCAGCGCTTGCCACCGATCTGAGATATACCAACCGATATCATGTCGATATACGTCCGGCCATGTAAGCATAAACATGTCCAGCTCGTTGGGAATGAACATAGTCATCTCGGCATAAGCGTTGGTGGAGTATCCATCTAGCTTGGTTTGAATATAATGATTACCACGCTGCATGCTTACTTGGGCGAATCCACCATAGGTATGAGTTCTGCCTGGCATATCCATTCTTACGGGTACATCGATCCGTTTAGAATCGTCCATCAGGTGATCGACTTTGTTGGCATAGGCCTTGAGTTCGATCTGTTGTATCCATGAAGTAGGATTGAATATAGTGTAGTTGACAGCTCCTATTTTGGCTTTAGCATATGCTACATCCATTGGTAATCCGGGATATCCAATATCTCGAGCATCATCCAACAAAAGGTCAAACCCTAAAAGATTTTCTCCAGGAGTTCTGAATGTACCACTCAATGAGTAATTGAGTTTTTTATAGCCGGAATAATAGACTTCTTGCCCCGTACCATCTGTGTAGTCTTGATAGCTACGCCATCCGGCATTCATACGAATGGCAAATCTATCACGGCCATAGGTAAAGGCTGCAGACTGGCTTACGCCCTGTGATACGGATTCATATCGTGAATTTAGGCTGCCGCTTAATGTAGAATTAAACTTTGGTCGCTTGAGCTTAAAATCCACTGCTCCTCCGACCGTGCTGCCATGGGCACTTCCTCCACCTCCTTTTTCAATGACAATACTCTCAAGATTATTAGGCTCTACGTAGGAGGAAACGGGATCCATTTTGTCAGTACAGGCTCCAAACATTCGCATTCCGTCAATAGACACATTGATCTGACCACTGCTCAACCCATTTATCGTGGGTTCCCATGCATAATTTCCGCGGCGAATCATGGAGATCCCAGACAGACGAGATAGCACTTCTTCTGTACTATTTAATGGATTGTTTTTGTAAAACCCGTAGGCTGCCGATTCGTTTTCGTTGCGCTTTCTTGAAAGCTCAACCTCATCGAGCAAGATTTCCATTCCTATATAGGTTTTGCTTTCTATGGAATCCAACCACGCTTCATGATCTTCCTGAGCAACACTGTCTAAACAAGCCGCCAGAAGTGCAAATATGATGATTGTTCGTTTCATGCCATTGGTTTTGAAATTAGCCAGATACATGAAGTACCTGGCTCTGTTAGTTTTAACCCACTCAAAGATTCACCGTAAAGGCTGTTTCTACGACGGTATTCTCTCCATCTTTTATGGTGACATTGATCACCCACTCTCCAGTCATAGTAAAGTTGACTGTTCCCAAATAATGTCCCATGGCATCATGCACAGGATTTTCATTGTTGGGTGAGCCGTGCCCCATGGCTGGCATCTCTGGCTCGATTTCTACGGTCAAGTTTTTCACCGCAGGCCAGCTCATCATAGTTTCTCGCTGATGAATGGTCAGTTCAAGATCATTGCTCCCGACTTCAAAAGCTTCAGGATTGACCAGGGAAATAAAAAGATCTCCGTCTTCATGAGCAATAGAGGTCATTTTAGTCACTTCTGGCAAATCGACTGTAATGGGTAATGTCGCCACACCCTGGAATTCGCTATCCAATTCGATAACGTCAATGTTTAAAACCCAGCTACCGGCAGTTGATGGCATGACAAATACTGTCCCATACTCCTGCAGCATATGTGCACTGTGGTCGTGCTCATGCTCCTCGTAGGGCACGCTATGCATCATACCAGACTCGTTCATCGTCATCATGGGCACCAGGCTCAGGTGCGCATTTTCCATCCACACTCCATCTGCGTCGTAAAGACCCATGTAGTAATGATTATATCCGACTTCCAGACTTTTGCCTTCTTCGAGATACATGATTATTTCGTATTCTGAATCAGGCACACTTACAGTAGCTACCTGTACCAAACCGTCGGAAGGGTCCATGTGATCATCATTGTCCGAACATGCTTGTCCTATTGCCAAAACGGCTATAAATAATATTTTATGAATTGTTTTCATCGCTTTTATTGATATACACTGGTCACGTCAAGACACCAGTATTGTATTTTGAATTAAATAGGTATTCTCTTATAAAAAGAGGAGATATGTGCTTTCCCTAAGAATCAATTCTCAGTTGAGAATAGTAAGGAAAACAAGGAAATTAAGCGATTGCGATGGGTGGATGAAAAATCCCGGCGAGATATCCGCTATTTATTGAATTGTCCTGGTAATTCTCAATAAGGGAGAAACCAGATTTTGAAAAGACAAATTTTGTCAGTTCATGCACATTCATAACCTCAAGTTTGCTCAGTTGAGTAAGCTGCTTGGTTTGATGATCTGCATTGTTATGCGATTGTTTCTTTAGCTTTTGCATCAAAAAACATTTTCCCTGGCAGTCCAATTCAGGACGGTCCTGGTTTTCGCATAAATATGCTGCTATGTAGTCTTTGTTCATCGCAAAGTCAACAACAGTCCACATACATACAATGGGCTTGTACATCATGACTGAAATGAGCAATATGCTTACTATCCTAAGCGGCATAAAGCAAATGTAAGTAAGTCTAGCATTTGAATTATGATAGAAGTCATAGTTTTCTATGAAATTGGTCAAGAGTCTCTAAATGTTTACTTTCACGATTGCATAAACAGTAATCAACGTACCAATGGCTCTATCTGAAAAACAAGAATACTTCCGAAAAAGAATGCTGAACGCATGGCTTTTTAGGTTTTTCCTTTTTCTCCGACTTCCAATGGGCTGGGCCACTGGCATGAAGGTCATAGCATTGGAGACTGACAGAGCAGCGACTACTGTAGCTCACCGCTGGCTCAATCAGAACCCATTCAAGTCTATGTATTTCGCTGTGATGGCCATGGCTGCAGAGCTTTCTACCGGGGCACTGGCACTACTGGCTATCGAAGGAATAAAGCCTTCTGTGGCATCCATTATTGTGAATATGGACGGTGAGTTTATTAAACGCGCTACCTCAAGGGTGAAATTTACTTGTGAGGATGGCAAAGCTGTATTTGATGCAGTAGAGCGATGTCTGGTCACTGGCGAATCAGAGGTTGTTAAAATGCGAACGGTTGGGCGGACTTCGGATGGAACGGAAGTAGCCATTTTTCACTTCACTTGGTCATTCAAGCAAAGAGGGAATAAAAAGTGATTTATAGCCGCTTTGTTTAACTAATTTAATCCCCAAACAATTCTCCAGTATAATCTTCCACTAGCCCCAATACGTCCTCGAAAAAATGCTCAAAATAAGAGAAGGCATCTTCCTTGGATTCATCTTTGAAAATCAAATAGAGTTCATCTTCACTTTGATTAAATTCTACATCGGCTACTTTGAAATTGTTGATCAAAATATCAAGGTCCATCAGCTCATTGATTTGCGATTCGGAGGGATCGTCAAGACTCAGAATAGTAGCTAGGTCTGACATGGTCACAATAGACATGTGCTGCAGTCTGACTTCAACTGTAAGGCTCTCTACATCTTCTTCTATATTAATATTTTCAAAATCGTCGTGCGCCAGTTCTACTTCAAGCCCAACTCCAAAAGAGCATCCATCATCACCAGATATATTTAAGTCGGCAGCGTAATTATTCTTATCTCCCTTTTCTACTACCACATGTATCGTGGTAGGATTGATATATACTTCAATGTCTACTTTGGTAGGAATGGGTAGTTCGCCTTTACCATACACAATGTCGTTGATGAAAATGCCCATAAGCTCTGTGCCATCCACTGTCAAGCTAAGTGCGGCTGAAGTTGGCAAATGATAGGTATCCCCATCATAGCTAATATCTTCCTCTGCATAGTTGTCCAAAATTAGGCTTGCATTATTTGAAGAGGATTTCTCACTGGAGGGAAACTGTAGTTCTAACCTCGTCTTCGAGGTGCTGGTCTGCTCCCAGGTACTATCTGAATCATTGAATTCGTAAACTCCACCGATATCGTTTAGATAAAGACCCAAGCCATCTCCTTCTTCTAGATTATCAAATAGGTCGGAGGATAAGTTTTCCATAATGGCATCTATCCATACTACCTCTCCAAATTCACCATCGGAAAAGGAAAGCATATCTTCCATGATCAAATCCAAGCCATCTCCATTTTTCAAGCTTCTGATACAATTGAAGGTCATATCAAGAGCACTATCGATGTGTTCCTGATCTTCAGCCACAAGGGTCTCATCACAGCTGTCGCCTATACCATCTCCATCAAAATCCGCTTGGTCTGGGTTGGCCACGTCCGGGCAATTGTCAAGAAAGTTCAACACGCCGTCACCGTCTTCGTCTCCTTCGCAGGCATCTCCTATTCCATCATCGTTGGCATCCGCTTGATCAGCATTAGGGGTGGTGGGACAGTTGTCCAGATCATCGATGACTCCATCTTCGTCAGTATCGTCTTCACAGGCATCTCCTATTCCATCGCCGTCGTCATCGGCCTGATCACTGTTGGGAATATCAGGACAGATATCTATAGCATTAGCTACACCATCTCCATCATCATCAGGTTCTTCTTCTTTTTCGTGAATACAGGACTGTATTATTAGCACTGAGCATATCAGATAAATGCCCCAGCGCAGGGTAAATTGTAAGGGTTGCTTCATTGTTCCTTGCCGTTTATCAATGCTGGTTTAGTAAATATAATTATTTCAACAATAAATTATATTATATCAGCGGATTAAATGTTTTTTAAGAGCTTATTACCTTTTGAGTCTTTGATGTCGGATTCGAGTTGCTGGAGAGATTTTTCAATGGATAGTAAGCTCTTTACTTTGGACTCGTGTAATTTTCGTTCGCCATCTTCTTCAAGTTTTTTTATAACAAGGTTGATATCTATTTGGTTAATATCAAGGGCAGGCAGATAGACGTAGTTTACACCTTCACTAGCAAGTGTTCTTGCAAGAACACCTGCATTAACGAGTCTATTGACAGCATTACTTACGAATCTATGCGGTATTTGGAGGTCTAGTGATAGTCCTCTTTTGGTCCAGGGTTTCTCGTCTTTTTCGAAGGATTTCACTATAGTGTTTACAATAAGTAGCGCTATTTTCTTTTTTTCAGCTGTACTAAATTTGACATCTTTCTCATCTGGTATGTACTCATCGACTTTTTGAATCGCAAAGGAGAGTTCTCCACCTATACAGACGATAACCCAGCTCAGCTGGCTAAAAATGAAAAACAATGGAATGACTGCCAATCCACCATATATTGCCCCATAGTTGCTCATCAAAAAGGAGAAGGTTATGAACCCCTGCTGCACAATTTGAAAGAGAGTCCCTGCGACTATACCCGCTACTAATCCATTAGTGAATTTCACTTTGGTGTTGGGCATGATGACATAGATCATGGTGAATAGGAGCCAAATAAGAACAAAGGGTGACAATTGGACTAAAAATGCTGCCAATGGGGTGACATAGGCTTCGATTTCGCCTGTTTGTCCAATTTTATACAATTGTTGTTCTACGAAGATCGTCACTCCGCTGGACAGGATAATGAGTATTGGAGAAATTACAATCAGCGCCAGATAATCTGTAAATTTTCTAATAATGTTTCTTGCTTTTTGCTTTCCCCAGATGTTATTGAATACATCTTCGATATTATTCAATAACTTCATCACGGTAAAAAAAAGGACGATTATAGATATGCCAATGATTAGGCCTCCCTTGTCATTGCTTAGCACGTTTTGCGCCATCCCAAAGATGGTATCTTTGACCACTTCTTGTCCGAAAAAAATCTTATCGAGTTCGTTTCGGATCAGATTTTCTATTCCAAAGCCTTTAGATACACCAAATATCATAGCTACAAGTGGTACTATGGAAAGAATAGTAAGATAGGTGAGTGCTGAGGCCTGAAGTACTATTTTATCTTTTTTAAACTCCTTCGCGGTAATGAGAAGAATCTTAAGTAGTTTGATTTTAAACCCTTTCCACCCTTCATACTCTGTTCTCCAGATTTCAGATTTTACAAACTCTGACGCCGCTTTTATCTGTTGTGAGATATTCATGTCAGCTTGAAGATAGCATATTCAGCTATTTTACTGAAGAGTTTTTGTCATAAAGAAAGCTTATGATTCCATCTTTCAATCCAACATCTGGGACTAAAATTTTCTTTGCACCGGCTTTTTTCATGATTGCAATATAAATCTCAGATGCTGGTATAATTACGTCAGCACGATCCTCATTGAGTTGAAGATTGACTATTCTTTCTTCGTAATTCATATTTTTCAATATTTCCAGCTCGTCCTCTAGCTTTGCTAAACCGATATATTTGCCTTTCTCTTTGTTGGTAAGTTCGTAGAGCTTTCGGATATTCCCCCCAGTACCGATGGCAATGAAATGACCATCTTTCCCTTTATGATCTTTGATCCATTCCATCATGGATTCCCAGGTACCAACTTGCTCAGAGTGTTTCAGAAGCCTTACCGTACCTATTGGGAACGACTTTGAGACGATT
Source organism: Reichenbachiella sp. (assembly GCF_039941815.1). GTDB lineage: Bacteria > Bacteroidota > Bacteroidia > Cytophagales > Cyclobacteriaceae > Reichenbachiella. Next base: position 296,198 of record NZ_JBDVDW010000062.1, read on the forward strand.
TTTTCTTCACCATGATATAGAGTCAACTCCGTACTACCCCCTCCTACGTCGATGTGTAGGTATTGTTCCTCTGGGTTAAGATTGAAGCTGATTACACGATTGATAAGTTCGGCTTCGAGGTCTCCGCTTATGATATTGATATCTAATCCGCATGAGGCCTTTACCGCTTGGACTAACGCATTGCCATTTTGTGCTTCTCTCATGGCCGAGGTGGCACAGGCGTAATACTCATCGACCCGATACAGATCAATCATGGCCTTGAAGGCATGCATAAGAATGACGAACTCTCTAAATTTTTTATCGCCAATTTCGGCGTTTTCAAAAACGTCGCTTCCTAATCTCAACGGAAATCTTATGTACTGTAGTTTTTTGAATATAGTCACCCCTTCATAGGTAATCGGGCGACTGATTTGAAGTCGCACGGCATTGGAGCCTATGTCAATTGCTGCTAATATCATTTAGTTCGTTTCTTGTCCTTGCCCCATTAAAAATGCTTTGATGTATACGTCAAGATCTCCATCCAAAACATTTTGTACGTCGGTTCTTTCGACTCCTGTTCTGGCATCTTTGATCAATTTATATGGGTGCAAAACATAGTTTCTAATTTGGCTGCCAAAGTCGATCTTCATCTTGCTACTTTCAATTTCATCACGTTTTTCGTTCCTTTTGTCCACCTCTATTTGGTATAGACGAGACTTGAGCATTTTCATTGCGTGTTCTTTGTTGGCAAGTTGTGATCGTTCGATAGAGCAGACAATCACGATTCCCGATGGTTTATGCGTGAGCTGAACCTTGGTTTCTACCTTGTTTACATTCTGCCCACCTGCTCCTCCAGATCTGGAGGTTTGCCATTCTATATCTCCGGGATTTATTTCAATTTCAATAGAATCATCAACTATTGGATAGACATATATTGAAACAAATGACGTATGTCGTCTTCCACCGGAATCAAAAGGCGAGATTCTCACCAATCTGTGAACACCAATTTCAGATTTGAGGTAGCCATATCCAAACTGGCCATCAAATTCCAGTGTGGCTGATTTCAACCCTGCTGTCTCTCCTCCCTGGTAATTGAGTTGCTTGACCGAAAAACCATTCTTCTCGCCCCACATGATATACATCCTCATGAGCATAGAAGCCCAATCTTGACTTTCTGTTCCTCCAGCTCCAGGGTTGATCTCCATCACAGCTCCTAGTTGGTCTTCCTCACCTCTTAGCATGCGTTTAAATTCTAGCTCTTCGAGGAGGGTAATAAATTTTTTGTATTCGGTGTCTACTTCCGACATTTCTACTTCATCGGCTTCATAGAACTCGTAAAGTGTCTCTAAATCTTCAAAAACACTATTGACTTTAGCAAAGCCATCAGTCCATACTTTCTTGGCCTTGATTTGCTTTAAGATGACTTCTGCTTGTTTAGGATCGTTCCAAAAATCTGCTTGCGCTGTAATTGACTCTTCCTCTTCTACTTCCTTTACTTTTATATCGTAGTCAAAGATAGCCCCGGAGATCACTCACTCGGGCCTTTGAATCTTTCAATTGATCTGATGTCATTAAAATTAGTTTATTTTGAACAGGGGCAAATTTATGAATCAATTCCCTTTATGCTCCTCAAATCCAATTTTTTTCATCTAAATATGATTAGTTTATTTTTCCTATATGGGTTAATTTTGCGCTCCGCCTTCACAGTATTACTACAAGAAATATAAATCTTTATGAAAGTTATTTTTGAAGCAGAAGATGCTATTTTTCAGTTCGATGAAGAAAATACAACCTTTCAGTTTGGTTGGAAAGGTACTGTCGGATTGGCATCAATGCAAAAGGTCATGCGAATGGCAGTAGGGATTGCACTAGAGTTAGAGCACGTGCATTGGTTGGTGGATCGCAGAGCCTTAGAAGGGTATTCTCCGGAATGCAGAATCTGGATCAAGAATGATTTTGTACAAAGTGAAGGAAAAGAAATGCTAGTCAAGATTGACAAGATTGCTGTTCTAGAATCCGAATCTCCTATGGCAACACTATCATCGAATGTCTTGGCTGAAACCATCAAAAAGGTGAACCCTTCTATAGAATCTAAAACATTTGATTATGTGCAGCCTGCCAGCAACTGGTTGGCTGGAATTATACCTGAACCCGTGGTAGAGAAGAAATCTGGTTTAAGGAATTTGTTTAGGAAAAAATAGCCTCGCCTCATAATCAGCAAGGCATAAAAAAACCATTTCGATTAGTACTACTAAAAGCGAAATGGTTTTTTTTATAATTGGATAACGAGATTATCCGATAGTAATTCTTTTGAATTCCGCAGCTGTCATGCCTTTGCTTACGCTATCAAGATACTGAGCGATATTCATACTACTGTCCTTTACGAAAGCCTGGCTAAGTAGTGTGTTTTCTTTGTAGAACTTATTCAGTTTACCCAAAGCAATTTTTTCAAGCATAGCCTCTGGCTTACCTTCTTGTCTTGCCTGATCTTTTCCAATTTCTATTTCTTTCTCTACAATGGTAGCATCTACACCATCCTTATCAACTGCGATAGGGTTCATTGCCGCTATTTGCATTCCTACATCTTTTCCAGCAGCTAATACATCAGCTCCACCAGTATTTTTCAAAGAAACCAGAACTCCCAATTTGTTACCTGCGTGAATATAAGGCACTACAGCTTCGCCTTCCATTACTTCATACGCTACAATATCAAGCTTTTCGCCTATTTTTCCGACAAGCTCTACTATTTTATCACCTAGAGTGATATCACCAGAAGGAAGCGCTTTGAGTGCTTCAGCATTTGCTGGCTTATTTGTAAATGCCGCGGTGGCCAATTCTTCTCCAAGAGCAACAAATTCTTCGTTTTTTGCTACGAAGTCTGTTTCACAAGAAAATGCAACTAAAACACCTACTGTGTTATCATCATTTGTCTTCACGATCACTATGCCTTCGTTAGTCTCTCTATCTGCTCTGGAAGCAGACACTTTTTGACCTTTTTTTCTTAGTATTTCGATTGCTTTATCGAAATCACCTTCAGCTTCAACTAAAGCTTTTTTACAGTCCATCATACCGGCTCCAGTCATTTGACGAAGCTTGTTTACATCTTGTGCAGTAATTGCCATTATTAATGTATTTTTTGTATTTAAAATCGATTTAAACAAAAATTGAACACCGAGTGATCAATGTTCAATTTTTAAATATTATAAGCGAATACTTACGGAGTAATTATTCTGCTGTTTCTGATTTTTCATCGGCTGACGCTTTAGCCATTGCCTCTTCCTGATCTTTCTTCTCGTCTCTTTCTTTCTTTCTTTCAGTAAGAGCTTCTTCCATTTCTTTACCAATGTGGTTCACGATCAATTGTATTGATTTGAACGCATCATCATTTGAAGGAATAGGGAAGTCTACCTGGTTTGGATCAGAGTTTGTATCAACCATTGCGAATACAGGAATGTTCAATTTCTGTGCTTCTTTAATCGCAATATGCTCTCTTTTAATATCCACTACAAAGAGTGCCGCCGGCAATCTTGTCAAGTCAGCAATTCCACCAAGAACTCTTTCAAGCTTGATTTTCTCACGGCTGATCATCAACCTTTCTCTTTTCGCGAGGTTTTTATAGGTATCTTCTTTGAGCATCTTCTCCATGGAAGACATCTTCTTCAAAGACTTTCTAATTGTCGCAAAGTTAGTCAGCATACCACCCAACCATCTATCGGTTACGTATGGCATTCTTAATCTTTTTGCTTCCTCAGTAACGATTTCACGAGCTTGCTTTTTTGTAGCAACGAACATTACTTTTCGTCCTGATTTCACGATCTGCTTGAGTGCATTTGATGCTTCTTCGAGGCATTCAAGCGATTTGTATAGATCTATAATATGGATACCATTCTTCTCCATGAAGATGTAAGGTGCCATACGTGGATCCCACTTTCTCGTCAAGTGTCCGAAGTGAACACCAGCATCAAGTAAGTCTTTGTGCTCTAATTTGGCCATTAAGTTTACTTATATAAAATTGAATAATATTAACGCTTACTGAACTGGAACGCTCTTCTTGCTTTTCTTCTACCTGGCTTCTTACGTTCAACCATTCTTGGATCTCTTGTCATGAAACCCTCTTTCTTAAGTGCTGGTCTGTGCTCAGGATTAACTTCTACCAATGCTCTTGATATAGCTAACCTTATCGCCTCAGCCTGACCTTTGTAGCCACCGCCACCAACATTCACTTTGAAATCAAAGTTGCCATCTTCTTCAACCAAAACTAATGGCTGCTTTACAATGGTTTGATAAATTTCAAATGGGAAATATTCTTTCAACTCCCTATTGTTAATCTTCACTTCACCTTTTCCAGGTGTCATAAACAATCTGGCTACAGATGTTTTTCTTCTTCCAATGGTGTTTGTTACTTCCATCTAGATTATAGTTTTATCTCTTTAGGACTTTGAGCTTCGTGCTTGTGCTCTGTTCCTTCATACACATACAAATTTCCGAACAAAGCTCTTCCCAGTCTGTTTTTAGGAAGCATTCCTCGTACAGCTCTTTCAACAAGAATAGTGGATGATTTAGCCAATACCTCATTTGGAGTCTGTTCTCTTTGGCCTCCCGGGTATCCAGTGTGAGAGATATATTTCTTATCTGTCCACTTTTTCCCAGTCATTTTCACCTTATCAGAATTGATAACAACTACGTTATCTCCACAGTCGGTATTAGGTGTAAAACCCGGCTTGTGCTTTCCTCTTATCATCTTAGCCACTTCACTGGCTAATCGTCCCAATACTTTTCCGTCAGCATCTACAACTACCCAGTTTTTACTGGCAGTTGCTTTGTTGGTCATCGCTGTTTTATAACTTATTGAATCCACTGTTTTTATCGATTTTTTCTAGTCAAAATCCTACTCCCCTCAAAAAGGGACACAAAAATAGAAGTTTAATTTTTGAAATGCAAAGGATTATTAGAAATTAGAGACTCCTTCTTGCTCTGAGTAGCATTCTAGTCCTGAAAGCACCCATTAGACGGCTCTATGGGACCTAATTCTTTTTCATCTTGAATAAATTCAAGCACAAGAGCATCCGGATATCTGTCACGAATTTCTTTAAAGGTGGACACTCCCCATTTTCCGCGATTGTACTTTACCATGTTTTCATCCTTATACACACCAGACACGGCCTTGTCATTGATAGGCCACCATAAACTTTCAGAATTTCTATCCCAAAGGATGAAGCTCTCCTTTGCGTCATAAGCATTTGGATCTTGATATGTAAAACCGCTTACAGCAAAGGTAAGAGTCTTTCCGCAGTAGACTCTAGTATAAACAGATGCCAAATCAGCCAGAAAACAGTAGACTACCATAATGGGTTCGCCGTCTATGACTTCATTTACCGTTTCATGACGTCTGAGAATTTGAAAGGGATATACCTTTACAGTATTATTAAAACTTACAATGACCGCTCGTGAGGTGTCTGGATAGTTAGTGGTTGTTTCACTAAGTAATTCATAATCAGGATCTGTAAGTGCATAAAACGCTTCTCTACCTAATCCTTTCTTTAAATTACATGTGTTGAGGGTCCAATCGGTAATTTCAAAATGAGTGCTTGAATCCACTCCTCCCCATAAAAAGCTTTGATCCTCTTGTTCGTAATAAAGGCCCGAATCGATTACACGATTACTGCAGTCAGCTAAATTCTCGGGTTCTGGAGGAATATAGATTTCATCCACGCCCTCGCAGGCAACAAGCGTCAATAATGCTGTAATAATTATATATATGCTTTTACCGTTCATCTCCAAAACAACAAAGCTTGATTACCGATAGTTCAATTTTTGATATCCAAATATATACCTATTGTATAACTTGGTTGTACATACATGAGTCGCCCTGATGTAGTTTTTGCCATACTTATGGACACCCCCCATCTATCCGACATTTTAACGGCTATTTCAGGGGACATAATGACATATTCTGTATTGTTGGCTAGTAGGCCCTCAAAAAACAGATTGTCATCAACAGTGCCATTAAAAAGACTCTTAACACCAGTCACTTTCATTATAAAATTGAAACGACTTATTCCAACTCCTACCTCGAGGCCATATCGGAATTCATCTGAAAATCCCTTGGTCCGATTATTAAGACCAAGATTTAATGATAAATAGGGATAAAGTTTTCCAACGCCGAAGGATGTACTCATATCTAAGCTTAACATCTGATTGAATTCTCCATCACCGGTCTGCAATGATCCATCTGAACCTTTATTGATTTCGCCTAGAGGAAGGCCTAGTGTCAGGGATGCACTCATGGCTATCTGATCACCTGTTGGAAGTGCATATTTCACTCCAACATTAGTATCTCCAATAGAGGAGAAGGATTCTCCTGCAAGAAGAGTCATCCCATTAGCAGAGTTCCGCTGTTCAAACATGGTGGACTTGCTATAAAAAGGGAAGTAAAGGATAGCTGTTAACTTATCAGTGAACCCGTATTCTGCATAAAGGGAGGTGGTGCCAAAACTTCTGCTTCGGTCTGAGACTGTATTTCCATCTCTATCATAAAACTGATTGAAGACCACCCATTGTTGTCCAATCTTTAAATAGAGGTCTCTTTTACCTTGTGTCCAGCCTCCTCCAGCAAACCCCTTAAAGGCAATAATGATCAGAGACATTGCAATTAATACTTTCTTCATTTCAGGGAGTAAGATTTCAAATCAATTAACAAGAATTTCCTGACCAAAGTTTCAAACATAAAAAAACCACTCTGGAGACCAGAGTGGTTTTTAATATATTAATAAAGTCTATTAGACTTAGTTTACATCCCAGAATACAGGAGTACTTACTGCGTCACCACCGATTCTAGAACCAGCAGCTGTGTAGTTATCACCATTCAAAGTCGCTTCTCTCAAAGGATAAGTCATTCGAACAGGGATATTACCCATAGTCATTCCTGGAGGTGCGTTGAACCCTGTAAAGTCCATTCTTCTCCAAGTAGACCATCCTTCTAGCCCTTGGTTGTACAATGCCAACCAAAGCTGAGTTCCGATCTTCTGTCTCCATGTACCAGTAGCTGTAGCAT
>NZ_JBDVDW010000063.1:0-1760 GCF_039941815.1 Reichenbachiella sp.
GTAGATGCAGTACATTGAAGCACCATGATGAATGAATATCACACCACAATACCCACTATTATTGTTTTTCCTATAAACACCAAAATATTTATATGATGTTGCAACATGTTGAAACCTTTGCATTTCACAAATATTTATAGATTGATTGAGTGTTGTTGATTTGGTTCTAAGTGTAATAATTCTTTCGGAGATGAGCTGCTGCTGTTCTTGCTACTGCTGTTTTTGTTACTTCTGTTGTTTTAGTAGTATGGTTCTAAGTGTGAATAATGATGCTGTTCTTGCTGCTGTTGTTTTTGCTACTTCTGTTGTTTTAATGTCTAGATATTATTTTATATGGCTTTTTGTGTAGATTCGAAAGTATAATTGCAGGCGGCGGTCCAAACTATTCTAGAATATAATTGCTTGTAAAAAATATGGAACATTTTACAAATACAATATTTAGACCATCTATATGGGAAATTATTTCTGAGGTCTCAGAACTGGGGTTTTAGGCCGAATATACGCGTTTTACTCGGCGGGAAACCCAAAAACGCCGAAAGACTCCTCAAAATGCTCCCCGTGGTTTCTTGCGAGCTTTCAGGAACTATTTCCCGTTTCTCCACAGTCCTAAATTTGAATTTTGGAGCTGCCAATCACTTTTCTCTGGAGGGTCAGAAATAAGGCTGTTGGTCAGAACTGGGGCCAGAAATAGTGGATCTTCGAGGATTTTTGATGAAAAAACACGATGTCCTCAGAACTGGAAATATGGACGAACATCAGTCCTACGACGTCTCTCCAGAAACGGAAAATTGCTAGAGAAAGCCCTCGGAAGACTAAGAGGAGCATCCTGAGGAATCTACCTGGTGGTTTTGACAGTCCCGTTGGTTAAATCGCGGGTTTTCGGCAAAAAAGGCCAGTTCTGAGACCCCTTCAAGAAATTCCCATAATAGTTGGTCTAATAGTCGGGTCCTGGTGTGTTTAGTAGCAGGTGCATGTCGTACGAGTACGAGCATGTATGTCGTGCTCGTATTCATCAAAACCAGAACAGCAGGTGTGAGATAGAGGTTCTCGTCGATTTACAAGATGCGTGCGTAAGTACCTATTATTAATAGTATTTACAGCTATGGTGCGGCAATATAAGGAATAGGTTTGTAGCCTGAATGCAGTGCATAACTGACAGTATTATATCATCCCCGGCATTGAAATTTTCGGGCTTCTAATTCTATTCAGTGTGCGGTACTGTTATTAATAATATCACAAAGTTGTTAGTTATTTGTGATGACAGAGACCGAATGTACTATTAATAGCACAATGTTGGTTTTAGTTATTTCTGATAAAAAGGCCGAGTATGCAATCTTGTCTGAAAAAAAAATGGTTGTGTACCAACGTTCTTAATTTGAACAATTCCATCACCCGACGATTCGACCAATCAATCAAAACATGGAAGCAAAAAAAAAGGAACGGGCATCCAACCCAAAACGACCGTGATCTGCATGTCACGTATCACGCATACATGTAAAATAAAATAAGATTCTGCACCTGGTATATGAGGAAATTCCCCTGTAGTCTACTTTGTCGATTTGCAGAAAGCATACGATTCTGTCGACCAAGAGCGTCTATGGAAGGTACTCACAAGCTTTGGCGTACCAGCCAAGATACTGACAATTTTCCGTAATTTCCACGAAGGTATGTGGGCTCGCGTGTGTACGGATGACGGCGAGCACAAGAATAGTTTGATGTCACGCAAAGACTGCATCAAGGCTGCGTGCTATCACCGCTAC
>NZ_JBDVDW010000064.1:0-1323 GCF_039941815.1 Reichenbachiella sp.
CGATTGCTTTGTTCGTTTTTTTTCAAGCTTGGACCACTGAAAGTCACTGAGCTGCTCAGCGGTTTTAACTTTTATATGAAAGAACATGGTTTTGAGGCGGAAATACGTTTTTCACCGTGCGTAAGGATTGTTTTTCAGGCGGAGCAGGCTTGCCGTGGGTATTTGTTTCGTCAGTAGGTGGAAATAAATCGGTGTAGGCTTAGTTTTGCAGGCGAGTATTCCTGGTACGAAGTACAAGCGTACATTTTTTTTTTCAAGATGCAATAGTTTTTTGCGGCGACAAGAAAAAAAAATGGAAAAAATCGGCGCGCGAGGTTGATTGGCTCTCTTGCCAATGTCGAGTCCGTCTGCTGCCGAGCTGTTTCTTTTCTTTCGATCCCCAATCGTCTATTCGCTCTCTTGGGTACGGGTACTGTGCCTCATGTACTGTGCCTCATGTTTTGTACGAACTTGTTTTCTTCCATCGAGACCTTTTTCTTCTATTTTTTTTTGCCTGTTTTGTGACCAAGGGCTAGATTTCAGGGAAATGAGGTAATTTGATACTTCATTGTCATTCTCATCATTATGGTCATTATCATCATTGTCATCATCACTATGATCATCGTTGTCATTATCAATGCCATCATTAATACAATTATCATCATCGTTATCATGTTAATCATCATAATCATCATCATCATTATCATATTCATTAGCATAATCATTAGCATTATCATCTTTCCCGCCTGTTTGTTGTTGTCGTGGCCTTCTGGCAGGCTAATTTGGTCTACTCGCTGCAGCCTCTGTGGTCCACATTGTTCGCGGCGGTGCTCCTCAAGGTAAAGCGCTGGGAGGGGGGTGGTTCGTTGCCACCCTTAGCCATACAAATAAAGCAAACCCTATCTGCCTCCCTCGTCTATTGTCCCTGTGGACCCTAACCGTTTCGTTCGTGTGTACTGCTTCCACTGTTAAGTTAGGACAAAATTGTTGATAGCCCACACGAACTCCTTGTGTCGTTTGTATTCCTAGAAAGGTGCTATTAATATTAAATATTAAGGGGGAACACGGTAGTCAGGACCAAAAATGCTTAGTAGTAAATCTGGAATATGTAGGTTTTTGTGCAACATGATTGGTCCTGATTGCTATGGTCGCCCGAAATATTGTTATTTACCACTTGGCCCAACTTCGACTACAATGGTTGATAGCCAACACTCTTAATAACTTCACGTGACCTCAATCATCTCCTTTCCGAGAAAACTCCCAGGCGATACGGGCTAGGATGAAGGTTTCAAGTTTTAATTCATATATGCTTCAACCTTTTTCTTTGAAGCGAGGCCAATGTTT
>NZ_JBDVDW010000065.1:0-644197 GCF_039941815.1 Reichenbachiella sp.
TGATGAAAGCATAAAGCGCAAAGAAAGAGGCACTTATATTGAAGAGGCATAGCACCGCTATGGTGATTCAATAAATATATGTTAAGTGTCTATTTCAAAGTGCTTTATGATTGGAATAGATTATCTAATGCATATTTCAGGCTAAAAGTAATTAATTGCTTAGAATGCCCATTTAAATGGGTATTCGACAGGGTTTTTTTACTATTTATTCTTTTATATTTGTGCCTGAAAATTAGAGACGGAAAATTTTAATTAGAGAGAGATGTCCTTTATCATATTTACATCAATAGTGGCCTTTACAATCGTAATTTTGCTATTGGTATTTATTCTGCTTTTTGCCCAATCCAAACTTGTCCAGTCAGGAGATGTAAACATCACCATCAACGGTGATACGGGTAGTCCCGTGATCGCGTCTGCAGGATCTACGCTACTGTCAACCTTGAGTGGACAGAAGATATTCTTGCCTTCGGCTTGTGGCGGCGGAGGTACTTGCGCCATGTGTAAGTGTAAGGTCATCGACGGTGGTGGAGATGTATTGCCTACGGAAGTGGGTCATCTGAGCCGCACGGAACAAAAAGAAAATGTCAGACTCGCATGCCAGGTGAAAGTGAAAGAAGACATGAATATCGAAATACCTGAAGAAATATTCGGTATCAAGAAGTGGGAATGCGAAGTGATCTCTAATTACAATGTTGCCACTTTTATCAAAGCATTTATCGTAAGGCTCCCAGAAGGAGAAAATCTTGATTTCGAGGCTGGGGGATATATTCAAATCGACGTACCTAAAATAGAAGTTGATTTCAAAGACATTGATATCGCGCCAGACCCAGCAGATCCAGCAGGTCCGGACAAATTCAAGGAAGATTGGGATAAGTTTGGTCTATGGGATTTGAAAATGAAAAACGACGAGGAAATCTTCCGAGCGTATTCTATGGCAAACCACCCGGCAGAAGGAAATATTGTGATGCTTACGATCAGGATTGCCACTCCACCGTGGGATAGAGCAAAAAATGCATGGATGGACGTAAATCCGGGTATCTGTTCTTCTTATGTCTTCTCAAGAAAACCTGGTGACAAAGTGACTATCTCAGGACCCTACGGAGAATTTTTCATCAAAGAGACTCCTGCAGAGATGATTTATGTAGGAGGAGGAGCTGGTATGGCACCGATGAGATCTCACCTATTCCACTTGTTCCACACCTTGAAGACAGGAAGAAAAGTGACTTACTGGTACGGAGGTAGATCTAAGAGAGAATTATTCTACGAAGAGGATTTCAGACAAATCGAAAAAGAATTCCCTAATTTCCAATTCGAGATCGTCTTGTCGGAGCCACTTCCTGAAGACAATTGGGTAGAAAAGAAATCAATAGATGATAAAGAAGGCGATGGCTTCTTAGGATTCGTACATGATGCAGTGATCAACCATCAGTTGAAACAACACGATTCTCCAGAAGATATAGAATTCTATTTCTGTGGACCTCCAATGATGAACCAGGCCGTACTCAAGATGTGTGATGATTGGGGAGTGCCTGATGAGAACGTAGCATTTGACGATTTTGGAGGATAGTTAACACATCCCATCGAATAAAAATAAAGGAAACCCTGACGTCTCGATTACTATCGGGAGTCAGGGTTTTTTTATGTAGTTTTGATCTGGACATCACTAAAACAATGCCTGTGCTATGGACTTAAAGCTCTTTTTCGATCCCGTTGACCCGAGCCTGTCAAACCAAAAATTTTCGAGCGATTCTTTTATCCATTCAGTTTACCTGAATGAAAACAAAATGCCCGAATTGAAGCTGATGGATGTGGCAATTATAGGATTGAAAGAAACCAGAGGTAGTCAGGCGTTGGAGGAGACCGGGGTAAAGCTGATTAGAGAAAAACTATACAGTCTAAAGAAAGGAGAGGGAAGCTGCAACGTAGTAGATCTAGGCAATCTACGCAACGGTCCCGACCTGGAAGAAACCTATAAGCGTATCCAAAGTGTCTGTCATTATCTCATGTCAAATGATATCTTGCCAATTCTGTTAGGCGGGTCCCATGATTTGGACCTGGGGCAATATTGGGCATACGAAGAAGAAGAGAAAATGGTGAGTATTCTCAGCGTCGATTCAAGATTTGATCTGAATGACACAACCAATTCTCAACCGAATGAGAACCATGTTCACAAGATTTTTACACATGAGCCCAACTACCTGTTTAACTATAGCCAACTCGCTCATCAGTCCTATCTCGTCAACGCGAATGCTACCAAAGTACTCGAGCAGCTCAATTTTATCCCGATCCGCTTGGGAGCCATGAGAGATGATATCAAAAGAATGGAACCCTTAATTAGAGAAGCAGATATGCTCAGCTTTGATCTGTCGGCCATTCAATCTATCTATTGCCCTGGAGGCAATCGCAGCGAAATATTCGGGCTTACGGGGGAAGAAGCGTGCCAGATCATGTGGTATGCTGGCATGAATGATAAACTAAGCTCTGTTGGGATCTACGAGTACAACCCCGAAAAGGAGACTGCCGAAAACCCAAGCGCCATGGTCGTGGCTACGATGCTCTGGTATTTTATTGAAGGGTTTAAAAATAGAAAAGACGAAAAAGGATTTCAGACCAACGACTATATGAAATATGTAGTCTCCATGGACGCTGATCCTGAGTCCATAGTTTTTTACAAAAGTAGACTTTCTGATAAGTGGTGGATGGAAGTACCCAACGCCACACATATTGGAATCTACGATCGACATTATATCGTGCCTTGCGATTTTGCTGACTACGAATTGGCAACTAAGGGTGAGATCCCTGAGCGGTGGATCAATACTTATTCGAAAATGTCCTAGACCCTATAGGTCTGGCATGATCAGCCATAGGATAGCATAAACCAACATTCCGGGAAATCCGATGGAACATATCGAAAGTATTACATAGCCAATTCTTACTAGCGTGGGGTCCAAGTCAAAATAGTTTGCGATGCCGCCACATACACCGGCTAGCATGCGGTCAGAGGATCTTGTGAGTCGTCTAGTCATAATTTGTCTGTTTGATTACTAATTTATCATTCTTTAATCAATCGAAAAATACTCGGAGCTTTTAATTATTTATTTCAAGAGGCTGAGTAGCTTATATGGCAAACTGCCAGAAGGGTCAAATGATGGTGTTGGATTCTCCAAAGCGTCCATTGAAGGATTGGAAAGCTGAGAATCAGAATCGAAACCTACCGCGCTGGATTGGAAACCAATAATGATAGCCGCAAGCACTCCTAATAGTATCAGGAGTATCTTAGAATATCTGGAATCAAAAGTCTTCATCACGGCAAGTTTAAATTCTAGAGTAAAGTTTGAGTTTTTGACCTTGCAAGAATTTTTACAATAGCTGTGCCAACTTTTTCAAGACATTGTTTTACAGATAGTTATGAGTAAAAAAGAAAATAAAACAAAAAAGAGTGTCTCGAATACGGACACTCTTTTACATAAATGTGATCGGTTTGATTTAGTTCTTGCCTGCCGCAGTCAGGACGGCATCCCAAACTCGGAATACGTTTTTATAGCAGATCTTCTCAATGTCTTCTTCTGAATATCCTCTTCTCAGCAGTTCTTCGATCAACTTAGGATAGTCAGCCGAGGTTTTTAGACCGGTAGGTAGCGAATTGCCCACTCCGTCGTAATCTGAGCCAAATCCTACGTAATCTACACCTACCAAATTCACTACATGATCGATGTGATCAGCAGCATCCTTTACGTCAGCAAAGAAATCATTGGACTCCATCCAATCATTCTCATATACCGCCCAGGCAGAATCCGAAGCTTCTGGATTTTGTGCCATGTACTCTTTTTTCACCACCTTTAGCGTATCATATTTAAGAAGTGATTTGCCAAGTAAGAACGTAGAGCCAAAATTTATCTGAATGACACCTTTGTTAGCAGCCAATTTTTTGATCATATCATCGCTCATATTCCTTTCGAATCCTGGCGTAAATTTCCTTACTGAGGAATGAGAAGCAATAGACGGCACATCCGTCATCTCCATCACTTGATAGAATGTACTATCCGATACATGCGAAATATCAACCATGATGCCTTGTGCGTTCATTTCTTTGACCACTTCTCGGCCAAATGGGCTAAGACCGTTCCAAGTCCGACTAGGGTCGTAGGAAGAATCACAGATCAAGTTGTCCTTAGAATGTGTCAGTGTGATATAGCGAATGCCACGGTCAAATAGATATTTTATATTCTCAAGGTTGTCTTCTATACCAGAACCGTTTTCCATGCCCATAGGCAGAGAAATAAGACCTTGCTCAAAATTCTTTTGAACGTCCGCCGGTCCACCAGCTAGTGCAAAATGGTTGGGATATGTAGTGGTTATCCGTTCCACCATACTGATCAAAGAATCGGCCATCGTTTTCGACGCTCCATTCGTCTTTTGAAGCGAGGCAGGAATGTAAATAGACATAAATGGTGCGTCTAGTCCACCTTTTGAGGCTTTGGCAAAATCGAAGTTGCCATCGACCAGTCCACTTAAATCAGGCAATTCACCTTTAGCCATGTAGCCTTCTTCGGCCAACTTGTATGGCAAATCGATATGTCCATCCGTGATAATAAATTTTTTGGCCAGTGCTTCAGCTTGCGCCTTATAGTCTGGTTCGGTAGGGGCTGTTTCTTGTGGTTTGCTACATGCAAACAGAATCATAGCGGCTAGGAAGGAGTTGATTGCTGATTTTGTCATCATTTATAATTTTTAATGTTGGGACGAAAATAAGACAATATTGCTAGCCGGTAAAATATTCTTGCTGAGCGGTCTATTCAGGCTTTTACCGTACTTAATCTAGTTCGGATAATTCGAGCCATCTCATCTCCATTTCATCCAGCTGAGCATTGATTTTTTCTACTTCACCAGACCACTCCGTGAGCACTACATGATCAGTCTCCCCAGATATGAGCAGAGCTTCCAGTTCTGTCCTTCGTCCTTCGAGCTTTGGCATCTCCTTTTCTATTGATTCAAATTCCTGCTTCTCCTTATAGTTTAATTTTCTTTTCTCAGCAGACTTTTGTTTCGGCTCTTCCTTTGTTGCATGAACCGTAGCTGGAGAGCTTTTTTTTGTAGGTGGCTCGAGTCTATAGTCGGTGTAGTTACCGTGGTAATCCTGGATTTCGGTCGAATCGTCCAATACGAAGAGGTGATCCACAAGTCTGTCCATAAAATACCTATCGTGAGAGACAATCAAGAGGCATCCGCCAAAATTCTCCAAATAGTCTTCCAGGATATTTAAAGTAACAATGTCCAGATCGTTGGTAGGCTCATCCAGAATGAGAAAATTAGGGTTGGCCATCAGCACTTTGAGCAGCTGTAGCCTTCTTTTTTCTCCCCCACTCAGCTTTGAGATATGAGAGTATTGCGATTTAGGAGGAAACAAAAATTGATTGAGAAGCTGAGAGGCAGTGACCGTGCTACCGTCTTCTAGCGTGATCACTTCGGCGATTTCTCTGATTGCATCAATCACAGTCTTGGTACCGTCCTCCTGGATCGTGTCTTGAGTATAATAACCAAACGAAGTATTGATGCCCTTGTCCAGACTGCCAGAGTCAGCCGGCAGTACCCCGGTAAGTACGTTGAGAAAGGTAGATTTGCCTGTGCCATTTTTTCCTACTACTCCTACTTTCTCTCCTCTTGTAAAAATGTGGGAGAAGTCTTTGAAGATTGGATTGCCTCCAAATGATTTGGAGATTTTGTTGAGTTCAAGAATCTTCTTGCCTTGTCTTTTACCGCTTATTTTTATTTCAAGTTCTGATTTATTCAGGTTTACATTGGCCTTGTCTTTAGTCTCGTAGAAGGCATCTATTCTATATTTCGCCTTAGTGCCTCGAGCTTTTGGTTGTCTACGCATCCAGTCCAACTCTTTAGAGAGTAGATTTTTAGCCTTGTCTTTAGCCTGTTGCTGCCAATCTTCGCGCTCAGATTTTTTTTCAAGATAGTTACTGTAGTTGCCGTTGTATTTAAAAATCTGACCCTGATCGATTTCGAGTATTTGATTGCAGACTTTATCAAGAAAATATCGGTCGTGAGTCACCATTAGTATGGCAAGATTCTGAGAGGATAAGTATTCTTCCATCCATTCGATGATGTCCAGATCCAAGTGGTTGGTAGGTTCATCCAGCACCAGGAAGTCGGGTTCATCAAGAAGTGCTTTGGCAAGCGCTATTCTTTTTTGTTGACCACCGGACATATCTTTGATTGGATGGGAGAGGTCATTGATCCCCAGTTTGCCGAGTATTTCTTTGAGCCGATGCTCATAATCCCAGGCGTTCAGGCTGTCGATCCTTTCGATGAGCTCCTGCATCCTGAGTTGTTCTTTGTCAGAAGGCTCAGGGTTTTCTATAAGCTTCCAATATTCACTGAGCACTTTAGCCTCAGGATGTTCTCCACCAGTGATAGAATCAAGTACAGTATGATACCCGCTCAAATCGGGAGATTGCTCCAGAATAGAGACTTTTAGGTCCCGCTGAAAGGAAACTACGCCTTCGTCCGGGTTCATTTTTTTGGCAACGATACTGAGCAGAGTAGACTTACCACAACCATTCACTCCTACGAGTGCCACTTTTTGGCCCTGATCGATCCCGAAGGTGATATTTTCAAAAAGTTGTTTGTCGTTGAAGCTTTTGGAAAGCTTCTCTACAGAAAGGGCAATTGGAGGCATATGGATAAATAATTTTCCGCAAAACTAACCCAATCCTATGAGCCGTTTACCCCTTTTTTCTAAAAGCGGCTTCTGCAGCCATTTTTATTTCTTCCGCAGCTGAGCTCAGGTGAGTTTTGATCTCATCCCATTTTCCTTCATTCTTTTCTTTGAATGACTGATACTCTTCGTCTAGCTTGCTTTTTTTATTTTTCAAATCCTTGATCTTCTCTTCCACCTCTTCGCGGATATCGTCTTTGGCGTCCTTAGCTTCCACGATCAAATCGTCTATCTTTTTACCCAGCTCTTTTAATATTTTTTCAACTTGTCCTTGATGATCTGTACTCATAGTTGTAATTATTTTTGTATAAAGTTAAAAAATTAAAGTGTTTATCACAGCATCGTATTTTAATCTAGCCGATTCATGAAATAATCCTTCTATTTAAAAGAATCTTGGATTTTTGGATTTCAATTCTTTAGCGCTAGTCAGTATTTTATCTAAAATTGCATATCTTTTTTATCGGGAACCAATTATTCTATTCATGCCCACTCCATATATTGTAGGAATCACAGGCGGAAGTGCCTCAGGCAAGACGTTGCTTTTGAACGAGCTCCGTAAATCATTTGACGAATCTGATTTGTGTATTGTTTCACAAGACAACTATTACCGACCACGGGAGGAGCAGCCAAGAGACAAAAACGGGGTTCAAAATTTTGATAAACCTGAGTCTATTGATCAGAAAGCGTTCGCCTCAGATGTGGCCAAATTGAAAAGAGGGGAAACAGTGACCCGCCTCGAATATACATTCAACAATCCCAAGGTAACGCCAAAAATGCTCACCTTTAAACCTTCAGCAATCATCGTGGTAGAAGGGATTTTTGTTTTTTATCTCAAGGAGGTAATGTCTCAGCTTGACCTTAAGGTATTCGTAGATGCCAAGGATTTTCTGATGCTGAAAAGGAGAATTCTAAGAGATGCTAAGGAGCGAGGGTATGATCTTGACGATGTACTCTATAGGTTCGACAAGCATGTGATGCCGACCTTCAGAAAATATATCAAACCGTTCAAGCAGGATGCCGATATCATCATACCCAACAACAATGACTCCCTCAAGAATGGGCTGGGTGTCCTGACCGAATTTTTAAAGAGCAAAATTTAAGTCCGATTCAGTTCGTAAGTTGATATGTATCACTTTTTTGACTGATCAGTAGCCTGAGTCCTACCTCTTTTCTGAACTATTTTCATACCAGAATTAAAATTTAGATCAGATGAAAAAAAGGGAAAACATAGCCACAATCATGACCAAAGACGTTTTGACCGTCAATGTCAATCAGTCTTTGCGCGAAGTCAATGAAATCATTGCTAATAATCATATCCGACACTTACCAGTAGTATCAGGTACAGAGCTGGTAGGTATCATCAGTCAAACTGATATTCTTAGGATAAGTTTTGGAAATACTTTTGGAGAAGGACAGGAAGGTGCAGATGAAGCCATTTTCGATATGCTCTCCATCAATCAGGTAATGAAACACAATCCAGTGGTTATCGGGCAAGACCAGACCATCCGAGAGGCCGCTCAGATTTTTACCGAACAAGAGTTTCATGCCCTTCCGGTACTTGATGAAAACGGTATTGTTGGCATTGTGACCACTACCGATATCATCAAATATTTCCTGGAGGCATAAAAAAAGAGGCTCTCCCTAAAGTGATTCTTCCTGCCAATAATTGAATAACAGGAAGAGTCATTTTAAAGACAGCCTCTCTTAGTCGCGACTATAAACCTTGTCCGAGAATTTTACTTTTCGAATGTGCGAATAGTCTTTTCGATGATATCACAACATTCGTGAAGCTGCTCCTCAGTCATTACCAAAGGAGGGGCAAAACGAATGATATTACCGTGCGTAGGCTTGGCAAGCAGACCGTTGTCACGGAGAGCCATACAGATGTCCCAGGCAGTTGAACTCTCTGGAGTATCATTGATGATAATTGCATTTAGCAATCCCTTACCCCTTACCGCGGTTACCAAATCAGTAGTCTCAATAAACTTGTTGATTCGAGTTCTGAAAATTTCTCCTAAGTGTTGAGAATTTTCAGCGAGTTTTTCTTCTTTTACTACATCTAAAGCAGCCATCGCCACTTTGGCGGCGATAGGGTTTCCTCCGAATGTAGAGCCATGTTGTCCCGGTTTGATTACATCCATGATATGATTGTCGGCCATCACTGCAGATACTGGATAGACTCCACCTGAGAGCGCTTTACCCATGATGACTATGTCCGGCTTCACCTCTTCATGATCACAGGCTAGAATTCTTCCTGTTCTGGCGATTCCAGTTTGTACCTCGTCTGCAATAAACAAGGCATTGGCTTCCTTACAAGCTTCTCTAGCTGCAGTCAAATAGCCATCGTCTGGTACAAAAACGCCAGCTTCACCTTGGATAGGCTCCACGAGAAATCCAGCTACATTTTCGTCTTTTAGTGCTTCTTTTAGTGCGTTGATGTCATTGTGAGGGATCCTTACGAATCCACCTGTATAGGGGCCGAAATTTTTCTGTGCTACTTCGTCATTCGAGAACGAAATGATCGTGGTCGTCCGGCCGTGGAAATTGTCTTCGCAGACAATAATTTTAGCCTGGTTTTCAGGAGTGCCTTTCACCTCATAAGCCCACTTTCTGGTCAGTTTGATGGCAGTTTCTACAGCCTCAGCCCCAGTGTTCATTGGCAATATTTTGTCGAACCCAAAATAATCAGACATATACTTTTCATACTCACCCAGCACATCATTGTAAAATGCCCTAGAGGTCAGGGTCAGCGTTTGAGCTTGTTCTGTCAAGGCATTAACAATTTTGGGATGACAATGTCCCTGGTTTACTGCAGAGTATGCTGAAAGAAAGTCATAATATTTCTTGCCTTCTAAATCCCATACATAGACGCCTTCTCCTCTTGAGAGCACTACTGGCAGCGGATGATAATTGTGAGCACCGTATTTATCCTCTAAGGCTATAGCCTGCTCGCTTGTAAGTTCTTTCACCATAATCGAAAATTTTGGGTTGTTATATCAAAAATGAGTTCTTTATATAGAACTCATTAATTTCGTGCAAAATTAGGTAAAGCTTTTCGAATAACACAAAAGAAAGCCTTTTGCTTTGAGTCAGAAAAACATAGATAACAAATCAAATCCTGAAGAATCTGAGGACTATTACTTCAATGAGCAAGGGCTCATGGTTTTCACTCAAGCCTATCATCTCAAAAGAGGGTATTGCTGCAAAAATGGTTGCAAGCATTGCCCATACGGTTTTAAGAAAAAGTAAGTATTAGAATAGCGTTTTTAGGCAGATTAGAATATTTTGCTATCTTCGAATTGCGCATTCTTCTTGTAATCCCAAATTTGTTA
Organism: Reichenbachiella sp.; assembly: GCF_039941815.1. Classification (GTDB taxonomy): domain Bacteria; phylum Bacteroidota; class Bacteroidia; order Cytophagales; family Cyclobacteriaceae; genus Reichenbachiella. The sequence continues at coordinate 10,060 of NZ_JBDVDW010000065.1, forward strand.
TCTACCTGTTACTATGTCAAAGAATGTATTTCTGCCCATACTTCTATTATTTATTTCTAATACTTCATGGTGTCAGTCCTCCAAATTTGAAGAGGCACTAGCCAAAGCGCATAACCAACGATCGGTTAGAGATAGTGCTTTACTGCTTGCCCAAAATGCTTATCATATTGCAAAAACTGAAAAAGAAGAAGAATCACTTTCCTTGGCACAAGTGTATATCGGCGCTGCATACAACAATCTAAGTCGCTTGGATACTTCCATATTCATTTTGAAAAACCAAATAGAGTCTCTGGACCAAGACTTGTTTGAAAGCGGAATGGCGCATTGGTACCTGGCAAAAGGATATCAACACAAGGCAGACTATATCGCATCGAAACAGGAATATTTGATCGCCAAAGAAATATTTGATCGTAAAGATTCAGCTCTTTTTGTGAGCTACTGCTTGAGCGGAATTGGCATTTGTCAAGGGATGCAGGGAAATTATTCTGAGGCACTAGAATGGTTTATTGAAGCCTACGATCATAAACTGGTCAATGGGCTTGAATCAGAAAGTGGTAGTGACTTGCACAATATTGCCAACGTATATATGCGACAGGGTAGTTATGACAAGGCCATAGATCACTATCGATTGTCACTAAAGTTGAAAAGTAGTGAAAATGATCATAGCCCATATACTGGAATTGGAGGTGCTTATAACCTTCAGGGAATGACGGACAGTGCGCTTTATTATTATAAGAAAAGCTACGACATCTCTGTGGCCACGAACAATATCAGGAGTAGGATGAGTGCGGGAATCAACTTAAGTAACATCTATTTTCAGAAGAAAGAACACAGATTGGCGATCAGCTATTTGCGAGAAGCATTGGAGTCACCAGCACTGCAGTCACGGACGGTATCTACTGTCAATGTCGAATTGGGCAAAAACTATTTTGGATTGGGTATGCTGGACAGCGCCGAATACTACCTTAAGATCGGATGGCAGGAAGCGAAGCCAGCTAATAATCGTCAATATCTGGCAGAGGCTAGCGAATTTTTGAGTACCGTGCTTGGAGAACAAAAAAGATTTGAAGAAGCATATGAATATGCCGGGTACTCAATGGCTTATGCCGACACCATCAGTCGTGAACGAAGAAATGACGCTATCACCGACCAGCGAATAAAACTTGAGACACTCAAAAAACAACATGAGATTGATTCATTAAATAAAGAGAATCTAATCCAGCAATACAGGGTGCTATCCTTAGTGGTTGGCGGTTCTGGATTGGGCATTATCGCATTATTAGCGTTTATCAATTTTAGATCAAGAGCTAAACTCAAACAACAGAAGCTCGAGGAGGAAAAGATGGCTCTTAAGCTAGAATTGGACAAAAAAATCGCACAGCTCTCAGCTCATACCTTGCATATGATCCATCATAAAAATGGACTTGAAGAAATAGAACAGCACTTGACAGATCTTGAAGGGGTTGGAAAACAAAAGATCAAAAATGTGATCAACATAAATAAGGCGCAGGAAAAAGACTGGGAGAATTTTAATACTTATTTCAGTGAGGTGCATGGTCAATTCTTTGATATTCTGAAATCACATCATGAAAACCTTACCCAGAGTGAGGTTCGGCTGTGCGCACTTATCCGAATGAATCTGGCCAACCAGGAGATGGCCACACTTCTCAATATTGAAGCTAAGAGTGTGAAAATGGCTAGGTATAGGTTGAAGAAAAAATTGAACCTATTAGAAGATCAAGATCTAAACAAGTATATCAGGCAGCTCGAGCACTCGCCTTCTTTGCTCACTGAATAGTCCTCTGAAGCACTTAAATACCGATTTTAACTTTTTATTTACATATGTAGACGTTTTGTAGCCCCTGGGGATATCGCAAAATAGACCTTTACCTCTCATATTTGGACTATTAATAAAGTGCAAATATGAAAAGGTATATTACAATATTTATGCTTCTAGCGTCCGTTCATTTATACGGACAAACGGTACATTCCGTGACAGTGGCCGTAAGGCAGGGTACAGGCTGCCCGGTGATTTCAAGTATTGAAAAATCTCCTCACTTTACTATTTCCCCTAATCCGACTACCGAGGCTTTTGTTATTGAAACCAGCATGTCAAACGCCGAAGCGCGACTAGTGGACATGCAAGGACGCATAGTCAGCAAAAGTCAACTCACACGGCGGATGACCGAAATAGACGTGCGCGATATAAGACCTGGAATCTATGTGTTGCATGTCGTCAATGAAAGGACTTCCGAAACGATCAGAATCAAAATTGAAAGATGAAAGAAACAACTGCTACGGATTTCGATATGCGGATATTTGGTCAGAATCAGATCTTGAAATTTCTATGGGTGATAGGTCTGTTGCTCCTTACGTCAGGACTTTTTGCTCAGCAATCGATACTAGTCAATTTAGGAGATGAAATCGACCTGCATTCGGATGAATATCGTGGTGAAATCCAGTGGCAGCAATCCCCCGATCAATCAGTTTGGACAAATATCTCTGGAGCTACAAATGCCTCGGCTACTGTACAGCCAGATCAATTACCGTTTTTCTACAGAGCCGAAATCGTAGAGGTGGGCTGTGATCTACCGCACTATTCTGAAGTGATTCAAGTGCTCGGTGAAGAAAACGTAAGGTTATGGTCCGATGCCGATACCTGGGGAGGAAGCAAACCACAGGCTGGAGACGAAGTAGAAATCCCAGCTGATTTCTTTGTATTGCTTGATGAAAATACGCCTAATCTGGGCGGACTGACCATAAGAGGAACTCTGCAGTTTGACACCCAAGATCTTGCCTTGACCAGCGAGTGGATTGTAGTAGAGGGTACTTTTAAAATAGGTTCGCCCAACCAACCTTTTGAGCACAAAGCCATCATCACCTTGAATGACAGCGATACAGAAGCCTCAAATATGGGAATGGGCACACGTGGAATTATGGTCATGAACGGGCATCTGGATCTATATGGTAAAACACCGAAGGTGATCTGGACTAAAATCAATGCCCATGCCGAATCTGGGACTAAAGACCTATCCCTTTTAGAGACGGTAGATTGGTCGGAAGGAGATGAAATCGTGATTGCGCCGACTGATTACTACGAAGCTGGATTTGGTGCATCAGTGACGCAAAGAGTGAATCTAACCAGTGTAAATGACGACCAATTGCAAATTGAAGATCCGCTCAACGCACATCGGTGGGGGCTGCTGCAATATCCTGTCGACGACGGCTTGAGCTTATCTTCTTCACAAGTGGTCACTCCACCAATCGCAGATACTGAGACTACTGCTACTCCGCTTGTACTTGACGAGCGGGCTGAGGTCGGTCATTTGACAAGAAATATTGTTATCCAATCGCCTGATGATGACCTCTGGCAGACGGAAGGCTTTGGGGTGCACACCATGATCATGCCCAATGGCTCAGCTCATGTAGAAGGGGTGGAATTTAAACGTGCTGGTCAGCGGGGAAGACTTAGAAGATACCCTTTTCACTGGCATGTGCTCAGCTATGCAGGTACTGAAACCCTGACTGATGCCACAGGTCAGTTTTTTAGAAAAAACACAATCAATTCTTCTGCCAACAGAGGCATAGTCATTCATGCTACCAACGGAGTAGAAGTAAGTGACAACATCGTCTTTGATGTACGTGGCCATGGCGTATTCACCGAGGATGCGGTAGAACGAAGAAACGTGATAGATGGCAATCTGATACTGCATGTTCGAAACCCGGCGTTTGGCACTCAACTCATGGAGCACGAAGTGGGTGACTTCGGCTCTTCTGGATTTTGGATCGCTAATCCGGACAATATCGTGACCAACAATGTGGCTGCCGATTGTCAGACCTTCGGCTATTGGCTTGCTTTCCCCGACCAGCCCTTTGGTGCGGCTTCACAAGTACTGGCAGACGATGGTCTACTTCTCAGGCCCAACCGTCTTCTTTTTGGTGAATTTGATGGTAATACAGCACACTCCAATAGAAACGATGGACTGCATCTGGACGACCCTCAGATGGATGATGAGGGCAACACCTTTCCACTGCAATATTGGTCCACCACGGATGGAAGGACTGATGTCAATACCAATACCGGTGATCGCTTGCGCAGATTCACCCTATCACGCTTTCATACCTGGAAAAATATGGACAATGGATCGTGGGATCGTGGGGTATGGACAGATATGATAGAATTTGTCTCAGCCGACAATTGCGGTAGATTTTTCGCCGGATCTGGTGCCGACGGTGTCATAGAAAGAGGCCTGATCATAGGCACCAGCCTCAATTTTATGATGAACGGAACCGGCAGACCGGATATCGCAGATTTTCAGTTTAATGCCTCCTCTGCGCCGACTGCATTCGCTACCTATCATAGTGCCTTTAGCATGAAAAATAATATCCTGGTTAATTTTGAGGTTACCGAACATGATAGAGCGGGAATTTTTGCCTCGGATGACTATTACTTAAGGGCGGTGGATAAAGGAATGGTGAGAAATACCAACAATCTGTTTGTGAATTCACATCCTGGAGTCAAGTTACAATCCACCGATCCCTATTTCACTCTGGCCAGTGCACTCTGGGACCCCTATGGGTTTTGGGGCCCGGAAGACAATTATTTTGTATACGATACGCCCTTTCTTACCTATGGAAAAGAGGTAGATATCATTACACTTGGGACAGATATAGCAGGAGGTGTAAGTGTTCCTGGTCCCTTTTATGGTTTTGCAGCATTTGTACTACACGGGGTAGGTTTTACGCCCCCGCAAAGCTCTCCAGATTTTGATCTTATGGGAATTCGTGTCGATAGATATGCTGGCGATGATCTGACACTTTCTACTGTGGTGGGTACCTGGGAAGTCAATACCGCCCAACCCGAATGGACGCTACAGCACATGAGAGACTTTGCTACCTCGCCAGATGGCATCTATGAACTCACATTTCCAGATGAATCCAATCATCCTACTGACTTTCTGATGGAGGTGGAAAATATGATGGAGACCTCAGATACTCAAGTGATAGGTGTACAATTCGATGGTACAATAGATCCCGTAGTTTTTATACAGCAAGAAAGAAATCCGAATAATTATCATGTCTATGAAGAGGTAGGATCTCTTACAGAGGTGGTGGCTTCTACCGGAGAGACCTGGTGGCAGGATAAAAATAGTCATCGGGTATGGATAAAGCTTCAGGGAGGCAGATGGGAAGAAAACGAATTTGACACCGGTTTTGAAAGCACCATCAACGAAACCATGCAAATACATATCAGAGCTGAAGATCAATAAAAAACTAATCCACAACTATGAATTACACTAAAAGTCTCTTTTTTGGAATTTTGATGACGGGTCTTTCGTTGAGTTCAACCACAGCATTCGCTGAGACCGTACTCATGTTTGTAGCCCATGAGCAGACATACTACTCTGAATACATCGTGATGAAGGAAGCGCTGGAAGCTGCTGGGTATACAGTAGATGTCCGAAGCGCATCGACTATGGACTTCTCCATGTATATGTCGCCTTATAATGATTTAATACATACAGCTAATGACCTATCCGGTAGCAGCTATTCCGAGTTTCAACAGCAATTTCTAAGCCTGTTTGGGGAGTCTTGGGATGAGTCCAACAACAGCATACTTTCCTTAGGGGAAACAACCGGCCGACTGCTGGCCGTCGAAAGTATGGATGACTACGTCGGACTGGTAGTAGTAGGAGGCACCGGATCGCTGGCTTATCGGGTAGACGGTGACTATGACGCTCAAGGCGAAGAAGAAAGAAATGTGTCAGCCACTACCGTACAGCAAACGGCTGAGCACCTCAACGATTTGGCCGTGGAAGCACTGCTCAATGGAAAACCTGTGATGGCGCAATGTCATGGCGCTAGCCTGGCTGCTTTTTGGAGAGTACCAGACACGACGGATCCAAATGAGGTTTTAGGTTTTAGCCTGCTGAAAGGTGAGATTTCGGCGGGCTATCCTGAAACTGAAACTGGTACTACTCTATCAGACCTGGATGTCACCTATAGACCCAATGACCGGGTGACAATATCCAGTCCTCACAGCTCTCTAGACGATGGATATGCGGGTACCAATAGAATACTGACCACTCGAGACTGGTACCCTCAAACGGTGGCACATGCCGCCCGTACTTTTTTGAATATTCTGGAAACCTACCCAGACGATGAGAAAAAGGAGTCAACCGTAGCTACGCTTGTGATCCATGGAGGGCCACTTGATCCAGATGATTGCGGTCCTGGTAACAAGGACAATGATGTACCCTGTAATCATGGAGATGGTGACAATTTGCCTGCTGACTATGTAGATCTCATGAGTGTATTAGATGCCAACGAGCTAGCAGATGATTTCTCAATAGCAGCAGAGGATTTAGATCTATCGGATGAGGAGTTGCCGTTCGACCCAAATGATGAAGAGGAGGTACTGAGCTATCTTTCTGATTATAAAGTTGTGGTTTTTTTCAAGCACTGGTCAAATTATCTCACCGACGAGATGCTCCAGGCCATAGTGACCTTTGCAGACCAAGGCGGTGGAGTGATTGGACTACATCATGCCCTCTACAATGACATGCACGAAGGTCAAAACAAAGATGTATTAGTCACCGAGCTGTTCGGCGCACAATCCACGCTCAATGGATGGGCGGCCAACCTCACAAATTTTGGTCTATATGCTACTGATCATGGGCATTTTATATCCAGCTATCTGATCGGGTATGACGACGTAAGTGTACATCCGGAAGTTTGGGATTCAGATCCGCTACCGTCACATGCCAATACACCCTATTCCACCTTGCCCTATATTTCAGTATATGATGAGCTTTATATCAACTTTGATTATACCGGTGATATTCCAATAGGAAGAGGAGTCAATACGCTTACTCCTTTGTTTTCAAATAGTGCCAATCCCCCACAGGGAGAAACCTCACAATCCAGGCCCACAGGATTTACTCATATCTATGATGGCAACGAAGATGGTACAATGGGCAAAGTCGTATATATGGCACTCGGAGAAAGGAAAGAAAATGTAAATAGGAATAGCACTTATGCACAAATGATCAGAAACGCCGTGCTCTGGTCGGCAGGTGAACCGGTCATTGAGCCAGTCGCACCAATCGAACAGGAGATTACCTTTGAGTCTGTTGAAGACAAATACATAGATGACGATCCTTTCGATCTAGTGGCGAGTACCACTAGCGAACTAGATCTGGTCTACGAGGTGACCTCTGGCCCTGCCACTGTATCTCAGCAGACTGTGACCTTGACAGGAATTACCGGTGTGGTAGACATTGAGATCTCTCAGGCTGGTAACGACGATTATCTGCCTGCCAGTACTTCGCTTTCATTCAATGTAATGGACGTAAACAAATCAGCACAGACGATTACTTTTGATCCACCTGAGAACCTGACCTTTGGAGATGACCCCCTTTTGCTGGGGGCATCATCTTCATCAGGGTTGGACGTCAATCTGACCGTGGTGAGTGGCCCCGCAACATTAGATGATCTGGTGCTGACCTTGACCGGCGCAGGTACAGTCGTGCTGAGAGCTACACAAGCTGGAGATGAGACCTTCAACCCTGCGCCTCAGTTAGATCGGTCGGTTTTGATTGAGAAAGCCGAACAGGAAATCACCTTTGAGCCCATTAGCGATCTGCCTATGACATCGGCACCGTTCCAGCTGGTCGCAGAGGCAAGCTCAGGACTCGAAGTTTCGTTCAGTGTAGATGGGCCAGCCGTACTTGATCTTACTACACTCACCCTGGAGAGCTTTGGTACGGTAACGGTGACTGCCACTCAATCTGGAAATGAGAACTATAAATCGGCTGAATCTGAGCAGTCTTTCGAATCGGAATTTGTCTTAGGCATTGGAGATGAGATGAGCAAATGGAGAATTTATCCGAATCCTTCTAACGAATATATTGAGCTGAACGGTCCCAGAGACGTTATTACCCATCTGGAGTTTTATCAGCTGAGTGGGGCTCTGGTATTGAGTAAAAACATTAGCGGATATGAAAAAATAATTGTTCGATCGTTTAAACCAGGGCTATACCTGCTGCGAATCATTGAGGACAATCAAGAGATCACAACAACCAAAATCCTTGTAACAAGGTAGTGTGCGGTAGTGAATTCTGCATTCTAGAGAAAGAGGCTGTCTTAAAAGGACAGTCTTTTTTGATTTCACAAAAAAACGGAGGCAACATTACCTAGGCCCCTTCAAGCAATACACCTTATATAGTAACTGTATAGTCTTACTACTATTTAGTATTGGTTGAATAGGTGAAAGAATTCATTAGTTTTAAAGGGTGGGTCTGTAGAATGTAACCCACCCTCGGTTTCGGTTTGCTTACTTTAGGGAAAATCTTCGCTATAGCTCTTCATTTAATGGCGAATCACAGCTCCCTTTTTAGTTTATCTGGAAATAGGCTAATTATTATAAACATAATTCCAATTGAGGAGAAACTTCCACTGAAAAAAACTCCATACAAACGAGATACAGGAGATTCTAAAAAGAAGTCAAAAAGACTTCCGTTAAAAAGAGCTAAAATTCCTGTGCTTAAAAACACTACTCCGGATAGCAATAATTTCTGTCTAAAAGTATTCATAATTAAAGTTTAACACTCAATGGCAAATAAAATTCCTGTGAGTCCTGATCCAGCTATTGCACCAATTAACGCACCGCCAGCTCCTCCAAAAACAGCTCCACCAAATCCCCATGCTAAATCCATACCACCGATCATGACACCTTTTCCCCAAGCTTTGCTCTGCGATGAACGAGACAGAGCCAAAACGGATGTTCTTTGATAAATATTGCTTTGATATATACTCCTATACATGTTAGAAAAATCTTCTAGTTCTCGTCCATTCTCTGGACTATTACCTACTAAATCTTCTAACTGCATACCAATTACCATTTCATGCCATGCATCTAAATTTTCTTCCCAATACTCTCCCGAATTTTTCCCAATATAGGCCGCTTCGAGTATAATAGATAGGTCGTCTACTGGAAGATCTAAAAGTGCTTCATTTACAATATTATCAATTGCTTCATTATATAGTAATAAGCTTTCAGAAGTAATCCCAGCTTGAAATATTTGGTTCAAATATGAAGTTTGATCCTCAGTTAAGTTTTCAATAACCTCATCAGAATATATATCATCACTAGTAATGCTATCTTCTAAAACTCTACCAGAAGAAGTGCTAAAATCAAAAGTTCTAAAGCTGGGATTGACTTCCAGAGACAATTTTTCAACATCAACCCTCTCATTTTTTATTCTAATATCATTGTCTAAAGCGAATTTTAATATGGCACTGAATGTAACTTCCTGAAATTCAATCATAGAATTAAGCTTTTGATTAGAATCTGCAATTATCAAATCATCATATATTGCATCTAATCCTTTATTGTGCATAATTCCACACTTCTTAGCTTCCTCATGTACTTCTTGTTTAGCTAAACTAATTCTTGGATTATCTTCTTCATTACTACACGAAAAAAACGTAAGTGTTGATAGCAACAAAGCTGCTACCCAGGTAGGTTGGTATTTAAACATGTTTTAAAATTTAAGTGTAAAAAATATAGGATAAAAGAGCAGTCATAAGACTACTCCCTTCTTTGTCGTGGGTGCTAAGGATGTACCTCTACATTCCTTACTTCCCTTATGTAGGAAGATAGCCAAAATACCTCACGATCAAATACATTTCCATAATACTCCTGCCGAAATATTTCAAGATAGGTGTTGACTTTCGATCATCGGGTACTCCCTTCTAGTGGTACTTGTTTTAGCCGAAATTAAAGTTTAACTATATGACGATAAAAGCCCTCGATCTTTGTCAAGACTGGCAAAGAATCTAAGGTGCAAGAGGCCTGTCTCTAGTTGAAAGTAGCAATGGCTGCTTTCTTTGTGTTTATAGGTAAAGAATCAGTATTTAATTAGGCTTCATAATTTAAGCGAATGCTTAATTTAGCAGAATTAATAAACATTAAATCATTACCCAATGAGCAACGAAGTAAGAAATCTCGAACCGAAAGAAATGTGGAACTGTTTTGCTGACCTCAACGCAGTCCCCAGACCTTCGAAAAAAGAAGAAAAGGTTATCGAGTTTGTGAAGAATTTTGGCGAAAGCCTAAACCTGGAGACTTACGTGGATGAGGTGGGTAATATCATTATAAAAAAACCTGCGACTCCTGGGATGGAAAATCGAAAAACGGTAGCCATACAGAGCCATATAGATATGGTACATCAAAAAAATGCAGACACCGAATTTGATTTTGATACTCAGGGAATAGAAATGTTTGTGGATGGGGATTGGGTAAAAGCAAAAGGCACCACGCTCGGCGCTGATAATGGTATCGGTGCAGCCTCAATAATGGCGCTACTGGCCTCTAAAGATATTGCTCATCCGGCATTGGAAGGACTGTTTACGATCGATGAAGAAACTGGTATGACAGGAGCCATGGGCTTGAAGGGTGGACTACTGGACGCCGAAATCATGCTCAATCTGGATACCGAAGACGACCATGAGCTTACCATTGGCTGTGCCGGTGGGGTAGATGTGACTGGAGAGGGTTCGTACGACCAAGAATCACTTGCTGGAGAAAGAATAGGCTTAGAGCTGACGATCAAAGGATTGTCCGGTGGACATTCTGGAATGGAAATCCACTTGGGCAAGGGCAATGCCAACAAGCTGATGAACCGCCTGCTGTATGCCTTGGATTCAGAATTTGATATTAGGATATCCAGTATTGATGGAGGTGGATTGAGAAATGCCATCCCACGTGAGTCTGTAGCAGTACTATCTATACTAGCCTCAGAAAAAGAAGAGCTGGAGGAGGAAATTGTCGCCTTGGCGGAATTGATTATCGAAGAGCACGACACCACAGATCCTGAAATGGAGGTTTTGATCCAACCTGTCGACCTACCTGCACAAGTACTAAGTAAAGATTTTCAATTTAAGCTCCTGAGAGCTGTCTATGCGTTACCCAATGGTATTTATCGCATGAGTCCTGATATGGAAGGGCTAGTTCAAACCTCAAATAATGTGGCTCGTGTGCAAGTGGCGGAAGGCAACTATAGCATCCAATGCCTGACAAGAAGCTCCGTGGATTCTGAAAAAGTAGACCTGGCATTGAATATCCAGGCAAGTATGGAAATGCTGGGAGCCGATACAAGTTTGGATGGAGACTATCCGGGATGGGCCCCAAAACCTGAGGCGGATATCGTAAAGCTGATGGACGATCTATATGAAAAACAATTTGGACACAAGGCTGATGTGAATGCATGCCATGCCGGACTCGAATGTGGCATACTAGGTACAAACTATCCAGAAATGGAGATGATCAGCTTCGGTCCCAATATTCGTGGAGCGCACTCTCCGGATGAAAAAGTTCAGATCAGCTCTGTACAGAAATATTGGCCGTTTTTGCTTGAAACGCTGAAGAATATTCCGCTGAGATAAAAAAATCCCTCCGACCCCGAAGAAAGTAGTCGGAGGGTTACTAATCAGATATACTTTTGAAAATGATTGATTTCAACCTTACTCTTGAGACTATAGAGTAGGTTGTAGAGGCCAAAAAATGTCCTATTCATATATAGGAAATGTTTTGACCCTCGATTCTGATTCATTTTTTTAAATTCAGGATTTTTCGAGAGCTGCTGGCCCTTTTCTGCAATAGCATTGAAAAAATCATCGTTGTCAAAATCGAAATTATCCTGATTAAAAGGTAACGTGAATAGCCCCAACAACTCTTTGAAAAAGCTGCTGAAGAAAATCCTTTCCTGCTCGGAATCATCCTTGCGCAATATTTCCAGCTCGTTCAGTTTTTGTTCGAACAAGGTTTCATTGTTCATGACCTCTTCTCTCGATAATTCGAAATAGGGTACATAAAAGTCGTCGGGGATTTCTTTGATGCACCCAAAGTCGATGGCAATAAGATTATGCTCATGATCCACGAGGAAGTTGCCGGGATGTGGGTCCGCATGTACCTCCTTCAAACCATGAATTTGGAACATGTAGAAATCCCAAAGTGTCTGACCCAGTCGATCGGCCGCCATTTGGTTTGTATTCTTTTTGGTGAATTCTGAAAGATGAATTCCCGTCATCCAGTCCATCGTGATTACTTTCTCGTTGGAGTATTCTTCATAGTATTTGGGAAACTTGATATGGGGTATTTTGGCGCATGCCCGAGTAATAGACATACTACGCTTGACTTCTAGTAGATAATCAGTCTCTTCAAGGAGTTTGCTCTCCACCTCTACAAAATATTTCTCCAAATCCTTGCCCTTGAGATTGAGCAGTTGCTTGGCAAAAGGCTTTACGATGGCCAAATCTGAGGAGACGCTTTCTGCTACTCCCGGGTATTGGATTTTGATGGCTAGAGCCTTTCCGTCTTTTTCTGCCTGGTGCACCTGCCCGATACTAGCAGCATGGGTAGATTCAGCGTTGAATTTGTCAAATAGTTCCTCTGGTGTCTTGTCAAAATACTTTTTGAATGTCTTAGCCACTAATGGGGCCGATAGTGGAGGCACGGAAAACTGTGCTAGTGAAAATTTCTCGATATAAGCTTCAGGCAATATATTCTTATCCATGCTCAGCATTTGTGCTACCTTCAGCGAGCTGCCTTTGAGCTGACTTAAGCCGTTGTAAATATCTTCAGCATTATTGCTATCCAGATTTTCTCTGGCTGACGCTGGATTGGTCAGTTTCTCTCCGTAATATTTTAATTGATTGGACCCTACTTTTAGTCCAGTCGTGAGGAGTTTGCTGGCTCGACTGATTTTACCAACTGGTATTTTGTCTATGGTTTTCATTTGCCTACGGTTTCTTTGAATAAGAATTTGGCATAATCAATGACACTCTTAATAGGTGTGGTATCCACCAGATCAAAGGTTGTATTGATGGTTTTTTCAATCATGACATCAGTCTTCTCGAAAGAGGCGGAGTCGTCCTTGATCCAAAATCTCAAAATGACCAGAAACTGCGCCCAGCCCAGTTCTTCAACTGCTTTTGCAGAATAATGCTTGACTTGTTCCTGGTCATTGGTACTCAATTCACTAAGTGAAGTCATATAGGTTTTAAATGAAAGGCGCAGTTGAGCCAGTTGAGCCAGATCAAGAGGGCTCTTAAGTGTGAATAATATATAACTTCTATTGAGTGTCAGAATCTCGAACATGGTGAAGTAAAAGGTGAGTAGCTTTTCTCGTTTGCTAAACATCTCATACTCTTCGGAGTTCGAAATTATTTTCATCGTTTCGTCAAAGAATGCCACCCAGATGCTTTTTTGGAGTGATTCGAAGCTACCAAAATGCTGATAGAATTCTGCTTCGGACATTTTCAGATCTTTGCAAAATTTGTAGAGAGAACCAGGAAGTTTTTCAGATTCGAGTACCAGTTGCATGTAGGCTGTCATGATAGAATCCCTGCTTGGTGCTTTACCTGTATCTTTTTTTTTGGTGCTTTTTTCTTTTACCGCCATCATTTATAAATCTTTAAGTCTTTCTACGCATGTCTAATTATTTAGTTTTAATATTAGACAAAAATAATCATTAATTTGTGAATCTGATACCGGCACGAACTTATAACGTGTTTGCCCTGTTACAGACTTTTGTTATTTTGGGGTAAACTAAGAACAACACTATGGAACCATTTGAATATGTAATTGTCTTGATCTCGCTGATCCTGGGATTAGGCCTGGCACAACTCCTAAATGGTGTGGCTGATATGTTGGCACAATACAGGAAGACCAATTTTAGCACAGCTCATACCATTTTTATTGTAGTAATATTTCTTGTGTTTATACAAGACTGGTGGTATAGTTATCAGTATTCGAAGGAAATTGAGCAATGGACGCTTCCAATTGTGCTTGCTCTATTAAGTTTTCCTATTGTACTTTTTCTACTGGCAAGATTCCTTTTTCCAACGGGATCAAGAAGTACAGAGACCGATATGGTAGCTTACTTTGCTGAGAATTGGAGATGGTTGTATGCCTTGTTTATGTCTACCATAGTCATCAGTATTATCCAAAACATATACATTTCTGGTTTTAGTGTAATTGAGCAAATCCCACTTTTTGCTTATTTGACTTGGTATATTGTTTTCATTGCTTTGGATATCAAAAAAATGAAATACCATAATGGATTTATGGTTGCACAATTAATATTATGGCTCTTCTTTATCGGGGTAGTTGATAACGGTATGCTGAACTAAGTCACAATCCGAAGCTTGGCAAAACTCAAAAGCAGAGTCTTTTCTCCTGCCTTTTCAAAGGAAATATGTGCTTTTCGGTTTGCTCCCTGGATATCTATCTCCTTGACCTCCCCAAATCCAAATTTTGGGTGTTCCACTTTATTGCCCACGATAAGCTTGGAGGTGTCACTAGGTCGAAAATCCGCTGAAGGTTTGTGAAAGAGTTGATTGGGCGGCGGTTTTGGAGTGGATCGCTGCACCGTACTAATAAAGGTCTTTGCATATTGGTCCCCTGGCGACGGAGTGCTGCTCATCTTTTGATTATACTTGATAAAATCCTTGTCGATCTCTTCAAGAAACCGACTCGGCTCGCAGGTTTTCAGCCGTCCAAATCTATAGCGTGTGAGTGCATAGCTCAGATAGAGTTTGGTCTCCGCACGAGTGATTGCCACATAGAAGAGACGCCGTTCCTCTTCCAGATCTTGTCTGGAGCTGATCATCATTTGTGATGGAAACAGGTCCTCTTCCATCCCTACGATAAATACATTTTTGAACTCAAGCCCTTTGGCCATGTGAATCGTCATCATGGTCACAAAATCTTTGTCTTCGCCCTTGTCTTTATTGTCTGCGTCCGTGAGCAAGGCAATCTCTTGTAAGAATGAAGACATACTCTTGTCCTCGTTTTCGGGATTGTCCACAAATTCTTTGATGCCGTTTAGTAGCTCTTGCACGTTTTCGTAGCGATTGCGACCCTCGATAGTCTTGTCGTCGTAGAGCTCTTTCATCAGCCCCGAGTTTTTGGCGATGAGAGAGGCTGCTTCGAACGCATCTTTTTTATCTACCGCCAGCTTGAAGCTTTTGATGGTAGTGACAAATCCGTCAATCGCAGAGGCGGTACGTCCGGAGATGATCTCTTTCGCATTTTGAAGAACCGACCATAGATCGAGGTTTTGCTCTGCGGAGGCTACGAATAGCTTATCTACGGAACTGGCTCCGATGCCTCGTTTTGGTAGATTGATGATCCTACGCAGGGCCTGTTCGTCATTTTGATTGACGGCGTATCTGATATACCCGAGTAGATCTTTAATTTCTTTTCTTTGGTAGAAGGAGAGTCCGCCGACGATCTGATACTTGATATTGTTTCGCCGCAAGGCTTCTTCCATAGCCCTCGATTGACTATTGGTACGATAAAGAATGGCAAAGTCCGAATTTTTGAATTGGTTGTTAGCCTTCGATTCGAATATGGCAGAAGCCACCAGCTTGCCCTCTTCATTGTCGGTGGTGGCCTTGATAAGCTCAATTAGATCGCCTTCGTTGTTGTCCGTCCAGACACTTTTTCGGAGCTGGTTCTTGTTGTTGGTAATGACCGAATTGGCAGCATTTACTATGGTTTTAGAAGAGCGATAGTTTTGCTCCAGCTTGATCACTTTCAATTCTGGGTAGTCTTTTTCAAAATTCAGAATGTTCTGAATGTCTGCCCCCCGAAAAGCATATATACTTTGAGCGTCGTCGCCTACGATACAAATATTGCGACGAACAGCCGCCAATTTTTTGGTGATCACATACTGTGAGATGTTGGTATCCTGAAACTCATCCACCATCACATAGTGAAAGCGCTGCTGATATTTGTTGAGTACATCGATATGATCGCGAAAGAGCACATTAGTATTGAATAGCAGATCATCAAAGTCCATCGCATCAGCCTTGAAGCATCGCTGTGCGTACTCTTTGTAAATCTTACCCATTTCCGGCTTACCGTTCTCGGTATCATCCGCCAGATAGATGGGATTGTTCATATATTCCTGCCAGGATACCAATCGATTTTTTGCACTAGAGATTCGGTTAAACACGACGTTAGGCTTATAGAGTTTGTCGTCCAGACCAAAAGATTTTACAATTTGTTTGATCAGCGATTTGGAATCATCGGCATCATAGATGGTGAAATGGCTGGGATATCCAAGTCGATCAGCTTCCGATCTGAGTATTCTGGAAAACACGGAGTGAAAGGTACCCATCCACAGATTTCTAGCATCGTTGCCCACTACACTTTCGATACGCTGTCGCATTTCTTTGGCAGCCTTATTGGTAAATGTTAGCGAAAGGATGTTGAATGGGTCTACCTTTTTTGCCTTGATCAAATGTGCAATCCGATAAGTCAAAACTCTGGTTTTGCCCGACCCTGCTCCGGCAATGATCATAGATGGACCATCAGTGTTTTCCACCGCCTCACGTTGGGGTGGATTCAATGCATTCAAATACTCTAAGTCCGTTTTTTCTGACATGGCTGCAATTTAGTAAGTCAGATATTATTTTTAGACATCATCCAAGAGAAATGGAACGGATCAGGCGGGTAAAACCTATTTTCATTTTGAAAGTATAATCCATAGCTTAGCGATCTTACAGTAGACCCCACCAAATATTGACGAAATGGAAAAACAAGGAAGCTTTAAATCACTGATACCGCTCATGGTATTCATCTTTTCCTTTCTGGGAATAGGCATAATATTGGATGATTTTTATGCGCTTCCTGCACCAATAGCGGTTATTCTCGGTATCATGGTCGCCTTTGCTTTATTTAGCGATAGCCTTGAGCAGAAGACTAAGCAGCTAGTAGAGGGCTGTGGAGATTCGAAAGTCATGACCATGGGCATTATATACTTGCTGGCTGGAGCTTTTGCTACTGTATCCAAGCAAATGGGAGCAGTCGATGCCGTCGTGAATTTTGGACTTGATTTTATTTCCATTCAGTTTTTGCCAGTAGGCGTATTTCTAATAGCCAGCTTCCTGTCGATCGCCACAGGCACCTCGGTAGGATCCATTGTAGCTCTGGGTCCTATAGTGGTAGGGCTTGCGGATAAGTCTGGCACCTCTCTGGCACTGATGTCTGCCACCCTCTTAGGAGGAGCCATGTTTGGCGACAACCTATCGATTATATCTGATACGACTATCGCTGCCACTCAGTCACTTGGCGTAAAAATGAAAGATAAATTTAGAGCGAATGTCTACATCGCTTTACCTGCCGCTATAGTCACTGTAGTAATACTTTTGGTCTTTGGCCTGACTAAAGACCTCACCGGTATAGAGGCTCTACCAGAGATCGGCAGCTATGACCTAATCAAAATCATCCCCTACCTCCTTGTGATCATTCTGGCTGTGATGGGCGTACCCGTTTTTCATGTGCTTATTATAGGAATCGTAGTCAGTGGGTTTATGGGTATGAGCTATGATAGCTTTTCGCTCATGGGATTTGCAAAGACCACCTATAGCGGATTTGAGGGAATGACAGAAGTATTTTTGCTAGCCATATTCAGTGGTGGGCTGGCAGCTATGACTGCCCACGACGGAGGTATCAATTTTACCTTGCGAAAGGTGAAGGAATGGGTTAAAGGAAAAAAATCTGCTCAGTTTGGGCTTGGTGCACTGATCGGGATTACCAATCTGGCTATTGCCAACAATACGGTTACCCTGCTGATCACAGGTGATATTTCTAAAGAGATCAGTGAGACCTACGAAGTTGATAAAAGAAAGGCCGCCGCGCTGATCGACATCTTTTCGTGCATAGTACAAGGACTGCTTCCCTATGGGGCTCAAGTACTGATTCTGCTGAAGTTTACAGACGGCAGAATAAACTTTTTTGACTTGGCTGGACATGTCTGGTATCTATATCTACTTTTGATATTTGCCATTTTGGCGATTCTAGTGAAGCCGTGGGATAAGAAAATCTCAGCTATGGCTGAATAATTAATTGAATCATGAACATTAGACGTGGAATAGCCGCAGAGGCTCAACAGATTATTAATTTCCAAATCGAAATGGCTCGCGAAACAGAGTCTGTAGCTTTGGATCGCAACATCATTGCCCCGGGGGTAAAGGCTGTTTTTGAAGACGAGTCAAAGGGATGGTATTTTGTAGCTGAAGTGGACGGAGTAATAGCAGGGAGTCTTTTGACTACTTTCGAATGGAGCGACTGGCGCAATGCTACCATCTTATGGATTCAATCGGTTTTTGTAAATAAAGAATTTCGTGGGCAAGGGGTATATAGGGCCTTGTATGAACATATTCAGGAGATGGTCAATGCCTCAGACCAGTTTGTAGGCATTCGATTATATGTAGATAAAACTAATGCTGATGCCCTGAAAGTCTATCAAAAACTAGGCATGGATAGTGAGCACTATGGCATGTGCGAATGGATTAAATAATTGCGCTATTTCAAGCCATCAAATACAATTCCTGGGATAGTACTCCATAGTTGATCTCTTTGTTCCTTAGCTTTGATAAGTGCAGCCTTGCCTGTATCAGACACTTCAAAGAATCGTTTTCTACGACCACCTCGAGCCTTGGTGGCTTCGCCAAGCCGGGATACCAACAAATTCTTTTCTTCGAGCCTATTGAGTACGGCATGCACCACGCCAAGCTTTACTTTCCTGCCGGTCACTCGTTCGAGCTCATCACAAATCAATACGCTATAAGCCTGATCTATTTGAGAGGCAATAGTGAGCAAGACCAGTTCTTCAAATTCTCCAATGTTAGTCCCTTTCATTAATTCATTTCATTTTACTATTCAAAACTAGAGTAAGGCCAGAGACTATTGGGCTCTGACCTTTTTATTTTCTTATTCATTTCTCAAAGTCTCAGCAGGATTGGTCTGTGCCGCCTGATAAGTTTGAAATCCGATCATAACCAACCCAATTGAAAACACTACCACTAACCCTCCAAGTACATCCCAAATAGACATAGGGGTGAAATACTCAAATTCGGACAATATAGCCTCGTTGACTACAAAGTAGGTCAAAGGAGCGGCGATTAAACTTGCGATTATTAGTAACCATACGTATCCTTTGGACAGGATATAGACCAGCTTGAAAGCTGTGGCACCCATTACTTTTCTAATACTGATCTCCTTTATTTTGGTTTCTACCGCATACACACTCATGCCAAACAGTCCCATGGCAGCGATAGAAATGGCTAACAAAGCTAAAAATCCAACTACTTTGATTAGCATGCTAAACATCATATAGGTCTGTTCGATGTGGTCGTCATAGAACGTGGCAGAGAATGGGTGCAACTCATCGATCTTTCGCCATTCCGCCTCCAGTTTGTCGATCGTCGCCAGATAGTCATTTGATTGCACGAGGACATTGAGGTAATCAAATTCGGCGGCATTATATCTAAAAGCATATGGCTCAATGGCTGCATCCAAAGTCGAGTGATTAAAATCTTTGACTACACCTATGATCGACAACCACTGATCATCCAGCTCTATTTTTTCGCCAAGTGCATCTGACGGATCTCCTATCTCAAATCTCTTGAGCAAGGTCTCGTTGACAATTATATATTGCTCTTGAGCACTGTCAGGACGATTTTTGAAATTTTCACCTGACAGCAATTTGAATTTGTGATTGGGTAGGTAGTTTTCGTCCACAAAATTCAAGTGTACTCTGGCTGAATCCATAGGATCTTTGTATTTACCATCTGTAAGATTGATTCTCGTAGAATGCACAATATTGCGGCATCTCGATACTGATTTTACCTCTGGAAGACTTTCAAACATAGAACCTACCAGACGGTGGTTGTTGTTTTGCAATTCTACATTTAATATCTGATCTGTTGAAAACCCAAGATCATAGCTTGTTGCGTGATAGTATTGTTTGTTTAAAATAATCGTAGTGAGAATGAGTATCGTAGAGATGGAGAATTGAGCAATCAACAATACTTTTCTGAGTGTCATCCCGGCAAAAAGTTTCACGTTGGATGTGCTTCGAAGGACTGTCACTGCTTGAAATTTGGATAGTGTAGCTGCGGGAATCAGACTGGCAATCACTCCGGCAAATATGGCAAAGACAACAAAAAACAAAATCACAGTCCAGTTCAATGGAAGTGTCAGGCCATCGCCATCCAGCATGATCAAAAACTGCTCCCTCAACGGCAAATACAGAACCATCGCAACAACAAGAGCCAGCAATGCGATGATGACAGACTCCACTACGAATTGAGTGAAGATATTGCCTCGGGTGGCCCCGATGACTCTGCGAATACCCACCTCAGTTGTTCTTCTAAGCGAGCGGGCAATCGAAAGGTTAGTGTAGTTGAAGCAAGCCGTCAATAGAATAATAAGGGGCAGGATGGCAAAGATCACAGCTGCCATGGTAGGCACGGTTGGCCCGATTTGGTTGCTCAAGGGTGAGCCGTTGAATATTTCAGAGAGCGGTTGTAATCTAGCCGTTATGGTTAGGGGATCGATCAGTTGGTTTTCAGTCTTGCAGATTTGATTGAGAGATTCGCTCAGGTGCTGATGGGCCGAGGAGTTAGGTACGGTGAGATAAATGTAAGTTCTCCAGATATTAGTCGACTTCATCCAGTCAGGGTTATCGCGTGATTGTATAGCCAATGTCTTGAGAGAGGCCAGTGCCTGAAAGGTAAAGTGAGAATTTTTCGGTGGGTCTTCGGCAATTCCCCTGATGAGATATTCTGTGTCATCGACGGTCAGGATTTTTCCCATGGGGTCTTCGGCACCATAAAGCTTGGTAGCAGTGGTTTCGGTAAGGATTATACTGTTGGGTTCGGAAAGCGCCGTTTTGGGATCTCCTTTGAGGAGCGGAAAAGTAAATACGTTGAAAAAGTCTTTTGAAGCCCAGTGACCGTTAATCACCAGTTTCTTACCTCCGGTATCGGCGTCACCACCAAATCCGCGATGCATGGTGGTTTTGTATCCATAACCCTCGACGTCGTCTAATTTTTGACTGAGAAAATGTGAGCTGGTTGCCATTTTCATTTCCTCGCCTTTTGCATCAATACGGGTATTGACCACACGATAGATCTGATCTCCTTTGACGTGAAAATCATCGAAACTTCTGCTCTCAACGATCATCGTGATGACCACCAGGCCAACCGACATACTGATGGCCAATCCGATGACATTGATGAAAGAGAACAATTTGTTTCTAGAAAGACTCCGAATAGAAGTCTTCAGATAATTATTGAATAACATGAAACCATTCATTTTGTATTTGTTTTTGAGTTTTTTGAAAGTGTATGACCTAAAAAATTTTAATACATCTAAGACAAAAATCAGGTTAGCCAATCGACGCCCTCTACTGATATTTCTATCGTAGTACTCATATAAATCACCTTGGAGGTCTTCTAGCAAATCCTCTCTGCAGTACCATTCCAGCAACTTATTGGCCCATTTTGGTGGGTGATTCGATTGATTATCTTGATTCAAAATCTATTTATTCATTAAATGTATGAAAAATAAGACGTCAATTAAATGAATTCGGTTTCATTTATTCATTATTTGTATGTAAAATAAAAAGAATGATCGTTTTGAAGACAATTGGAAGAGCCAAAGAACATTATTTATTGATTTTATGTTGATATGATATTCTTGTGATAGTTCTGTGATTTTGATTTATTTATATTGTAGTTCAACTTATTGAAAATGAAACATCAATTATCTTTTTTATGGGCGTGTCTATTTCTTCTGTCTGCATGTAGCGTAGTGGTAGAGGAGAGCATAGATTCATCCGACCCCGACGTCAGCACAATCACATTCGCAAATGAGTATCCTGCGAGCTCTATCGATGCCAATACTTTCCTGCTTGGTGGGTCAAGTCGAATCTGGCAGACTATCGCATTCACCATAGAGGGAGTCAATGGGTTTCAAAATTGCAGACTGGACGATGAGATCGAACTTAGAGAAGACGGCACTTACTACTATGATGGTGGAGAGATGCTTTGCGGCGCTGAAGACAATCAAAAGATAAAACAAGGTGAATGGCGCCTGGATGAAGAATCAAGGACGTTGATCTTTGATGAGGGTGCCGAGACTCAAACAGAAATCTACATAGAGAGCCTCACCGAAGAGGAAATGGTAATAAGTACCCATTATTATCAATGGAAAGTGGTTGGCAAATTTTCACATGATTGACCTTATAGTTAATTCAAATAACCGTACGTTGAATCCTATCAAAATACTTCCAGCCCTGGTGTTCACTATCCTAATCGGAACGAGCGCGTTTGCCCAATCCGGTCTCCAGAGCTATACCCCATCGGTGCTGCTGAGCAAGGGCCAGATGGAATTCAAGTTGTTCAATAATCTCTACACCCAGACCAAAGTCAGGGACGAAAATGGGACTACGATCCAGCTCGGAGAGCGGCAGTCTTTTCTGAATCACCAATTGAGATTTCTCTACGGTATCTCTGAGACCTCTCGGATCAATGTAGGCATGGAAATCAATACAACTACTGCCTGGTATGGGGGGGTATCCACCAGCACGCTATTATCTGGTATTGGGCCTACAATAAAATTTGTGCCTCTGTCCGATCGGGGCAATTTCAGTATTCAGAGCACATTCCTTATTCCACTGAATGGTGAGCAGCTTGAGAATCCAAGATTCATTAATCACAACCGACGCACGTGGTGGACTCAGTTTTTCTATGACCATTCGATGAGTACCAAATGGAATCTGTTTTTTGAAGTAGATCTGCTTTATAGATTCAAAGAAGATCCGTCTCAAAACAATTTTTTCAGGGTACCGGTCAGCACGATTGTAAGCTACTTTGCCAGCTCAAAATGGACTATCTATAGTAATCTGCAGTATGCTGCTGCCTACGGTAGGCTGCCTGGAGTAGAGTCGGTTGATTTTGGAAGGATGAGATGGTTTACTCAGCTTGGCGTAGGTACTAAATACCTCCTATTGGATAATCTTGAATTGGAATTATCATACGCTAATTTTCTATGGTCCCGACGGGATGGCGCTGGTGAGGCTTTCAATTTTGGGTTGAGATGGATTAGGTAATCATCCAAATAGCAGAAACCATGACCCAATTCCAACTACGGCTACAATGGAGAACAGTAGGATGAGTTTCTTTCTAAGATGGTCTCTATTCGCGCGATGCATGGCAACTCTCAACTGCCTATAGTACTTCGGAGAGGCTTTTTTGAAGAAATGTGGAGCGACTTTTTTCTTGTCTTTTCTCGCTGCGTATCCTGTAATGTATGACTTATCGAAACTTCCGTACGGATAGGAATCACCTTTGACGAGCGATCGGTTATTCTTCGTCGAATTGATCATATCCTTCATAAAACCTGCTCCCCCCATTATTCTCGATATTTGGTGATTATCATATGAGTTATACGCTGATAGATATCTGCGAGTTCGGGTTGTGATTCAAGTAGCTTTAGGTGCTTTGCGATAGTGGTTTGATCATTACGTCGAGCAGGTCCAGTGAGTGCCTGGTCAGCACCTACTTCAAATACATTGGCAATGGACTGCTCTACCAGTGGTTGCAGGATTTTTTTATGCAAACTAGTTTCAGCAAGTATTTCTTTGGCTGCTGCCAGCATCCGATTGGTAAAATTACTGGCAAAAACCGCTGCTACGTGCAGCTGCTGTCTTTCTGCTTCTTTGACCTCTTGTACCGTCTGACTCACCAGTTTTGCCAGTTCCCTCGCTTGATTCAAGGCACTCGGATGATTTGCTTCTATGAGAATGGGTATTCTTTTGAAATCAATATCTCTGTTAGATGCAAAAGTCTGCAGCGGGTAGAATACTCCGAAGTACTCTATATTATTGGCCATCACATTCATAGACACAGTGCCAGAGGTATGAAAAAGAGTCGACCCGGGAGGCAGTTTTATTTTATTCACTGCCCGACTTATAGCGTCATCTTTGATAGCCAAGAGGAATATTTTTGACTCGCTTTGAGCAAAATCCAGAGAGTCAGTTGCTGACGAATTAGGGATGTGTGCGGACAGTTCCTTGGCTCTATCGAGGCTACGGCTGAATATTTCCCCGACTGGAACATCATTGTCATGAAAAGCATGAGCCAAATGCGTCGCTACTCTTCCGGAACCGATAATAGTGACTTTAATCTTTTGATGGATGCCTCTCAATGCTTTGGGTAGAATAATTGTCTAATTCGGATCAGGTTACTCCAGCAGTGACCTCTTTGATGGCCATTTCTATCTCCTTTACATTCAAGGGTTTCCTAAAGACTTTTTTAACTAGGTTGTCAGATATGGCTTGTTCTATATCATCATCCTGGTCTAGTGATGTAAGTATAAAACATTCGATATTTTGGAATTTTTTACGCGCCTCAGTTACGAATTCTATCCCATCCATTTCCACCATCCGCATATCGCTGATCACCACAATAAATTCATCTTCAAGATTAGCCATTTTACTCAAGGCCTCAGGCCCGGATTCGGCTACCATTATCGAATACTTGGATTCAAAACTCTTTTCAAAAATTAATCGAGGTATGGCCTCGTCGTCGACGTATAATACTTTGATATTCATTTTATAACTGGTTTGATCCTAATTTAATCAATTTTTTATATAGAGGTCAGGCTTTACTAAGGTAATCAATTGTATTGGTATATGATCGAAAATCTCACCCTCCCCGGACCTCGAAATACACTCGCTGCCATATTAGTTTTAACCCTGATAGATCTGGTATCAGCCATATACCAGATCGCTATCCCTTTGAAGAATAGATTATCTTTAGCACTATCAAATGTTTTTTATGGAATGTTGCTCACCCAATCAATGGTACCAGACTACAGATACTTTTCTCTGGAATAGTCATCAGATAGTTTATAAAGAGGAGAATGTAGGTCAGGACTACTTGCTATTGGTACATGGCTTCCCCACCGCGTCGTACGACTGGTGGAAATTATGGCAGCCACTTTCCAGGCATTTTTCCTTGATTGCTCCGGATATGCTTGGATTTGGATATTCTGATAAGCCTCAGAATTTTCCCTACTCGATCATGACGCAAGCTGATTTGATTTTGGATCTACTCAAGTCCAAAGGAATTCACAGATTTCATATTATCGCACATGATTATGGAGACACTGTGGTACAGGAAATTCTGGCACGGACTCAGGAGGATGCTACATTCGAAGCACCTTCTGTCTGCCTGCTCAATGGAGGTATTTTTCCCGAATCTCATCATCCACTGCCGATTCAAAAATTATTGATGAGTCCGGTTGGGTTTGTTTTGAGCCGCTTGCTAAACAAGCAAAAGTTTGTTAAATCATTTTCAAAAATTTTCGGTGCTCATTCTCAACTGAAAGACAAAGAGCTGGATGACTATTGGATGCTGGTTTCTCGAAAAAATGGTCATAGGATTGCACACAAAATCATTCGGTATATGAAGGAAAGAGTTGAGCATAGAGAAAGATGGGTAGGGGCCTTGCGAACATTTCAAAATCCACTGGCATTGATCAACGGTCCTGAAGACCCAATATCAGGGCAAGTCATGGTCGACCGCTATAAGGAAATTATTAGCGATAAGAATATTTGGCTCTTGGAAGGGATAGGACACTATCCTCAAGTGGAGGCTCCCCAGCAATTGCTGAATTACTATTTGAAGTTTGTAGAAAAGCAATAAAAAAAGGTCCTTAAACAATCGTTTAAGGACCTTTTTTGAATTTCAGTTTGCTTAATCTTTCTTGCTATTGAAGTCTATTACTATAGGCGTAGCAATGAATAGGGAAGAATAAGTTCCAATCAGAATACCAATGATTAGAGCGAAAGAGAAACCTTTCAGCACTGCTCCTCCGAATAAGAACAACACAAATACCACGATCAACGTGGTCACAGAAGTGATCATGGTTCTATTGATTGTGCTATTCAGTGATTCATTGAATACTGCTACCATATCACTGCCAGCTTTGATTCCCAGATTCTCTCTGACTCTATCAAATACTACCACAGTATCATTGATTGAGTATCCAATGATGGTCAACATCGCGGCAATGAATACCTGATCTACTTCGAACGAGATGCCAAGCATGTTAGCAATGGCAAATGCAGAAAGTACAAACAAGGTGTCATGGAATAATGCAATGATGGCCCCTAGTCCAAATTGCCATTTTCTAAATCTAACCAGGATGTAGAGGAAGATAGCTATAAGTGCAAATACCACTGATTTGGTGGACGCATTTTTGATGTCGTCAGCAATTGTAGCACCGACCTTAGACGAACTAGCAATAGTAAATTGACCCTCAGAGAGCTTTGTGTCATCCTGAATGTAACTCAATTTTTTGAATTCAGAAACACCTTGTATCAATGCAGCTTTGACTTGCGCATCCGCTTCATCAGTTTCATCTCCGATCAAATAACTCGTGGTTACCTTCAATATGTTTGGTGCACCGTAGGTTTTCACCTCTACCCCCTGATTTTCAAATGAACTGCCCAATGCAGTTTTCAAAGTAGAAGATTCTACAGGGTTGTTGAATGAAATCACATAAGATCTACCTCCCGTAAAGTCAACACCATAAGTCAATCCTTTGACCAGCATAGCGATGATACCCAAAGAAATAAATATGGTAGAGAATAAGTAGGCAAATTTTCTTTTCGAAATGAAGTCGAAGTTCATATTCGATAGAGCATTTTTAGAGAGCCCGGTTACAAATGAAATTTTACTTTGATCACCTTTTTTACTCATCCATTCTACCACTACTCTGGTAATAAATACTGCTGAGAAGAACGAGCAGGCAATACCGATCATAAGGGTAATAGCAAATCCTTTTACAGGTCCCTGACCCATGGAGAAAAGAATAATTCCCACAAGGAATGTGGTGACGTTTGCATCTACAATAGAAGAGTAAGCCTTGCTATATCCAGAGGAGATAGCTTGTTTTACTCCAGCTCCATTCTTCAATTCTTCTTTGATTCTTTCGAAAATCAGAACGTTGGCATCGATCGACATACCGATCGTCAATACGATACCAGCTATACCTGGAAGTGTCAATGCAGCGCCAATGGATGGCTGCGCCAATATTCCAAGAATGAAGAATACATTGAAAAAGAGTGCAAGGTTGGCGATCATTCCGCCCTTAGAATAATAAGCCACCATAAATACGATAACTATTCCTAGTCCGGCAAGAATAGAGAGGATACCCTGTTCCTGAGCAACTTTCCCCAGAGTTGGGCCGATCACTACATCTTCTACGATGGTAGTAGGTGCTGGCAAGCTACCCGCCTTCAGGATGTTAGCCAAATCCTTCGCCTCGTCCAACGTAAAGTTGCCCATGATTTGAGAGCTACCGTTTGGAATCTCACCATTTACATTAGGTGCTGAGTATACATAGTTGTCAAGAACTATAGCTATTCTTCTGTTTACATTAGAACCAGTAAGTCTTTTCCACTTTTTAGCGCCATTAGCATTCATGTTCATGCTGATTGCCGGGCGACCTTTATCGTCAAGCTCCTGACGAGCGTCCACGATTACTTCACCACTCAATGGGGCCTGGCCTCCACGACTAGATTTGATCGCATAGAGCTCCAAAAATTCGTCCTGGTTTAGTTCATCCTGATTTTTGATTGGTTTTACCAACCACATAAATTTGATTGTTGCCGGGATTACCTGCTGTACCTTAGGGTTTTTCAGCATTCTGTTGATCTTGGCAGTATCTTTCAAGTAATATACCAATCCATACTGCGCTTGTAGCAGATTGAATAGGGGAGATACCTGAGCATTGAACGTAGAGTCTACAGATGTGCTGTCACTTTCCAACTGAGCCTCCAGATCATTTACATCAAGAGAATCATTCTCATCTTCGGTCTCAAACAAATCACCCAAATCATCATCTGACGATTCTTCTACCGCTGCTTCTTCCGAAATCTCAGGCAAGGCAGCCTGCATTTCTTTTACCATAGCTTCGTTCATTGCCTGCAGCGTAGGTAGGATTTCCTGCATTTCGTTTACTTCCCAAAACTCCAGTTTGGCAACACCTTGAAGAAGTTTTCTCACCCTTTCAGGATTGTCAATACCTGGTAGTTCGATCTGAATTCTTCCAGTGCCTTGTAGTCTTTGGATATTAGGCTGAGAAGTACCAAATCTGTCAATCCTGGTTCTAAGGATATTAAAAGAGCGAACAATTGCTCCATCTACTTCATCGTTGATGATATCCATCACGTCCGCATCTGGAGTGCTTAGGCTTATTCTGCCTCGGTTAGCTGCTGTAGCAAATACGCTAGACAAAGATTTGTCCGGGGCAATTTCTTTGAATGCACTGTAAAACTCAGTGACAAAGTCCAACTGTGTACCTTTCACTCTTTCCTTTGCCATATCGAGTGCCTTCAGAAAATCAGCATCGAGGCTGTTTCCACTTACACCTTTTATGATTTCTACCGGAGAAACTTCAAGCGTGACATGCATTCCACCCTGAAGGTCAAGACCAAGGTTGAGTTCTGTTTCTTTTATTTCTTTGTACGTGTAATCAATCCCTAAAAGATTGTACACGGGCTCATTCCATACTGAGTCCAGGTATTGTTGCTTCTTTTGATAATCTGTGACATTGTCAACAGTAGCAGCATCAATTGCTTGCTGGTTTACTCGCTGCGCCACAAAAGTGAACGACAGGTAATAAACACAAAGTAAGGAGACTACTATAGTAAGCAGTACTACTCCGCCTTTATTTTTCATTTTTATAAATATTTAAAAGTAATTACTAAGTAAAATTTTTCTGAGTGTGCGGCTGTGAGCAGCCAGGGCCATGTCTCTCGACGAATAGGGTAGATTAGGGTGCGTTTGGCGCAATGATAATGTTGAAAAGCACTTTGAGGAGCTTTTCGGGCAATACTTCAACTGCACTTACCAGAGTTTTACTTCTAGGTGCCTCAGCAGTAGGCTGATCTTGCACAGTAAAATCTAAAGGTGACAAATGAAGTTGAGCAGTAGGGGTTACGGCTTCCAATACAGAAATTTGTACTTCACTAGGGTTTCCCTCCTTTGCATCTTTCTGCTGATCCGAATCTGTTGCCTTTTGGTCAACCTGATAAGTAATCGCTGAATCTACATATGACCTTACAATAGGCTGCGCAACAATGCACAATCCCGCCAGCATACCTACCAGAAGAATGAAGCTTTTGTACTTCGCTATGTTTGTGATCAGATTCATTTAGCCCACAAAAGTATATAAATATTAATTAGATGGAAGAATCAAACAAATATTTAGTTTTGAACTAATGAATAATCCTTTGGTGTCAGTCATATGTCTATGCTATAATCAGCAAAAATTTCTCTGCGAAGCATTGGATTCGGTACAGAATCAAACGTACGACAACATCCAGTTGATTATAGTAGACGATGCCAGTACGGATGGCAGCAAAGAACGAATCAAATCCTGGCTAAGTGGGAAATCAGACGTTCCATTCCTGGATCATTCTGTGAATCTGGGCAGCACGACAGCTTTTAATACAGGATTGGCACTGGCCTCCGGAGACTATATTATTGATTTGGCCGCAGATGACGTGTTGTGTCTGGATAGGGTAGAAAAGCAAGTACGCTTTTTTGAGACTTTGGGCCATGAAGTAGGTGTGATATACTCAGACGCCATGTATATCAATGCCGATAGTGAGCCTCAGGCCTTACATTTTGACCAATCCAGACTAGTTTCCCATGTAGGAGATATCTATGCTGATGTGATCGATACTTATTTCATACCTACGCCCACCATGATGATGAGGCGAGAGGTGCTGGATGAATTGCAGGGTTATGATGAATCATTGGCTTATGAAGATTTTGATTTTTGGGTCAGGTCAGCCAGAAATTGGCAATATCAATATCAGTCTGATGTACTTACTAAAATCAGAAAAAGCCAATGGTCATATTCTACTAACTGGTACAAAAAAGGCGATCCTCAATTGTATTCGACCTATCTCATCTGTCTTAAAATCCGTGATTTGAATCGGAGTCAAGAGGAGAATATTGCGCTTCTAAATCGGATTCGATTTGAAATGAGGCAGTCCTTTCTTTCTGGTAATCATCGAGAGTTCGATTTGTTTCATCTACTATATACAGACTTGGGCGAGTCGTCTTGGATTTACACTTTGCTGAAAATACTCAATAGGCTAAAGCTCAATTTTTCCATTGTCAGATCATTCTATCACAAACTAAGATTTGGCTAATTTTTTCTCCAAAACCGCATTTCCAGAGAGATTCTTGTTTGGTCCGTATTATGATTGACGGAGCCACCATGGATCAGATAGGGCGAGAAGATCAGCATTTGATTGGGGCCTGGATTAGGCCTGACGAATTTTAGTCTTGATTTACAATCTATCAACCCTGGCACATTGTATTGAACGCCATTCATTATTGCACCATGCTTTGTTCTAACAAACTCGTCTTCAGACAGCAGGTGCGACGCTTCAGCCAATAGCAAAGAGGAATGCTCATTACTGCCGCATATAGGAATATATATATTGATACAGTCGCGAAGCTCATCCAACCAGGCATCTTTATGAAGGGGATTAAAATCGAGCTGATTGGGACGGATGAGGCGAAAATGGAATACTCTTTCGCCATTGTATGGTTTTGTACTCTGCAGAGGCAGGCCACATATGGTTGAAACCAGCACTTCGAGCTGATCGAAATAAGGGGCAAGTTCGTCCGCCTGGATTAGTTTCGTCTCTTCTATTACAGCTAGATGCTCATTGTAGTTTGAAATGCTCCTATGGTACCGATCCAGCGACAGCCCATCGAGGTTCACACCTCCTTTTTTTATTTTCCTATATAGGAGGGAAGATACCTTTTCGGTAAATGCCCTATAATAATTAGTATTATCAAAAAGTGGCAGCATTTTGTACCCCTTGTGATGCCAGTCACAATCGGTTGAAAGGTCGTCTTGTTTGTCTATAAGTCTACCGTTGCCATCTACGTGCTCTTCGCCTTGCAGCTCATAATGTATCTCATCTTTGCCTACAAGTATCTTCATCAGCGCCTGTTATCATCACCCAATAGCATACTCAAATAACTGTCGTATCGACTTTGAGAAATTTCACCCTCTTCATAGGCACTGGCTATTGCACAACCTGGCTCATGGGTGTGCGTGCAATTGTTGAATTTACACTGGCCCAACAACTCACGTAATTCTGGAAAATAGTGACTCAGCTCATGAGATTCGATTTCAGCAAGTCCGAGTTCTTTGATCCCGGGCGTATCTATAATATAGGAGTCATCTGCAACGCGAAACCGCTCTGCGAAGGTTGTTGTATGTATTCCCTTTTCAGAGAATTCTGATATTTCGGATGTTTTTTGATCCGCTTCAGGTATAAGATTATTCACCAGAGTAGACTTACCTACTCCAGAGTGTCCAGATATGAGTGTGGTTTGGTTGGAAAGTCTTTTCTTGAAGGATTCGATATCCTTTTTGTCCAAGGCCGAGATAAATGCGGTTTGGTAACCCAAATTCTCGTACTCTTTCATTTTCTCCTTCAGGCCAGAGAGTTCTTCTGGGGAAAGCAGGTCTATTTTATTGCACAAAACCATGGCAGGAATTCTGAAAGCCTCTGCCGTCACTAGAAACCTGTCAATAAAACCAAGCGAGGTACGCGGCGTGGCCACTGTCGCGACTATTACCGCCAAGTCTATATTGCTGGCAATGATATGGCCGTGACCTTTTTTCTTTGGAGAAGTACGAATGATATAATTCCGTCTGGGGTGGATAGTAGCTATGATCTTCGCATCTTTGTTTCCTTCATCATCGATGAGATCTACTTTATCACCAACGGCTACAGGGTTTGAGATTTTTTTATTCTCGAGTTTGAATTTCCCCTTTAGCCTACACTGGTAGCTCGTCCCGTCAGAACCTTCTACCAAGTACCACAAGCCCATTGATTTAGTAACTATTCCCTGCATTATTTTGAATTGGAGGGCTAAAATAAAAAAGTCCTCCATCATGGAGGACTTTTTTATTGTCGTAATGCTTAATCTTAATATTAATGATTGGACAAGTAGTCTGCTACACCTTCTCTGGTGGCTTGCATAGCGTCTTTTCCTTCTTCCCAATTTGCAGGGCAAACTTCTCCATGTTTTTCAACATACTGAAGTGCGTCTACCAATCTGATCATCTCATCAATATTTCTTCCCAAGGGCAGGTCATTGATAGTTTCATGTCTCACTGTACCTTCCTTGTCGATCAAGAATGAGCCTCTAAATGCGATAGGAAGGCCTTTGAATGAAAGGTTTCCTTCTTCATCATAATCCCAGTCTCCAGCTAACACACCGTAGTTATTGGCAATAGTTTTGCTTGTATCAGCTACTAATGGGTAAGTTACTCCTGCGATGCCACCTTTGTTCTTGTCAGTCATTAACCAAGCGAGGTGAGTTTCTTCAGTATCTGTGGAGGCACCAACTACGGCCACTCCTCTTTTTTCAAACTCAGCTAATTTTTCTTGAAAAGCTAAGATTTCTGTAGGACATACAAAAGTAAAGTCCTTTGGATAAAAGAAGAATACAACTTCTTTCTTACCCAAGTATTGATCCAATGAGAATGATTCGACTATCTCTTCTCCATTTATTACCGCTGGGGCTTCAAATAAGGGTGCTTTTTTTCCTACTAATGACATAATATATTATGAATATTTAAATATTAATTTTTTAACAGTTCAAAATTAGTCTTTCGGCAAGGTTAGAATGAAATATTAAATCAATTTTATTTATGAGTGGATAGATTTCGATGCTTGATTGCAAGTAGGTTTCACGAGACTTTAGATCGTTTAATTGTGTAATTATTGGAATTAGCCTTATTTTTAAACTACTAATTAAAAACTACTAATTATGAGATTGAATTTTACCAAATCTACATTAATACTGTGCTTGTCATTTTTGTTCCTATCTGGTCAGCACTTATCTGCGCAGTCACTCCAGGATGCTGAAGCTTTAGATCTCACACCTTTCTTAAAGGCAGGTGAGGAAGATGCCAGTAAACTTATTGGAGCCTACATGAGTCCCATGTTTACAGGTATTGGTTTCGGTGTAGCCAATGGCTGGTACAACACCGCTAAACCTCACAAACCACTTGGTTTTGATATTACCGCTACTGTGAGTCTTGCTAAAGCACCAAGTGAGGATTTGTTTTTCACCTTCTTAAATTCAGAATACAACAATATTAGTCTGGCTAATGGCACGTCTGCTGATTTGGCCTCGGTTTTTGGCGGAGACAACACGGTGGGTATGATGACTAATCTTTCGGGAACAGATCAAAATGGAAATAGCTACACTGCTTCTAGTTCCTTTACTTCGCCTCCCGGCATCCCGCTTGGCGACGAAATCAATGGATATGTACCTGTACCGATGATTCAAGCAGGTATTGGACTCATAAAAAACACAGATTTGAAAATTCGCTGGATGCCTACTCAAAAAAGTAGTGAGTATGGCTATGAAATCAAAATGTTTGGAGTGGGTATCATGCATGATTTCAAACAATGGATTCCAGGTATCAAGCATATTCCTATCGACATGTCTGTCTTGGTAGGCTACAACCGTATCAGTACCACTCTTGATTTTATTGATAGTGTGATTCCTGGGACTAATCAAGGTGGAGAGTTTAGCGTCAATGCACTGACTTATCAGATATTGGTCTCGAAGAAACTATCTATTCTTACACTCTACGGAGGGTTTGGATACAATAGTGTGACTACAGACTTCAAGATTTTAGGTACCTATCAGATTCAGGGAGACAACGATATCTCAGGCTCATACATAGAGCTAGTGGATCCTGTACAGGAAGAGTACAAAAGTGATGGGATGAGAGCTACTGCAGGTTTCAGATTGAAGCTGGCGGTGATTACGTTGCATGCAGATTACACGCTACAGAAATATAATACGATTACTGCTGGACTTGGATTCAGTTTTAGATAAGAAACATAACCATTTTAAATTCCATACCCTATTAAAACGAAAAGCCCCGATTGTGATCTCGGGGCTTTTCATTTTTGATAAAAATGTTAAACAGGTGTATGAATAAAATTTGTGTTATGTACTTCTTTATACTAGAAGCACACACAAAGTAACCACCTGTTCTAATTTTTTTATTTTATTTTTTTGAATGGGTCAAATATTGACACGAGTACTAGTCCCGAATCGACGCTGTAATCACAGAAATGGACTCTTTTGGTGATATCGCATCTTTTGCAGCTGTAAGTATATCTGGCGATTTATTCAGCTTGTTCGCGAATAGTATCAGAAACAAGAGCGATATCTTTAGGATAAAGGTTAGTTCTGATTTTACTTTTCTCGACATACTATCAATGGTTTAGATTTCTCGAAGTTAAAATTATATAATATTAAGAAGAGGGCTATTTGATTTCGATGAATCCATTGAATTAATAGACTAATGGTTTACACTATTTTATTGTTCGTTCATATTTACAGCATAAGATGTCGAATGGTCTTGATGGTAAAAAACATTTTTTAAACTCACAATTATGAAAAAGATACTTTTTGTATGTCTGGGTAATATTTGTCGCTCACCCCTTGGTGAGGCAATATTTAATCACAAAGCAAGCATGATGGGCTTGGACATGGTGGCAGATTCAGCAGGTACAGCAGCCTATCATGTAGGGGAGCAGCCAGATCATCGCAGTATTGAGGTTGCACGAGTGCACGGTGTGCCGATCAATCATAAAGCGCGAAAGCTCATTGTAGAGGACTTTGATCGATTCGATTATATTCTGGCTATGGACGGGCAGAATTTTCAGGATATGAAATCACTCACAACAGGCAACACTGATCATTTGTTTTTGTTGAGAGAATTTGATCAGGATGCAAATGGAAAACAAGATGTACCAGATCCTTATTATGGTGGTTATGATGGTTTTGAAAATGTTTTTCAAATGGTATCAAGATCCATAGATCAATTGATTGTGCACATAGAAGCTGAAAAATGAATTCCCTGACGGAAGTTATTCATCAACTGCTAGATGGAAGCCGGTCGACTTCTCCTTCTCTTATACCTGTTAGTGGAGGATGTATTCATCAGGCAGGAAGATTCGAATTTCTTGGTAAGAAATATTTTATAAAGTGGAATCGTAATGCGACTGATATGTTTGCTGCAGAAGCCAAAGGACTGAATACTCTCGCTGCTACTCGTACAATTGCCATTCCTACTGTTTTTCAACTGGGTGAGTTAGAAGATGTTGATTATCTGTGCATGGAGTATGTAGAGTCTGGGGTGGCCGATTATGACTTTTGGCAATCTTTTGGTCAACGACTCGCTGATTTACATCAATGTACAGCCGACAATTTTGGACTGGACCATGACAACTATATTGGTAGTCTGTCGCAGTCCAATAAAAAACATAAGCACTGGAATGATTTTTTTATCCTCGAAAGACTGACTCCCCAAATAAAAAGGGCATTTGATCAAAATTTGCTTTCTAAACGAACGGCAGACAAATTCGATCAACTATTTCTTAGATTGAAAGATCTGATTCCTAAGGAGTCACCTTCTTTGATACACGGAGACCTATGGTCAGGTAACTTTTTGATTGGAAAGGATCAGCGCGCATTTATTTTTGACCCTGCTGTATACTATGGGCATCGAGAAGCCGAGTTGGCATTCAGTCAAATGTTTGGTGGGTTTGGTAAGCAGTTTTACCGAGCTTATCAGGACACATTTCCGTTGCAGCCTGGTCACGAGTCACGTACAGATATTTTTAATTTATACCCCTTGCTCGTTCATGCAAATTTGTTTGGATCATCCTATCTAAGTGCGATAGAACGTACTTTAACTCATTTCACTTAGGTCGCGATGTTTTTTTTCAGGTACATAGAGTAGGTGATACACATCCTGAGATTTTTGCTCAAGCAAGACTTCTTTCCTTTCATATATCTTATCCAGCGCCGACTGGTCATACCCTTTTACTGTGAGCATTTCCAAATTGTCGCGCATTTCGATATGAAATGACTCACTTAGCCGCTCTACCAGCTTTTCTACCTTATCAAATTTTTTGTCAATACAAATAGAAAAGCTAACTGCAGAGTTCTGCATAAGATTGATCTTGATATTAAGTTGGTCAAGCGCATTAAAAATCATTCCCAATTTCTTCTCATCAATAAAGGTAAAATCGGTCACCTTAAAATCAACGAATACTTGCTTAGTTTTCAGAATGAATGAAGCGGGGTGCATTCCTGCATGTTCATCTCCGATGGTCGTACCGAGATTATTTGGTGAATTAAATGGACGTACGTATAGTTTTATACCATTTTGAGCCAGGGGTTTGATGGTCCTAGGGTGAATAATGGAAGCACCATAGTAGGTCATTTCTGAAGCATCCGTGTAGCTCAGTTTAGAAATAATCTCTGCATCGGGCATCTTGTTGGGGTCAGCAGTCATGACACCAGGTACATCTTTCCAGACAGTGACAGATTCCGCTTTTAGCCCTGTAGCGAATATGGCGGCACTAAAATCAGATCCTTCACGTCCCAGAGTAGTAGTTTTACCCTCTCCGTTGGAGCCGATAAATCCCTGAGTGATCACAATAGAGTCTTTTGCGAAGACTGGAATCTTTTCAATGATATTGCGAGTGGTCATTTCCCAATCTACACGTGCGTCGATATAGTTGTAATCCGTCTTAATATAATTGCGGGCATCCAACCAGACCGTTTTGTGTACATTTTCGTTGAGATAGTTTCTTATGATGCGAGTGGAGAGCAATTCTCCCTGACTCACCATCTCACTGTACACTTCGATATACGGCTTTCCTTCTGCATTATTGAGATATTTAGCAATAGCAGAAAAGATGGACTCTAGTCTTTCAAACACTTGGTGGTCAGACTCAAACAGACCATTAGAAATCTCTAAATGAAACGATTTGATTTCTTCTAATTTTGATTTCCAGTCACCCTTTTCAAAAAATAGTTTGACGAGTTCTTCCAGCGCATTTGTGGTCTTACCCATAGCGGATACGATGACTATCAATTCATCATTGCAAAATTGTCTGATAACCTCAGCTACATTTTTTACTGAAGGAGCGTCTTTCACAGAGGCGCCTCCAAATTTGAATACTTTCATTTAGGAAAAATTAGAGTCGCAAAATTACCTAGGGTGGCACAATAAAAAAATAAAAGCTTGACAATTGAGGGTAGATTCTCTTAACAGTGACATAACATTAGAAGTATTATTTCTATTTTTGCAACCACCCAAAACAACTTCTTAATGGATAAGGAAACACTCGGATCGACCATCGGCACCACCTTGGATAGATTCATCAATGACAAGCAAGGTGAATTTCCCTTTGCCACAGGTGAGCTCTCTCAATTGCTAAGAGATATAGCCCTGGCAGGAAAAATAATTAACCGAGAGGTAAATAAGTCCGGCTTGCTTGATATAGCGGGTGCATACGGAGCCACCAACGTACAAGGAGAAGAGCAACAGAAGCTTGATGTCATTGCTGACATACGGTTTACCAGAGCGCTTAAAAACGGCGGCGAAGTTTGTGCCATCATATCCGAAGAAGAAGATGACCTGATCAGACTGAATGCCAATAGTCGCTATGTGGTGGCCATGGATCCATTGGATGGCTCATCAAACATAGATGTGAATGTCTCTATAGGCACTATTTTTTCCATCTATAGAAGAGTATCACCAATCGGGACTCCTGTACAAATGGAGGACGTACTTCAAAAAGGTGATAATCAGGTAGCTGCTGGATACATACTATACGGATCATCTACAATGTTGGTCTATACGACCGGACACGGTGTCAACGGTTTTACTTTCGAACCTACTTTGGGAGAGTTTTTACTTTCTCATCAAAATATGAAGTGTCCTAAAGCTGGGAGTATCTATTCCATCAATGAAGGATCTTACCAAAGTTTCGAGCCTTCTGTCAAAGAGTACCTACAGTATTGCAAGGCAGAAAACTACAGTGCAAGGTATATTGGTTCGCTGGTGGCTGACTTCCATAGAAACCTGCTTAAAGGTGGGATATATATGTATCCAAGCACAGAAAAGGCACCTAATGGCAAACTTCGCCTAATGTACGAATGCAACTGTCTGGCTTTTATTATTGAGCAAGCAGGAGGCATGGCTACGGATGGTGAGCAACGTGTGATGGAGATTCAGCCCACCGAGTTGCATCAAAGAGTACCGTTGTTTATTGGGTCTCCTGATATGGTAAACAAAGCACAGACTTACAGAAAAGAGTTTGCAACCGCGCAGAAAGACTAATTATCCTTGTATTTTTCTCTTGTTTCTATTTTTTGCAATTCTCGTTTTATGACGGCTCGAGCCAGTGATTTACACATCTGATCTGTAGGCTCCGTGGTTAGGATTCGTTTAAAAACGTTTTCATCCAAGTCGATCTTATAAAAGGCATTCATGAGTCGAGGCATATCCTGGTCGATTAAATATTGGATAATACGAGCCAATGACTGCTCCAACTCCTCTATGGACGAGCCAGAATTGGCCAGCTCTTCTTCCGGTAGCTGAAAATGTTTGATGATAAGCGTACGACACGAAGACACCGTATCACTCATGGTTTGCTATTTGTCTGCCTTTTCTTCCTTTTCCTTTTTTTCCTCTTTCTCTTCGAAGAGTTCAGGATAATTTTGACTGAGCAGATGATACCATTTTACTAATTTTTTGATATCAGAAGCATACACTCTGTCTTCATCATACTCAGGTAGTATGAATTTCAAGAAAGATTTTAACTCATCATTGTTGGCGTCAGAAGCCAGACCGGTGTCGCCCTCGAACTCTGCATGAATTTTCTTCATGACTTCCTGCAATGGGCGGGAGCCTTCTTTGTCTGTAGTGTATATTGAAATCTCTCCAAGAACGGAGACCTTGGAGTTGGCATTTACGATGAGTTTCTTTTTTTGATCATCCATCGATTCAAGAATCATTCCTCCTCTTGTCGGGGCTACCACGCTAAATAAGCCGCCTTTACCAGATACTGTTGCTATTTCGTTAAAATCCATAGTTTATTGTTAGTCAAGGGCAAAATTAATACAACTATTAAATACTCTCATTGATTTGACCCACGTATTCCAACAATTCCTTCCTGCCGACTTTCTGGGCGGAAGATGTGATAAACGTAGGGGGGAGTTCTTCCCACGATTTACTTAGCTCCGCTTTAAAACTGGCAACATTAGATTGTATTTTGGAGTTGTTGGGCTTGTCTGCTTTGGTGAATACAATCGAAAAAGGAACCTTGTGTTCGCCCAGCCAGTTTAAAAATTCAATGTCAATTTTCTGCGGAGGTATACGAGAATCTATCAGTACAAATACATTGTACAAATTTTCACGCTGGGCCAAATAATTTTTGGTCATTCGGTTCCATTGTTCTTTCATTTCCTTGCTGACCTGCGCCCAGCCATAACCAGGTAAATCTACCAGAAACCAGGTTTTATTGATTAAGAAATGATTGATCAGCTGGGTCTTGCCAGGTTTGCCAGAAGTTTTTGCCAGCTTGTTCTTTTCTGTGAGCATGTTGATCAAAGAGGACTTGCCTACATTCGACCTACCGATAAAAGCATATTCTGGCTTA
Organism: Reichenbachiella sp.; assembly: GCF_039941815.1. Classification (GTDB taxonomy): domain Bacteria; phylum Bacteroidota; class Bacteroidia; order Cytophagales; family Cyclobacteriaceae; genus Reichenbachiella. The sequence continues at coordinate 49,524 of NZ_JBDVDW010000065.1, forward strand.
TCAGGATCAGGACATTTAGTATAATCAGTGTTGCTGATCACAAATTCGGAACTGGTAATCTTCATTGGATAGTTTTTTGCAAAAATCGTTAAAAGCTGAACAGAACTCCACCTTCTGGGGATTTATTTCTTCTATGGATTTGTTGAGAGATTCTGATGGTACTGATCAGAATTGGAATGTACCGGCAAATCGATGCTGTAAGATTGGAATTTATATAATTATCTCAGCGAATCGGATTAATATTGCACCAAAATTAAACAGAAAGCAATTGACTGTACTGCCTTACAAAAATCAGGAGAAATCAAAAAAACAACAGGTCGCTGACATGTTTAACAACATCAGCAAGCGTTACGATTTCCTCAACCATTTCCTAAGCCTAGGGATTGATATACTTTGGAGAAAGAAGGCTATTAAACAGCTGAAATCTCATCAGCCTAAATTAATCCTGGATATAGCCACAGGTACCGGTGATCTCGCCATCGAGGCACTAAAACTCAATCCAGACAAAATAATAGGAGTTGATATTTCTGAAGGCATGTTGGATGTTGGCCGCAAGAAAATGATTGAATTAGGCGTAGAGGATCAGATTGAAATGAGGCTTGGAGATTCGGAGCAGCTGCTATTCGAAGACAATAAGTTTGATGCGGTAATCGTTGCCTTTGGAGTGAGGAATTTCGAAAACCTGGAGAAGGGATTGACTGATATGAGGAGAGTAATGAAAGATGGCGGCAAATTAGTCGTTCTGGAGTTTTCTAAGCCGACCAAATTTCCAATGAAACAGTTATATGGTTTTTATTTTAAAGCTATCTTACCTCTAGTTGGAAAAATCGTCTCAAGTGACAATGCGGCATATACTTATTTGCCAGAGTCCGTTGCGGAATTTCCTCATGGTCAAGGTTTTCTTGATATTTTAGAAAAAACAGGTTACAAAAACACCCAATGCAAACCACTTACATTTGGCATAAGCTCAATCTATACTGCTATCAAATAGTCCTGTGCATTGTCATTGGATTGAGTTTGGTTCCAGAAGATGCTAAGTGTCAACTTCCTGGGGGTATCAATCTTCCCAACTTTGACGAGCAATCAGTGCACTATGGGTTTCTCATAGGCGGCCACTCTTCACGTCTAAGATTGAAGTATTCGGATGAGTTTACCACACCTGCTTTGGATTCGGTTCATTCGATTCTGCCTACTCAGAAAGTCGGTTTCAAAATTGGCTTTATTGTTAACTTTCATTTGTTCCAATATTTGGATGTACGCGTAGCACCTACGTTTAGCTTTTATCAACTTGGCCTTGACTATAGGTATGACAACGGTTCTGTGCTGGAAGAACTTAGAGATCCAACTTACTTTGAGCTACCAATCCTTTTGAAATATAAATCAGTGAGAAGGGAAAACAGAGCCATTTACTTGCTGGCAGGCTTGACACCTAGTATAAAAGTATCAGGCAATAAAAAGGAGGAGGATTCTACTGAGCGGCTGTTGCTGGAAAAGTTTAATCTTTCTGCAGACGTCGGGGTGGGATTGGATCTTTTTCAACCACTTTTTAAATTTTCTCCAGAAGTAAGGTATTCCTTCGGGCTCTTAAATGTCCTGGACCCAGAGGAAAATGATTTTAGTGCAGGAATAGAAAGTCTGAATGTACACAGTTTTACTATTTATGTGACCTTCGAAGGAGGCCCATCCACATTTAGAAAAAAAGCGAGGAAATATTAATCTTTAAGAGTAGTCTTTTCAGCATCTTCATCCATATATTTCATTTTATACACAAAGTAGAAAAGAAAATTGAATTTGTTGACTGAGTAGTAGCTAGAATCTGGTTCAGCGTCTGGATTGGTATTTTCTTCCATCTCTTCAGCTTCTTTTTTAGCTTTGGCATCAATGGTCTCCGGTTCAGAATTTTTTTCATCACCGTATGATGCACCACCTCCATTGCCATTCGCATTTTTCTCAGTAAATGCGGAGAGTGATAAGCTCAACAATAAGCAGAATAGTATGGAAAAGAGTTTTTTCAACTTTTTGGATTATGCTATTGAAAGCAACGAATTTATAGATAAAATAGTTACAATGGGAGTCCAGACCCAATTTTCTATTGGAATTAAGTCAAATTTAGGTGATTTACTTATTCGTTAGTTGTGATACGATGTGTCATGGCTGATGATATTTCGATAGATATTTCGCTTGGATTCGATTCCACCCATACGTTCTTTGAAGGCAATGAGGCTGAAATTCAGCTCAGACCCAGTCATAGATGTCCCCAAATCCAACACCTTGAAATCATGCTCGCGACCGTATCTATAAAGCTGATCGATCAATAAAACCATGGGGCTATAGGTATCATGAGAACGACTGCTCGCAGGCATAAAATTGTACAATACATCCTTGCTCACTGCTACGCTGACTGTAGCCGCAATCAGCTGATTGCCATCATAAATACTTATCAGATGATAGGTATCCGGAAGTTTTTGGATGGCTTCTGCCAGTCTGTCAAAACTGACCGGCATCTCATGATTTTTTTGTTTTCGACACTTGGTTATGAACGAATATAAGGTGTCCAATCGGCTGGAATCTTCATGCCTGCATTCGAAGTTAGCAGAGAGACTCTTTTTCAATCTTCTTTTCTGCATCGTAGAGAAATGCTCTGACGGATCGGCCTCAGTAATCACCAAATGATGATTTATGTCTGTGCCATATATTTCAAAGTTTTTTTCGGTGAAAAATTCAGGATTGTGTTGAAATTTGCGGTGAAAATCAGGCGCAGATTTGATGATGATTTCCTTTATGTTTTTAGACCTGAGTTGATCGAAGATGTAATTCATAAAACCAAACAAAACTGACGGGTCGGAATATTTGCTGGATTCGATTCCACCAAATGGAGCCTCCCACAGACTAACGGCCTTCTGATTCAGGATTTGAAAATGAATGGAAAGTATGAGTTCACTGGTAGATTGATCTACTGCGTAGAAACTGACGACATCTGAAGTAAGCTGTGATAAATAATCTGGATGATAGAAAATCGAATCACTTGTATAACCTGTCTCGGGTGGCAATTCTGTGCTGTAGATGACGTCGGTGGTTAACATCCTATACCAAAGTCTGGGACTTGAACTGCTCGTAGTCACGAATGTAGTCTTTCTCGTCATACACGTGAGAGGCCATTACCAATACGACACTATTCTTAGAGTACTCAATTTTACACCAGTAATTAGGCGGTATCAACACCATTTTTGAACTGCTATCGAGGCAATATGAATAGCTTGTTCCACCGCAATCTTCCAAAGAAATATTTAATTGACCACTGATGCAAACCAAGAGTTGTTGGCATGACTTATGTGAATGCTCTCCTCGGATTTCGTCGAATTTATTGGATGTTATCCAGTAAACTCGTTTTATTGCGAAAGGAATATTCATACCTTCAGCAACAGTCATTAGGGCATTAGTTTCAATGGCTGGAAGGTTAAATAATCTTGGAACTATCATATCTTAAATTTAATTTCAAATTTGTCGATTATTAAGCTTAAAAAAAACCGATTTAGTTCTTTCCCTTTAATACAAGTGAAATCTGATTTTAGGAATTACAGGATGTCACTTTTATTCTTTATATGTATTGCTCTACCGAATATCACTTTTGCGCAAAGCAAACCACTCTTTGGAAATTCGGAACTCTTAGAAATGGTAGATCGTGGTGGAGATCTTATTTACAATCAGCAATTCGATTTGGCGGAGCTAACCATTGATTCGTTGGAGGTCTTGTTACCAAATCACCCCATAGTGCCCATGATGAGAGCTATGCGATTGGCATGGCAGGATCAGCCGATCCGTACATCCAGCCCAATCTACGAAGCACATGAAAGGTATCTTCGAAAAACTATAGAGTTGTCTGAGGTGATAAGTAATCGCGAAAATGACAATCTGGAAGCCATGTTTTTCAAGATGTCCGCTCATGGCCTTCTGGCGGAGTATTACGCACAGGAGGGCAGTAGTTTCAAAGCCATGTCGCAAGCCAAGCAAACTTATAATTTGATAAAGAAAACTATGGAGCATACTGCTGAAAGCTCCGAGCTATTATTTCTATCTGGATTGTACAATTATTTTAGAGAGAAATATCCAGAGCGTCACCCGATTTATAAATCGTTTGTATGGATTTTCAAATCTGGAGATATCGATCGAGGATTGGTTCAGTTGGACAGTGCCGTTCATCATAGCAAGATCGTAAAAATTGAGGCCGCGCTTTATCTATCTTATATCCTGCTACGCTACGAAAACAATACAACACGAGCAAAATATTACCTGGAGCGGTTGCACAAAATGTATCCTGCGAATGATTATTTCCAAGCTAAATATTTAGAATGTTTGATGCGGCTCAAAGATTATGACAATGCCCTACCATTAATTACCAAATTAAAAACTCATAAAAAGCCCTACTTCAGAATGTGTGGTGAGATTTTTCAAGGAGTTTATACAGAAAAAGTTGAGGGCCTGGATGCTTTGGCTAAGAGCTATTATCAGAAAGGCTTATCTAGTGGAAAAGAGGATTTGGATCGCGGCGAGTATTATAGAAGCATAGCGTATTTAGGACTTGGCAGAATTGCTGAGCGCAACAAAGAGTTGGATTTGGCTGCTGAGTATTATGAAAAAACGATTGATCTTGATGAGACAGATTGGCTCACAGTAGAGAGTGAAGCAGGATTAGAAAGAATTGACTAACCATGGCTGAATCTTACCGAACGATACGGTCAGAGATCAAAGGGTTTTATAAAGAGAAAGGGAGCAAGTTTATCAGCCTGGCTTATCACGTAGATTCCCTTGATCAGGTCAAGTCGAGATTAGAAGCCTTAAGAAAAGAATATCATGACGCCAGACATCATTGCTATGCCTATGTGATTAGAGGTGGGCTCCAAGAGCAGATTCGTGCCAACGACGACGGGGAACCCAATCATTCGGCCGGTGATCCTATACTAGGCCAGATCCGATCTTTTGAATTGACTAATGTACTGATTGTGGTGGTTAGGTATTTCGGAGGCACCAAATTGGGAGTTAGCGGATTAATACAAGCATACAAGACTGCCGCTGAGGAAGCGCTGAGTCAGGCCAACGTGGAGGTGGTAGAAATCAAGGAAGATTTCAAAGTTGAATACGGCTACGACAAAACGAGCGAGGTAATGAGGATTGTCAATGATTTTGGCGTTGAAATCAAAAATCAGGAGTATCTCGAAATTTGTACCTTATATGGCAGGATTGATCCTGAGAGGTTCGGAGCGCTCAAGGATAAGCTGAGTTTGGCGCAGGTGATTGCCAGGAAGCTTTAATTTTTGTTCGCTAATTGGCCGCAAGCCGCATCTATGTCCTTACCTCTGCTGCGTCGCACATGTACGTTTACTCCCTTACTTGTGAGAAATCGAGTAAAATTGTCTAGCGTATCTGCATCTGCATTTTTATAACTGGCTTCCGCGATAGGGTTGTATTCAATGATATTGATCCTGGCAGGTACCCTTTTCCAAAACTCGTACAATTCTTTTGCATCCTGCAAGGAATCATTGAAATCATAAAAGAGAATGTACTCGAAGGTAATTTTATTCCCGGTTTTTTTGTAAAAATAATTGAGCGCTTGACGCAACGCATCCAAAGTATTGGATTCGTTGATAGGCATGATCTTATTCCGCTTTTCGTCGTTGGCGGCATGAAGAGAAAGTGCCAGATTAAACTTTACCTCATCGTCGGCAAGCTTTTTTATCATTTTGGCGATACCCGCGGTAGAGACCGTTATTCTTTTTGGTGACATATTCAGTCCATCGGGCGAGGTGATCATTTCGATGGAATCAATCACATTTTTATAGTTGAGCAGCGGCTCTCCCATACCCATATAGACGATGTTTGAAAGCGGCTTTTCATAATTTTCCTCTGCCTGCCTGGCCACGACTACTACCTGATCGTATATTTCCGAAGCGTCTAGATTTCTCTCTCTATCCATATATCCGGTAGCGCAAAACTTGCAACTAAGAGAGCAGCCCACTTGTGAAGAAACGCAGGCGGTCATTCGTTCGTCCTGTGGGATTAAGACGCTTTCTATCAAATGGTTGTCATGAAGCTTTAGAGCAGACTTGATGGTACCATCGTTACTCTTTTGTTCTTTTTCCACCTTGGCTGGGCGGATTACAAAGTGTTCTTTGAGTTTATCTCTGGTAGCAAGTGACAAGTTGGTCATCTCATCGATGGATGTTGCAGATTTTTTCCAAATCCATTCGTGAATTTGTTTGGCACGAAAGGGTTTTTCACCAATTTCAATCAGGAATTCAGAAATTTCCTTTTTGGATGATTTTCTAAGATCTGTCATACTTGCTGCCTCGCTCATGGCGCAAAGATACTGCTAAATGTTAGCCTTTAAAATCAATTTTTTTGTGCGATCCATCACAGTAGGGTTTGTTGTCAGAAGCGCCACAGCGACAAAAAGCAGTTGCTTTACTGTCTTTCAGGATTTCCTGGCCGTCATGTTTTATTTTCATATTGCCATAGACCATTAGTGGTCCATCGGGCATGGTTTCTACTATTATTTCCTGACTCATGGTAGCTGCTTCTGCATCGCCAGCGATGGAGAGCGCTCCGGAAGGACACTTTTTGACTTGATCAATAATATCCTGCGCAGAGGCCCCGTCGATATTCACCCAAGGCCGCTGCTTGGGATTGAAGACTTTTGGGAGTCCGTGAAAACATTTTTCAGAATGAATGCAGAGATCTGATTGCCATTTGACAGTCACGTCATCTTTGGTGTAGTGTTTTGTCGCCATGTGATTAGATTTTTAGAATGCTATTAAATTTAATCAATTAAAGATTCTCGTTTAGCAAAACTGGACTAACTTTCCTCGCGATATATTCTGAAGACAAAACGTAATTATTATCGAATGACGACGATTTTCCTACCCCGTCAAAAAACAATCTTCATTTTTATTACTACTGTGCTTTTAGGATGCTTTATGCATTCTGTATCTGCGCAAATATTAGAATATGATATAATCAAAGGAGATAAAAAAGTTGGCTCCCTGCGTGCTGAAAAGCGCATAGTAGGAGATTCCATGTTTTATTCTATTGAAAGTGAGACCTCTATCAAAATGCTTCTCACATTCAAGGTAAACTATCGCCTCGACGAGCTTTATGTCGGCGGGCGGTTGATTAGTGGTGCTGCAGAGAGTCAACTCAACGGCAATTCTCGAACAAAATCTGAAATCTGGATTGAAAACAACGAGTATATCGTAGAAGTCAACGGCTATAAAGAAAGCATGGGTACTGACCCCATCACTTACTCCGTCCCAGAAGTATACTTTTCTGTGCCTGGTGATCGAGAGGAGACTTTCTCGCAGCAGTTTGCCCAGTATCTTACGCTGAAGAAGGATGAGAAATTTGTCTATACGCTGTACTCAGAAGATGGTCGGAATACTCACACTTATGTCAATGGAATTTGTACTTTCGTGAAATTGAACAGAACTTATGCGTCCTTCTATTTCCGACTGAAACAATAATCTACTGCTCGTGTTGGGAAGTTGCCTTCGGTCAAAGTGTTTGGCTATTTCATTAATTATCAACCTAATTTTAAAGATCTATTAATTTCTAACTATGAATATTGTAATAAGACAGCTCCTAATACTTGTTTTTTTGTTGACCTCCTTTGGAGTACAAGGTCAGAATCTTGCGCTCGAAGAGACAATACCATTTGATCGTGCGGTGAGGCAAGGGGTTCTGAGCAACGGGCTGAAATATTTCATTAAGAAGAATCTAAAACCTGAAAACAGAGTAGAACTGAGACTAGTAGTAAATACGGGCTCTGTGATGGAAGATGATGATCAGCGGGGATTGGCACATTTTACCGAGCATATGGCATTCAACGGGTCTGAGCATTTCGCGAAGAACGAGCTGGTAGACTATCTCCAGTCTGTTGGGGTGAAATTTGGTGCACACTTAAACGCTTATACCTCATTTGACGAAACGGTCTATATTTTGCCCATACCCTCTGATGATGAAAAAATTCTCGATCAGGGTTTGACCATACTACAGGACTGGGGTGGAAATTTACTATTTGAGTCTGAGGAGATCGAAAAAGAACGAGGTGTAGTCATAGAAGAATGGAGATTAGGGCAAGGTGCACAGATGCGCATGATTCAGGAATATTTGCCTATTATTTTTAAAGACTCGAAGTATGCTGAACGTCTTCCGATTGGAACTAAAGAAACCTTGGAAACTTTTAGCCCAGAGGTCATCAAAAGATTTTATAATGATTGGTATCGCCCTGACCTGATGGCAGTCATCGCAGTTGGAGATATCGATGTGGATCAAATGGAGTTGAAAATCAAGGAAAAATTCTCAACTTTTGAAAATCCGAAAAACTCTCGTCCTAGAGTGGAGATTGACGTGCCTGACAATACAGAACCACTGGTGGCAGTGGCCTCTGATAAGGAGGCCACCAATATTATATTCAATGTGATGTACAAATCAGAGGTAAAACCCATGTTGACCGGGGCGCACTATAGGAAAGCTCTGGTACAATCCCTCTTTACCTCCATGGTCAATCAGCGCCTAAGAGATTTGCTGCAAGAAGCCAATCCTCCATATTTATACGCTTCCACTTCTATAGGTTCCTTTATCACCAGAAGTAAAAATGCATTCTCCGGTTTTGCCGTTCCAAAACCGGATGACATAGAAGGTGGTATTCGCACGCTGATGAACGAAATAAAGCGAGTGGAGCTTCACGGGTTTACAGCCTCAGAGCTGAAGACACAAAAGCTGAACCTGATGGAAGCTTATGAAAGTGCTTATAAGGAGAGAGATAAGACAGAGTCGGTCCAAATGGTAAATGAGCTGGTGGGACATTTTCTGGAGAAAGAACCTGTACCGGGCATTGTATACGAATACAATTTCACAAAAAAGTACCTCGAAGGGATTACTCTTGACGAAGTCAATGGTATAATCGGTGAGCAAATCACGGAAGATAATCGTGTGGTATATCTGACCGCTCCTGACAAAGAAGGTGTCAAACTACCTACCACAAATGATCTACTGACTTGGATAAAAGCTTCGGATGAAAGCGCTCCTGAAAAAATCGAAGATATCGTACTGGATGATCAATTGATTAGTGACGAACCTGTTTCTGGAAAGGTTGTCAAGAGAGCCTCTATAGAGCACCTGGATGTTACCACTTTAGAGCTATCTAATGGCGCGAAAATATTCATTAAGTCTACCGATTATAAAAATGATGAGATTCAGTTTATGGCGTATCGCAACGGTGGTATCTCACTTGCGGAGGACGAAGATTACTGGTCTGCATCTTTTGCTACCAACATAGTTGGGTTGAGCGGAATAGGCAAATACTCCTATAAAGATCTACAGAAGGTGCTTGCAGGCAAATCTGTAGGAATCCAGCCTTATTTGAGTGATCTGGAAGAAGGGTTTCGGGGCAGCGCATCTCCCAACGATATTGAGACACTCATGCAGCTTGTATATCTGTATTTTACAGAAGTACGGCGCGACGAACAGGCCTTTCAGTCCCTCATGCAGAGGAATATGGCCTTCCTGGCTAATGTAATGTCTGATCCTAATTACTATTATCAAGACAAGATGGCAAAAATTCTCTCTCAAAATCACTTCCGTGGGGGAGGTATTCCTACGGTAGATGATCTGCAGCAAGTCGACTTGGATAGAGCCTTGGCTTTCTACAAGGAGCGATTTACCAGCCCTGGTGATTTTACTTTTTGGTTGGTGGGAAATGTGGATGAAAGTGTGATCGTTCCGTTGCTTGAGAAGTATTTGGGTTCGATTCCTCCCACTTCGGCTGAAAAATGGGTAGATCGGGGCATCAGACCTCCAGCGGGGATGGTGAATGAAAAAATATATAAGGGATCCGAACCGAAAAGTAGCGTCAATATGATATTCGCGGATGAGTTTAAGTATAGTAGAGAGGAGGCCTATTATCTAAGGTGCCTGAGCGAAGTGCTGGATATTCGACTGATCGAAATATTGCGTGAAGAAAAAGGGGGTGTCTATGGGGTGGGAGCTTCTGCCTCGGCAAGCAAATCCCCTTATGAGAATTATGAGTTCTCGATCAGTTTTCCTTGTAGTCCTGATAATGTGGATAGCCTTGTGGTGGCAGCATTAGAGGCGATTAGCGAGATTCAGGAGAAGGGTATCTCTGATGAAAACATCAATAAAATTAAAGAGGCTCAACGCCGTGAACAGGAGCTCAAATGGAAAACTAATAACTACTGGATGAATGTCTTGAAGATTTATCATGTCAACGCATATGACTATCTGGATGTAAAATGGCTTGATCAGCGTATTGAAGATCTATCCAAGGAAGATATTCAACGTGTGGCTCAGAAGTATCTGGATACGAAGAAATACATACAGGTGGTTTTATATCCGGAAGAGCGACCCTGAGATAAGTTTAAGCAAAGCTAGTACAGATAGACTCCTTTGTCTTTGCCTTTGAGTATAACCTCTACGTGCTCGTTGATGGTAGTAGCCAGCTCGTAGCCTTTGTATTTGGCATAAATAGGGAAGGCCTTGTGGCTCCGGTTGACCATGACGGCCACTTCTATTTTCTTGATGTTAGTATTTAGAAACGCCTTTAGAGCGAAAGCTGCAGTTTTTCCTGAGTTTAGTACGTCGTCAAACAGTACGATAGATTTTTTTTCGAGCTCTTTTTCCGCTACATCATTGAGTTGGACTTCATCAGTGAACGGAGCCGCCTTATTGATGTCGACTCGAACTACGGATGTTTTTAGTGGAGATATTTCTTCTAGCGCCTCACTCATTTTGGAGGCAAATAAAAAACCATTTTCAGAGACTCCTGCCATGATGAGATGCTTCTCTCCGAGATTGTTTTCATAGATTTCGTATGCCATTCGTACGATACGCTGATCGATCTGAATGGCATTCAAAATCAAATTCTTGTTTTTTGTCATAGAGACTTAGTTATCTGCTGGTACGGGTACTTCCTTACTATTTTTAAAGGTAGAAAGTATCACCATAGACTGCAAGCTATCGACAATATCAATATCGCTAACCTTTTCCAACATCAGTTGCTGGTAGGAGGCTATGTCTTTGGCTACAATTCGCAGAATAAAGTCACCTGATCCAGTGATATGGTGACATTCTATTATTTCTTCTATGTCTCTGATTTTAGCCAGAAAAGTTTCGATGTTTGGCTTGTTATGCCCTTTCAAAGAAACCTGTACAAAGGTATTGACACCGAGGCCTAGCATGGCAGAGTCCAGTTCCGCATGATAGCTCTTGATAATACCAGAGTTTTCCAGTTTTTTGACTCTTTCCAGAGTCGGGGCCGGAGACAATCCTATCTCTTCTGAAAGCTTGGCGTTGGTAATTTTGCCATTGGCTTGTAAAATTTTTAGAATTTTCCGGTCTGTCTTGTCGATTTTCGTGTTGCCGATCATTAGCATTTGCAAAATATTCTTCGGTTCAAAATTAGTAAGATTAGTATTTATTCTATCTCAATACACAAATAATATTATTTCAATAGAATATTTTTTATTCGAGTTATCGGGTGGTTATCTGACTCTCTGAGAACAAGCCTGAAAAGAAGCTACCTTATCAAAAAACGACCCTTAACAGGCAAATGACTGCTTTCGGACATTTCAAGGATTTTTTTGCTGATATTATTTGGAATGTCGTATAACGGTCAAAATAATTTGATGATGACCTGAAGGATCATATTTTCACAAACCTTTGAGTCGACGTTTTGTTGTCGTAGACAACTTTGATAAAGTACATGCCTTGTTTGAAGGAAGATATATCAATGAAAAAGCTATTGAGCCCTGCTTCAGTATTTGTATGAATGGTCTGATATAGGTTGCCTCCGGAGGCATCCATCAAAAAGAGCTGTACTGGACCTTTTGCAGGTAAAATTAAATTCAATCTTATATTTGAATCTCCGCTGCTTACAGGATTTGGATAGGAGTCTTCTATGATTAGATTTTGATCAAAATTAACACAGCCTTCATTATTTACTTCATCAATATCCTCATAAGCATCTTCCAAATCAAGTACACTGATACAAGTATATTTTATATTATTGCCGACCTCAGATAGCGTAAAGTTCAGCATATAGGTGATGGTTTCGTTTCTTCTAATCTCACCAGTATATCTCTCATAGATTGACGCGTTGTTGTTTAGGTCTATTCTAATGTCAAACCCATTCAGGACTACATTGCCACTGTTTTTTACACTTAGCGTCAGGTTGATTTTCCCTTCTGACACTTCCCTGCTGATCTGAACCAGTTCCAAATCCAAGATCGGTTCGGCTACTGTAATATCAAAAGTCGTCGTATCAGTACAGCCCAGGTCGTTGCTAGCTACGAGAGAGGCTTCATAATCTCCAAGCTCGATATATGTGAAAGAGGGATTCGTTTCGCTGCTTGTGGATTGGTCATTGTCTCCGAATTGCCAATAGCTCGAGGTAGCTCCGTCTGATTGATTGGTGAACTCTACTAATAATGGAACCTGGCCAATGTTTTCGTTTACCTCAAATGCCGCAACTGGAGAAGTATTTATTGTAACCGTACTTTGGGCTGTACTTTCACACCCTATTTCATCTATGACAGTCAGCGTCACATCGTAATCACCAGCTTCATCAAAGTTGAACACTGCTGGATTGCTATTACCAGTGGCTTCGTCACCAAAAGTCCAATTGTAGGCTTCGATAGAAGTAGTAGATGAGGTAGATGCATCGGTAAACGTTGCAAACTCATTGTCGCACAGATTGGAGGTTGTGAAACCGGCTACAGGAAGCTCATGGACAGTGAATTCTTTAGTAATAGAGCTTACGCAAAGGTTGCTCGGAGTGATTGTGAGTGAGGCAGAGTAGTCGCCAGCCGTATCAAATATTTCGGTTGGGTTCTGAGTATTGGGAACTACGTCACCATTGATTACCCAATACCAAACGTTGATGGGGTTCTCTTCCTCAGTGACGGTTTGGTCGATAAATTGTGTAGTGGCATCAAGACATCCCAGATCAATACTGAAGTCGGCTACCGGCGCCTGTTGCACACTCAAATTTTTTGTTATTTCATCGGTGCATCCAAAAGTACTTTCAACGATAAGGTTGATTTCGTAATCACCTATCGTATCGAATATATACAAAGGATCCTCTTGCGTCGAACTACCGAGCCCACCAAAATCCCAGGTATAGAAGTCTATATTGGCGCTACTGACGCTGGATTTATCTTCAAAGCCTACGACCTGTCCTTCGCATCCGACGCCCATACTAAAATCAGCTGTGGGTCGATCATCTATGGTCAAAGAGGTGATCAAGGTATTGCTACATCCGACTGCGTTTTCTACTGAAAGTGAAACGCTGTAGTCACCCGCTGCCTCGTATTCATGAGAAGGAGATAGGTCAGTCGTACCATTCAAATCACCAAAATCCCATACTTGCCCTGTGATATTCTCGCCTGTTGTGAGATTGCTAAACGCGGTCACGTCGCCCAGACATTTGTCTTCATAGGAAAAATCAACTGTCGGTCCGGCGAGTAGAATTATATCTTGATCTGCCTGCGAAGAGCAGCCAGGAATCGACATGGTCAATTCGACATTCTGAGTACCAGAATCTGTAAACGTAAAGTCTGGATCTGAGTCAGTACTGCTGCCTTCACCCCCAAAGTCCCAATCGTAAGAAATGGTTGCTCCTACATGATTCGATTCATCAGATGAGTTAGTAAATGAAAATATTGAGCCCGAGCACAGGGTTGGATCTGAAGGAGTAGTATATGAAAACGACGGAGTTGGTGGTGTATCATAAATTGTAACCGTCTCCACTACTCGGTTAGAACAAGTGCCATCATTGACTGTAAGTGCAATGGAGTGATCGCCGTTCGCTCCAAGTATAAAATCAGGATTGATAGCATTGCTGTCTTCTAGTCCGTCGCTATCAAAATCCCAGGAATATGAGGCATACGTCTGAATATCTGGAGTAAACGTGTTGGTTTGACCTAAACACTCGTTGGAGGTGGAGAAGTCTATGTCCGGGGCCACGGCAGTACTTACTGTGATCGTTTGGGTTGAGCTGGTTGCATTTCCATTGGCATGATGGGCGTAAAGCGTAATATCATAAGTACCTGCTTCCGAATAGCTAAAGCTTGTCGGCGTCTCTTCCACAGAATACAGATCACAAGCCCTATCGAAGGACATTACACTCAAATCATTAGTTGAGAGCTCCATGATAAACCCGTAATGTTTGCCATCAATACGTTCAATTTCAAGAGAAGTCGAAGTAGCCAGCGAGTAGGTTCCCAGATCTATTGGAGTAGGTTCGAGGGCCAATGAGCTTCCATAATCGAAACGAACCACATTACTGCTGCCAATAATTGTCGAAAAAGCATAATATTTTTCAGCCTCGTAGAGAATACTTACCCCTCCTGCATTAGGCGCATCTGTAATGGAGCTTGTAGTGGGAGCCACCTCGAGACCATTATCAAAAACAATTTGATGGGTGCCACCCAATCCGCTAGTAACTATACCGTACCAAGTATCACATTCTCTATAAACATCAATACCGTTGGCAAATGAGGCGCCCGTAACCGATGAGACCACTTCGGTATATGAATTGTCTAGAATGTCGCCATTGAATTTAATAACCTGTAGAGAACTTCCGCCTACGTTAAGGACATAGAAGTCGCTGCCTTCCTTGATGATTTTCAAGTCACGACTGTCACTGACAGCTGTAAGCCCTATAAGTGGTTCGACGGAAGGAGCAAGAGAAAGATCGCTAAACGTTAGCCTGGAAATAGCGCCGGAGGTGGACGAAACAAATCCATACCAACTACTCCCTTCTTTGATAATATCAATCCCAGAAACACCAGTAATAATTGTTTCTAAGTCGACAACCGTCGGTGCTGTACTATAATTGATGAGTGTGTCTACCCGGATTAGATTGTCTGTACCGGAAGAAGTGACAAAGGCATGAGTTACCCCATCATCATCCACCACTATTGCCATATCAAAGCTCGTGGTTACAGGAGTCACTTCGGCGAGCATTTCTACACTCAAAGCTTCTTCTAACTCACCCGAGCAAAAATCCCAGGTATATGAAGCAGCATTCGTTGAGTTATTGGTCAGGTCCAACTCTTCATTGGTGCAAAAAATGGTCTTAGAAATGTCGAACGCTGAAATGGCGCAAGAGGATTCGCTTATTGTAATGTCTTTTTCTACCGAATCATTGCAGCCCTGTACGGTAGTTACGGACAAATTGATTGTATAATCATTTGGACTAGGAAAGGTATAACTGGGGTTTTGATCGTTGGAAGTATCTAGTCCATCAAAATCCCAAGTCCAGCCGTTGATGGCATCATCAGCCTGAGTCAAGTCAATACTGGTAAAGTCAGTAGGCAAGTTCTCAATCAGGTCTACGGTAGAAAAATCTATTTTCGGGTCATCCGAAACAGTGATCGTCTGACTACTTGAATTCTCGCAACTTGCCATATTGGTCACGGTAAGAGTCACCTCATAATCACCCGTAGAGGCAAAAGTGTAATCGGGATCTTGATCTGTAGATGTTCCGCTGGCATCGCCAAAATCCCAGGAGTATCCAGTGATATTCGCTCCGGTAGATTCATCTGTAAATGCTATGGCCTCACCATAGCAATTGTTGGTATAAGAATAGCTGACAGACGGACCTTCCAGAATTTCTATATCTTCGGAATAAACCATAGTGGAGCATCCCGGGATCAAAGCTGTCAAGCTGACGGTTTTGGTAC
The DNA here is from genome assembly GCF_039941815.1 of Reichenbachiella sp. GTDB lineage: Bacteria > Bacteroidota > Bacteroidia > Cytophagales > Cyclobacteriaceae > Reichenbachiella. Next base: position 65,279 of record NZ_JBDVDW010000065.1, read on the forward strand.
CGGCTGTGGTGAATGTATATGTTGGATTCGCTTCTGTAGAATTGGCTTCATCATTGAAGTTCCAATAGTAAGCCAGCACCTCTTCATATCCTGTGTCATCGGTCATGTTTGAGAATGTGAACTCCGTATTGGTACAAAGAACTGCAGCTGCATAATCATAATCTGGGGTCATCGTCGGGGCATCATAGATGGAGACGTCATGAGAAGTAGAATTCGAACACCCGTTGTTGCCGACTACATCGAGCGTAACGGTATAGGTGCCAATACCGTCGAGAGAATAATCGTAGACAGGCGTTGGGCTGGTACTGTCTTCAGTATCATCTTCATTAAAATCCCAAGAGTAGGTACTAATGTCGGCATCATCGATAGAAGTAAACGTATTGGTCTGATCGATACATTGATTCGTTGTGGAGAAGTCTATGTTAGGGGCTTGTGTTGAGTTGACTGTGATGGTTTGAGTCGAACTGGTGGTATTCCCATTAGAATTATGAGCATACAGGGTAATATCATATGACCCGGATTCCGAATAACTGAAGCCAGTCGGGGTTTCATCATTAGAATAAAGATCACAAGATCTATCGAAAGACATTACACTCAATTCGTTTGTTGAAAGCTCCAGGATAAATCCGTAATGTCGGCCATTGATAAATTCAATCTCCATAGCAGTGGAAGTAGATAGCGAGTAGCTTCCGATATCTACTGGAGTTGGTTCGATGGCCAAGGAGCTGCCAAAATCGAAGCGGACCACATTCTTAGTACTGATGTTGGTTGAAAAAGCATAATACTTTTCAGCCTCATAGAGAATACTCACACCACCAGCATTAGGAGCTCCTGTGATGGCGCTGGTCGTAGGGGCAATATCAAGCCCACTGGTAAAGGCAATTTGGTGGGAGCCACCCACTCCGCTGGTAACTACACCATACCACGTATTGCATTCTTTGTAGACGTCAATACCATTGGCAAATGAGGCACCTGTGACTGTAGTGACCAATTCAGAATATGAATCATCAAGAATATCTCCATTAAATTTTATGACCTGCAAAGAGTTTCCACCTACGTTTAGCACATAGAAGTCACTGCCTTCTTTGATTACTTTTAAGCCACGACTATTGCTGACCGCAGTGAGTCCTGTAAGTGACTCGACGGCGGGAGGGAGAGAAAGATCACTAAACGTGAGCCTGGAAATAGCACCAGAGGTAGAAGAAACAAATCCATACCAGCTGCTACCTTCTTTGATGATATCGATCCCGGAAGCATCGGTTATTGTTGTTTCTAAGTCGACAATTGTAGGTGCCGTAGTATAATTGATAAGCGTATCCACGCGGACAAGATTGTCAGTGCCGGAAGAGGTGACAAAAGCATGTGTTACTCCATTGTCGTCCACTACGATGGCCATATCAAAGGTACTGGTCGCAGGTGTAACTGTCATGAGCGTACTTACACTTAACGTTTCTTCCAGTTCGCCTGAACAAAAATCCCAGGTATATGATGTGGCATCAACAGAATTATTAGTGATAGGTACTGCTTCTCCCAAGCAAAAAGTGCTGTTAGTCACGAATGCACTTGTCGGGCACTGGGCATAGAGCTGCTGAACCCACATGCTGAGTGCAAAAAGAGAGATCTGTATGAGCTTGTCCTTTACCAACCTTTTTTCACTATTTAACAGGTTAAATGCTTGTGCAAAAAATGCTACAAAAGATTGCACGTTTTATTTAATAAATCAAAATTATCTAATTGCAGGTTGTATTAGTCCAATTTTTCGATGAAATGACCTATTTACCCAATAAGTATGCGTTTTTTCATTATATCCTGCGAATTTCTTGCCCGATCAATTTATCAGGCAGCAAATCTTCCTGAATTTAAGGCACTAGCAACACATCTATATTTCGTTCTACTATTTCATGAACTATGACGTCAGGGCGCTCTTTTAGGATGATTTCCTTATCGAATTTGTACGCATTGATTATGATGGTTTCACCAAAACTTTCTATCATAAATTTTTTCATATTGATAAAGAATGAATCACCAAATACCAGAATTTTTAATGGATTTCTATCAGTCCTGTGACGGGATTCGTAGGCATCGGCCAATCGCTTATAATTATCAGGAACCGTCAGTTGATCAGGGAGCAATTGTGCAGATTTCTCGAATGAAAACTCAAGTGAAAAATGTGACTCTGAATAGGGTAGACTCAGCATTCTTGCCAAATCTCCGGTGGTAAACTGATATTGATTTCTGATCAGGTGAGCTGGTTGGATCAGGAAGACTTCCGGAAAATCAGTTTTTATTTCTTTTACTAATGTCGAATAGCCCAAATATGCACCTTCTTCATTCCAGTGTGTATCAGATTTATAGTAGAGCAGATTTTGAGATCCTGATCCAAATCCTGACTTTAAGTCGACAATATTGGCTTGCTGCTGCAGCAAGTTTTCGATTTGCTCTGGTTTGGTGTTTCGGGTATTCCTTACGATCGGGAGCTGCTCAGCATATACATTGTGTTTGTTGGGAGCGATGGCTACATAATATTTTATTTGTAAGGAATCAAGCCAATGATGACGCCTCTCTAAGTTCCTTTCTATTTGGGTAAGTTCAGAATTTGTAAACACCTCCATAGCCACCGATTCCTTGATCACATCGCCATCTTCATTGCCCAAAAACAACCAACCGTTTCGTCCCTCTACTACTTTCTCTGGTAGCGGGTTGCTACCGAAGAGGTCGGATTTGATATACAAGAAAAGTGAGACCAGTTTAGTACGCAACGGAAAATTTTTGCTAAAATATTGATCGGACTCATTTTTGAAATCCATTAGCATTCTGTAGCTACCATAGGCAGTAGCAGCGTACTTTTCTGTAGAGAAGTTAAAGCCGGTTACCCTGTCAGGGTGCTTGCTTTCGGTTTGGATTTCGCCAAAAAGGAGACCAATGAGCGGTGACCAGATCATAATCAGAAAGGTACCTATCAGCGCATATCTATATAAGTTTTGAGAATTCATAATACTAGAATCTAAAGTAGATAAATGGGTTATAGGTATCAGAGGAGACAAATGCCATAGATATGACCATGAGCAGTACATAAAAAATCATCTTACCGGCAGAGATGTATTTAGAATTGGAATTGTTCTGACCTAGCTGTGCTGGAATAAGTTTCTTCAGTTTCAAGACTACCGGGCAAGAGAAGATAGCTGCGGTCAGCATGATCAAAATTACTTCTGTATTCACGTGAAAGAAATATAAATAGCTATTGGTAGCCGCATCGCCTACGGAATAGACGAACATCTTTGAAAGATAACTAATCGCGCCAGTGAGATCATCTGCTCTAAAAAATACCCATGCCACGATGACCACCAGTAGGGTATATAGATGCTGTAATGGTGACCAAAGTCTAACCAGAAGTCGATCTAGCCAAGCTCTTTCCAATAATATGAAAAACCCATGAAAGAGGCCCCAGACTACAAAGTTCCAGCTGGCGCCATGCCATAATCCCGTGATAAAAAAAACAATGATCAAATTGACGAGTACTCGATATTTTTTTTGGCGACTGCCACCCAAAGGGATATATAGATAATCGCGAAACCAGGAAGAAAGAGAAATGTGCCATCGCCTCCAAAACTCTCGGATGTTTTTGGATATGTATGGGTAGTTGAAATTTTCGAGGAAGCTAAACCCAAACATTCGACCCAATCCTATAGCCATATCTGAGTACCCCGAAAAATCATAATAGATCTGAAAGGAGTACGAAATGATTCCTATCCACGCCCATGTTGTAGATAAATCAGCAAAGGGTATTTGAAAAATACTGTCGGCCACATATGCGCATGAGTTGGCTATCATGGTTTTTTTGAACAGGCCAACGATAAACCTCCTGACCCCCGATTCGAATTTCTTTATTGAGGTTTGATCGCAATTCAATTGATCCTTGATATCTATATATCTCACAATCGGACCTGCGACCAACTGAGGAAACATGGAAACAAATGTTGCAAACTTGAGAAAGTTGTGCTGTGCTTCTATTTTGCCACGATATACATCTATGGTGTACGACATGGTCTGAAAAGTATAAAAGCTGATTCCGATCGGTAGTGCAATGGTGGGCACCTGTATCATCCAGGACTGATCCATTCCCAACCAGTTGATCAGTTGGTGATAATTATCGAACGTGAAATTGAAATATTTGAAAAAGCCGAGAAAGGATAGGTTGGTAAGTACAGAAAGTATGAGCCCCAGGCGTTTATGACCTTTGGCTATCAGTAATCCACAAGAGTAGTCCACGAAAATCGATGTGACCATGACCAAGACGATTTTCTCTTCTCCCCAAGTGTAAAAAAGCAGGCTGGCCAGGAGCAGAATGATATGCCTAAACTTGACCGGAACCGAATAAAAAATGCCTAATACAAGCGGCAGAAACAGAAATAGAAAAACGGCACTACTGAATAACATTTGATGAAATATGCGCTATTAAAATATGAAGATAGGTGAAAGGATTAATTTAATACTTGGGTCGAGTACTACCTCTTGAAGAATACAATTATTCAGGTCAACATTGAAAGTTATAGTTGTAATTGCCTTATTTATTAGTAATACTTGCTGGCCAGATAAAGCAATATATGAAAAGGCGAAGTAAATGACCAACAAGCCCACCCATTTTGAAGGACTCATCGCCCTCAGAGGTATTGCTGCGTTGGTAGTGGTAGTTTCTCACATCGATCAATTTCATTATTTATTTGCCTTCGACTCCGACCTGTCGGAATTTTGGAATGGCTGGTGAAGACCTATTAGCTAGTCGTCAAAAAAAGTCTCCCTGAATACCTTATCCACATTTGATTTCCCACGATAGCTGACCCCAACCGCTCTGCATTTTTCTCTGATTAGATCCCTGTTTTGTGTCCAGTGTTGTACAGCGCTATGGACCACAGGAGCCGCGGTAGCATCAAGATCACTGATGACTACGCCTACTTCTTCTTTTTCAGCTACAAGGTCATCTTCAGAGACTCCTCTACAAGTCACGTAAGGCAGCCCACAAAGTAGGTATTCGGCCACTTTGGTAGGCGAGCGGTACTTTTGATTTTCTAGTGGAGGTACAATACTCATTCCCGCATCGGCTGCTGATATCAATACCTTGACCATCTCATTGGACACATTTTGATCTATATAGAAACTGTCTTTTGGAATAGTCGAGCGCTGAATACATGCATGTACGATCGATAGGTCAAGAGAAGTCACGAGTACGAAGAAGTAATTAGAATTTAATTTGTGGAGTGCTTCATAAAAGGAAACGAGCTTTTCTATGGGGTAATACAAGTCTCCAAACTTCCCAATATACAAAATGATGTCCCGCTGGGTCACTTGATTTTCTTCCTTCCAAGCCTGAGCAGAATCTCCGCGATAGCGAAATTCTTCTTCATCCACGGACGTGGGCAATCGAACTGCTTTTGTGTTTGGGCTAATGGATTGGATTAGTTCTACGCCATATTTTGTTCCTGTAAATACCACTTTAGCGTTTTTGGCAGCTAGTCGCTCAAAAAAATTGAGGAGTCTATATTTTAGCCCATTCACATTCCAAATTCCCAGTTCGGCGAGAAATGCAGCATGCGGTTCGTAAGAGTAGATATATAAATTAAGTCCAAGCAATTTGGAATAAATGACACTGTGACTTGCAGCCACGTTGGCAAAGGCAAAAATGCTATCCACTTGCGATGAAAGCTTCAATCGTAGGATGGACAGCGATACGGACAACAAATCGATAAGTTTTTTGACAATCAAAAAACGACCTGTCCGATGCACAAATGGATGCCAGTGTATTCCTTCTTTGGCTAGTGTTTTTTTTATCTCAATTTGCTCCTCATTAGCGATAGCATACTGCGGCTGCTCGAAGGTAATCAGGTGAAATCTGACTCCTTCCTTAGCCAGTGTTTTGATGTATTGAAGCATCAAATTTTGAAAGAGCGGGTCTCGAAAAGAGTTGTAGATATATACGATGCATCCTTTTTTCATAATCTCAGCATTCTAAAAAATGATAAAACGGATTGTATCGGATTTTTTGCGTCTATTAGCCACGATAAGCTCATGATCCTGGTAATTCTTCTTTTCAAGTAGTTTAACCGGTGAGTAGAAACGCCCAGATCCTTCACCAAATGATAGACATGAACATAGCCATTTTCTAATCCCTTGAGATTGGTCATCGCAGAATTTCCCGTTCTGCGGTACCACAGTACCTCATCTTCCACAAAGCTGTACTTCCGGCCCTTGCTGATTGATAGATAAAATGACAAATCTTCTGCATGAGTAAGCCCCGGGGTGAATACATACTGAATATTCGGCTCATTTTTGACCATCCAGGTATTCCCAAATAAGCAAGTGTCCTTTAGCTGTACCAGCTCATCAAATGGCTCACCATTAAAAGAAGGTAAGTAGATCTTTAAGATCTCTGATAAATCCGCATTTTTATAGATTACCTTTCCATCTACAAAGGATAGGTTTGGCTCCATTCGGAACTTTTCTATTCTCGAAGAAATACTATTAGTCGGCATGAGGTCATCCGCATCCAGAAAGCAGAAATAATCACCTCGCATAACAGATAGCGCTTTGTTTCGAGCGCCACTTACCCCCATATTTTCTTGCTCAAAATAGACAATACGGTCATCGCTGAATTGTCGAATGACAGCATCAGTATTGTCCCGGCTGCCATCATTCACTATGATCAATTCCCATTGATTATAAGATTGATCAAGTACAGACTGGATAGCAGCACCTACATATTTGGCTGCGTTGTAGGCCGGCATTATGATAGATACAAGAGCTTGCATGTTAATAATTAGGAGAAGGTGCATGATCTGAGGTATCACGCTGAGCCATAAAACTAGTAAATTCAGCCCTCTTAGTTATACTCATATGCCAGTAGTCTGGAAAGTCGTCGTCCGAAATATCAAACTCAGAAGTGTCGATGATCCTTATGCCTTCTTGATCGACCCATGATTTGAACACTTTGCTATTTTCTCTGGCCCATGAGGTTTGATTCACTTTTTGGAATGAGGAATGAAGAGGCATTTCAAATAGAATCATTTCTCCACCATTTTCTCTGATCAGTGTTGCCAGATGAGCCACTATAGAGTTATTCAATTGATCCAGAGTAAGTATTTCCTGTTCATCTTGATATTTTATTCGATCCTCAGTCATACGCAGTGCCCTTTCTTTTGCTTGACTAAGCTCTGATGAGTTTACTTTAATGCCTCCGGCATTTGCTAAATCTGACTTAGGCTGGGTTTGGATTCTGCTTTTGACCAACCTATCGATGAAGCGACCTTTGTATTCCTTGAAAAATGGGAATGTTCGGTAGAAAGAAGAAAAGTATAAAAGTGTAATGTTCGCCTTGTCAGATAGAGTATTTTGCCTGGCTACCAGCTCCCGAAAATTTGAAAAACTCACATGCGGCAGTACCAAATGAGACATAGACGGATAGTAGTCATATAGGTGGTCATCAAAGTTTTCAGCATAAATGACTCCACCTGGCAACTCCAGATAGACCTTTGCTCCCTTGAGATAATCAGGGTAATTGTCCAACAAATTGGACAAGGCTAAATAATGAGATCCGCCGCTAAAAAAGCCTCTGCCTGCATTTATGGTTATATTATCTTCCCTATGTATGCTATTCCATTGATCCGAATTTATACCTGCAGCCACACGAGAAGAACCTATAAATAGATAATCTACGCTCGATGGTGATGACTTGTAGATATCGGCAATACTCACGTCGGTCAGGGCACTGGGGCCTTTGTATGGATCTATTGCATAGAAATAGGTCTTGTCCATCATCAATCTTGATCCCAACTCCAGTAATGATGCAGTAAGGATTATAAAGTAGAAGGATTGAAGCAGAAATTTTTTCATGTTCTAAAACTGAAAGTAAATAAAAGCTTGTTCGTCGTACGAGGCAAAGAGAATTACAAAAATTGCAATGATGGCATAATAAATCCTGCCTAACCAGAGATTGTCAATCTTGTGATCAATAGCACAATCTTTGTGTCTACCCAGCCATTCTATGATGACCAATAGCCCAACGTATGGCAAGTAGATCAAAAGGCCAAACAGGTTAGCCGAGGGTGCAAATTGAAATAACCTGCTCGTGTATTGCCAGCCATCGCTCCAGGTTTCCGACCTAAAAAATATCCAGGTAATAGCAATTAACCCAAAGGTGGAAATCATTTGAATGATTTCTTGAAAGGAGGCCACAACAGAATTTTCCGCGACCGTATCCAAATGCTTTCTATTAGATCCAAGGATAATAGAAGGTATAAAAAACAGCGCATTGAGTAGGCCCCAGAACACAAAAGTAAGATTGGCTCCATGCCAAAGCCCGCTTACCACGAATACGATAAACACATTACGGATGACTTTTGGTTTGCCGCCCTCACTTCCTCCCAATGGAATGTATAAGTAATCCCGAAACCAGGTATTGAGCGATATGTGCCATCTTCGCCAAAATTCACCAATGCTTCTAGAAAAGTATGGAAAATTAAAGTTTTTGCTCAAGGTGATATTAAACAAACGAGCGATTCCAATAGCAATATCTGAATAGCCAGAAAAGTCGCAATAGATCTGAAATGCGAAGAAAACTACTCCTAGAATGAGTTCCGCGCTACCAAGCGTTTGATAATTAGAAAAAACAGCCTCGACTGCAGGGGATAGATTATCAGCGATAACCATTTTTTTGAAAAAACCCCAAAGAATCAGTTTGCATCCCGATATCGCTAGTGCATAGCTGAACTTTTGCTCCCTTTGAAATTGGGGCAATAGATTTTTGGCTCGCTCGATAGGGCCTGCCACCAGCTGTGGAAAAAAGCTAACGTAGGCCAAAAAGGAGAAGAGGTCTCGGGTGGGGGATATCTTCTTTCGATAGACATCTATAGTATAACTGAGTGTCTGGAAGGTATAAAAACTAATGCCCACGGGTAAAATGATACTCAGAGTCTTGAAATTGGCCTCTATATCAAACAGCAATAATCCTTCTACCAGACTATCAATAAAAAAATTGTAGTACTTAAAAAATCCGAGAAGGCCCAGATTGACAAATAGACTGCAAAGGAGCAGGATGCGTCGCTTGTTTGTAGAATTCTGATTGAGCAATAATAGTCCAATCCCATAATCAGCCAGCGAACTAATGATGATCAAGGTTAAAAATCTTGGATCCCACCAGCCGTAAAAAATATAGCTAGCCAGGATGATCAATACATTTCTTGCCCTGGTGGTAGGAAGACTCCAATAGATGAGAAAGACTATTGGTAGAAAGAGGACAAATGAAAATGAATTGAATAGCATAAAACTTTATTCTTTCTGAACTTTGATTGGCTCGATTGATCTTTAAAAGTCCCTAAAGACAGGTTGAATATTGAAATTTGAGGCATCGAACCAGTCTATACCATTGATTTGCTTGTCTCCATACACTATAAAAGGTGTTCGGTAGGAGAATGGTCCTCGCTTGAAAGGGTTGACAGCAAAGCCGTTATTTTTGTAAGCCTGATCCAAAGAACTTTGATTCGGTTGAAAAGTATAAAGAGCATTCGCCTGTTTTTCGATTTTCAACAGTTCATTGCACAGTGAGCCTAAATGGCTAGAGTTTAGAATCTCGACATCGACATCGAGATTTAGGATAAATAGTTTGTTGTCCATCATTTCGTAAGCCACGATGCCCACCAACTGAGCATGGACTAAAATTTTGGCTAACTTATATTTTCTAATTGGATGATCCAGAATTCGCCACTGAAGAATACTGCCGTCTATATACTTTTCTATAGGCAGCGCACGATTTTTTTTTGTGTCCAGGTAGACGGATACATCCTGGTCTAGTCGGTCTGTAGTTACAATTTTTATAGGGGGAAACTTAGTGAACAAGTGCCTCAACCCAAACCAAAAACGATAGACGAAGCGGTATTTTATTTGAATAATATCTTCCCAGTCCAATCTGTTCACAAACCCATTATATGACGTGTGTCCCGGAAACCCAATCAGGTGAATCGAACCATTGACCTGCTTGATATGTTCATAAGTCAGTTTTGCGAGCTTACCAAAAAGTCCTTTGCGCTGATAATCAGGATGGGTCATGGTATCCATGGATTGATAGATGGTTTGCTTTTCGTCTGCGATCCAATACCACTCCGGAATGACACCATAAAAACCAGCAATGGTTCCCTCATGCTTTGCCACAAAGGCTATGGCTTTACCAGCAGGATTGTCAAGGTACTTCCATTGAAAATAGCCTGGATTTGGCTTATAGCCAAAGCACAATTCGAACATTTGAGAGAGTTCTTCTACATTTTCGAATTCATACTGACTGTATTCAAAAACTATTTCAGAGGTCATAATTTTTAATCAATGTACGGTTGATGTAAAATAGTATTTCTTTCAAACTTCGGTTATCAATTCCTATTCTAGGGATCAAAAAAGGTTTTTTTGTTAGTTTCTTCAGCTTGAGCCTATTTGGATTGGTTGTATAGATATACTTATGTCCAGAAGCCAGCGCCTCTGCGATCGTAGCCTCGTTGTAGTCGGTTTTGTGTCCAAACGGAATTGCAAAATGGGATATTTCCTTCTTTGTAATTCCATTTAAAAAAACCTGACTCTCCTTGATTTGGGAATGCAAAAGGCCCGGATCCGAACAGCGGGATAATACCAGATGATCACTACTATGATTGCCGATCAGTACTTGATCCGATACCAGTTGTTGGATTTCTTCTACACCCATATAAATCTTGTTCTGCTGCGGAGGAAGTTTACTGGCCGTGAGAAACTGGTCATCAAAACTACCATTGGCTACTATATGCCGAATAGCGTCTTGGTCATCCTTCAAACTACATTTGGCAGCCTTGAGAAGACCAGCTATATATTCGACGTTGTCGACAGACAATTCAGCATTGCTAACCCAAAGTTGGTTGCTTTCCACAGCAGACTTATTGAAAAAAACAGCGTATGGAATATTTTGAGATTTTAGAATGGGCCGAGCATTCTCGAAAACGCCCATGTATCCGTCATCAAAGGTGAGGGCAGCATAGTTTTTAGTGGGATCCAGTTCAGAGTCAGATACTAATCGATCAAGCGAAATGATGTCGAATAGCTCGGAAAGAAGGTCAATCTGTTTTCTGAATAGCGCTATAGATGTAGAATAGTCTGGCGCATATGGATTTGGAATCTGATCTGACACTTCGTGCAAAACAAAAACAAAGCGATTGCCCTTAGAAATCCTCAATGGCAAGGAAGTACTCAGCATATTTTTTAATATGCGCTTCATTTTAGAAAATTTGTGATGTCAGTGACGACTATGACTCTATGCACTACTTTCATTCTTCGTTGGATACTGGCAATAATTAACAAAAATATGTGATTCAACACGCTCTACGCTGTAATTTTATATTAAATTCAAGCCTCAACTAACAAAGGTCATGTCGAATCCAAATTCGAGGGTAAGTAGCTATAGGCTGATCATAAATGCAGACGATTTTGGTCTGACACGCTCTGTAAATCAGGCCATAATTGAGACTTATAAAGCAGGAAATCTAACTTCTGCCACACTGATGGTAAATATGCCCGGGACCGAGCATGCCGTAGATCAGGCCAAAAAGAATCCTGGATTAGCTGTTGGATTGCATTTCTGTATTACCGAAGGGTTTCCATTGAGCGAAGCGAAAACACTGATTGATGACAGTGGTAGGTTTTTGAGCCGTGGGCAACTGATCAGACGGATCATTCTAGGGCGTGTGGATCGTGGAGATATTGCCGAGGAGTTTGAGGCACAATTGGATAAATTCAATAATTATGGATTGACACCGACACATTCGGACAGCCATCAGCATACGATGATGATACCATTTGTCTTTGATTCCATACTGCCAGTATTAAAAAAGCATCAGCTAAAAATACGAGTGGTCAATCCAGCTAACTTAAATCTTCGACTGCTGTTTTCACGACCGTTGAAGTATTTAAAACAATCCTTAAATGCATTGCTTTCAAAAAGAATAATCAGGAAATATCCAAATAAGACCAACCAGTATCTGGTCTCTATACATGAGCTAAATATAGATTCCAGCAGGATATCTAAGGCATCATATACCCAACTGGTCGAAGAGATAGATCAATCAAAAATAGTGGAGCTGATGGTTCACCTATACCTTCCAGACCATGAGTTCAAAAAAATGTATGCTGCCGATTTTGATCAAAAAAGTGTTTTCATCGATAAATGTATTTTAGAGCATAAGTTACTTTCTCAGAAGCCAATATTTGATAATTTTGAACTCTGCACTTTTCGAGAAATTGACTAACAAGATGGAAATAAAAAAAGCTACCACAGATGACGCTGAGAGGCTAAGTGCGCTTATAAAAGCTGAAAACAATCAGATCATCTCAGCTCAGTTTTTGAAAGATTGGTATTGGCACAATCCATTTGAGAGCTCGTCCGTCATCATGTGCCTCAAGGGAGATGATTTGGTGGGTATGGCTTCTACCAACAATTTCAAAATACAAATGAGTGAGCGGGAGGTGCTGGTAGCTTTTCCTCAGAAGGTGCTCACCTCTAAAGGCATTCGTGGGCAAGGATACTTTTCTAAACTGTATTTTGAAAATGAAAAGGACAATCTGGAAACTCAAAAAGTAGATTTTTTCCTGACCTTTACTAATGCGATGAGTACTCCTATTTTTTTAAAGAAATTTGACTATTACACGGGTATATGTCCTGATACTGTCGTCCTACCTACTTTATCTTTCTTTCTGATAGGCAAGAGAGCAAATATGAAAGTGGCCTCTGGATTTGATCAAGATTATCTTGAATCAGGAGCCTATCATCAAAGCCCGAATGGGGTAAAGAAAAGCAGAGATTTTCTGAATTGGCGATATAGCATCAAACCAAATGCCTCAAGTTACCCTTATATTATCATCGAAGTGAATCGATCCAATGAAATAATGGGATATGCTGTAGTAAAGAAAATGATAAAAAAAGGCATTCCTATGTTAATTCTAGCTGATCTGGTGACACATCGAAAAGAACATGTGGCGGATATCATTCGCCAGACGGCGTATTATGGGCTGACCAGGGGCTGCCTTGCACTCACACTGATGAGCAATGATCTGGTCAGGCCTGCTCTGGATAAAATCAAAGTAAAACTAGTAAAGTCAAATGCGCTTAATTTTTTAGTGAAGGGTACGTCCAAAGAGTCCAGTGAGTCTCTTGCTATGACGCACTTTAATTTTACATTTGGAGACCTGGACTTTGTTTAACTGATTAATATCAACAATTTTGAAATGGTTCTTAAAAGCGAAGGAGATATTTATAGGTACTTCTTATTTTTATCAACAATCTGAAGTCGACAATAATGAGTGAATTTATAAGTAAGGAATATCAAGAGTTGTTCTATAATTCTACCAAAGGGCAAGAATCATATCTGGCTCAATTGCCGTTTCCTAATGCATCATTTGAGAACTTCTTTGAACCGACCATGTTGGATGAGGTGCTTGCTGAGTTTCCAGACTTGGAAAAAGAGCAGGCGATTAAATTTGATGACTCTATTCAGAAGAAATTTGCTGGCAAAGGCGAAGACTCATTCGGTCCTAAGACCAGGCAGTTTATGCATTTTTTGAATTCAGAACGCTTTCTAAGTTTTCTGCAGGGTCTTACAGGTATCGAAGAAGTATTGATGCCGGATCCCTATTTTATTGGTGGCGGTTTGCACGAAATAAAAAAAGGAGGATTGTTGAAAATCCATGCAGATTTTAAAAAGAACGAAAAATTTGGATTGGATAGACGTATCAATGCGTTGGTTTATTTGAACAAAGATTGGAAAGAAGAGTACGGAGGGCACTTTGAATTATGGGATCAGAAGATAGAAAAATGTGAAAGAAAGATTCTACCCAAGTTCAATACACTGGCTATTTTTTCGACAACAGATTACTCTTTTCATGGACATCCAAATCCACTGACTTGCCCAGAAGACAGGAGTAGAAAATCGCTCGCTTTATACTATTATAGCAATGGTAGGCCCAGCAGTGAGATCAATCCGGAAAAGGGAGAGCACGAGACTTTGTTCGTTCCCAGAGCCGGAGATAACGAGGACAAAGCGGCTTTTAATACCAAGCCACCGATGACAACCCGGGAGATTATCAAAGAATTTATCCCACCGATTGTTCTTCGAGGACTACGGATGCTTCGAGGGTCCAAATGATTTATACTTCAGCGGTGAAAGATATTCTGGCACACATGATCAATACTCTTTTTGGCTCCCTGCTGTCCGTTCGGGATGGACGAATGCAGCCTGACCCTAAAGAAATCAAAGTATTGGATCCTACAGAATATCACTACACGCTAGACAAATATCATATTAGTGGTGAATCAAAACCAGAATGGCTCAGCGTATTCGGCAGCGTTCAAAAATTCCGTAAAATCTCATACCTACCCATTCAAAATGGCGTACTTCATCCTGGTGGAGTGGTGGTAAGAGCGGGTAAAGTTGAACTTGAATCTGTCCTTTTCCAGAAAGAATATCTAAACAAACTTTTCATCAACCGCAGTCTTTTTTTTAGCCGGTTTTCTGGAATACAGCTGCAGTACAAGAGCGTAGTGCCACTCAGTCATGCGTTGAGTACTAATTATTATCATTGGACCATGGAGGGGCTGACACGACTGGCCATTTTTCTGTCGCAAAATACCATCCAGTCCGAGCACATCTATATAGGTATCCCTGAGGATGCCCCCGATTTTATCAAATCGTCCCTGACGGTGCTTTTTGGTATAGAAGACCACCAATTGATAGCAATCAGTGAATCGGTAAAAATAGAAGGCTCATACTTACCAGACTTTCCGCATAAAAGAGATGATGACACTAAGCATCTAAACCTATATGACCCAAGAGGAATACTTCTTCTCAATGATAGGAGTAAGTTGTTGAGAGTTGCAAAAACCTATCCCGAGAGAATTTTGATCTCCAGACCTGCTGAAACTTCGCGTAGGCTGATGTCTGAGAAAGAAGTATGCGAGCGATTTGATCTAACTCTTGTAGTGCTTGAAGAGATGCGCTTTGATGAGCAGGTGCAACTGTTTAGCCAGGTGAAACTGGTGGTAGGTGTACATGGAGCGGGTCTAACTAATTTGATATATACGCAGCAGCAACCAATGGTCATTGAGCTATTCCCAGGTGATCGGAGAAGATCGGATGCACATTGCTTTTTTCAACTCTCTCAAGCACTGGGCTTAGCACACCATCTTCTGATCTTGGAAGGCAGTCAGTCCGAACCACTTTCCTTGACGGATAAAGAATTAGCCACTATAGCTGGCATCCTTTCTATTGATATCAGGCAATGACTATTTCTTTTGGGCAACAATAGCGTAGCTCATGCCCTTGGATTTACTCAGTCCGGTCTCCAAAATTTTACGAATAAAAAAAACGATAATTCTAGCAAAGTAAATTGGATGGAATTGAAAACCAGGAAAATTGGCTTTGAAGCCAAGAGTACAAGATTTTTTAACCTCAAACCCATTGATTTCAAGTAATCGCTCGGTGACATGTGGCCAAGCCGTGTATACATGATGATTGTCCAGCATGTCAGATTTTCTAAACATAGGAAATATTCCCTGTACAAAAAATTTGAGTCTGATAGGCGACCAAAATGGATTCGGTGTTGAGAAGATGAGATAAGTGCCTGATTTGGCCATTTTACCTATGTTTTCGATAGCGATTCCAGGATTGAACAAATGCTCCAATACTTCAAGAAAAACTATTATATCTGGGCGCGCTCCTTTAAAAGCGGTTTCGTTTTCACTCAGCGGTTGGTCCATGTTTAGCTGTTGCACGTCGCTGTGCCTGGGCTCGTAATCGAAGCCCCGCCATGTCCCACTTAGTCCTTCAACTTTTTCTCGTAAAATGCTGTTGCCTGCCCCAATATCGAATACCGTAAAGTCTTTTTTCTCTTTAGAGATACTTTCAATATTCTCATAGGCATAGTCATACCAGCTCTTATCCGTGTATTCCTTTAATGTCATGGGTCAATATACAAGTTGAAAAATTCAAAGTTGCTTAAAACTAGAGATTACCATTCCCTGTATTACTCCAGGAAAAACCAGCTTTTGAAACGGCAGCTTGAATTTTATTCAGCTGCAATCTGTAAGAATTTTCGCGGGCAAAAGTAGAGCGTTTTTCTGATAATTCTTGTGAGGACCAGATTTCAATCTCTTTCATAATTTTATTAAAGACCTTAGGCAGTTGATCGTTGGTTTTAGCCATATATATCAATTCAGTCTGGTCCTTGTATTGATCAATATAGTGGCTCACAATTGGCCTGCCTGTGCTGAGGTATTCTAGTACTTTGTGTGAGTTAGAAGTGTGCCTTTTGTACGTTTCAGAATCATAGCAAATCAAAAACGCATCCATTTCATCAAGTGTAGTGGGCAACTGATCAGACACCACTGGGCCACGCAATTCCGTGTTTTCATAGGTTCTTAGTCGCTGAATTTCGCTTTCAAAAAGTACCCGATCGGACAGATTGTCGACAGCATATGGACCGATGAACACGAACTGTATGCTCGGGTTTTGTTCGATTATTCGAAACAGTGTAGGGTAGTCCATCTGTGCATAGTTGAGATTGCCTACCAGACCTACTTTTATTTTTCCCTTTTCAGGAGGGTTATAGCTGGAAGCATGCGCTACAAAATGATCAGCAAGTCCATGATTGATGAAGCCTCGAGGTTTTTGTAAGGTTTCAAACTTGTCTAGAATCATATCAGATACGGCAAGAATGAGGTCAGCTGTCTGAGCACAGGTCCATTCCAGCGGAGTGAGGTGATCATCCACGGGATGATAGATTTTGAAAGCTTTTGAAGAAAAGCAATTCAAATTTTGAAAGACGTATGGATCAAAACTCCAGACGATATCCGGTGTGGGGAGCTGCAATTTTTTCATGATCCTTTTGGCCAGCCATATCTGAAAAACACGACGTAGGAACCAAGGCAGCTTATTCAATCCCCTTTTTGATGTGTAGTTAATCGCAAAAAGGTTGGGTTCAACCTCCTCCAGATGATAATTGTCGGACCGAGGATTGATAAAGTAAACCTGATTTTCTTGCCTGGCAAGAAGCGACGCATAATGATGCTTTGATACCTTGTTTGTACCCCATGGCTCGGGTGACAATATATAAACTACCCTCTTGTCAGTCATTTCTTTTCGAGTTTTGTGTCTCCAGAACTTCGACGTGCAGGTCCATGAACCAGATTCGAATAAATTTGAGCCAGCTTAGACATTTCCTTCTTTCGATCACCGTGTGCTATGACCGCCTGCAGATTTTTTTCTTCAGCATCGGATGCATCGTCATCCAATTTCGATTGGATTTTGCGAGTAAGATCATCAGCATCTCCGGCCGTGTATTTGAGGACGCTCGAGAATAGCTCTTCGTCGTAGGCCAAGTTAGGAATGATCAAAGGAGCCTTACAGAGCATTGCTTCTAATGCACTCACCGGTGTTCCGTCGGACTTTGGTGTCATGACAACCAAGCTTGCATGCTGGTAGTATTGAAACATTTCATCCTTGTCAAGACTATCAAGAAAATGGATATTCTTTTGCACAGAATGATCAGAAATCTTGGTTTTCAATGCTTCAACATAGGACTGATCGGTGCCATTTTTGCCTATGAAAACAAACTTGTATTCCTTCCTTATTTTTTCCGTCAGTCCACCAATTGCCTGGAGAGCCAACTCGTGATCATAAATAGGTCTCATGACTCTGGGGAAGAAAATGTATTTCCCCTCAATAGGAGTCACGGTTTTTTTCAGTTCTACAATATCTACTCCGGTTCTGATCAGATGAAAATCAGAAAGTTGTTTTCCAAACATTTGATGGATAGACTCAGATTGCCTTATAGAAGTACCGCATATCTCGTCGAAGCTGGCAAAGGCCTTTTTATATCTATTGAATACCAGCTTCGATAGTAGTGAGGTGCCTTGTCGGAATTGGGGAATAGTCTGCAGGACATCAGTTCCTCGAGTGGTGAGCACCATCGGAATTTTGAAGCTATTTCTATATAATCCCCACAGCGCATTGGGCTCAGCATACATAATATGAAACGCGTCGATTTTGTACCGTTGAATTAGAGCCTTTATCTCTTTTGCCTGACCAGGATTGCGCCAGAACTTTGCCACTGAATAGTCTGAGGTACAACCTAAAAAATTGATTTGAACGTTACTTAGTTTCGTGGCGGTGTCACTTTCAGATTTCACGTGATGTCTTCTTGCTATGCAGAAACATTCATACTCTTCCTGCTGTGAAAAGAAGCTCATCCACTTGATATCGTGAATAGAATTTGGGTCGGCCAGGTACAGTATCCGCCTCATTGGATTGATTTCTGCCATAGACTCAAACATAACAAGGCCCATATCTGATGGGTATATATTTTCTCACCTGACTGATGCTGTTTCAAAATTTTTTCGACCGTAGACTTTTCAAAATGATCCATGATGAATGGACTATTAAGTATCACCTCCTGGCTGTAGCTTTTCAATTCTTTTTTAAGCCACAAATGTATAGGAATTCCAAATCCTCGTTTTGGACGTCGATCTATATTAGGATCAACATGCTTTTGAGCAATTTTTTTCAATATGAATTTATTGATATCCTTATGAAATTTCAACTCATGAGGAATATTCATCGCAAACGAAAGAAGGCTGGTATCTAAAAAAGGTGACCTGACCTCAAGTGAGTTGATCATCGAAGATCTATCTACTTTGACCAGATAATCATTTAGCAAGCGCGTTTGCAATGAGGCCTGCATCAGTGAATCGACTTTCGTATCGTGTCGATTGGCTTGCCAGACCTGATCCCAATAGTTCAAAACAAAATCATGACCTTGCGAATAGTTACTTAGGCTTGCCCAGAGATCATGCTGATCCGATGGGAAAAATGCCATGTCTCTGAAGAGCTTATGACTATCCTCTTTTTGAAAATACTGCTGATAGGAGCCCATGTTATCACCAGGTCGGCGGAGTAGACGATGTTTGACTTTATCAATACCGACTCTTGCGTTGGAGAGTTTTGATTTGGCCAGGGGCGCATAGTATTTCTCTGATCGATGCGCTAGACCGTAGTCATTGTAGCCACCAAAGCCTTCATCACCGCCGTCGCCAGATAGGGCTACTGTGATATGCTGGCTGATTTCCTTGGTGATGTAGTATGAGGGGAGTAAGCTGGAATCAGCAAAAGGCTCACCGGTATACTTCATTAGGCCTTCTATATCTTCAGTTATATTTGGTTTGACTACGATTTCATTGTGATTGGTTTGGTATCGATCTGCAACTATTCTTGCATCGTCCAGCTCGTTGTATGGGGCATAATCAAGACCCACAGTGAAAGTGCTGATAGGCTTACTAGAATTTTGTGCGGCCAACGCTACGATCAGCCCGGAATCCACACCGCCACTGAGAAAGCAGCCTACCGGAACATCTGCTACAAGCCTTCTTTTAATCGCGCTCAATAATAAGGCTTCTGTCTCCTCTATGGTCTCATTTAGAGTCAGAGTGTGCTTTTGTAGAGGTACCTGCCAATAGCATTGTTCTGTTGATGTAGCGGATTTTAGGTCAAATCGGATATAATGAGCAGGTTTTATCTGACTGACTTCGTTGTAAATAGAATAGGGCTGGGGCATGGATAACTCACTCAAATAATAGAAAACCGAAGTGAGATTAGTAGATAGCGCAGACTTGTGCATATCATGTAACACTCGAATATCTGAGGAAAAGGAGAGTAATTGACCCTCTTGAAAGTAATATAGTGGTTTTTTGCCTAGCCGGTCTCTTACCAAAAAAACTTGATTTGCCTTTTCGTCAAATAGACAAAATGCAAACATGCCATCCAACTCCAAAAGCAATTGGTCTATTCCCCAGTGGTGATATCCCACCAAAATGACCTCTGTATCAGAATGTGTTTTGAACTGAGCACCCAGCAGTTGAAGTTTCTTTTTGAGAGCTAAAAAGTTATAGATTTCACCATTGAAAACAAGATGGTATTGATCTAGGCTCATGGGCTGATTGGCGCTATCTGTAAGATCGATGATTTTCAATCTGGAATGGAAAAGCGTATGACGATCAATCCTGAGGTGACCTTGATAATCGGGTCCTCTTTCTTTTAGCCTATCGCCACTACTCAAAAGTAGCTTTTGATTGAATTCCTCATTACCATTAAAGACACCCGCAATTCCGCACATTATATCAGCAAGAGTTTAGTCACGAAGATATTACATCAGCAATAATACTTGACAGCATAATTGCATTGTTTTGATTACTTATTAATAATTCTTGTTGCTGTGGTTAGCAGATATTTCAGATTAATCAAATACCAGGGACGAGCCATAAATGCTTTTCGGGCAGATTGGAATGATCCTACAAAATCACCATAGTATGCACGCATATCAGCTTCCTTTCTATATATAAGGCTCGCGTCTTGAATAAACGGTTTTTCAAGTTGCTCAATAAACCCCTTGAGCAATGGATCCTTAGGATCAATTGAATTCTTGGAATGCTCAATTTTGTCTCCATTTTCAATCAAAAAATGCACGATCTCCACTGATAAAAGCTGTCTTACATTTTTGATCGTTCGGGTTACAGAATTGGGGTTCGCCCGCACGAAGTACAAAGGCCGATCGATATTGAGTGCGGTATATTTATCCACTATCCGAGAGGCCCAGTAATAATCCTCATTTCCAATACGACTGAAGAATGGATCGTATCCACCTACTTTCTCATATGCATCTTTGGTGATCATAATACTTGCTCCGCAGAAAGGATTAGTACTTCTCATTTTTTCACGAATATCCTGATCACTTACAGGTAGGATTTTGGAAGCCGTAGCCGGCGAGCCATCTGGATTGACAAATTCTAAAAATGTACCGCAAATTCCTAATGAAGACTGCGTGATGGCTTCGACTTGTGAGGCAATTCGATCCTTTGCAGACCAGTCATCTGCATCTTGAAACGTAATGTATTCCCCGTTGCACTTCTCGAATAATTTATTGCAGGTTTGGAGATATCCCATATTACCATCGTTATGAAACATCTTTATTCTGGAATCAGAATAACCCTCAATGATGGATTTTGTACCGTCTGAAGAGGCATCGTCTGCGATCAGCAGTTCAATATTCTGATATGATTGGCTAAGTATCGAATCAATGGCCTCGCAAATGTATTCTTCACAATTATACGCGGGCATGATGATAGAAACCAGTGAATTCATAAATCTAGAATTTGGCTTTTAATAATAGATTCCCTACCTGAAGAGTATTTAAACTTAATGATTTATTCAGAATAGGAATGAGCCATATTAAATCCGAAAGGCTAAGATTAGCTCCATTATTTTTAATATACCATAAAATATTGTCTTTCAAATATGCGGAATGCTGTTGACCCTGGTGGGTAAAATGAAAATCAGGCTGAGTTTCGAACCACCTCATGAAGGAAATTCTAGCTTTCAATTTCCTTCTGAAGTATGAAGAAGTGTCGATGGATGAAATATTTTCTCCCCCCATTCTATAAGAAACTATAGCTTTCTGCAAGGTCCTTATTCCATGGGGCTGCGAAAACAAGAGCCAGGCAGCCATGTCTGTACCCCACGCCATATCGAAGTCTACCAAACCCTCGTGTCGCAGATAGGCTTCTCGGCTAAATATATATTCTGGCATGGTCAGATCTTGTTCTTTGAGGATAACCGCCTTGGCCAATTCATCGGCTCGCTGGAAATCAGGTACAGATGTCGATCTGATAAGATGACCTTGATCGTCGATTACCTCTTTTTTGAATCTAAAAACCTCCGTTTTTGGATCTGAAGTTAGAGCCTGATTCCATTGTTCTACACAGTTGGGTGTGGCCATATCATCATCCGAAAACAGCCATATCCATGGTTCCGTAGTTTTTTCGATACACCTTGTCCAATGCCGCACAAGTGAAGTGCCACCCAGATTACTATCGAACTTGTGGTAGATCACATTTTCATGCGATAGATAGGGTGCTACGATGGGATCCAAATGCTCGGGACTGTCGTCATCGAAGAGATAAAGTTTATAGTTAGTATGATTTTGTGCCAGAATGGATTCAATACTCTTCTTGAGATATTTTGCCTTATATGCCGGTATTATTATGGCGATGGAGCTCGTCATATTTATTTTCGCTTGAATATTTTCACCACCTTCGTTATGATAGCCTTAATCAATTTCTGAGTAGTTGCTGTATTACTGAGATAGGGTACAGAAGGGTTATTAGCATGCTCTATGAGTAGATTACGCATTTCACCGATGAGTTGTAGTCGAAGGACATCGTCGGTGAGATGGCTTAAGATTTTGTCGAAGAAAGCGTTAATTTCTTTAGGGTGGACAGAAATCTGGTTGAAAGCCGAGCGAAAAAAATTCAATCCTTTTTCCATTAGAATTTGCCTAACCTCATCATTCTGAAAATGATTGGCCATAATCAACATTTGCTCACACCTGAGCACATCTCTGTCCTGCATATTCTTGGTGGACCAAATACCGCTATGATGGACTCTATAGACGGCCATTTCTTCATCAAAGTGGTAGATTTTTCCAGACTGGGCGAGCAATAAAAACAAGGCATAATCTCCTAGTGCCACGTCATTGTACCAATCGGGAATAAAGCCGTCTCCTGGATTTCGAAAAACACAACTGGGCGTATGTATATAATTGCTCTTTAGAAGGTCGAAAATAGTTGAGGTAGGGCTACTAAAACCTTTGTTCCAATCTTCTTTGAACTTTCCATTTTCGAGTAATCGTGTATTGTGAAAGCAGAGGACATAATCCAGATTGCTCTCAAGAAATTCCACCTGCTTTTGCAGTTTTTGAGTATCAATCCAGTAGTCGTCTCCTTCGCACAGAGCCAAATATTTGCCTCGGGCAGATTTTAGCAGTAGTAATAGGTTGAGCGTAGAATGGAAAGCACCACTTTCATCGAATGTTGCGGTTTTCTGCCTGTCCCTAAGGAATAGCCTTATTTTGTCAGGATAACGGTCGGCCAGTTCAATGCATTTTTCTCTTGTCCCATCTGTGGACCCGTCCTCACCGACAAGAATTTCATAGGTGAACCTGGTATCTTGAGAAATAGAACCTTCAATGCACTTTTCTATATAATCCACTTGATTATAAGTGACGGTCAGTACAGAGAGTAGCGGGTTTTGACTATCGTCTAACGTGGCTTTGATTTTGTATTCATCATCATTGTGATATGACTCAAGATATTCCTTATTCATACCATTTTGGCTATGCCAAAACCAGTCTGGCCAAAACCATTTCCGTTGTAAAACAAATAGGTGGACTGACCTACTTCCAGAACAGATGGATAAGCTAGCATTTTGCTATCCCAGCCATCCTCAGAAAAGCCAATGCCACATTCAGAATCTTTTCTTTCCCAATGTTCTCCATCCTGACTGATCGCGTATCCCAGTCTATAGGAATCGACACCATCTCTGAAATCTGAACTGCCTCTATAGCTATAATACATGTGAAAGATGCCATCCTTGATGAATACGGTAGGTCTGGCATTCGACTCATCGTCTTTTAATGGAAGGATACAACTAATATTGGGTCGGTCCCAATTGAACCCATCCGATGAACTAGCCATTTTAATATGATAGAGCGCTTCGTATTTGTCGTTGACAGAGATCCATTCTGTGCACGAGGCATAATACATCTTCCAGCTTTTGCCATCTGAGATCACACATGGTGAGACAGAAAAATATGGTTCGTCTTTTGTCCGATCGACTACAGCACCCTCATATACTCGCTGAAATGTTATCCCGTCATCAAAACTTTCTGCGACCCCAATGGCATTGCTATATGGTACAGTATTTCTTACATTGAATCCAACGTAATACATTAATAATCTATCCTCGGTTTTCACCAGACAGCCCGGTAATACGCCACAATCATCAAAGCAGCCGACCTGCCCGTGTGAGAGTACCGGACGGTCATGTTCGGCTATAATTTGGCTCGGGTCATTTATGTCCAGATCCACAAATGAAATGGATGCTTTTCCGTTTGTACCTCGGGTACCAAAAAATACTCTAATTCGATCTTCTAAAGCTATTGGAGTTGGAATCATTGCATGGGAGCTTGCCCATGGAAGTTTCCCATTTACATTGTATACCTGCCCTATTTTTTCCCAGTTCATTGTTTAATTTTTTAGGTTTATTCCCATCGACCATATGTCCATATTCCACCAGTGATTGGGGTGAAATCCTTCCAGTTTCATTCCTTGTTTTTCATAGAATGAAACTACTTCTTTTTTAGGGACTGTTAGTTTTACCTTATGGCAGCCCCTTTGTCGGTATTCGTCCATTGCGGATTCAAATAGCAGCGCACCCAGACCTGACTTTTGCACTGTTGGTTTGACCAGTAGCCATATGATGGTCCCTACACCACCTTCTGGTGATGATCCCAGAAGTAAGCCCTGAATATCATTTTTCTCTTTTACAATAAGTATCAGGAGTCTGTCTAAGTTAAGTTCAATTTGCTTCTGTGAGTACACAGAATCATAATACGCCAAAGCCTCCTTCGGGAAATAGTTGGTCTCCTGAGAAAGTTTACTTAGATCGGAGCAGAAAATTTCGATATCCGCCTTAGCCAATTTTGAGACTTTTGGATTCATGTGTTTTTGTTTTTGAATACGTAGGTCGTGAATTCATACAGTCCGTAGTCCATTCTAAAGATTACATTTCTACTAATTTCCTTTGTAAGAAAACTCATCAGTTCATCCAGAGGCCAGTGGAATAAATCATCTCTCTTCCAATCTACATGTGAACTCATTACATTAAATGCTATTCCAGTTTTTGATGATTTGTATGCTGCATGAATTATCTGCTGTGCGAATTCAACCATGGCATCTTGCGGCAGGGTAAGTTTTTCGGTAAGCAGCCCGTTCATTACTATATAATCGTAGGAATCATCTGGTAAAGGGTTCTCCAAAATATCCCGAGCTTCAAAAGATTCATCCTTGTGTATAGACTTGGCTCCGTCAATCATTTTTTCAGAAATATCAATCCCGTAATAGTCTAAGTCCAATGCAGGATGAAATTTTTTGCAATACGCTAGGAGCAACCCTATTCCGCAACCTAGATCAAGGACTGAAGCGGTTTTGTCTGGTTTTTGTCCATATTTGAGAAGACCCAGCATGACTTCAAATCTGGCGTGCAAATCAGCCTCATCAGGCCAATCCATGCCTTGAAAATTGGAACCATGCTTTTGCAAGGTATCCTCGTAATGCTTATAAATCTCAGAGTATTTTTTCTTAGTCATACTAACGAACAAAATATCAATTCTTCCAATAAGGGGGAAAGAAATCACTATGTTTTTGATTTTTTTCTAAAAACCGTTCACACAGGGAGTCAAAGCGAGGCTGGTCAAATATTTCCTTGATTACAACGATTTCATGTTTTTCTCCGCCGAATCTTCTCTTGAATGCTTCTAAAGAGTCATTGGGACGTACACCACCACCAAGGTGTAGTGTCGGAATGTTTTTTTCCAGAAGATGTTCGACTGCTTTCCACATGAGAAGCTTAGTGTAAGCCGCACCATCCTCGATCGACGCGCTCAGAAAATATTCTGCTACCTCATCGGTATATAAAAACAAAGTCACAGTTTTTATTTTGTTTTCGGTTTTGACACCAAGTACAATCGCTTGATCGGATTCAATTAGTGACTTTAATGTTTCGGTCGAAAAATGATAGACTTCAGAGGCTCCAACGCGCTCCATTGTTGATTTATAAATTTCAATAAATGCCTCTGTAAGAATCGATTTATCGGTAACTAATTCAATCGCAAGGTCTTTCAAATGTTTATTCAATTCAGACTTGTGCCCCTTTCTTATATTTTTCCACAACGCTTCTTTGCTTAGCGTAAGGTCTAACGTGTACACCGGACTGTGATCATAGGCCACATTTTGCCATTTGTCATCCAGATCAGTCAGAGGATGTGACATGACGTAGGCGGTGATAAATTGATTTTCTTGTGCAAACTTCAGCCATAATTTTCGTAGCTCATCTTGTTTTGATTGGCCATTAAAATAGAAGCCGCCAAAACCGTATGGAGTATATAGCTCTGGGTGTCCGTCAGCTTTTTCCCTTATGCTGTACGTGCATACCATTTTCTGCGAGTCGACCTGGCCAACGAATAGATAAATCGGAGCGTTCATCGACTTCGAAATAGCCTGGCAGTATACCCACGTGTGATAAAATGTATGCGGGCATCCTTTCAGAGACTGCGTCCATATCTCTGGTGCGTCTAGATTGATGACCTTATAGTTCACTCTTGATTGTCTTACCAGGAAACTTAAACACTAACTTGTCGGAATTTACGCTTTTCTGGTGGCGCCCAATACTCATCGTATGATTTTGGAATTTGACTGTAGAAGCCAAGCTTTTGAAGGGTGCTTTCAGAAACGTTCGTGAGGTCCATGCCTTCCATAATGCCAGGTATGTCCACTCTTTGTTTCATCCATGGCCGGCACATATTGAGTGTAATCGCGTGTCTCCAGTCGTTGGTTGAATTAGTACCTCCGGCATGCCAAAGTCTAGTGTTGAAAAACCACGCCGAGCCTGCCTTGATGGTAAGTCTTTTCGCATTTTTATAAAATTCAGCCTCTTCTGGTTGTTCTTCCTTGAGATGAGAATAGGGGAGGTAGTAGGTGGCGCCATTGTCTACCGTAAAATCAGTCAACGGAATAATTACTCCCATTCTTAGAATATAGTTTGGAATGTAAATAGGGCTATCTACATGAATATGGCTTGAGTCATTGCCTTTTTCCGGAGGCATGGACGAGGAGGTGTATGAGTATGCGATAGATCCTTTTCCTAAAATAGCATTGATAGGCTTCACTATTTTTTCATTGTCGAACAATTCCAAAAAGGCTCCGCCATATTTTGCATTGACCAGCACATAGCCATAGAAACTATAATCTGTTGTGCCATGATATTGCACTTCCTTTTCCAGCGCCAATTTCAGTTCTTCTTTGATCCGCTCAATAAATGAGCCTTCCAAGACATTCTCAATAATTACAGAACCGGTTTCATTAAACTCATTTACAAAACTGTCTTCATCAAATAGCCAATTGCCCTGTTTCGATATTTTTGAAGTTTCCATTGTGGGTAGTATTATGTGATTCTTTGTAGTAGGAATTACTATTCAAAGATATACCAAAAAATAAGACTAACGGAGCTCCTATAAATTGATTTTAATCATGAATTAACCTCAGTGTATCCATCAGGATGGATGTTTTGTGCTAGCCATCTAGTAGTGTATATTTTGTAAGTAGTTGTCTTATGCCTTCTGGCGAGTTGTACATCAAGACATCTAATATTGATAAATTTGGAATAAAAGAATTATTAAGCTGATTGTATTTCAAATGCTCTTCCATTTGAATAAAGGAGAGTTTTATCCCGTGATCGTCAAAATATTCTGACGAGTACAATTCCCTTCCGTTAATTGGATTTACATAATGCTGTGCACCTAGATTTTTTGTTATGCTGATTATTTTTTCAGGGCCACTACCTTCTCTATTATAAGAAATTTCAGAGGAGAGCATTATGGATTTCTCAAGGTCAATGTATTCGAGGACACTCTTAATACTCTGAATGGCCAAATCGGCAATGGAATTTTTAGGGTCGATGGATTTAAATACTTTCTGAACCAGCGAGCATGACTCATTGAAAAATGGAGCTTTACTATAAGCTTGAGTCAGACTATTTACGAATTTCTCAGTCCAAGAATCAGTGATTAACGGATAACTATCGCATATTTTTTTATTCTGGCTTGCTTTGATAATAGGAACCGTAAAGAGGGAAGGTTGTCCGTTGGCGAGTATATTATTTCTGTTGATCCAACCCTTCTTTATATAATTGACATCATCAAAAAAAATGAAATCGTCTACTGCTTGGATCAGCTGAAAATACCCCAGATATGGAAATAAGTAGGGTTGCATGATGGCAATAGTCTTCATTGCTTTAGAATTTTACAGATTTGGTCTACCAGCTCAGGGGTCATGTCATCTCCGAGTGGTAGGCATACAACTCTTTTAGCAAGGTCATCGGCAATGGCCATAGGTACCGATTTAAAATGCGGTAATGCCGTGAAAGATGGAAAAAAATATCTTCTGGCTATTATATTTTGCTTTTCTAGAAGATCCATTTTATGTTTTAACTCTTTTTCAGAAGAAAATAAATATGGAAAATACGAATAGTTAATTTGGCATAAATCAAAATTTTCTGATAGGCTGGAATTCAAATGAGTGCGTTCGAGTGCCTGATCATAAAGCATCCAAATCTTCTTCTTTTTTTCGATTGAAGAATCTACCATTGGAAGAATCAAGTGTCCCATGGCTGCATGCATCTCCGACATTTTAGCATTGATACCGATACCATAGTAGTCGTCACCCTTGTGTCCAAAATGTCTGAGGTGATTTAGCTTGCTTGCCAAGGAAGAATCATTGGTGGCTATGGCGCCACCTTCTATGGTGTGAAATATTTTGGTCGCATGGAAACTGTAGCAACTCAAAGTACCAAATTGAGCCAGAGGCTTACTCTGATAAGTCGACCCAAATGCCTGAGCCGCGTCATATACTACGGGTAGATCATATTCTGCTGATAACTCAGAAAATCCAGATATATCTGCAGGTTGGCCATATACATGGACGGGGAGAATGGCTTTTGTTTTGGTTGAAATTTTTTCTTTTACTCGTTTGGGGTCGAGATTGCCTGTGATAGGATCAATATCTGCCAAGACGGGTATGGCGCCTTCCCAAAGTAAGGCATTCAGCGTAGCCACGTAAGAAAAAGGAGTGGTAATGACTTCTTTGTTCTTTAGATCCAAAACTCTTATGGCCAGTTGAAGCGCAATAGTGCCATTGCTGACGAGGAATATGTGCTTGACTCCAAGGTAGTCTTTTAGCTTTTCCTCTAAGGAAACCAACTGATTACCGTTATTAGTGATCCAGCCAGATTCCCAAATCTCTTGAAGCTTTTTATTGTAATCCTCTAATGCCGGTAATTCCGTTTTTGTAACGTTAATCATGTCGAAATATCAGAAGTTTTGTTTTTCCAGTCAAATTGATCTCTACTTGATTTACGATTAATAAAAGTGCAGAATCGATTATAACTGGTTGAGTCTGAAAGGTTGATCACGAGGAAATCATTAGGTCTGTTTTTAAAATATTCCATCACGTCATGGTTGTGTTTGCGATAGATACCAGTATACAGCTCTCGGTCATAATAATTTCCTTCTCCGTATACATATTTTAAAGCTTTTAAGACATATCCTTCATATAGATAAGAAATTTTTGCTAGATCCTCCTCAGCCTTTTGGAGTTGTCCATCTTTACTCCACAATTTGGTGTGGTATTTAACCACAGAATCAAACCATTGGTCTTCACTGTCTCTTATAGTTAGGATAAATTTACTTCCGGGAAAATTGATATCTAGTGTTTTATAAATATTTGGCGTAGAAAATGGGAAGTCTTGAAACGCCTCCGCTGATTTGCAGTACTTGATTAGTGAACTGTAGTCTTCTTCGGCAATCTCATCTATCATCATTTCAGCCTCTACCTGATTCCCGACTACATATCCTAGCTCTTTTAAGGCAAAGTATAAAGAGGTTGTTCCGGTTTTATTAAATCCAATCACAAAGATTTTTGAATTATTCCGGTACTTCACGTAAATAGAATTCCAAAGACTCTTGAAAAGACTTGATATTGACCTGTTTAATTGCCTTATTTTTAAGACCATATTTATTAATTGATCAGAGAATGGTTAATTGCAATCAACTGAAATGGGTATCGAGCAAGCCTTCTTTCTTCACAAATGCTAATTCAACTAACCAAAGGAGGCCGCTTTCAAAAGGTCTATTCAAATCAGTAATATCAAACAATTTGTAACCATAGCCATCCATGGCTGAAACTATAATCGATAAGCTATTGTGATAAGCTTTACAATTTATTGATGCCTCCACAAGAAAGACTTCTGTCACTCCATAAAAATCGGATGCACCTTTTAGGACCTCAAGATCGAAGCCCTCCGCATCAATTTTTATGATGTCAGGGGCAGGTAATTTTTCTTTAGAAATAAATTCGTTTAAGGTGACCACTGGTACTTGAATTTGTTCGAAACCAAATTCGGCGGCCTTTTCCTGAGAACAGTTGAATGTACTACTGTCGTCGCGGCTTGAAATGGTAAAGGGAAGTGTCGAGGTCGAACTTCCTGCCCCAAGTTCATAGAACCTAATCTTGTCATTCTTGTCCAATAGATCTTGGCTCGACGACTTTAGCCATCCCTGTGGTTCCAGCATGCTGTATTGAGCATTGGGAAAATGATTTAAAGCCTCTCTGGTCCAACTGCCATGATTGGCACCTACATCGACTATATGTTTGGGATTGAAGTTAGCTGTCTTTACAACTTTATAAAAGGTTTTTAGAAGGTAATCTTTAGATGACTTTAATTCATGCAATTCATCATCATCCATAAACCCAACCCTTATAGCGACAGGATGGAGAATTTTTTTAATAATCGATTTGATTTTCTTTTTCATGTCATTTCTCCTTTACGGTGTCGGCTTGTTTTAGTGAGTTTATATCCAAAATCCGATCGCAATATTTAAGTGTACTTTTCCTATGGGCAATTATTATCATAGTCAAATCAGTCGAATGAAGGGATCTTATGGCTTCTGTGATTTCTTCTTCTGTCTCACTATCCAGCGCAGACGTGGCCTCATCAAAACATAGTACCTCCGCACCATGATACAGTGCTCTGGCAATACCGATTCTTTGCCTTTGACCACCAGAAATTTTAGCCCCTCGCTCCCCGATCTTGGTGTATTCTTTCTCAGGCAACTGTTGCACAAATTCTGTCAATCGGGCTCTTTCTATTGCTATTTCAAAAGCCTTTACATCTATTTTCTCTTTGGAAATACCAAATGCAACATTCTCTAAAACATTGCCATCTACCAAGAAAACGTCCTGTCTGACGTATCCAATATTTCTTTGCCATGAAGGAATATTTTTCTCTTTTAGAGGCACTCCATCTATTAGAATATTGCCCTCAGTGGGCTTCAAAAAACCCAAAATGATATTCATAAGGGTAGTCTTTCCTGACCCCGATTTACCAATAATCCCTACGGCATCACCCTTGTTGATCGTAAGCGAGACTGATTGGAGTACCTGCTGAGATGAATCAGGAAATTTGAAACTAATGTTTTCAATCCTTATTTCATTCTTGAATGGAACATCGGCAGCGTCAGCGATATTTTCAGATTTATCCTGAAGCATTTCCTCTATGACATCAAGGGTGAATTGCTGCCCTTTAATATTGATTGTGGCTAGGAGCAACCTATTGATTGATGGAATAGTTCTGTAAGCCGCCAATCCAAAAATGCTCAGGAGAGTAAGTATTTTAGGGATATCAGATAATATAAATAAACCATAAAGTAGCATGGTAATTATCGAAAGAATTACGCAAATTTCGATTAGCCTATTTGGTATACTTTGAATTACCAGAAGCTTTATTCTTAGTTTTTTAGCTTCAGCAATGTGATTGAGAAATCTTGATTTAAAATTTTCAAAAACACCACCAATGACGACATCTACAAAGCCAAAAACAATTTCAAATATTGGCTGTGCAATCAACGGGGCTAATTGATTAATGCGCTCGTGAGATTCAGCTACTCTTTTTTTATTGGTTTGATAAAAAATGGTAAAGAAGGGTAACACCACAACAGCGAGTATGACTAATATGAGCACATCGTAAATCATCAGTGATGAAATCACAATGAGCAAAATGGTAGCTTCATTTAGAAACTGAATGATCTGTAAAATAAGGTTTTGAGCAAAAAGGGAAGGGACACCTGAAATTCTGTTTAGGAGACGGTTAGAATTATTTTGAGTAAAGAACAAGAAACCTCTTTGGTAGGCTTTATTCAGGACTGATGACGAAACCTCTTCATGCACTTGCCAACAAAATTCAGCCTGTTTTTTCTGAATCCATATACCGAACAAATTTTTGCCCAGAATAAATAATACGATGATTAGGCAAAGAAAAACTATAAAGTAGTTCACCTCTGAAAACTGAAGGTAATTGTATAGGGCGCTCGTATATTTATTCTCCAAGATGAAACCTGGCTTCAGGGTAGCCGCCAATATTGGAAGGATGGCTGCAAGCCCGATGATGTCGAAGAACGAGTTGATTATAATGCCAAAAAAAAGATACATAGATTTCACACCATATCCCTTGGGAAGTATGGCGATGGACCTTTTTATGGATGTATAAATTACATTGTTAATCATTACTTTTCTTATTACTAAGGATCAGTCCGATAAAATAAAATGGCATTACTGGAATCTTATATCGCATTAAAGACCCAAAATTATAAGTACTAACTCCAACTGCAATGGCAAAAATCATCGAAAAACTAATGCAAAACAATATCTCCGGTGTACTGACGGTGGCTAGAATTTTTTTCAGTCCTAAATTGAAAACAATATATAATGTAAAGAGAAGAAGTAAGAAACTTTCTAGTGCCGCCAATAGCATAAGTGGGTTCTTTACCTCCCATAGCCAGGGACGAAAGAGCGTAACCACTATTCCTTTTGGTGCCAACTCTAGTAGACTTCCAAGACTTCCATCTAGCTCGCCTAGAGTATAACCCGAGTTTTCTCCATCCCGTGCCCCCCAGCCATATCGGATATCATATGCCGTCACTTTGGCTGTCTCACCTATTTTATCAAGGGCATATCTGGAATCATCTTTACTTATTTGTTGCATGACCAACAATCCCCCTCCACAAAAAAAGATAATGAAAAAAGGAGCGACGATGAATCTTGTTATTTTATTCTTAATGATCGATGAAAAAAGCCTATATAGAAATAGAGAGGCCGCAATCAAAAAACACAGTAAAATGTAGATTTTAATAGAATAGATCATCCATGCAAAAAATATGAGCAGAATGGAATTTCTTATCGTATTCTTCTTAAACACGCTAACCTGGATGAGTAAATAAGTCATCCAGCATAATGCGGATAATGTGATGGAGTCTTTTAGTATACCTGAACCCCAAAATACAACTGATGGTATAAAAAGAGTAGCAATTGCCAATTGTCTCGTTTTGTCAGGCCGTAGGGATTGAAAAATCTTGAATAATGCCCAATGACCACTGAACGCAAATGCAGCAAAAAACAAGGCCGTGGCAGAGTATGTTGCACCCGTAAACAGGTCGAAGAAGGCAGCAATCCTGATAATAACATATGATTGCTCATTTCGATTCTGCCAAATATGAGAGGTATACTCATACACGTCACCGGAATATAACCCGCCATCGGACAGCAAAAGTTTAATACCCACAACCGGATTGTCCATGAAAGCACGCCAAATCCAATAGCTCCCATGGGTGTGAAAAGTAAATGTGTCCCCACCACCATAATAATATTGATAGATCAGCCCCAAGGCAATGGCGCCTACAAATTTTATAAGTAAACCCGGAATGAAATAAGGACGGGTTTGGGAATTGGTAAACAGTGGCCTAACAAAATACGCTAAGGTCAGAAAGAGAAGAAAGTAAATAGGAGTTATGATAAAATCCTGAATGCCCATGCTAATTGAGTTGGTATTTTAGATGAGCATCGTTAGCCAATTGGCTATCCAATCTATTCTGATCTATCGCAGAGATTAATTGATCATAGTCGGTGACAGATTCTTTATTGTGATGGACGATCCAATAGGAGGAATTCTCTATGGTCCTTTCCTTCTCAGTATCAGTTATAAGTTTCTCACTTATTTTTTCAAATCCACGCAATCCTATCACATGGTGTGCACAGTCTGGACCTATTTCTTTTGCAATGTCAACGATTCTTCTGGACGACATTTTAGGGATAAAAATTTCTCCGCCGAGCATATGTTCCAGAGCATAAATGAGGCTATCAGTCGTTTGACTTTCACTACAAAAAAACCGAGTCATGTCGGGATGTGTTATAGGTATGACCCCAGTTTTACTAAGTTCCTTGAAGAGAGGCACCACAGAACCCCGCGAGCCCCAGATATTGCCTAGTCGAATGATGGCAAACTTGCTGCTGGCGGTAGAAGCATTGAGAAACAACTTTTCGGCAGCTTCCTTGGAGTTTCCATAGATAGAAATCGGATCGACAGCCTTATCTGTAGAGCAGAGTACGGTCTTTTTCACCCCATTTTCAAGTGCAGAAAAAATCACATTTTTGGTGCCTTCTACATTGGTTTTAATGCATTCTTCTGGATTCTCTTCGCAGATAGGAATGTGCTTCATCGCTGCCGCATGAATCACGATATCTGCTCCGGCCATTTTCGAAACCAGCCTGGACCGGTCTCTGACATCACCTATAACCCACCTTATTTGTGGATACTGATTAGACGGATACAGTCTGCCCAACTCATATTGCTTCATTTCGTCGCGGGAATAAATTGTAATTTTTCCCACCTCGCTGTAGCTATTGAGCACCTTTTTTATAAAGGATTGACCAAGTGTACCAGTACCCCCAGTGATAAAAATGGACTTATTATTCACCATGATTCGAAGTTAAAGTATTTAGAACTATCTGGATTCTAATATTTCGATGAATTAAGATTTTTGCTCGACTGAAACATCTGGAGCATATCTTATTACTTTTGACCAAAATTAGTACATATGCCTGTTTCACTTGTCACCGGAGGTGCCGGATTTATAGGAAGTCACGTGGTAGACCAACTGATAGCAGCTGGACATAAGGTGTTGGTATTAGATGACTTGAGCGGAGGCAGCAAAAGGAATTTGCATAAGCAAGCCCATTTTGTGAATGGGAGCATCACAGATCATAAACTGCTGAAGCAAATTTTTGATGAAAATCAAATTGACTATATCTTTCATTTGGCTGCTTATGCGGCTGAGGGACTTAGTCATTTTATCAAAAGATTCAATTATCAAAATAATCTAATCGGGAGTGTCAACCTCATCAATGAGGCGGTAAAGCATGAGGTTAAATGTTTCGTTTTCACCTCCTCCATAGCAGTCTACGGTGATCAAAAACCGCCTGTAACCGAAAATATGATTCCTAGCCCAAAAGATTCCTATGGTCTGGCCAAATGGGCGGTGGAGCAGGAACTGAAGCTCTCAAAAGAAATGTTTGATTTAGATTATATCATATTTAGGCCGCATAATGTGTATGGAGAGCGGCAGAATATTTCTGACAAGTATAGAAATGTAGCTGGCATATTTATACACCAGCTGATGAATGATCTGCCTCTGACCATCTTTGGTGATGGAAGCCAAACTAGAGCTTTTAGCTATATTGGAGATTTGATACCAGTCATTGTCAATAGCATAAAACAGCCCTATCTTTATAATGACACATATAATTTGGGTGCAAATCAGCACACCTCAGTTTTGGATCTGGCTCGAAAGATTGAAGAACTCATGTCTGTAAAAGGCGAAGTAAATTTTCTGGAGGCACGAAACGAGGTGCAGCATGCCTATGCATCACACAGTAAAACCAGAAAAGTTTTTGGTGACTATGAGTCGACACCCCTGAGCGTAGGCTTAAAGAAAATGATACACTGGGCAAAAAATACACCCCGTCCGCCTATTAAAAAGTTTGAAAACATAGAAATTACGAAAAATTTACCGTCCTCCTGGAAAGAATAGCATACCTGT
This sequence comes from Reichenbachiella sp., assembly GCF_039941815.1. Taxonomy (GTDB): domain Bacteria; phylum Bacteroidota; class Bacteroidia; order Cytophagales; family Cyclobacteriaceae; genus Reichenbachiella. The sequence continues at coordinate 100,979 of NZ_JBDVDW010000065.1, forward strand.
ATCAAGAGCATGTCAAAAAAAATCCTTTTTCTTACCCCATATCCTCAGGACACTGCTGGATCACAAAGATTTCGTTTTGAGCAGTATTATCCTGCGCTCATCAAAGCCAGAATTGATTTCGACAGTCGGTCATTTATGGATGAGAATACCTGGGATATCTTGTACAGGGATGGTTTTTTAGTAAGAAAAGCAGCTGGTATTTTCCTGGGCTTTCTAAAACGTTTTTGGCTCATGCTCTGGCTCAGAAAGTACGACTTTGTATTTGTCCATAGAGAAGCCACGCCAATTGGGTTCCCTATAATAGAATGGATCATAGCTAAGGTTTGGAAAAAGTCATTAATCTATGATTTTGACGACGCTATATGGCTGGAGAACACGAGTGTTGAAAATCGATTAATAAGCTGGCTTAAGTATTCAGGAAAAGTCAACAAAATTATTTCCTGGAGTGATAAGGTAAGTGCAGGAAATCAGTTTCTAATGGATCATGCCAAGTTGTTTAACTCCGCGATTGTATATAACCCAACTACGATTGACACAGCGAATAGACATGTCCCTCGTAATAAAGAAAAGGATCAGCTATATGTGGGATGGACAGGGACTCACTCATCCTTGAGATATCTCGAACCAATATTGGATATGGTTCTGCAGCTGTCTGTCAGCTTGAATTTCAAACTGCTGGTGATCGCAGATAAGTCTCCTGAGATCGAACATAATAATCTAGAATTTATCTATTGGAACAAGGAGCATGAAATAGAGGACTTGAATTTAATCGACATTGGACTTATGCCTATGGAAAATGAAGAATGGGCTAATGGCAAATGTGGATTCAAGGCCTTGCAGTTTATGGCTCTTGAAAAGCCAGTGCTGGTGTCACCGGTAGGGGTAAATTCTGAGGTGGTAGTAGATGGCGAGCATGGCTATCACTGCCGGACTCCTGCAGAATGGAAAGACCGCCTCGAACAACTGATCGAAAGTATAGAATTGAGAAATAGCCTGGGAAGAAATGGGCGAACAAAGGTAATGGCCGAGTTTTCGACCGAGTCTAATACCGACAGCTTTCTTGGTTTGTTCAATTGAGTTATAGGCTTTGGAGGTATTTTTTGGCCAGCGCATAGGTTCTATCTTTTTTGCTGGATAGCTTTTTTACCTTTTTGAATTTTTCCTTGGCCAAATCTTTGTCACCTCTTTCGGCATCGTATCTACCCAGATGAAGTACGGAGTATAAATAATATCCCATTTCCTGAGCCCCTATTTCATCTCCATATTTCACACACAATTTATAATATTGCTCAGCTACCTCTGGTTCATCGCGATGAGAATTGATCTCTCCTAGAAAAAATGCCGCATACCTTCCACTGTTTTGCTCATACCCCATATAGCTACTGTCGATTTTTGCTATGATGGATTGTGAGACCACTTCTGCTCTGTCATACTGCCCCGTGCTATACAGCATACGTGCATAGAATCTTTGAAAATAAGCATTGTCGGGAAAAGTCTCATGGAGGTATTCGGAGGTGAAGAGTGCTGAGCGCATATCCTTTTCCTCGTTAGCCATGATTCGCATCAAAAAGTATTGAGCCTCGGTCCGAGTAAAGAAGGCATTGTTTGCGACATCTTTTAGCTGTGTCAATCCTAGTTCTTTGTCTCCATCTCTAAAAAACATCATGATAGGCTTTAGAATTGGATAATTTTCTGGAATCCAGACAGAATAATAGTTGTACAATGCATCCCCAAACAATATTTCAGGTCCAAACTCCTCATGATTTCGGCAATAGTCCAGATATTTCATTGCATTTTTTCCGGCAGAAGCTGCTTTTCTCCAAGCGTGCCTTTCAGCGTAAAGCCGACCTTTAAAAGCATATGCGGCGGACAGAAAAAAACCACCTTCAACCTGACTGCCTTTTTCAAAGATATTTTCTGCCATTACGATAGTGCTATCCAAATACACAAGTAGTGCGGAATCATACTTGGTCTCCTGTATGTTGGGCACAATCCGCCACCACTGACTTAGACCCAACAAGAAATAGGGAAGTGGATGCCAACCATATTTTCCGCGCAGCCAGCGAAACTGTGAATCCGCTCGTTTAAAATCGAAATTGTACATGCTGTTTATACCTTCAGTACATTCGATTTGAATTTCTGTATCTATAAGTAAGACAGGGATACTATCGTTGGGATTACCATTCGCCTTCGAAATGCTGAAGGCTAGCACAACAAGAAAAATTAATTTTCGCATCAATGATTTTCTGATAGAATCTGCTTTATTCGATAAATCTAATACAACCTAGACAAATACAGCAGGGTCTAAAGTAACGGATTTAAATTTCTTCTGTTTTGCCTACAAGGTATCTAATCTCTCTATCCAATTTTTGAGAGAGACCGCGGATTTTATCTATATAGAGTTTTGTGTCCTTCCAATTCGTTGGGTCATCTGATAGTAGATTGGCTAATCCAAGGATGGAAGTAATAGGACCCCTTAGCTGATGGGCGGATAAGTACGCTACCTCTTTTAATCTCTTATTCTGTGCTGTGATTTTTTGCTCGTATAGCCTTTCCCTGGTAATATTTCTGAATGACAACGCCACTTTGTTGTCGCTCTCACATGTATTATTGAAGGGATGATACTCGACCGCTATCCACATCGATTGACCATCAATTGTGCTAAAGTTGTGTTCGGCTCGGACAATTTTACCATTGAGCGCCTGGGCAAATTCCTTTTTGAAGTCATCAAGATTGTCTGGGTGTACGAAGTTGATAGAGACTTCACCCTTGGACACCTCATGCGACCAGTATTTCAATAAAAACTCACGAAAACGTCTGTTATACGATACGATGCGATAATCAGCACCCACCACCAAATTGGCCACGGTGGTACTATCCTGTACCGCTTCCAATAGTTGCAAGGCCTCTTCCAGACGCGCCCTCTTTTTCTTTTCCATAGCTATTAGTTGGAAGCGAAAGTTGATCAATCTGAGTTTAATATCATAATTGATAAAGAAATAATTTGCTGGAAATGAGGCATTACGGAAAAGAACCCGATTCGCCGGCTGCAAATCGGGTTCAGGTTCTCAATTATGAAATCTTTGGATTAGTCATTTAGTAGGATCGCGTTTATGGTATCATCTTCGAGCCATTCAGATTTTTTCAACTCATGGAGTTTGATATGTCCCACCAGAAAGTTTCCGCGATCGCTAGAATATTTTTCTTCTATACTATCAAAGTCTTCGAGTATGGGTGACACTCCATTATACCTGACAAATAGTTTTAGATTAAAATCTTCGGACAATCCGAATTTCCCATCGTTTTTGTGTTGCTTTTTGTATTCATATTTATAGTCATAGTTCAACGCTGAAATGTCAGAAAGGACAGCAGATCCAGTAGGCTTATCTCCGGCTCCCTTGCCATAGAGTAGCTGGCTCTCCGAGAAAGCACTTTCCAGAATCACGGCGTTGTACTCATTGCTAGTTTGTGAAAGTACCGAACCGGTAGGCACAAAAGTGGGAATACAGTAGGCCTCTATGGCGTCATTGACCCTTCTACATTTGGCGATAAGCTTGATTGTATATCCATGCTTCTGCGCATAATCAATATCAAATTCATTGATTTTAGAAATACCATAATTAAAAATATCGTCCGGCTTAGTGATTAGGCCAAAAGCATGAAAGAGCAGGATGCATAATTTATACTTTGCATCTATGCCCTCTACATCTAGTCGTGGGTCGCTTTCGGCAAAACCCAAATCTTGTGCTTCCTTTAGTACTTGAGCAAACGGCAGACCATCGGCTAGTAGCTTGGTAAGAATGAAATTTGTGGAGCCATTAAAAATGCCTTCCACTGAGGTCAGTAGATCATTGTCATAATACTCCTCCAAATTTCGGATGATCGGGATGCTGGCACAGCAGGCAGCTTCGTACAAAAAGGAAACCTTATTTTTTGATTGTAGCTCCAGTAATGTTTCCAGATGTTCGGCAATCATTTTTTTGTTGGCAGAGACCACTGATTTGCCAGCATTCATTGCAGCCGTGACGATCTCAAGCGCAGCATCGGCATCATCGATAAGTTCAACTATGACATCTATCTCCTCGTTTTGCAGCAGCTCATCCTTGTTGTCCGTGAAATACGAAGCATCCAATGGTCTGGACTTTTTCAGATCTTTGATGCAAATTTTAACGATTTCAGAATTTACTGAATCTGACTGCTGCAACACATGGTGCAATCCTTGGCCTACACACCCAAAACCAAAGATTCCTAACTTTAGATTCTTCATTCCTAGGCAATTATTGCTGATTCCACTTGAGTATTTATCTTCTCGAAGGCAGCCTCCAAATCTTGAATGAGGTCCGTAGGATCTTCTGTGCCTATGGAAAGTCTGACCAGCGAGTCGTTTATGCCAGCCCCTCTGCGGATGTCGTCAGGGGTGCCTTTGTGTGTCATGGTAGCAGGGTGGCAACATAGACTTTTTACGCCCCCAAGACTCTCGGCTAGCTTAAAAAGCTCAGTGCTGGTCACGAACTCGGTGGCCTTTTCCAGGGTGTCCTCCTTAAAGGCAAATGAAACTACAGCACCATAATATTTCTGCTGTTTTGTAGCCAGTATGTGCCCGGGGTGCTGCTTGAGCCCAGGATAATGCACTACTTGAAGTTCTGCCTTGTTCACCAGATATTCAGCAATTATTTCTGCATTTCTGCATTGTTTTTCTACACGAAGACTTAGCGTCTGGATTCCTCTGATGGTGAGCCAGCTGTCCCAGGGCCCCAAAATACTACCCGTAGCATTTTGGATAAATTTAATCTCATCAGCCAGTTCGTCTGTTTTCACGGTGACCAATCCAGCAATCACATCCGAGTGTCCCGCGATATATTTGGTGGCGCTGTGCAAGACAATATCGGCCCCAAGATCCAGAGGCTTTTGTAGCACGGGAGAGGCAAACGTGTTGTCCACCACGACCAGGCAATTATTTGAATGAGCAATTTTAGAAATGGTTGCGATGTCCGCAATTTTCAAAGTAGGGTTGGTAGGCGTTTCCAACCAGATTAGTTTGGTATTAGGGGTGATGTTGTCGATGATATTTTCAGGTTCGGTGGTGTCAGTATAGCGCACCGTGATCCCAAATTTCTTATACAGTTTTTCGAATGAACGAAAAGTGCCGCCATAGATATCATCTACAGCTACGATTTCATCTCCTGACTCACAAAGTTTTATTACAGCATCGACTGCTGCCAGGCCACTGGCAAAAGCGAATCCTTTGACTCCGTTTTCCAATTTGGCAATCGTCTCCTCCAATACCTGGCGCGTAGGGTTGTTGGATCGACTATAGTCAAACCCCTTGTTTACCCCAGGTGCCTCTTGTACAAAGGTGGATGTTTGATAAATAGGTGTTGAGAGTGCTCCGGTCAGTGGATCGGAGAGAAGACTGTGTAAAATTTCTGTTGTCTCTTGCATGGCTTTATTTGTTAAAAGTTTACAAGGAGACTTTTCAAGGATCCATTGTCTGAAATGGACAAAAAAAATGTCCTTTCCAGACAAGCTAGAAAGGACATCGTATATTTTTTAATTTGAGTCTATCCATTCTGCTTATCTCTCACACAATTGTGTGATTGGAGTTAGCACCTTCTACGTCGTTTCCGACAAGGGTTGCTAAGGTTTCATAGGGCCAAATCCCTCCACCTTTCTTGATAAGTCATCCAATAAATTAATTAGAACGAGCCACAAAGATAGACGCCATAAAATTTCATATCCAAGAAAAGTAAGCTTTTATTTTTTTGGTAGTTACCTCAGCCATTGGATTTTGTTGGCATTGTTGTCCAGCTCAAAAGTGGATATTTTACCTTCTCCACTCTTAAAGACGATCTGATCAAAACCAGCCAATACTCGATCCAAGGGCATAAATTCTGTCGTTTCCAATGACTCATAAGGCAAGTGAATAATCTCAAAAATGACATGGCCTTTTTGAAGCAAGTTTTGGTAATGAATTTTTGATTCATTCACCGTTTTGATTTCGGTGAAATCGATATTCTGCTCATACCATCTCATGGTATTGATGTAGTCCGAAGACATGACAGAGAAAAAAACAGCTTCGGTAATTACGCTATCAGCAGGGTTAACGGCAGGGTTAGGTCGATCCAGAATTTGCACCTTATTGCCATCGGGATCACTGGTTAAAAAATATCTTAATCCGAGGTTTTCATCCACTGTAACGTCTTCCAATATTTTCTGCCCGGATGCCAAAAGATTCTCTTTGACAGCCTCAAAATTATTTGTGGCAAAACCAATCTTTTCTATCCCATTAATGTACTTCTTTCCCTTAGGTAAATTTAGCTGCGATCTGATCAAAACATTATTACCTTGTTTGATAAACAAGGTAAAGTCTCCAGCCTTCATCTTTACATGTTGCCGAGGCTTGTATTCCTTGATTGCAATATCCAGGTATTTTCTATACCAGGTGGCCGACAATTTCACGTCTCTGGCTATCACCGTGATTCCGCTGAGTACAAAATCATCCTCCGAAGATTGTGCAAATACAGGGTTTGGGCCATTCCAGAAAGGTAGCGCCAGTAAGACAATGATAATTTTGGTTGCAATTCTCATATTTGTAAGCAGATACACTGCTAAGCTAAAAAAATTATGGTGCGGATATAAATTCCTTCTATACCACTTTCAAAAAAAATTATAAGTATTGAATCGACATCCTCGAAATATCGTAGTAATTTTGAGTCTATTTAAAATCAATCTAAATTATTCCATTTCCGAATGAGTAAAGATGATCAAATATTAGAGGAATTTACCTCAAAGGAATACGAACACGGCTGGTCTGTAGATTTAGAGGCTGATGAGGCCCCTAAAGGGCTGAATGAAGGAATTGTTCGTTTTATTTCCAAGAAGAAGAACGAACCAGAATGGTTGCTGGAGTGGCGTCTTGATGCATTTGCAAAATGGCAGAACATGAAAGAACCCACCTGGCCGAATGTTAATTACCCTAAGATTGACTATCAGGACATTATATATTTCTCTGCACCTAAGCAGAAGAAAACACCGGAGAGTTTGGATGATGTAGATCCAGAATTGCTTGAGACCTTCGCAAAGTTGGGAATTTCACTCACCGAACAAAAGAGATTGACTGGTGTGGCAGTAGATGCAGTCATTGATTCAGTTTCCGTGGCCACTACGTTTAAAGATACTTTAGGCAAGCTTGGAATTATATTTTGTTCGTTTAGCGAAGCGGTAAAAGAGCATCCAGAGCTGATTAAAAAATATTTAGGGTCGGTAGTGCCCAAGTCTGACAATTACTTTTCGGCACTCAATTCAGCCGTTTTTTCCGACGGCTCATTCTGCTATATTCCAAAAGGGGTGAGGTGTCCGATGGAGTTGTCTACCTATTTCAGAATCAATGCAGCTAACACAGGTCAGTTTGAGAGAACGCTAATAGTTGCAGATGAAGGGTCATACGTTAGTTACCTGGAAGGCTGTACCGCTCCGATGCGAGATGAAAATCAATTGCATGCCGCGGTTGTTGAAATCGTAGCACACAAAGATGCAGAGGTGAAATACTCGACTGTTCAAAACTGGTACCCTGGAGACAAAAACGGGAAAGGTGGAATCTACAATTTCGTAACCAAGCGTGGTATTTGCGCTGGAGACCATTCCAAGATATCCTGGACTCAGGTAGAAACAGGTTCTGCAGTAACCTGGAAGTACCCTTCTTGTATTCTTAAAGGAGACTACTCCGTAGGCGAATTTTATTCTGTTGCCGTTACCAACAATTATCAACAGGCAGATACCGGAACCAAAATGATCCATTTGGGTAAGAATACTAAGTCGCGCATCGTTTCTAAAGGAATCTCGGCCGGTCATTCGCAAAATAGTTATAGAGGACAAGTACAAGTATCAAAAAGAGCTACCAATGCGAGAAATCACTCACAGTGTGATTCATTGCTGGTTGGCAACTTATGCGGTGCACATACTTTTCCATACATAGATATTGAAAATAAGACAGCGCATGTAGAGCATGAAGCTACGACCTCCAAAATAGGAGAAGATCAAATTTTCTATTGTACACAACGTGGAATAGATGAAGAGAATGCCGTAGCACTGATCGTCAATGGATATGCCAAGGAAGTGCTAAATCAGCTGCCAATGGAATTCGCAGTTGAAGCTCAAAAACTTTTGGCTTTGACGCTTGAGGGTTCGGTGGGCTAGTTTGAATTTAAAGTACTAATATCAAGGTTTGCGAAATGAATGTAGTACTCGAGATTTGGGATATTGGCAAGTTTTCTGTCATGTTCGATTCTAAGACTATAGACAAATAAGAATTCATTCAAGACTTTTATTTGGGACGACAGTAAACTTTCGAATTGGGCTAACGCTCTAAAATTGATTGTCTTGACAACTAAAGAAGTTTCGGGATTAAGAAAAAAATTAAAAAGGCCAGAATTTAAAGCTGAATTGTTCCATAGATCGGAGTTGAACTTTGAATTTTAATTATTGAATTAAGAAAATGCTAAAAATAAAAAATTTACAGGCACGCGTAGAAGAGAAGGAAATCCTAAGAGGAATCAACCTTGAGGTAAAACCTGGTGAAGTACATGCCATCATGGGACCGAATGGTTCAGGCAAAAGTACATTAGCTTCTGTACTGGCTGGTAGAGAGGATTACGAAGTGACTGGTGGCGAAGTGGAATACATGGGACAGGATCTCTTAGACCTTGCTGCGGAAGAAAGAGCCAGAGAAGGTATTTTTCTAGCGTTTCAGTATCCCGTAGAAATTCCTGGTGTCACTACCACCAACTTTATGAAGACAGCTCTCAATCAGATTCGTGAGCATAAGGGACTTGAGCCACTAGATGCAGTCGCATTCCTCAAAAGAATGAAAGAGAAAATGGCACTTGTAGAAATCGATCAATCTCTTCTGAGTCGATCACTCAACGAGGGTTTTTCTGGAGGAGAGAAGAAAAGAAATGAAATTTTTCAGATGGCCATGCTTGAGCCAAAACTTGCCCTTCTCGATGAGACAGATTCAGGTTTGGATATAGACGCCCTCAGAATAGTAGCCAATGGTGTAAACGCGCTAAAGTCTGCCGACAATGCCACCGTAGTAGTGACTCACTACCAAAGACTGCTCGACTATATCGTACCAGATTTTGTACATGTACTATATAAGGGTAAGATCGTAAAATCCGGAACTAAAGAATTGGCTCTTGAGCTGGAAGAAAGAGGATACGACTGGATCATCAAAGAACTAGAAGAAGCTTAATTATGAGCGATTTGAACAAAAAGATTTTTGGCCAGGAACTCGTAGATCAGGCAGCACAATTCGTCGCCAACATGAACGGAAGTGCAATTCCTCAGCTGGGAGAAAACCGTAAGAAAGCACTTAACTTTCTGAAAGACAATGGATTTCCAGGGCCGAGAGCTGAAGAGTATAAGTTTACCAAACTGACAAAGGCTATCAGCAGTAAGTTTGATCTGTCCAAATATTCTGCCATCGATCAACTCCCTCAGAGTTTGATTGACGATATCAAAGCCAAACACGAAGGTGCTAACGTACTGTTTTTTGTCAATGGCAAATATGACAATGAAAACTCTATTGTGGTTTCACCGGTAGAACAGTTGAAAATAGAATCTCTCAAGGACTATGCTGCTTCCAATGATTTGGACGAGCTTTTCAAGGACGATTCAGATCCGTTTGCAGCTCAAAACAATGTCTACGCCAATGATGGAGTAGTTGCGCAGATCGCCAAAGGCAAAGTAGTGGCCTCACCAGTGATTTGTTATTATATCTCTATTAATGATGGCAACGCCAATCACGGCTTTATTAAAAACATTTACCTGGCTAATGAAAACAGTCAGGCCGATTTTGTTCATTTCCACCTATCATTCGGCAATGAAAGCACATTCATCAACGAATCCAAAAACTACATTGTAAAGGAAGGAGCCAAGGTGAGTTTGTACAAGATCCAAGAAGAATCACCCAAGGCTGTTTACATTGGTAATACCAGAGTATATCAGGAACGGGCAAGTACATTTTCGTCCTACGTCTTTACCCTGGATGGCGAGGTAGTGAGAAACAATCTTCATATCGAAGTGGATGGCGAAGGCTGTGAAAGTAACATGTATGGACTTTACCTGACGAAAGGTAAGACGCATGTAGACAATCACACCACAGTAGATCACCGGAAGCCAAATTGCAATAGCAATGAGCTCTACAAAGGGATCATGGACGATCAGTCACGTGGGGTATTCAACGGTAAAATCTATGTGCAACAGGAAGCACAAAAAACGAACGCATTCCAGTCTAATGGAAATATTCTGCTTTCAGACGATGCAGTAGTGAATACCAAGCCTCAATTAGAAATTTGGGCAGATGATGTCAAGTGCTCGCACGGATGCACCACTGGACAGTTAGACGAAGAAGCAATATTCTATTTGAGGTCCAGAGGGATCGACAAGGAAAAGGCCACTTCCATGATCTTACTTGCCAATGTGGCAGAGGTAATAGAGAAAGTAAATCTTGGCTGGTTAAAAATGGAAATAACTGACAAGGTTATCGCACGATTGAACGTATAGTGAGTATGGTAGATTCTGCAATCGATATTCAGGAAATAAGAAAACAATTTCCGATACTTAATCAGCAAGTGAATGGCAAACCGCTGATATATTTTGACAATGCGGCTACTTCTCAAAAGCCGCAATGTGTGATAGACGCGCTTACGCACTACTACAATACAGACAATTCTAATATTCACCGTGGTATTCATACCTTGGCAGAACGTGCTACCACAGCTTTTGAAGACACGCGAAAGTCCGTAGCAAAGTTCATCAATGCCAATGAAGCAGAAGAGGTCATCTTTACCAAGGGAACGACAGAAGGGATCAACTTGGTAGCGGCTACCTACGGCAGAAAATTCATTAAGGCTGGAGACGAAATCATCGTATCAGGGCTGGAGCACCACTCTAACATTGTTCCATGGCAAATGCTATGTGAAGAAAATGGAGCAATGCTCAAAGTTATTCCTGTCAATGACAAAGGCGAGTTGATATTTGATGAATATGTGAAGCTGCTATCCGACAAGACGCGACTGGTAGCCGTCAATTATATTTCCAATGCATTAGGTACCATCAACCCAGTAAAAGAAATAATCAATGAGGCTCATAAGGCTGGAGCCAAAGTACTGATAGATGCGGCCCAGGCAGCACCCCATGTAAAAATGGATGTCAAAGCTCTGGACTGTGATTTTTTAGCGTTTTCAGCACACAAAGTATATGGACCCACAGGGGTAGGCGCTCTTTATGGAAAAAGAACCGTATTGGAAGCCATGCCGCCTTATCAGGGAGGAGGGGAAATGATCAAAGAAGTAAGCTTTTCCGGCACTACTTATAATGATATTCCCTACAAGTTTGAAGCAGGTACGCCCAATATCGGAGAGGTGATTGCATTCAAAGCTGCGATTGATTTTGTAGAAGATCTTGGACAGGAAAATATTGCTCGGTACGAGGACGAACTCATGGCATACGCCAATGAACTGTTGAAAGACGTAGAAGGTTTTGTGCCTGTAGGTACAGCAACCAAGAAGGCTAGCGTGATATCATTTCTCATAGAAGGTGTACACCCATTTGACCTGGGTCAGCTTTTGGATGCAAAAGGTATCGCAGTTAGAACAGGCCATCATTGCGCACAGCCCTTGATGGATTTTTTCAACATAGAAGGAACCGTAAGAGCCTCATTTTCCGTGTACAACACCAAAGAAGAAATAAAATATTTTGTAGAGTCGCTTCAAGCGATCATCAAGAGGTTTAAATAGACATGGCAACAATCAATTCTGTACAGGAAGAAATTATAGAAGATTTCGGGATGCTCGATGGAGACATGGAGATGACGATTGGCTATGTCATGGAGCTTGGCGCCAAATTACCAGAACTTCCTGCTCAGTATCAGACGGAGGATAATATTGTAAAGGGATGTCAGTCCAAAGTATGGTTGCATGCTGATATGCTGGACGGAAAAGTAATTTTTCAGGCAGATAGCAATACAGCGATCACTAAAGGTCTTGTAAGCTTGCTCGTTCGTATTTTGTCTAACCAGACCCCGGATGATATACTTAATGCTGATCTGTTCTTCCATGAAAAAATCGGGATGAATAGATTTATCGGAACACAGCGTTCCAACGGTTTTGCCGCTATGATCAAACAAATGCAGATCTATGCACTGGCTATGAAAGCAAAAATTAATCAATAAGTTATGGCAGAAGAGAAAAGCTTAAAAGAAAAAGTACTGGCTGCGATCAAGACCGTCTACGATCCTGAGATACCTGTGGATGTATATGAGTTGGGTTTGATCTATGAAATAAATGTATTTCCAGTCAACAACGTCTATGTGCTCATGACCTTAACCTCTCCAGCTTGTCCTTCCGCGGAGGCAATACCCGATGAAATCAAGCAGAGAATAGAAGAAATAGAAGAAGTAAGCAAAGTGGATGTAGAGGTGACCTTCGACCCACCCTACGAAACTGATATGATGTCTGAGGCGGCCAAGTTGGAGCTTGGCTTTATGTAGAAAACCTTCCGTTTGCAACTATCGTCTATGGATGGACAATCGCCGATCAAAGGCGAGAGATTTATTGCTGACGCAGTTAAAAGAAAGAATTAGAATATTTAAATAATAATTACCATGTATCCAGAAGAACTAGTAGCCCCAATGCGAGAAGATTTGACTTCTGTAGGCTTCGATGAACTAAAAACTGCAGACGCAGTAGAACAACATTTGACCGATCATAGCGGAACCACCCTGTTGGTTGTGAATTCGGTATGTGGATGCGCTGCAGGCGCGGCACGCCCAGGAGTGAAAATGGCGGTAGCCAATAGCAGCAAAAAACCTTCTTACCTTGCTACAGTATTTGCAGGTGTAGATGCCGAGGCTGTCCAGAAAGCCAGAGAGTATACCTCTCCATATCCACCTTCGTCTCCTTCAATTGCTTTGTTTAAGGATGGAGAATTGGCACATTTTGTCGAAAGACACCATATAGAAGGCCGTAGCGCAGAAATGATCGCCGATCATTTAGTACAGGTTTTTGACGAATTCTGCTAAAAAATACGACTGAGCCTGGGGTAAAAACCTTGGGCTCTTTTTTTTAATATTGAATCTCACCTCTTGAATAGATGATATGGCTCGTACCGAATCTGCCATGATGCCACTTGGCACCATTGCGCCTGCATTTAATCTTCCTGATACCATTTCTGGAAACACTTTATCCTATTCCGATGTAAAATCTGAGAAAGGAACCGTTGTGATGTTCATATGCAATCACTGCCCATATGTGATTCACGTTCAAGAAAAAATAGTAGCTCTAGCCAAAGAATTCCTACCCAAAGGGATTGGGTTCGTGGCCATCAGCTCCAACGACGTAGCAAACTACCCTCAGGACAGCCCAGAGCTAATGAAGGTTCATGCACAGGATTATAGCTTTAATTTCCCCTATTTGTATGACGAATCGCAGGCTATAGCTAAGGCTTATCAGGCCGCTTGCACCCCGGATTTTTATGTGTTTGACAGTGAAGACCGCTGTGTATACAGAGGCAGAATGGATGGCTCCACACCAGGCAACGGGGTTCCGGTGACAGGACAAGACCTTAGTCGAACTCTCAACAATCTAGAGAAAGGTCTGCCTATAGATACTGAGCAGCACCCAAGCATGGGATGCAACATAAAGTGGAAGTAACGGTACCTTCAAAATTTAAGATTTAGGTCAAAACTTTTTGACATAACTTTGACTTTTAACTAAAGAACATAGAACCCAAGTATGTCCGTCCATCAATCCAACATCAAACGAGTCACCACTCACCAACTCCAGGAAATGAAAAACCGTGGAGAGAAAATCTCCATGCTTACAGCCTATGACTTTTCTATGGCTAGAATTTTGGATCAGGCAGGCATAGATGTTTTATTAGTAGGAGACTCAGCTTCCAACGTGATGGCTGGTAATGAGACCACGCTGCCAATTACTCTGGATCAAATGATCTACCATGCTCAAGGTGTGATCAGAGCCATTAGCAGGGCTTTTGTAGTAGTAGATTTACCCTTTGGTAGCTATCAGGGAAACTCAACTCAAGCGCTAAAGTCTGCCATCAGAATCATGAAAGAATCTGGTGCTCATTCAGTAAAGCTTGAAGGAGGATCTGAAATCGTAGAAAGTATCACCAGGATCTTAAGTGCAGGTGTACCCGTGATGGGCCATTTGGGGCTAACCCCTCAGTCGATATATAAATTTGGGACGTATACCGTAAGGGCAAAAGAAGATGCAGAAGCAGAAAAATTGATCTCAGATGCCAAGTTGCTCGAGGAGACCGGCTGTTATGCTATTGTTCTGGAAAAAATTCCAAGCAAACTCGCTAAGCGAGTGGCAGAGACGGTCAACATCCCAATAATCGGGATAGGAGCAGGCCCGGATGTCGACGGTCAAGTATTGGTCACTCATGATATGCTCGGTATCACTCAGGAATTCCAACCGAGATTTTTACGTCAGTATGCAGACCTTAGCCAAGTGATGGCCGAAGCCGTACAAGGATATATCAAAGACGTCAAAGCGAAGGACTTCCCAAGCGATAAAGAGAGTTATTAATTCTTAGCTATACTTATATGATGTTAGGAACGGGTTTTTCAAAATGGGCTACCCAAACGACTAAACAAAATCGTCAGTTGCTCAAAGGAGGCAAAGGAGGAGGCTATCAGAATTTCGATAAGTCCTATATAACAGATCAAATAATATCACGAAAGCCTCTCGTATTTAAGGAAGCGACTCCTGAACAGTTAGAAATTTTTAGACGTAGACTGAAGGTGATTAGAAAAAAAGAAATCATCAGAAAAATAAAAGCAATGATCATCTCCTTGGTGATTGTAGGTATGCTCGTTTTTTGGGTCTTTGGTCAATGATTCTTTTAGATTTTTAAAATCCAGCGATCCTATTTTAGGAATAACTTATTGATCGCTCCCCCATTCTTCAAACATTTACTAAATTCGCTCACTTAGAGCAACAGAGTCTGTATTCAGAGCGATCTGAGACTCATAACCCTGCCAGCCATTGCGCTGATCTATTTGCAAAATTTACATTGGGTAACTAAATAATTGAAGGAAAGAAAAATGGCACAAACAGCTAAGATCATTTACACTAAAACGGACGAAGCCCCAGCGCTCGCCACTTATTCATTTTTGCCAATCGTACAGGCATTTACCAAAGCAGCAGGAGTTGAAGTAGAAACCAGAGATATCTCACTGGCGGGTAGAATTATAGCCAATCTGTCGGAATATCTAACAGACGATCAAAAAATTGGTGATGCATTGGCTGAGTTGGGAGGCTTGGCTAAAACACCTGAGGCCAACATTATCAAATTGCCCAATATCAGTGCCTCAATCCCTCAGCTTCAAGAAGCGATTAAGGAACTCCAGGCCAAAGGATACAAACTGCCAGAATATCCAGCCAGTCCAAAAAACGACGAAGAAAAGAATATCAAAGCCGCCTACGCAAAAGTGCTAGGTAGTGCCGTGAACCCAGTGCTCAGAGAAGGCAACTCAGACAGACGAGCACCAAAAGCCGTAAAGAATTTTGCCAAGAAAAACCCTCACTCTATGGGTGCTTGGTCTCAGGAATCCAAATCTCATGTAGCGAGCATGAGCGAAGGTGATTTCTATGGTAGCGAAAAATCAGTAACTGTTGCTGCCGCTACAGATGCGAAAATTGAATTTGTAGGAACAGACGGTTCGGTCAAGGTACTCAAGGAAAAAACACCTTTGTTGGCTGGAGAAATCATTGATGCATCTGTGATGAACATGTCTGCCCTGAAGTCCTTCATAGGACAGGAGATCGAAAAGGCTAAAGCTGAAGGCGTCCTATTTTCCTTGCACATGAAAGCCACTATGATGAAGGTGTCCGACCCCATTATTTTTGGTGCAGTGGTAGAAGTGTTTTATGCTGACGTATTTGAGAAGTATGCCGATTTATTCGCAGACCTGGGTGTCACCGCCACCAACGGTATCGGAGACGTATATGCCAAAGTCGCCGGACACGCTAAAGAAGCGGAAGTCAAAGCAGCGATAGAAGCCGTATACAAAAACCGTCCAGATTTGGCGATGGTCAATTCTGACAAAGGCATCACCAACCTACACGTACCTAGCGATGTAATTATCGATGCGTCTATGCCCGCAATGATTCGTACGTCAGGCCAAATGTGGAATGCAGACGGCAATCAGCAAGATACCAAAGCAGTTATTCCAGACAGATGTTATGCTGGTGTGTATCAGGAAACGATAGATTTCTGCAAGAAAAATGGAGCTTTTGACCCCACCACCATGGGTAGCGTACCTAACGTTGGCCTCATGGCACAAAAGGCAGAAGAGTACGGTTCGCATGATAAGACATTCCAAATGTCAGCTGCAGGTACAGTGAAAGTAACAGATGCCGCTGGTCATGTGTTGATCGAGCAGTCTGTCGGTGCAGGTGATCTATTCAGAATGTGTCAGGTCAAAGACGCACCCATACAGGATTGGGTGAAATTGGCAGTATCCAGAGCCAAAGCCACAGGGAACCCTGCGGTATTCTGGCTGGACGAAAATAGAGCACATGATGCACAGTTGATCACCAAAGTCAACAAATACTTAGGAGATCATGACACCAATGGATTAGAGATTTTGATCAAATCTCCTGTTGAAGCGACCATATATTCCCTTGAAAGAATAAAGAAAGGATTGGATACCATTTCAGTTACAGGAAATGTATTAAGAGATTATTTGACTGATTTGTTTCCCATTTTGGAATTAGGTACCAGCGCTAAAATGCTTTCAATTGTTCCGTTGATGAATGGCGGTGGGTTATTCGAAACCGGCGCCGGCGGATCAGCACCTAAGCATGTGCAGCAGTTCAATGAAGAAGGTCATCTGAGATGGGATTCACTCGGTGAGTTCCTGGCATTGGCAGTTTCACTAGAGCACTTGAGCCAATCTACAGATAACGCGAAAGCGCAAGTCTTAGCAGACGCCTTAGATGAAGCTACAGGTAAATTCCTAGACCTGGGTAAGTCTCCATCCAGAAAAGTGAATCAAATTGACAATCGCGGCAGTCATTTTTACCTCATGACCTATTGGGCAGAGGCACTAGCCGCTCAGGATGTCGACGCCGAGCTAAAAGCGAAATTTACGGAAGTGTCTAAGGCCCTGGCGGAAAATGAAGAAAAGGTCAACGAAGAGCTACTTGCTGCCCAAGGTTCGCCGGTGGACATAGGAGGTTATTATCAGCCAAATGAGCAACTAGCCGAAGAGGCGATGCGTCCTAGTACTACACTAAACAGACTTCTGGCAACTATAGTCTAATACTGAGTTGAAAAGAACTTGCAACATACAAACCCTCAAATCACTGACAACAAATTCTATTTGTTGTTGGAATAGATGCATGTAAT
The DNA here is from genome assembly GCF_039941815.1 of Reichenbachiella sp. GTDB lineage: Bacteria > Bacteroidota > Bacteroidia > Cytophagales > Cyclobacteriaceae > Reichenbachiella. The sequence goes on from NZ_JBDVDW010000065.1 coordinate 118,418, forward strand.
GTTGTAAGACGCGTAGATATCAAATTATAAACCTCGTCTTATGGCGAGGTTTTTTTGTTTGTGGTAACTTTAGAACATGGAATTGACCAATTATCAGATATTATTACTTTTTGCTTTTGGTGGCCTGGTCGCCATCATAGGGCCTCTCGTACTTAGTCGACTGCTAAGGCCAAACCGTCCTAACGAAGAGAAGATGACTACCTATGAATGTGGTGAGGATCCGACCGGTACAGCCTGGGGCAAATTTAATATTAGATTTTATGTCGTCGCTCTGGTATTTGTGCTATTCGAGACAGAATTGTTATTCCTATTTCCATGGGCAATCGTATTTGGCAACGAACAGTTGAATGCTGAAACCGCTGGACAATGGGGAATACTCGCCATGATAGAAATGAGTTTGTTTATCCTAATCCTGGCTCTTGGTCTTATTTATGTCTGGGGCAAAGGTTACCTCAATTGGGAAAAGCCAGAAGTAAATATTGAGGACACTAAATCTAGCGTGCCAGACAATTTATACGATCAATTAAATAGTAAGTACAGCTAGTCATGAAATTAAAACTTAATCTTTTAAACTAAAGTATGAAAGGCCTCCTGGATCAACAATTCAATAATGGTGGTGTAATCATCAGCAGTCTCGAAGACATAACCAACTGGGCTAGAATGTCCAGCATCTGGCCTATGGGATTTGGATTGGCATGTTGTGCCATAGAAATGATGGGGTCGATGGCTTCAGGGTACGACCTGGATCGATTCGGTGTAGTCCCGAGAGCAAGCCCTAGAATGTCAGATGTCATGATTGTGGCAGGCACCGTGACCTACAAGATGGCTGACCGAGTGCGACGACTATATGAGCAAATGGCAGAACCTAGATATGTGATATCTATGGGGAGCTGCGCCAATTGTGGTGGGCCCTACTGGGAGCACGGGTATCATGTGGTCAAAGGAGTAGACAAAATAATCCCAGTCGATGTATACGTGCCAGGCTGTCCACCACGGCCAGAAGCACTAATAGGTGGGATACTGAAGCTCCGAGAAAAAATTGAAAGTGAGACCCTTGTGGCGCCAGAAGGGTTCAAAGATATACTTGATAAACAAGTGTGATATGCAGGTAGAACAATTCAAAAATCTTATTGACTCAAAACTAGGAGTAGGTACCGTACTGTCCATCGATGAGAATACCACACCAACTGCCATTGTGGTCGCTGCCAATCAAATAGCACCAGTCTGTCAAGTATTGAAAGATCACCCAGAGACGTTATTTGATTTACTTTCTTGCCTTACCGCTATAGACAACGGTCCAGAGGCCAACACAATGGAAGTGATCTACAATTTGTATTCCATTCCATTAGAACATGCGCTTACACTTAAGGTTTTCATACCAAGAGACCAAGTCGAAATCGAAACTGTGAGCCATCTATGGAAGACAGCAGACTGGCATGAGCGAGAAGCCTATGATTTGTTTGGTATTAAATTCATGAATCATCCTGACTTACGTCGAATTCTTATGCCGGCAGATTGGGAAGGGCATCCTATGCGCAAGGACTATGTCGAACCCGAAACTTATAGAGGGATGAAAACCATCAGAGAGGAGGACGATCCGATATGAGTCAGGAAATTGAATATAAGTACCGTCCGGAAAATTTAAATGAGTCCGCACCCAATGTTCACACAGAAGCCAATCTTTCAAGAGAAGAAATGGTTATTAATATTGGACCACAGCATCCATCGACCCATGGTGTCTTAAGGCTAGAAGTAGTCACCGATGGGGAAATCGTGGTAAATGTCGTACCTCATCTAGGCTACTTGCACAGGTGTTTTGAAAAGCATGCCGAGTCTGTAAGTATGAATGGTGTGATTCCATTTGTAGATAGAATGGATTATGTCGGAGCTATGAACTCCGAGCACGCCTATGCCATGGGTGTCGAACGAATGCTAGGCATACAAGACAAAATCCCAAAGCGGGTAGAGTACATTCGTGTGCTGGTCGCAGAACTCAACAGGATAGCTTCACATTTTGTAGCCATCGGAACCTACGGGTTGGATATCGGCGCATTCACTCCCTTTCTATGGGTGATGAGAGATCGTGAGCATATCCTGCGTTTGCTGGAGTGGGTCAGTGGGGCGAGAATGTTATACAACTACATTTGGATTGGAGGTCTCTATTATGATTTGCCTGTTGGATTCGAAGAGAAATGCGCTGAGTTCATTTCCTATCTCAAACCTAAACTCAAAGAATTGGATGAGGTGTTGATGAACAACAAAATATTCATCGAAAGGACAGCCAATGTCGGAGTCATCCCTCGCAACCTTGCCATCAACTACGGCGTCACGGGTCCTATACTAAGAGGGTCAGGCCTCAGACTTGATTACAGAAAGGTCGATGGCTACTCAGTCTACCCCGAACTGGATTTTGATGTACCCATTGGCAGCGGCGCCATGGGACAAACTGGAGACTGCTGGGATCGTACCTGGGTGCGAGTAGAAGAAGTCAATCAATCAGTGAAAATTATTGAGCAATGTTTGACAAAATTGACCGGTGACCATAAGAGAACACGGGAGTTTGATCCCAGAGAGTTGGTACCCAAAAAAATCAGACCCAAGGCTCAAGACTTATACGTCAGAGCTGAAAACCCTAAAGGCGAATTAGGATATTATTTCCGCGTAGATGGTAGATCTGATGTAGCCGTCAGATGTAAAGCAAGGGGATGCAGTTTTTCCAATCTGTCTATTTTACCAGCCATTTCAAAAGGCCATATGATAGCTGATCTTATCGCGATTGTTGGGTCCTTAGATTTTGTTATGGGAGAAGTCGACAGATAATAAAACTTACAATCCAAAATTCGTTAAATTTAATTCCCTAATGATTTTTGGATATGGATTTCAACTTATGCCTAAAGGTTCTGGACGCTGAGCAAATCCGCCAGGCCGATCAGTTTACAATAAAAAACGAACCCATCCACTCGGTTGATTTGATGGAGCGGGCCTCGGAGGAATTTGTACATTGGTTCACCAAAAAATTCGATTCAGAGCATCCTGTCGTCGTTTTTTGTGGCAATGGAAACAATGGCGGCGATGGACTTGTGATTTGCCGTTTGCTCAATGATTCTGGGTATACAGTTTCCCTATTTTGCATAGGAAATCCAGAAACCGGTTCTCGTGATTTCAAAATCAACTACGACGTAATTCAGAACTATAATATTCCACAGACTCTTGTGGAAGGCGACAATTTCCCATCATTGAGTAAAGACACCGTGATAGTGGATGCCATCTTTGGTACTGGCCTCAGTCGAGCAGTGACAGGCCTTCATGCAGATTTGATCAATCATTTAAACAATGAACCGTGTGAGCACAGGGTAAGTGTTGATATTGCTTCAGGCCTTGGCTGCGACCAACTCTTTGATGAAGGTGCAGTGATGAGAGCTTCTCATACTGTATGTTTTCAGATTCCAAAATTGTCATTGCTATTACCCGACCATCAAGAGTTTAGTGGTGAATTAGTCATAAAGAGTATAGGACTGATTGAGGAATATATTCAATCGTTGCCTTCCAATTATTATTTATCTACTCCGGCATTTATTAGTTCATTTATTAAATCCAGAGCTAAATTTTCACATAAAGGCACAGTAGGCCATAATCTGCTCATCGCAGGGGCTTTTGGGAAAATGGGTGCTGCAATGCTCGCCGGCAAAGCCTGCTTGCGTGCTGGAGCTGGCCTGCTCACCATCCACGTGCCCAAATGCGGAGTCAATATTCTTCAATCAGAATTACCTGAAGCCATGGTGTCTGCGGACAATGAAGAGCAAGTGATATCTTCGCTCTATGATTTGGATGCTTATGATGTGATAGCTGTAGGCCCGGGAATAGGGACAAATTCCATCACCGCAAATGTCATAAAAAAATTGGTGAGCGATTATCAGCATCCTATGGTCATAGATGCTGACGCATTGAATATCCTTGCGGAAAACAAAGAATGGTTATCTCTAATCCCAGAAGGATCTGTGCTTACTCCTCACCCTGGAGAATTCAGGCGATTGGTGGGGCCTTGGAAAGATGATTTTGAACGACTCGATAAGCAGATTGGTTTTGCACAAAAGTACAAGGTCAACGTCCTTCTTAAGGGAGCGCATTCCAGTATTTGTAACGCTGATGGTTTGGTAATTTTCAATTCAAGTGGAAATCCTGGCATGGCTACTGGTGGTAGTGGCGATGTGCTCACCGGTATTATTGCTGCCCTCATCGGTCAGGGCTATTCTGGATTTGAAAGTACTGTTTTAGGAGCCTATCTCCATGGCCTGGCAGGAGACCTATATGCTAAGAAAAATATCGAAGAATCGATAATTGCATCTGATCTAATCGACCTTTTGCCCAAAGCCATCCGGAAGGTGGTTAAAAAATCTGGAAGAAGAACCTATCATATATAAAGTCGTATTTTGACAAATTCGTCGAGAATATCCCTAGGGCTTATCGAAAAGTAAAACCTTTCTATCTTTCTTATCGAAAAAATAATTATATTCATAGAAACTATAAGTCCGCTATTGGCGTAATTTGTAGAACATTGAATTTGGAACTTAGACCACATGCAAAAAATAAAAGTCATAGGATCATTGATCTTGCTTTTCGCAGCAACATCAGCTTGGGCTCAAGACAGCACAAGTGCCTCGACTTTTACTGCAGAAGCTATAGTCTTTGAAAATATTGATCTAGACGTTTCAAATCAGATTGAAGTCTATCCAAATCCCACTGTAGATTATATAGTGGTCAATATCAGAAACTCGACCTTACGAGATACCTCTTTTGAGCTGCATAGCATTATCGGAAATACGGTAGAGGTGGATGCAGAGAGCATCGGAAGTGATAAATATCGAATCAACGTTAAAAATTTCAATTCCGGATATTATTTCGTAGTGGTTAAGGACGACTTCTCCCAATTTAAAGAAGCCTTTAAATTTTTGAAAAAATAGAATAGAAGCAAGGAGCGAATAAAAAAAAGGCTGTCCGGTTTACCAGGCAGCCTCTTTCATTTTTAAGGTATTTTACTTCTTCTATTGAGCGATCTGATAGTGCTTTCTGAAGAGCTCTTCATACTTAGTGGCGAGTTCCAGCTTTTCAGTCCCTCTGAATATTCGGGCTAATTCACTAAGTGAGATTAAATTTTTCTGTAATTCGAATCTATTAAGATTGCCTGTATCGAAAAGGTAAGTCAGCATCTCGTCCGATCGAGTAGAAATCAGCTCAGCCATTTCCACAGCTTTGTCGATCTCATCTACGATAATTAGATAGCCCACCTGCTGTACACTGAAATGATCGTAGCGGATGACATGATCAGGCATGATCTCCAGACATTTTAGAACGGCTTCTTTAGCCTTATCCATTTTTTCTTCAGCGATTAAGTTTTCAATTAGTGTATTGAAACTAGCTCTGTGATTCAAAACAAAATTCCTGTAGTCCTCAGAATAGTATACTGTGGGATTGTCCAATTCTCTCCAATGGAAATTGTTCATCATGTTTTCAAACATCATATCAGTATCGACAAACATTTCACCAGCGTAAGTATTTCTAATAGGAAGCAATCTAAAAGCGTTGCCTTCTTGAACCATGTATTCTTTTAGGTTGAAATTCACACTCGAGGCAGACGTATTATTAAAATAGATTGGTCGTTCCCAATTGTTGTTGACAATCAGATCCAGAATGGCCAAATCCTTTTTCTCCAGTCCACGTCCTTTCATACTCCATGTCATACGATCGGATAGCATGCTGCTAAATTGCTCTGGAATGATTCCCATCTCAGCAACTTTTGCAGAGTCCACTGGTAAGTAGAAGTTTTTGGCAGGCACCGAATTATAACTGCTGATCGAAGTCGGTACGGCCAAAGCAGGGTGTTCATCTTTAATTAGTTTGATAAACTGAGCAGCATTCATGGTACCGCCTTTTATGTTTTGTCTTTCTACCAACGGTAGGTAATCATTTAACCCGCCTTGCTTGTAGTTTTCTAAAGTCAGACCGAATGGAAGTGGCTTTGACTCATATGCATCACGCATCATTTGTGCGATATACCAGTCCGTGTTGAAATAACTTAATACTATCACTCTGACATCCGTTCTGAAACCTTCGACTTCTTGCACATACCATAGAGGGAAAGTATCGTTGTCACCGCCAGTAAAAATGATGGCATTTGGTGCGCAAGAGGCTAAGAAATTTTTGGCAGAGTCTACAGAAAAGTATCTGTTGGATCTATCATGATCGTCCCATCCTTCCGTAGCCATTAGTAGAGGTGCTCCTAAGCAAAGAGCCAATGAGATGGCGGCTGCTGGGATTCCTTTTTTCAGCAAAGCAAAGAACAAGTTGAAAATCGCAACCATTCCAATTCCAACCCAAATAGCAAAAGCATAATAAGATCCAGCATAGATATAATCTCTTTCGCGAGGCTCAGTAGGTGGCGAATTCAGATAGAGTACGATCGCGGCACCTGTTAAAAAGAATAACATGCCTACAAAAGTGAAATTTTTTGGATCCTTATAATATTGGAAAACCAAGCCTATTATGCCTAGCAGCAAGGGTATCATATAGAAAATATTCCGTCCTTTGTTCTCCTCCAGCATTGGTGGTACTTTTTCGAACGCATCATTGAGACCTACCCAATCTGCTCCTTGGATGTCAGATGCTCGACCAGCAAAGTTCCACATGAAGTAGCGGAAATACATGGTACCTAGCTGATGCTTAAACATATAGGTGAGATTATCTCCAAAACTTGGCTTTTCGCCATTTTTTAATCCCAATATCTCTCGGTAGCGCTGGACATGACTCGGCTGTGTACTATAGGCTCTAGGCAGTATTGTAGTGTGATCGGGATCATATACATATTCCAATTTATAATCGGAAATCTCATACTTATCTTCTCCCTTAGTATAGACTGGTGCGCCTTTCTTTTGATCCACAATGTCAGCTGTAAAATATTGACCCTTGAGCAAGGGTCTGCTACCATATTGTTCCCGCTTCAGATAAGAGACATAACTAAGTACATCTTCAGGGTTGTTTTCATCTATCGGTGGGTTATAATTCGAACGAATCAAAACAATAGAGTATGATGAATATCCAATGAGTATAAATGCAAAACTGACGAGTATCGTGTTTAGAGTGACATTGCTTGATTGAATGGAATGATAGATGCCATAGACGAGTCCTCCCAGAAAGACAATGGCAAAAAACACAATGCCAGATCCAAACGGAAGGCCAATATTATTGACAAATATGATTTCTAATTTGCCAGCCAGACTTGGCAAGCCAGGAATTACCCCTTCCATTATTATTAATACAATTGCACCGCTGGCGAGCATCGTTGTGATGATACCTCTCATTGTTACCTGCTCCCTTTTCTTGAAATAATAGATCAAAGCAAGTGCAGGTACCGTTACCAAATTCAGCAAATGCACACCGATGGACAAGCCTACCATATAGGCAATTAGAATCATCCACCTATTTTCATCAGAAGGATCTTTTATATTTTCCCATTTCAATATCGCCCATACCACAAAGGCGGTAAAAAAGGAAGACATACCATATACTTCTGCCTCTACTGCAGAAAACCAAAATGAATCAGAGAAGGTATACACCAAAGCACCGATGATACCACTGCCAATAATCACCAGATTTGAATAATCAGTGTTTTCTGCAACTAATTTTTTAGCGAAATGTGTGATAGACCAAAACAAGAATAAAACGGTAAATCCACTGCTCACAACACTGAGCATATTGATCCAATAAGCTACCTGCTCTACATCTCCCATCGCAAAAAATGAGAAGAGTCTACCTAGCAAAAGGAAGAATGGTGCACCTGGAGGGTGGGGTACTTCCAGCTTGTAAGACACGGCAATAAACTCACCGCAATCCCAAAAACTTGCAGTGGGCTCGACCGTAAGAGCATAAACTGTGGTGGCAAGGATAAAAATGATCCAGCCTGTTATATTGTTTAGTTTGTTGTAAGGGCTCATATAAAATGGAAATTTAACTGGCGAAAATAGTCATAAATGGTCAAACCAAAAGGCTAATAAAGTATATCTTGGGGCGCGAAAAATGAAAGTATGTATAGATACATTGCTTTTCTTTTTGAAATAAAAGAATATAAATTGAATGGTATGATTAATATGAAGATGTCTTTTGTGGTTTTTAGTATCCTGACCTTACAGGCGGGAATTGGTTTTACTCAATCTAGCCCTGACAGCGCTCCAATTTCCGATGAATCACAAGTTAGTGGTTTGCCAATATATCGAGGATCTGAATCAAGAAGCTGGGATTTACTTCATACCGATCTGGCTGTATCGTTTGACTGGAGCAAAAGATATCTTTTGGGAAAAGCGAGTCTTAGCCTAACTCCGATTTTCTACGAACAGGATAAATTGACTCTCGACGCTAAAGGTATGGATATTCTAACCGTACTATTGGAGGGCAAAAAAGTAGAGTATACATATGACGAACTTGAACTGCAAGTGCTATTTGAGAACACTTATGATAGAAATGACACCCTTAGAATTGAAATAGAATATGTGGCTAAGCCCTATGAAAGAGATCCGGAAAGAAGTGAAGCTATCGAAGAGAATCGCGGATTGTATTTTATCAATGCCAATGGCAAAAATCCTGAGAAACCAATGCAAATCTGGACTCAGGGAGAAACTGAAGCCAGCTCTGGCTGGTTTCCAACTATAGATATTCCCAACGAACGTTGTACTCAGAAGATCAGTATCACAGTAGATAACAAATTTCAAACCTTATCTAATGGCCTGCTTACAGATCAAGTGAACCAGTCTGACGGAAAGCGAACAGACGTTTGGGTAATGGATCAGCCACATGCTCCCTACTTATTTATGATGGCTGTCGGCGAATTTGAGATTGTTCGCGAAGAATGGAATGGCATCCCGTTGGCCTACTGGATGGAAAAGGGATACGGTCAATATGCCCAAGACATCTTTGGTAACACGCCAGAAATGCTCACCTTCTTTTCCGACAAGCTCGGCTATCCATTTCCATGGAAAAAATATGATCAGATTGTAGTAAGAGATTTTGTGTCTGGTGCTATGGAAAATACATCCGCTTCACTCTTCTACGAGGCACTCAACGTCACAGATAGACATCTTATAGACAAGAATTGGGACGATATCATTTCCCATGAACTCATGCATCAATGGTTTGGAGACTTAGTTACCTGCGAGTCCTGGTCCAACCTCACACTCAACGAAGGATTTGCCAGCTATTCAGAGTATTTATGGAATGAGTATAAATATGGTAAGGATGAGGCTGATTATACTTTCCTAATAGAACATGAATCCTATTTTATTGAAGCCAGTGAAGAACAGAAGAATCTCATTCGATATTTCTATGACAATCAAGACGACATGTTCGACGCCCACTCTTACAACAAGGGAGCGGCCGTACTTCATATGCTTAGAAATTATGTAGGCGATGACGCCTTCTTTCTGGGGTTGAAAAACTATCTCACCGATAATGCCTTTCAATCTGTAGAAGTAGCACAGTTGAGAATGGCATTTGAAAAGGTGACGGGAGAAGATCTAAACTGGTTTTTTGACCAGTGGTATTTCTTTACCGGACATCCGGAATTGGAAGTCAGACACACTTTTGAAAATGACACACTTACGCTGAGCGTAGCCCAGGTTCAATCAGAGGACGAAACTCCAGTATTTCGTCTACCCGTATTCATTGACATCTGGAAAGGAGATCAAAACTTTAGTTATCCTGTGGTAATAAACGAGGCCTATGAGACTTACCAGTTCCCGATGAACCAAAAACCAGATGTAGTCATTTTTGATAGCGAAAGACAATTGCTGGCAGAGATTGATCATCCTAAAACAGATAGCGAATATTATACACAATTTATCAAAGACGCCAGCCTCTACAGCAGAGTTGAGACCATGGATAGCTTATATACATTCGAGAATCAGGAATTGGTTGATCGTCTACTCACCAGCTCGTTTAGTGACCCTTATTATATGATCCGTCAGCGTGCACTAGAGTATCTGATCGATGAGGAAATCAAACTTAAAACATATGAGGCCGAGGTGCTGAACCTGATCAAGGATCCAAGCTCGCATGTCCGTAGTTATGCTATTGCCTACCTCGGGCAAAAAGGATTTAAGAAATACCGAACCTTGTTCGACCAGGCACTCAAAGATGATTCATACCTGGTAGTTGCCTCTACTATTGCTCAGTTTACCAGAAATGACACAGAGCTGCCTGTTGATTTTCTAAACAAATACAGTCAGGAAAACGAACTCAATATCGTAGTCACATTAGCTGATTACTACGTCGATAAAAAAGAGGAGTCCACTTATCTCTGGTTTCAAAATCGCATGAAAGGCCTTGACGGCAACACACTCTTCTTTTACATACAAGCCTATGCTGAAAAATTACTGAATGCACCTGATCAATATAGAAAAGCAGCCGTACCTCAGTTTGAACAAGTCGCTAGAAATCATTCCAACTACATGGCTAGATTCTCGGCGTTTCAGGCCTTAGTACTCATGTCCGATCTGCAAGGAGTAGATCGGTTGATTCGGGAGATTCGAGATAAAGAGAAAGATCCGAGACTGACCTCACTATACAACAGGATTTAACAAAAAAAGCTGAATTAACTAATAATTCAGCCTTTTTACAAATTTTAATGAGTTTCAACTTCGGGATTACATCCCTAGCAATTCATCAATAGAGCTACTTGCTACAAAATGATAATTTGGTCTTGCTTTCTCATATATAGCCTTCGCCATCTCTGTTCCTTCTGGTGATTTTACAAATTCTCTGTAAAGAGGCATCAAGAATTTTCTTCTTCCGGTATTGATCAGGAATTTTTCTAATGGCTCGTACCCAGCTTCATATTTGTTGGCAATGATTAGAATCGCCCACGCATCGAATATTTCGCTATTGCCGGTAGAAGTAAAACCAAAAGCTAAATCAAGTGCCGTCATTTGTTCTAAAGTCAGACCCTCAGGCAAACCCCTCACGAATCTCAACCACTCATGAGTGCTCCAATCATCGCTGTTGTGTGCTGATTGCAATTCTTCCTTGCTTTGGTTAGCCTGCCAAGTAGCTAAAGCCTTATCCACGTTTTCAAATTTATCCGAAACAGGAGTAGGACAGTTTTCCGGTAAGTCAGGTGAATAAATCCAGGCCTCATAAAATGCTGGCTCGATGTCTAATTCATATGCATCAAAAAGCTGAGTCTGAAGTTTCTCGATGAATCCTTTGGTAGTCATGGATTTAAAAGAATTGCTGGTAAAGTACTCTTTTAAGAAAGAATCAAATTTCTCTCTTCCTACAGTTTCCTCTAGCAATCGCAAAAAGAAATAACCCTTGTCGTAGGCAATCGAAGTCATACCGTCATCAGGGTTTCTTCCTTCCAAATCTAGTTTAAGGCTCGTGTCTTTATAACTTCCAGCAGCCTTCATGTCAGCAATTTCAGCTTTCAAATCCTGCAAAGAAAGTAGTGCAAGCATCTCAGAATAATCACGACCATATACAGCCTCCATGATCCTATACTCAAAGTATACAGTAAACCCTTCATTTAGCCAGAAGTCATTCCAGTTGGCATTCGTTACGAGATTACCGGACCACGAATGCGCCAGTTCATGCGCTACCAATGATGTAAGTGATTTGTCCCCTGCCAGTATAGTCGGAGTGGCAAAAGTCAATCGTGGATTTTCCATACCTCCGAATGGAAAACTAGATGGCAGAACAATTATGTCATATCTGTCCCACCTGTATGGACCATACAAAGCTTCAGCCGCACTTATCATTTTTTCTAGATCCTCAAATTCGCTGGCGGCTTTTGCAAGTACCGAAGGCTCAGCATATACACCGCTTCTATCGCCTAGCGAACTAAATTCAATATCACCAACCGATAAGGCCAGCAGATAGGCAGGTATAGCCTGCTTCATTTCAAATGTATAGACCCCAGATTCATTTTTCTCCGTAGGATTTGACGCACTCATCAAGGCCAACAACTCTGTCGGTACGGTCACTTCAGCCTCATATGTAAATCGAATGCCTGGAGAATCCTGAATAGGCACCCATGAACGAGCCAGGATGGCCTGTGATTGAGTAAATAGAAAAGGAGACGCCTTATCCGTGGTCTGACTTGGCTCCAACCACTGCAGGGCCTCAGCCTCTTGTGACGTCTCGTAGGTAACTATCACATTTTTGGTACTGGGAGTAATATCAATGGTAAGAGGAGCACCGATATGTGGCATCACCTCACCGAGTACAAAGCTTAGTTCTTCATTGTTTCCGTTAGTTACCGATTTAATGCTAAGGTCTTTGGTATCCAGAATTAGCTGTGTTGCATCCTCGGCAGTTTTGAGAGTGAGACTAGCGCTTGCGAGTATTTTTTGCAACTCAAAATTTACCTCGGCTTTCCAGTTTAAGTGAGTTACCACCGCCTCGTTTGGTTTAGCGTAACTGTGTCCGTCAGCCATATTTGTATCCATAATTGCAGATTCAGAACTTTCACTCTTAGGAGTACAGGCAAATAGTATTACACTGCAGCAGGCAACAAGTGAAAGAGATTTAGTAATGTATTTGTTCATTGGTCTCTATTGTTTATAGTATTTAGCAAATCTAATGATCTAGTGGAGTAATAAAATTAATGTTTGATTTTACCTGAAAAATGTAGTTTTAACGGACATAAATCGATGTTAGTCAAAAAAAATAAATAATGCTGAAAATAAGTTTGCAAAAATTTGAATAAGAATCAAAAGCATATAATTTTGCACTTCCTTAAGAAAAACGGCGATGAAAATTGCTTTAATTTCGTCAGGGAATGTTCTCATTTTTATTGAACACGGGGGGATACCAAAGCGGCCAACTGGGACGGACTGTAACTCCGTTGACTTATGTCTTCGCAGGTTCGAATCCTGCTCCCCCCACATTGGCCTGATTCAAATTCATTTTTGAGTCAGTCGAAATATTAAGCGGGAGTAGCTCAGTTGGTAGAGCGACAGCCTTCCAAGCTGTAGGTCGCGGGTTCGAGCCTCGTCTCCCGCTCTTAATTTTTCAAGCCGATGTAGCTCAGGGGTAGAGTGCTTCCTTGGTAAGGAAGAGGTCACGGGTTCAAATCCCGTCATTGGCTCTAAGTAGACCAATGATGAGAGAGTGATCATCTGCACGGGTTCTGCCGTAAGGCATCCCTTCGGGGAAGTCCCGTCATTGGCTCAGCGTCTGAAAGCCTTTTAATTTAAAAAAGGCGAATATTGGTTTGAGTAATTGTGCTATATATTTATGTGTAGCCTTTTTTTATATAATTAAATATTTAACTAAAATAGGATTTTTCAAACATGGCTAAAGAAACCTTTGACCGTTCGAAACCTCACGTGAATATTGGTACAATTGGTCACGTGGATCACGGAAAGACAACTTTGACTGCTGCGATCTCTTCAGTTCTTGCGAACAAGGGTCTGGCAGAGCAAAAAGACTTCTCTTCTATTGACAACGCTCCAGAAGAAAAGGAAAGAGGTATTACTATTAATACTTCACACATTGAATACGCTACAGCTACTAGACACTACGCTCACGTAGATTGTCCAGGTCACGCCGATTATGTGAAAAACATGATTACAGGTGCTGCTCAAATGGACGGTGCGATCATCGTAGTAGCAGCTACTGATGGGCCAATGCCACAAACAAGAGAGCACATCTTGCTTTCTCGTCAGGTAGGTGTTCCAGCCTTGGTTGTGTTCATGAATAAAGTAGACTTGGTCGATGACCCAGAATTGCTAGAGTTAGTTGAAATGGAAGTAAGAGAATTGCTTTCTGAGTATGACTTCCCAGGTGATGACATTCCAGTAATCGCTGGTTCTGCACTTGGTGCATTGAACGGTGAGCCTGAGTGGGTTGCTAAAGTTGAAGAATTGATGGAAGCAGTGGATAACCACATTCCATTACCAGAAAGAGCTATCGACAAAGATTTCTTGATGCCTGTAGAAGATGTATTCTCTATTACTGGTAGAGGTACTGTAGCTACTGGTAGAATCGAAAGAGGAGTTACTAACACTGGAGATGCTGTTGATATCATCGGTATGGGTGCAGAAGACATGAAGTCTACAATCACTGGTGTTGAGATGTTTAGAAAAATATTGGACAGAGGTGAAGCTGGTGACAACGTTGGTCTATTGCTTAGAGGTATCGAGAAAGCCGATATCAAAAGAGGAATGATTATTTGTAAGCCTGGTTCGGTTAACCCTCACCAAAAATTCAAAGCTGAAGTTTATGTATTGTCAAAAGAAGAAGGTGGACGTCACACTCCTTTCTTTAACAAGTACAGACCTCAGTTCTACGTAAGAACAACTGACGTTACAGGTGAAATCATGCTTCCTGATGGAGTAGAAATGGTTATGCCTGGTGATAACGTAACTATCGAAGTTACTTTGATCAACAAAATCGCAATGGAAAAAGGATTGAGATTTGCGATCAGAGAAGGTGGTAGAACAGTTGGATCTGGTCAGGTAACTGAAATCCTAGATTAAGTTCTAAGACAGATATAACAAGATTATCAGATGCGTTTCATTTTTTAATGAAGCGCATTTGTTTATAATCAAAATTAATCCTAATTTTGCAGTCCTTTTGGGCTGAAGGTTTTACGGGTGTAGCTCAATTGGTAGAGTAGCGGTCTCCAAAACCGTTGGCTGGGAGTTCGAGTCTCTCCACCCGTGCAAATGTTTAAAGCAAAGGTTTGAGTAATGACAAAATTGATTGACTTTTTTAAAGAATCTTATGATGAAATGGTCCATAAAGTTACATGGTCAAAGTACAGTGAGCTTCAGAGCAGTTCAATTTTGGTATTGGTCGCTTCCCTGATTTTTGCAATATTCATTGGAATAATAGATTTCGGTTTCGATAATCTATTAAAGTGGTATTATAATCTATAATTAGTCAAAAAAAGTCCCGCTATTATGAGTGAGCTTAAGTGGTACGTAGTTCGTGCGGTCAGTGGACAAGAGAAAAAGGTGAAAACCTACTTGGAAACTGAGATAGCAAGAATGGGTCTTGAAGAATACATTCCTCAAGTCATGATACCTGCTGAAAAGGTATATGAAATGAGAAATGGGAAAAAGCGCGTGAGAGAAAGAAATTTCTTCCCGGGTTATATCCTTATTTCTGCAGACCTAAAATACGGCGAAGTACAACACACCATCACGAAAATACCAGGAGTTATTGGCTTTTTAGGTGCCGACGATGGAGGACCTTCCAAAACACCAGTTCCCCTAAGACAAAATGAGGTAAACCGAATTTTGGGTAAAGTAGAAGAAGTAGATGAGTTCGAAGAAAAACTCGATACTCCTTTTATAGTAGGAGAAACTGTGAAAGTAATGGATGGCCCGTTCAGTGGATTTACAGGTACAGTAGAAGAAGTATTCGAAGAAAGAAAGAAGCTAAATGTAATGGTGAAAATCTTTGGACGAAACACACCTGTAGAACTTAATTATATACAAGTAGAAAAAACAGAGTAAAAATGGCTAAGGAAATTAGTGGTTACTTAAAATTACAGATAAAGGGTGGCGCAGCCAATCCTTCTCCTCCTGTAGGACCTGCACTAGGTAGTAAAGGTCTCAACATTATGGACTTCTGTAAGCAATTTAATGCCAGAACCCAGGAAAAAGCAGGACAGGTATTACCTGTGCTTGTTACAATATATACCGATAAGTCATTTGATTTTGTTATAAAAACTCCTCCTGCGCCAGTATTGCTGATGAATGCGGCAAAACTGAAAAAGGCCTCTTCGGAGCCTAATCGCGACAAGGTGGGTAGCGTAACTTGGGATCAAGTGAAGGAAATTGCTGAAACTAAAATGCCTGATTTAAATGCATTTACAATAGAGTCAGCAATGAAACAAGTAGCTGGTACAGCTAGAAGTATGGGTATAAAAGTAAGTGGTCAAGCCCCTTGGGCCTAATTAATTTTAAATTAAAATGGCAAAATTAACGAAAAATCAAAAGCTAGCTGCTGAAAGATATGACAAGTCTAAGGATTATTCCATCGACGAAGCATCGCAGATAGTAAAGGACATCACTACAACTAAATTCGACGCCTCAGTGGATGTTGATATTAGGTTAGGAGTTGATCCAAGAAAGGCAGACCAAATGGTGAGAGGAGTGGTAACACTGCCTCATGGAACTGGTAAAGAAGTAAGAGTTCTTGTACTGTGTACTCCGGATAAAGAGCAAGAAGCTAAAGACGCTGGAGCTGATCATGTAGGACTTGACGACTATATCAAGAAAATCGAAGAAGGTTGGACAGATATCGACGTTATAGTGACTATGCCAACAGTAATGGCCAAAGTAGGTAGAATAGGTAGAGTATTGGGCCCTAGAGGACTGATGCCTAACCCTAAGTCTGGTACCGTGACATTAGATGTGGCTAAAGCCGTACAAGAAGTGAAATCTGGTAAGATTGATTTCAAAGTAGACAAATTTGGTATTATTCACGCGAGTGTAGCGAAAGCATCTTTCACTCCTGAGCAAATCAAAGAGAATGCGATGGAGTTGATCAATATGGTGAATAAATTGAAACCTGCAAGTGCAAAAGGTACCTATATGAAAGGCATAAGCCTATCAAGTACCATGAGCTCAGGTGTTTCAATTGATAAAGCATCAGCTGGAATTTAAAAGATCTTTTATAATCAATGTCGCTTGCGACAAGATTCTAAATAAAGAACAAAATGACTAGAGCAGAAAAAGCAGTCGTTATCAAAGAACTTTCAGAGAAATTCAAGGAAACTAGTAATTTCTATTTTACCGATGCCTCAAGTTTAACTGTGGCTGAGATAAATGATTTCAGACAGAAATGTTTTGATAATGGTGTAGAGTACAAAGTGGTGAAAAATACACTTATTAGAAAGGCTCTGGAAACAGTCGATGCCGACTTTTCTTCATTGAATGATGAAGTGTTGACTGGATTTTCAGGAGTGATGTTCACAGGAGCAGAAAGTGCTAATCTTCCTGCTAAGATCATCAAAGAATTTAAAAAAGCTGACAGTGCAGACAGACCAAAATTAAAGGGAGCTTCCATCGATTACGATCTCTTTATTGGTGAGGAACATCTGAGTACACTTGCCACACTTAAGTCCAAAAAGGAACTTATTGGCGAGGTTATCGGATTGTTGCAATCTCCTGCAAAGAATGTTGTATCTGCTCTACAGAGTGGAGGAACAACACTTTCAGGGTTGGTCAAAACGTTGTCAGAACGTTAAAATTGGTTTCAAATTATTAAATATTAAATACTAAAATAAAATGGCAGATTTAAAAGCATTCGCTGATCAGTTGGTTGGACTAACTGTAAAGGAAGTAAATGAATTAGCTGAAATCTTGAAAGATGAGCATGGCATCGAACCTGCTGCAGCAGCTGCTCCAGTAATGGTAGCTGGCGCTGGTGGTGGTGAAGAAGCTGCTGCTGAGAAAGATTCTTTCGACGTTATCTTGAAATCTCCAGGAGGAGCTAAATTGGCTATCGTGAAGTTGGTTAAGGAATTGACTGGACTTGGATTGAAGGAAGCTAAAGAACTAGTTGACGGTGCACCTAAAGCAGTGAAAGAAGGTGTTGCTAAAGACGAAGCTGAAGGACTTAAGAAGCAGCTTGAAGAAGCTGGAGCTGAAGTAGAGCTTAAGTAAAAATTTGACGGTTTTTAGTTTTAAAAACGTCTAAAATATTAGGCCTGTCCCAGTCCCGACTCATATCGGGATTGGGATCAGGTCTTTTCCTGTTTCTAAAAAAAAGAAACAATTACTTACATTATTATCACATAAAATTGTACGGCCTTGGCTAGTAAAAATAAATCCGAAAGAATTAATTTTTCTTCGATAAAATCAGTGATTGACTATCCTGATTTTTTGAAGGTTCAATTACAATCTTTTGAAGACTTTTTTCAGTTGGAAACGCCCGCTGAAAAAAGAATTCAGGAAGGACTCTTCAAAGTTTTCTCAGAAAACTTCCCTATTTCTGATTCAAGAGAAAATTTTGTACTTGAATTTATCGATTACTTGGTAGATCCACCGAAATATAACGTGGATGAGTGTATCGATAGAGGATTGACATATTCTGTTCCTCTTAAAGCAAAACTGAAATTGTCTTGCAACGATGAGGACAACGACGATTTTGAAACCATCGAGCAAGAAGTATTCTTGGGAAATATCCCATACATGACTTCTAAAGGGTCGTTCGTAATCAATGGAGCAGAACGTGTGATAGTTTCACAGCTTCATAGATCGCCGGGTGTATTCTTTGCACAAAGCAAGCACACCAACGGTACGAAACTATATTCAGCTAGAATTATTCCATTCAAAGGATCTTGGATAGAATTCGCGACTGACGTTAATAACGTGATGTATGCTTACATCGATCGTAAAAAGAAATTTCCGGTAACTACTCTTCTTAGATCAATTGGTTATGGGTCTGATAAAGACATACTTGACCTATTTGGATTATCAGAAGAGATTCCGGCAAGTGCCAAAGAGCTCAAAAAAGTCGTAGGTAGAAAATTAGCAGCAAGAGTGCTAAGAACCTGGACTGAGGATTTCGTGGATGAAGATACAGGTGAAGTAGTATCTATTGACAGAAATGAAGTAGTACTTGAAAGAGACTCAATTCTAAGTGAGGAGGATATAGAGACCATCATGGAATCTGGATCCAAGTCAATTATTCTGCACAAAAAGGATGTAAATATCACTGATTACTCCATCATTTATAACACACTTCAGAAAGATAACTCAAACTCTGAAAAAGAGGCTGTAGAGCAAATCTATAGACAATTGAGAAACACTGAAGCTCCTGATGAGCAGACAGCAAGAGACATTATCAACAATTTGTTTTTCAGTGATAAGAGATATGATCTGGGTGAAGTAGGTAGATATAGAATCAACCGTAAACTGCAGTTGGATTTAAGTAACGACTCAAGGGTATTGACTACAGAGGATATCATCCTTATAGTAAAATACCTGATTGGATTGATCAACTCCAAAGCGGTAGTTGATGATATTGACCATTTGAGTAATAGAAGAGTAAGAACCGTTGGAGAGCAGTTGTATGCTCAATTTGGCGTAGGACTTTCAAGAATGGCTCGTACCATCAAAGAAAGAATGAATGTAAGAGATAATGAAGAATTTAAGCCTATTGATTTGATCAATGCGCGTACTCTTTCTTCAGTGATCAATTCATTCTTCGGTACAAATCAGCTGTCTCAGTTCATGGATCAAACCAATCCATTAGCAGAGGTGACACACAAAAGAAGAATGTCTGCATTAGGGCCAGGTGGTCTTTCAAGAGAAAGAGCAGGTTTTGAGGTTCGCGATGTACACTATACGCACTACGGTCGTCTATGTACTATTGAAACTCCTGAGGGTCCAAATATCGGATTGATCTCGTCACTATGTGTACATGCTAAAGTCAATAGCATGGGATTTATTGAGACTCCATATAGAGAAGTTGAGAGCGGCAAAGTAAACATGACTAGTAATGTCAAGTATTTGACCGCTGAAGAAGAAGATACATTCAATATTGCTCAGGCAAACGCTCCATTGACGGATGCTGGAAATTTTGTAAACGACACCGTCAAAGCAAGGTTTGAAGGAGACTTTCCAGTAGTAGGGCCTAAAGATTTGAAGTACATGGATGTTGCGCCTAATCAGATTGTATCTGTGGCTGCATCTATGATTCCATTCCTTGAGCATGACGATGCAAACAGAGCCCTAATGGGATCAAACATGCAGCGTCAAGCAGTACCACTTTTGAAGCCTCAGGCACCGATCGTTGGCACTGGATTAGAAAAAAGAGTGGCATTAGATTCTCGTTCACTGATTCTGGCAAGAGGCAAAGGAGAAGTTGTGGATGTTGATGCGAATAGAATAGTTGTTAAGTATGATGTTTCTGATGATGAGAGATTAGTATCTTTTGATGAAGAGCACATTACTTATGATCTGATCAAATTCAGAAGGACAAACCAGGATACTTGTATCAACTTGAAGCCAATCGTTTACAAAGGCGATAAGGTAACTGCAGGACAAGCTCTTTGCGAAGGATTCGCTACAGAAGATGGTGAATTGGCACTAGGAAGAAACTTGACCGTAGCATTTATGCCATGGCAAGGATACAACTTTGAGGATGCAATTGTAATCTCTGAGAAGGTTGTAAGAGATGATGTATTTACATCGATTCATATTGACGAATTTGAATTAGAAGTTAGAGATACCAAAAGAGGTGAAGAAGAATTGACTTCTGAGATTCCAAACGTAAGTGAGGAAGCAGTCAAGAATTTGGATGAAAATGGTATCATCAGAACAGGAGCTGAAATCAAAGAAGGTGATATTCTTATTGGAAAAATCACTCCAAAAGGAGAAACAGATCCAACACCAGAAGAGAAACTTCTAAGAGCAATATTTGGAGATAAGGCAGGCGATGTGAAAGATGCTTCTTTGAAAGCTTCTCCATCACTTAGAGGTGTGGTTATTGATACTAAACTGTTTTCTAGACCTAAGAAAGACAAGGACCTTAGAGCAAAGACTAAAAGAGAAGTTGAAATATTGAAAAACAACTACTCTCAAGAACTACAGGAGTTGAGAGCTGTTATGATTTCAAAGCTTGTTGAGCTACTAGGCGGCAAAACTTGCCAGGGAGTTAAGCACAAATTTGGCGATGAAATCATGTCAAAAGGCGTGAAATTCAATGCTAAGAACATAGAAGAGAATCTCTTTCCAGAAAAGAACATTTACAGAGACGAGTCTAACTATAATGTACAAGCAGAAGTAAACCTAATCGGGGACCTTTTGTTGGACAATTGGACAACCGACGATAAGGTAAATAAAATGGTTTTTGAATTAGTCAAAAACTTTGGAAAGAGAAGACACGATATAGGCGGTATATTCAAACGTGAGAAATTCACATTGGAAGTAGGGGATGAATTGCCTGCAGGTATCGTCCAATTAGCTAAAGTATATGTAGCTAAGAAACGTAAGTTGAAAGTAGGTGATAAGATGGCCGGTCGTCACGGTAACAAAGGTGTTGTTGCCAAAATCGTAAGAGAGGAAGATATGCCTTTCTTGGAAGACGGAACCCCGGTAGACATTTGTCTTAACCCACTCGGTGTACCTTCAAGGATGAATATTGGTCAGATCTATGAAACCGTCTTAGGATGGGCTGGTCTGAAATTAGGTAGAAAATATGCTACCCCAATATTTGATGGAGCTAGCATGGATCAGGTAGCCGCTGAATTGAAAGAGGCTGGATTACCTGAGTATGGTAGAACTTATCTTTTCGATGGACTCTCAGGAAACAGATTTGATCAGCCTGTTACAGTTGGCGTGATCTATATGCTGAAACTGGGTCACTTAGTAGATGACAAAATGCACGCTAGGTCTATCGGACCATACTCACTGATTACTCAGCAGCCACTTGGTGGTAAAGCTCAATTTGGTGGACAGCGTTTTGGAGAGATGGAAGTATGGGCTCTAGAGGCATTTGGTGCTGCCAACGTCCTACAAGAAATACTAACCATCAAATCTGATGATGTCATCGGAAGAGCCAAAGCATATGAAGCCATAGTAAAAGGCGAGAATATGAACAAACCAAATATTCCGGAGTCATTTAATGTACTCGTTCACGAATTAAGAGGTTTGGCTCTTGAAATTACTTTAGACTAATTAATTGATCATAAGGCCCCAGGGCCATTAACATATAAGATTGTAATTATGGCATTCAGAAAAAGCAAAAAGCTAAACAGCAACTTTTCGAGAGTTACGGTAAGTTTGGCTTCTCCCGAATCTATTCTGGAAAGCTCACATGGTGAGGTTACTCAGCCTGAAACTATCAATTATAGAACATATAAACCTGAAATGGGTGGATTGTTCTGTGAGCGAATTTTCGGCCCGGTAAAAGATTGGGAATGTCATTGTGGAAAATATAAGAGAATTCGATACAAAGGCATTATTTGTGATCGATGTGGAGTTGAAGTTACCGAGAAGAAGGTAAGAAGAGAGAGAATGGGCCATATTGAATTGGTTGTTCCTGTCGCTCACATTTGGTACTTCAAGTCTCTACCAAACAAAATCGGATACCTTCTTGGAATTCCAACCAAGAAATTGGATCAAATCATCTACTACGAACGTTACTTGGTAATTCAGCCCGGTGCTAAAGAAGAAGATGGAATTGCTCGTCATGATTTCCTTACAGAAGATGAGTACCTCGACATTCTGGATAAATTGCCGAGAGAAAATCAATTGTTGGATGATGACGATCCAAATAAATTCATCGCAAAGATGGGCGCTGAGGCACTTGAAATGTCTTTGTCAAGAATCAAATTAGATGAATTGTCTTACGAATTGCGTCATCAGGCTGCTACAGATACTTCTCAGCAAAGAAAGGCAGAGGCCTTGAAAAGACTGAAAGTTGTAGAAGCGTTTAGAGATGCAAAAACAAGAATAGAAAACAAACCTGAGTGGATGATCATCAAAATGGTTCCAGTAATTCCTCCGGAATTGAGACCATTGGTGCCATTGGATGGTGGTAGATTCGCTACCTCAGATTTGAATGATCTATATAGAAGGGTAATTATCAGAAACAATCGTCTAAAGCGATTGATTGATATCAAAGCCCCTGAAGTAATTCTTAGGAATGAGAAACGTATGCTTCAGGAAGCCGTGGATTCACTTTTTGACAATTCAAGAAAAGTTAATGCAGTAAGGTCTGATGGAAATAGAGCCCTTAAATCTTTGAGTGATATGCTCAAAGGTAAGCAAGGTAGATTCCGTCAAAACCTTCTTGGTAAAAGAGTTGATTACTCTGGTCGATCTGTAATTGTAGTTGGACCAGAACTGAAAATGCACGAATGCGGTCTGCCTAAAGGTATGGCTGCCGAGCTATTCAAACCTTTTATTATTAGAAAACTAATTGAAAGAGGAATAGTTAAGACTGTAAAGTCTGCTAAGAAAATCGTTGATAGAAAAGATCCGGTTATCTGGGATATCCTGGAAAATGTACTCAAAGGACATCCAGTGTTGCTCAACAGAGCTCCTACACTTCACAGATTGGGTATTCAGGCATTTCAGCCTAAAATGATTGAAGGTAAAGCGATTCAATTACACCCACTGGCATGTACGGCGTTCAATGCGGATTTTGATGGTGACCAAATGGCAGTTCACGTTCCTCTGGGACACGAAGCTATTTTGGAAGCCTCAGTACTGATGCTTGCTTCACACAACATTCTGAACCCAGCAAATGGAGCACCGATTACGGTTCCTTCTCAGGACATGGTTTTAGGGTTGTACTATGTAACTAAAGGAAAGAGAAGTACAGACAAAGAAGTTGTTGCAGGAGAAGGAATGACTTTCTATAGCGCTGAAGAAGTTGAAATTGCTATCAACGAAGGCAAACTGTCGAAACATGCATTCATCAAAGTAAGAACCAATGTTCGAACTGCAGCTGGTGAACTAGAATCAAAAATAATAGAAACCGTTGCTGGCAGAGTGATATTCAATCAGTTGGTTCCTGAAGAGGTTGGATTTGTAGATGAACTTCTATCTAAGAAGAAATTGCAGCAAATTATCTCGAATGTATTCAAAATCTCTGGAATGGCCAGAACGGCACAATTCCTTGATGACATCAAACACCTTGGATTCCAGTCTGCATATAAAGGTGGATTGTCTATGGGACTTGGAGATATCAACATTCCTGCAGAAAAAGACCAGTTAGTTGCTCAGGCCAAAGAAGAGGTGGATGCTGTATGGCAAAACTACCAAATGGGCCTCATTACCGACAACGAGAGATATAATCAGGTAATTGATATCTGGACTAGAATCAACTCTATGTTGACAGGTACCTTGATGAAGCAACTGGAAGAAGAAGACCAGGGGTTCAACTCTATCTATATGATGATGCACTCAGGTGCAAGGGGATCAAGAGAGCAGATTCGTCAGCTCGGTGGAATGAGAGGATTGATGGCTAAACCACAGAAAAACCTTCAAGGGTCTGTAGGAGAAATTATTGAGAACCCGATTCTATCCAACTTTAAAGAAGGACTGGATGTAATTGAGTACTTTATTTCTACTCACGGTGCTCGTAAAGGTCTAGCCGATACTGCACTTAAAACGGCAGATGCTGGATACCTGACAAGAAGACTAGTAGACGTGTCTCAGGACGTTGTGGTAAACGAAGATGATTGTGGAACCTTGAGAGGCCTGGACGTGTCAGCACTAAAAGACAACGAGGATATCGTAGAACCATTATCAGAAAGAATTCTTGGTAGAGTATCTGTACATGATGTATACGATCCGCTTACTGAAGAATTGCTGATTCCTTCTGGAATTGAAATCAACGAAGAAATTGCTGAGAAAATTGATGATACGGCCATCGAAACCGTAGAGATTCGATCAGTATTGACGTGTGAGTCTAAAAAAGGCGTGTGTGCTAAATGTTATGGACGAAACTTAGCCACTGGTGCAATGGCACAAAGTGGTGAGGCAGTTGGTGTAATTGCAGCACAGTCGATTGGCGAACCAGGTACTCAGCTTACATTAAGAACATTCCACGTTGGGGGTACAGCA
This sequence comes from Reichenbachiella sp., assembly GCF_039941815.1. Taxonomy (GTDB): domain Bacteria; phylum Bacteroidota; class Bacteroidia; order Cytophagales; family Cyclobacteriaceae; genus Reichenbachiella. Next base: position 142,999 of record NZ_JBDVDW010000065.1, read on the forward strand.
TCAAACATTGCAGTTGACGCTACCATTCCTGCCAAATTTGACGGTATTGTAGAAGTGGAAGGATTGAGAGCGATCAAGACTACCAACCCAGACGGAGACGCTGTAGAGGTGGTAATGGGACGTACAGGTGAAATAAGAATCATCGATGAAACTACTGGAAAGACACTGATTACTAATCATGTTCCATATGGTGCTTTCATGGATGTTAAGAATAAAAAGAAAGTCAAGAAAGGAGATAGACTATGTCACTGGGATCCTTACAATGCGGTGATTCTATCTGCAGCGGACGGTAAGGTTCAATTTGATTCAATCGTTGAAGGTATTACCTACAAGGAAGAATCTGATGAGCAAACCGGTCACAGAGAGAAGGTAATTATCGATACAAAAGATAAGACTAAGAACCCAGCTATTATAGTAGAATCTAAAGATGAAGAATATACATTCAACATTCCAGTTGGTGCTCACTTGGCAGTCGAAGACGGAGATAAAATAAAGGCAGGTCAGATTCTTGTGAAAATCCCAAGGACAATGGGTAAATCACGTGATATTACTGGGGGTCTACCTAGAGTAACTGAATTATTCGAGGCAAGAAACCCATCTAATCCGGCAGTAGTTTCGGAGATAGACGGAGTAGTGACCTATGGAGGAATCAAGAGAGGCAACAGAGAGATATTTATCGAATCTAAAGATGGCGTGAAAAAGAGATACCTGGTATCCCTTTCTAAGCACATTCTTGTCCAGGACAATGACTTCGTAAAGGCAGGCTATGCCTTGTCTGATGGAGCAATTACTCCTGCTGATATCCTTGCGATCAAAGGCCCTACTGCTGTTCAGGAATATCTCGTAAACGAAATTCAAGAAGTATATCGTTTGCAAGGGGTGAAAATCAATGACAAACACATTGAGACCATCGTTAGACAGATGATGCAGAAAGTAAACATCTTGGATGCTGGCGATACCACCTTCTTACCAGGACAGATAGTTGATAAATTGCTCTTCATGGAAGAAAATGATTCTATCCTTGATATGAAAGTAGTAATTGATTGTGGTGACTCTGCAAACTTGAAACAAGGTCAAATTATCACCTCCAGGTTGCTTAGAGATGAAAATTCTAGTCTGAAAAGAAAAGATATGAAGATCGTACAGGTGAGAAATGCTGAACCAGCGGTTTCGAAGCCAACACTTCAGGGTATTACCCAAGCATCTTTAGGAACACAAAGTTTCATATCTGCGGCCTCCTTCCAGGAGACTACTAAGGTATTGAGTGAAGCTTCTATTAGAGGAAAGAGAGATACTTTGAATGGATTGAAAGAGAATGTAATTGTAGGACACTTGATCCCGGCAGGTACAGGACAGAGACAATTCCAGGATATGATCGTGGCCTCTCAAGAAGAGTATGATACATTAGTCTCTTCGAAAGAAGAATTCGAGAAATCTAAAGAGTTTCAGGTAGATGAGCAGTAAAAAAGAAGAAAATCAAGACAAAGCTCAGGCGGGCAATCAAATAAATATTGAATTGTCTGAGGATATTGCAGAGGGAGTTTATGCCAATCTGGCCATGATAGCTCACTCCAATTCAGAGTTTGTTATTGATTTTATTCGATTGATGCCAGGAGTGCCAAAAGCTAAGGTTAAGTCTAGAGTTGTAATTACTCCAGAACATGCCAAAAGACTGTTTGCGGCGCTTCAGGATAATATTAATAAGTACGAACAAACTTTTGGACCTATAAAGCACGTAGACGATTCACCCAAATTTCCAATGAATTTTGGAGGAGCCGTTGGCGAGGCCTGATGGACTAGAATAAATATAAGATAATTAGGGGTTAGGATATTTTGTTGAGAAATACTTAATCCCTATTTTTGCGTTCCGAAATTTCGGAAGATATTGAAATATATAAATTTTTAAGTAAATGCCTACTATACAACAATTAGTAAGAAAAGGCAGAAAGACATTGGTATCAAAATCAAAGTCTCCTGCATTGGATTCTTGCCCGCAAAGACGAGGTGTATGTACCAGGGTATATACAACCACGCCTAAGAAACCTAACTCTGCGATGAGAAAAGTTGCTAGGGTAAGGTTAACCAATGGCAAGGAAGTGAATGCATACATTCCAGGTGAAGGTCATAATCTACAAGAACACTCGATTGTACTGATCAGAGGTGGGAAAGTGAAAGATTTACCGGGTGTAAGATATCACATCATCAGAGGAGCTTTAGATACAGCCGGTGTTAGCGGTCGTACACAGAGAAGATCTAAGTATGGAGCCAAGAAGCCAAAAGAAAAAAAATAATAATTTAAAAGAAAGATGAGAAAATCGAAACCAAAGAAGAGATATATTCTTCCGGATCCGAAATTTCAAGATACGCTAGTATCTAAATTCGTGAACTACCTCATGGTGGACGGAAAGAAGAGTATTGCTTATTCGATCTTTTACGATGCAGTAGCATTGGTAGAAGAAAGAAGTAGTGAGAATGGTCTTGACACTTGGAAAAAAGCGCTTAACAACATCATGCCCTCAGTAGAGGTGAAGAGTAGACGTGTAGGTGGTGCAACTTTTCAGGTTCCAATTGAAGTAAGACCGAATAGGAAAACTTCATTAGGAATCAAGTGGATGATTTCATACTCAAGAGCCAGAGGAGAGAAGACAATGAAGGAAAGATTGGCTGGTGAAATTATTGCTGCTGCTAAAGGTGAAGGAGCTGCTGTGAAGAAGAAAGACGATGTTCACAGAATGGCTGAAGCGAACAAGGCATTTTCACATTTTAGATTTTAATTTCAGGAAATAATGGCAAGAGATCTTACATTGACTCGTAATATTGGAATTGCAGCGCACATTGATGCAGGCAAGACCACTACTACCGAACGAATTCTGTACTATACGGGAGTGAGTCATAAAATCGGTGAAGTTCATGATGGCGCGGCTACCATGGACTGGATGGAGCAGGAGCAAGAAAGAGGTATTACAATTACTTCTGCTGCAACCACTGTTTTCTGGAAATACAAAGAAAAAGAATATCACATCAATATCATTGATACTCCTGGTCACGTCGACTTTACAGTTGAGGTAAATAGATCTTTGAGAGTATTAGATGGTTTGGTTTTCTTGTTTAGTGCTGTTGATGGTGTTGAGCCTCAATCAGAAACTAACTGGAGACTAGCTGACAACTACAAAGTCGCTCGTTTAGGATTTGTCAACAAAATGGACAGATCTGGTGCGGACTTTTTGAAAGTTTGTGGGCAAGTGAAAGAAAGATTAGGAACTAAAGCAGTTCCATTCCAATTGCCTATCGGTGCAGAGGAAGGTTTCAGAGGAGTAGTTGATCTCGTGGAGAGAAAAGCTATGGTTTGGAATGAAGAGGATAAAGGGATGACTTTCGAAGAGATTGAGATTCCTGCCGATATGGTTGATGAAGTAGACCAATACAGAGAAGGCTTGTTAGAAGCAGTAGCTGAATACGACGAGACTTTGATGGAAAAATATTTCGAAGATCCAGAATCTATATCGAAAGATGAAATTATTGCTGCTTCTAGAAAAGCAACTATCAATTTGGATTTTGTGCCGATGTTCTGTGGCTCTGCCTTTAAGAACAAAGGTGTTCAGACGATGTTGGATTATGTGATGGAATTGCTTCCGTCACCTATGGACAGAGAAGGTATCGAAGGTATTAACCCTGATACAGAGGAACCAACATTGAGGAAGCCATCTGCAAGTGAGCCTTTTGCAGCACTTGCATTTAAGATTGCTACCGATCCATTCGTGGGCCGCTTATGTTTTGCAAGAGCCTATTCAGGTACGCTGGATTCAGGATCATATGTATGGAATACACGAACCGACAAAAAGGAACGTATATCTCGTATCTTCCAAATGCATGCTAACAAGCAAAATCAAATTGACCAATTTCATGCAGGTGACATAGCCGCAGTAGTAGGGTTCAAGGATATCAAAACAGGAGATACACTTTGTGATGAAAAGCACAAAATTGTACTTGAGTCTATGGATTTTCCAGATCCTGTTATTGGATATGCTATTGAGCCAAAAACTCAGGCAGATGCTGACAAGCTGGGAATGGCAATTTCCAAACTGGTTGAAGAAGATCCAACTTTGGTGGTTAATACTGACCATGAAACAGGTCAAACCATTTTAAGAGGAATGGGTGAGTTGCACCTTGATATTATCATTGATCGCTTGAAGCGAGAATTTAAGGTTGAAATCAACCAGGGAGCTCCTGAAGTAGCTTACAAAGAAGCCATCCAAACTTTAGTAGATCACAAAGAGGTTTACAAAAAGCAATCAGGTGGTAAAGGTAAATTCGCCGATATCTTGTTTGAATTATCTCCTGTAGATGAGGATTACGAGAAAACAGGTTTGCAATTTGTCAACAAAATTGTAGGTGGTGTAATTCCAAAAGAATTTATCCCTTCAATTGAGAAAGGATTTACTCAAGCAATGGAAAATGGCCCACTTGCTGGATATCCATTGGACAGCATGAAAGTGAAATTGTACCATGGGTCTTTCCACGACGTGGATTCCGATGCATTATCATTTGAGTTAGCTGCAAAAATTGGTTTTAAGGAAGCTGCTAAAAAAGCGAATCCGGTATTACTCGAGCCTATCATGGGCGTTGAAGTAGTGACTCCGGACGAGTATACTGGATCTGTCACAGGTGACATGAACAGACGTAGAGGTTTAATGAAGGGAATGGACGTAAAAGGAAATTCTCAAGTGGTGAAGGCAGATGTGCCGTTGTCTGAGTTGTTTGGTTACATAACTGACCTCAGAACGATGACCTCAGGTAGAGCTACCGCTTCATTGACATTCTCGCACTACGATGCAGTTCCAAAGAACATTGCAGAGCAAGTAATTAAAAAGGTAAAAGGAGAGGCCGTTTAACGCATATTGATATGAATCAGAAAATTAGAATTAAGCTTAAATCTTACGACCACAATTTGGTTGATAAATCTTCTGAAAAGATCGTAAGAGCAGTAAAGTCTACTGGTGCTGTGGTAAGCGGACCTATTCCACTTCCTACGGTAAAAGAAAAATTTACTGTATTGAAATCACCACACGTAAACAAAAAAGCTAGAGAGCAATTTCAGCTGTGTACTTATAAGAGATTGGTAGATATATTCTCTAACAGTGCAAAGACAGTTGATGCCTTGATGAAGCTAGAGTTGCCAAGTGGCGTAGATGTAGAGATTAAAGTCTAATAATTAGACTTGTAAAATATGAGAACCACGTGAGAACGTGGTTCTTTTTTTGTGCCTTACGGAATTGTTACTTTTTTGTTTGGGAATTGTTTGACTGCAATTTTATAATTGCTATCTTTGCACTCCTTTTCCGAATAAGTGGACGAAAAGGCGAAAATTATTAAAGAAATTTAATACTGAAATGTCAGGTATAATAGGAAAAAAAATTGGGATGACTAGCATCTTTGGTGCCGATGGACGAAACGTCGCATGCACATTGATCGAGGCTGGTCCTTGCGTAGTAACGCAAGTTAAGAACGAAGAGACTGACGGGTATACAGCTGTGCAATTGGGTTACGGAGAACGTAAGGAAAAACGCACAACTAAAGCCTTGAAAGGTCATTTCGCGAAAGCGAAAACTACTCCTAAGCAACAATTAGTTGAATTTAGAAATTTCCGTGTGGAATTTGAAGGAGGTGTGGAATTAGGACAACAACTAAGCGTTGCAGATATTTTCCAAGAGGAGGATTTTGTTGATGTAATTGCCAATTCAAAAGGTAAAGGTTTTCAAGGTGTAGTAAAGAGACACAACTTCGGCGGTGTTGGACAAGCTACCCATGGTCAGCACAACAGACTGAGAGCACCTGGATCTATTGGTGGAGCATCATACCCAGCTAGAGTATTCAAAGGAATGAGAATGGCTGGACAAACTGGTAACGAGAGAGTAAAGGTGACTAACCTTCAAGTAATGAAGATTATCCCTGAGAAGAATCTCATTTTAGTTAGCGGGTCTGTACCAGGGCCTAAGAATGGAACTGTAATTCTAGAGAAATAGTCATGAAAGTATCCGTAGTAAATAAAAACGGTGAGGATACCGGGAGAAAAGTTGATTTGGCTAAGGACATATTTGGCATTGAGCCAAATGATCATGCTATCTATTTAGATGTAAAGCAATTCTTAGCTAATCAAAGACAAGGAACTCACAAGTCGAAAGAGAGAGCAGAAATTGCTGGATCGACTAGAAAAATTAAGAAACAAAAAGGCACAGGTACCGCGAGAGCAGGTAGCATTAAGTCGCCATTGTTTAGGGGTGGAGGAAGAGTATTTGGCCCAGAGCCAAGAGATTATTCATTCAAGCTCAATAAGAAATTGAAATCGTTGGCCAGAAAATCAGCCTTGTCTTATAAAGCAACTGATAAAAGTATTTCTGTGCTTGAGGATTTTAGCTTCGAAGCACCTAAGACTAAAGAATACAAAAGCTTATTAACAAGCCTCGCCTTGAATGGCAAAAAGACCCTGTTGGTCTTAGGAGAAGATAATAAGAACATTGTGTTGTCGTCTAACAACCTTCAAAAAACAAAAGTAACAACAGCAGAACAAATCAATACTTATGATTTGCTCAGCGCTGATAATGTGATACTTTGTGAAGGTTCTATTGAAAAGATTCAGAACTTATTAACGAAATAAGAAGATGAGTATACTAAGAAAACCACTAGTTACCGAGAAAGTTTCTGCACTTAATGAAAGTGGAAAGTATGGCTTTATTGTAGATAAAGATGCAAATAAAGTTGAAATCAAAAAAGCTGTAGAGAAAACTTACGGAGTAACGGTTGAACGTGTAAACACAATGGTTTACCAAGGCAACGCAAAATCTAAGTACACTAAATCGAAAGTCGTGACTGGAAGAACAAGTGCTTTCAAAAAGGCAATCGTACAAGTGGCTGAAGGAGATATAATTGATTTTTACGGAGGAGTATAAATAGTTAGAAAATGGCTGTAAGAAAATTAAAACCGATGACGCCGGGTACCAGATATAGGGTCGCACCTGTATTTGATGAGATCACTAGCTCTACTCCGGAAAAATCCTTGACCAAAGCAGTTCACAGAAATGGTGGACGTAACAATACTGGTAAAATGACTATCAGAAATGTTGGCGGTGGACACAAGAGAAAATACAGAGAGATTGACTTCAAAAGAAACAAGTTTGGGATACCAGCTGTTGTGAAGTCTATCGAGTATGATCCAATGAGAACTGCAAGAATCGCTCTGCTGTTCTACGCAGATGGAGAAAAGAGATACATCATTGCACCGGCTGGTATTGAAGTCGGACAGACATTGTTGTCTGGCCCAGGTGTCGCTCCTGAAGTGGGAAACACACTCTACTTGTCTGAAATTCCGCTGGGTACAATAATCCACAACGTGGAATTGAAGCCTGGAAAAGGTGCATCAATGGCTAGAAGTGCTGGAGCATACGTGCAATTGATGGCAAGAGAAGGTAAGTATGCCACTGTGAAGTTGCCTTCCGGCGAAATGAGATTGGTACTTGTTACTTGTTTGGCAACTATCGGAACCGTATCAAACGGTGATCATATGAATGTAAGATTGGGTAAAGCTGGTCGAAACAGATGGTTAGGTAGAAGACCTAGAGTAAGAGGTGTAGCAATGAACCCTGTGGATCACCCAATGGGCGGTGGTGAAGGTAAGTCTTCAGGAGGTCACCCTAGATCTCGTACAGGTGTATTTGCTAAAGGTCAAAAGACCAGAACACCTAAGAAATATTCTAACAAGTTGATCATTGGTAAAAAGAAGAAATAAGTAATGGGAAGATCTTTAAAAAAAGGGCCTTATATAGATTTCAGAGTTGAGAACAAAGTTGTTGCAATGAACGAATCAGGTAAGAAATCAGTGATCAAAACTTGGTCAAGAAGGTCGATGATATCTCCGGATTTTGTAGGATTCACATTTGCAGTACACAACGGCAATAAATTTATCCCTGTGTTTGTAACTGAAAACATGGTTGGGCACAAGCTTGGCGAATTCTCTCCTACGAGAAATTTCAGAGGTCATATTAACAAAAAAGACAAAAGAAAATAAATAGCTGAACTATGGAAGCTGTAGCAAAACTAAAAAACGTACCTACCTCTCCTCGAAAGATGAGAGTGGTTGCTGATTTGGTAAGAGGCCAAAGAGTAAACCATGCATTAAACGTACTGAAGTTTGAGGCAAAGCAAGGTGCTGCTAGATTAGATAAATTATTATTATCTGCCATCTCAAATTGGGAAGCTAAAAACGAGGATGCGAAGCTTGAAGAAGCAGACCTATACGTAAAAGAAATTTTTGTAGATAGTGCAAGAATTTTGAAAAGGCTAAGACCTGCTCCGCAAGGAAGAGCTCACAGAATTAGAAAGAGATCTAATCACGTGACGTTGGTTGTGGATAGTCACAACGCAGAGAGCGCAGAAAAGAATACTGAAACTTCGGAAAACAAATAACAATGGGACAGAAGGTAAACCCTATAGGATTTAGATTAGGAATTGTTAAAGGTTGGGATTCCAACTGGTATGGCGATAAAACCTTTCCTGAAAAATTGGTAGAAGACACCAAAATCAGAAAATACATCAGAGCCAGAATTCCTAAAGGAGGAATTTCTAAAATTGTTGTGGAAAGAACCATTAAAAGAATCACTTTGACAATTCACACCGCCAGACCTGGTGTGGTGATAGGAAAAGGAGGATCTGAAGTTGACAAGATCAAAGAAGAATTGAAAGCATTTACTGGAAAGGATTTGCAGATCAACATCTTTGAGATTAAAAGACCTGAATTGGATGCGGCATTAGTGGGTGAGTCAATCGCTCAGCAGTTAAAAGCCAGAATTTCTTACAGAAGAGCAATGAAACAGGCTATTGCCTCATCAATGCGAGTAGGAGCGCAAGGCATCAAAATCAAGGTTGCTGGAAGACTAGGTGGAGCTGAAATGGCAAGAACTGAACAGTACAAAGAAGGTAGAATCCCTCTTCATACTTTGAGAGCTGATATCGACTATGCTATATCTGAAGCACACACCATCTATGGTAAAATCGGTATCAAAGTTTGGATATTCAAAGGCGAAGTTTATGGAAAGAGAGATCTTTCGCCAAACATCGGAATGGGTAACCAAGGCCCAAGTGGTGGAAATAGAGCACCACGAGGAGGTAATAACGATGGACCTAGAAGAAAAAGAAGACAATAATCCCTCACTTTAGAGGTACAAAATATTTAAGAGATGTTACAACCGAAAAGAACTAAGTTCAGGAAAAAACAGAAGGGTAGAGTAAAAGGAATTGCTCAGCGAGGTCATACTTTGGCCTTCGGAACTTTTGGAATCAAGTCCCTAGAGCCAGGTTGGATTACTAGTCGTCAGATAGAGGCAGCCAGGATTGCAATGACAAGAGCAATGAAAAGGGAAGGCCAGGTTTGGATTAGAATTTTTCCAGACAAGCCTGTAACTAAAAAACCTGCAGAAGTAAGAATGGGTAAGGGTAAAGGGGCACCGGAATATTGGGTAGCTGTTGTTAGACCTGGTACTATCTTATTTGAAGCGGCCGGTGTGAGCAAAGAATTGGCTCAGGAAGCTCTAAGACTTGCTCAGCAAAAGTTGCCAATAAGAACAAAGTTCATTGTAAGAAGAGACTTTCAAGTATAAGGGTTAAACCTTCTTGATTTAAATACAGGAAATTATGAATAATTCTGAAATCAAAGGCTTATCGCTTGATGAATTGAAAAGCAAGCTGGTAGCTGAGAAAGAAAATTTTGCAAAATTGAAATTTGCACATGCTATTACGCCGATCGAAAATCCTATGAGATTGAGAGAAGCTAAAAAATTAGTAGCAAGGTTAAACACTGAAATCAGGGCTAAACAAATCGCCCAACAATAAGTTAGTTCGAGATGGAAGCCAGAAATTTAAGAAAAGAACGAGTAGGGAAAGTGGTAAGCGACAAAATGTCGAAAACTATCACTGTAGAAGTGTCACGTAAAGTGAAGCACCCTATGTATGGAAAGTTCATGAGCAAGACAAAGAAATTTGCTGCTCACGATGAAAACAATGATTGCGGTGTAGGTGATACAGTTAAAATCATGGAGACAAGACCTTTGTCTAAAAACAAAAGGTGGAGATTGGTTGAAATAATAGAAAGAGCGAAATAACAAATGGTACAGCAAGAATCAAGACTAAGTGTAGCGGATAACAGTGGTGCTAAAGAGGTGCTATGTATTCGTGTGTTAGGAGGAACCGGTAAGAGGTATGCTTCTGTAGGAGATAAAATCGTTGTTTCTGTAAAGTCAGCTATTTCTTCAGGCAGTTTGAAAAAAGGGACTGTTTCAAAAGCGGTAGTCGTAAGAACAAAGAAAGAGATAAGAAGAAAAGATGGTTCTTATATCAGATTTGAGGATAATGCAGCCGTATTATTGTCAGAAAGTGGAGAACCAAGAGGTACTCGTATCTTCGGACCTGTAGCAAGAGAGCTAAGAGAGAAGCAATTCATGAAAATTGTTTCATTGGCTCCAGAGGTGCTGTAATTTATCATTGCATAGAAAAAGATTAGATCATGAAATTTCACATCAAAAAAGGAGATACTGTAAAGGTCCTTTCAGGTAACTCGAAAGGAAAAACAGGAGCGATTCTTGAAATATTTCCGAGCAAATATAGAGCGATCGTTGAAGGCCTGAATATGGTAACTAAGCACACCAAGCCATCAGCAGAAAGCCCTGAAGGGGGTATCAAAAAAGTTGAGGCTTCAATACACATGAGCAACTTAATGCTCGTAGATCCTGCCACTGGTGAAGCGACCAAAATTGGAAGAAAGCTTGACGATAATGGCAAACTGCAAAGATTTTCAAAGAAAACAGGGGAAGTAATCAACAATGGCTAATCCAAGATTAAAAGATATGTATGAGAAGGACGTTGTGCCTGCTCTAAAAGAAAAATTTCAATACAAGTCTGTAATGATGGTGCCTAGACTAGAGAAAATCTCTGTCAATAAAGGAATCGGAGCAGCTGTATCTGACAAGAAATTGGTGGATGCTGGTGTTGAAGAGTTAAGTCAAATCACAGGTCAGAAAGCTGTGCCTACATTGGCTAAGACTTCTATCTCTAATTTTAAGTTGAGAGAAGGAATGCCGATCGGAGCCAGAGTAACCCTGAGAGGAGATAAAATGTACGAATTTCTTGACCGTCTGATGACAGTCGCTCTACCACGTGTAAGAGACTTTAGAGGAATTAAGGATAAGGGGTTTGACGGCCGTGGTAATTATACTCTGGGTGTAAAAGAGCAAATTATATTTCCAGAAATTAGTATTGATAAGATCAATAAAATTACTGGAATGGATATCACTTTCGTGACATCTGCCCAAACCGACGAAGAAAGTTATGAACTACTTAAGGCATTTGGTATGCCTTTCGTGAAGAAAAATAATAATTGATATGGCAAGAGAAGCAATAAAAGCCAGAGAAAGAAAAAGAGAAAGATTGGTAGCCAAGTATGCCACTAAGAGAGCTGAGTTAAAAGCTGCTGGTGACTACGAAGGACTTGACAAACTTCCTCGAAACTCTTCTAAAGTTAGACTTCACAACAGATGTAAGCTTACCGGGAGACCAAAAGGATACATGAGAAAATTCGGTATCTCAAGAGTTACATTCAGAGAAATGGCTAATGATGGAAAAATTCCAGGTGTTACTAAAGCAAGCTGGTAAAAAGAGTTTTTAAAATATAAAATATTAACTAACTTTGCACCCCCGTAAAGAAATGGGGGTTAAAAGTATACTGTAATGACAGATCCGATAGCAGATTATTTAACAAGATTGAGGAATGCCATCAAGGCAAATCATCGAATCGTAGAAGTGCCTGCCTCTAACATGAAGAAGGAGCTAACTAAGGTGCTGAAAGACAAGGGGTTCATCAAGAATTTTAAGTTCGATGAGGATGGCGTCCAGGGGAAAATCAGAATTGCATTGAAATACAATCCGGAGACTAAAGAGTCTGCGATTGTAAGCTTAGAACGCATTAGTAAGCCAGGTCTAAGAAAATATGCTAAATCTGACGCATTACCCAGGGTACTAAACGGTCTTGGAGTGGCAATTTTGTCAACTTCAAAGGGCGTGATTACTGACAAAGAAGCCAGACAACACAATGTGGGCGGCGAAGTATTGTGTTACGTTTATTAATTAGAATAAGATGTCAAGAATAGGAAAAAAGCCCATTACTATACCATCAGGCGTTGATATTAACATCGACGGCGGTTTGGTCACAGTAAAAGGAGCAAAAGGAACTTTGGCAAGAGAAATCGATACGGATTTTACGCTTGCTATCGAGGATGGTACACTGACAGTAAAGAGACCAACTGAACAAAAAAGACACAAAGCACTTCATGGCTTATATCGTTCTTTGTTGAACAATATGGTTGAAGGTGTAAACGAAGGATATAAAAAAGAATTGGAGCTTGTAGGAGTTGGATATAAAGCCACTGTACAAGGACAAATTCTTGAATTGAGCCTTGGATATTCACATAATATCTACATGGAAATCCCTAAGGAGGTGAAAGCGACTGCTGAGACTCAAAAAGGGAAGAACCCAATTGTGACCGTGGAGTCATTTGACAAAGAACTGATAGGTGAGGTTTGTGCAAAAATCAGATCCCTAAGAAAAATTGAGCCTTACAAAGGAAAAGGTATCAGGTTCGTTGGTGAAATTATTAGAAGAAAAGCTGGTAAAACTGCTGCTAAATAATAAGAGACATGGCAATTACTAAAGAACAAAGAAGGCTAAGAATTAGAAAAGGTATCAGAAATAAGATTACTGGTACGGCTGATAGACCAAGATTGTCTGTTTTTAAAAGTAACAAAGACATTTACGTTCAACTGATTGATGATGTAAATGGACATACACTTGCAGCAACATCATCGGCAGAGCTTGGAAAAAAAGCCAATGTAAATATTGAAATCTCGAAGGAGGTAGGTAAGAAATTGGCTGAAAAAGCTACAGGTACTGGTATTTCAGCTGTAGTTTTTGATAGAGGTGGCTACCCTTATCACGGTAAAGTAAAAGCTTTAGCAGAAGGTGCTAGAGAAGGAGGCCTTAAATTTTAATTGAATTATGTCTAAGCAAAATATAAGAGCAATCAAAGCAAGTGAGATCGAACTTCAAGAGAAGGTCGTAGCTATCAAAAGAGTTGCTAAAGTGGTAAAGGGTGGTAGAAGGTTTAGTTTTTCTGCTATCGTTGTTGTGGGTGACGGAAATGGTGTTGTTGGTTATGGATTGGGTAAAGCCAATGAAGTAACAGATTCAATCACTAAAGGAATCGATGACGCTAAAAAGAATTTGGTAAGAGTTCCTGTCTTTAAAGGAACTGTACCACATGATGCCATAGGAAAATTTGGTGGAGGACATGTCCTTCTGAAACCAGCTGCTACAGGTACTGGAGTAATTGCAGGTGGAGCTATGCGTGCCGTACTAGAAAGTGCAGGCGTACATGATGTACTTGCAAAATCGAAGGGTTCTTCAAATCCTCATAACGTAGTAAAGGCAACTTTCGATGCATTGAGTCAAATGAGAGATCCTTATGCAGTAGCACGCCAAAGAGGTGTTGAATTGTCAAAAGTTTTTAACGGATAAGAAGATGGCCAAGGTAGTTATTACACAAAGAAGAAGCGTTATAAACAGACCTAACAACCAAAAGCTTACTATCAAAGCTTTGGGTCTGGGAAGAATCAACAGATCTGTAGAAAAGGAGTTGACTCCCCAGATTGAAGGAATGATCAGAAAGATCAGTCACTTAGTCTCTGTTGAGAATAAATAATTTTAGAACTATTCTGAAATCATAGAAAGATGAAATTAAATACATTACAGCCTGCAGAAGGATCGATTAAATCTGACAAGAGAATTGGTAGAGGTCAAGGATCCGGAAGAGGTGGAACATCTACAAGAGGACACAATGGTGCTAAATCTAGATCTGGATACTCAAGAAAAAAAGGATTCGAAGGCGGTCAAATGCCTTTGTATAGAAGAGTGCCTAAATTTGGATTTACAAGTCCTAACAGAGTAGAAACTAAGCCAATTAACCTGGACACGCTTCAGGCATTAGCTGAAAAAACTAAAGCTAAAGCCATTACTATCGAAGTTTTGATGGAAAATGGTTTGGCAGGCAAAAACGATATAGTTAAAGTATTGGGTAGAGGAGAGCTAAAAGCTAAAGTGGACGTTACCGTTCATTATTTCTCTAAAACAGCCATTGCTGCGATTGAAAAAGCAGGAGGCAAGGCAACAGCATTGTAATCTATGAAGAAGTTTTTTAGTACCATACGGAACATTTTTACTATTGAAGATTTAAGGGTCAGAATCCTGAATACAGTTGGTTTTTTAATCATCTTTAGGCTGGGTTCTTTTGTTGTTCTTCCTGGTATCGATCCTTCTAAACTAGATGATAATGTAGGTGGAATACTAGGTATTCTAGACGCCATGCTTGGAGGGGCATTTAGTAATGCTTCAATCTTTGGCCTTGGCATCATGCCATATATCTCCGCTTCAATTGTGATTCAATTACTAACCATGGCGGTTCCTTACTTTCAGAAACTACAGAAAGAAGGAGATAGTGGTAGAAAGAAGATCAATCAAATCACAAGAGTACTCACTATCGCAATTACGTTTGCTCAAGGTAGTGCTTACCTTGCAGGAGCCATTCCGGCTGAAGCCATAGTACTTGAAAACAAATTCTTATTTACGCTTTCGTCATTGACAATCCTTACTGCCGGCACAATATTCTGTATGTGGCTAGGTGAGCGAATCACGGATAAAGGCATAGGAAATGGTATCTCTATGTTGATTATGATTGGTATCATTTCTAGGTTCCCAGGTAGTTTGATGCAAGAGGCTATGACCAGGGGAATGAATGAAGCGTTATTTTTCTTATTAGAAATACTCGCTCTATTCTTTGTAGTAATGGCAGTCGTGCTACTTACACAGGCCGTGAGAAGAATACCAGTGCAGTACGCTAAACAAGTAGTTGGTAATAAAGTATATGGTGGACAAAGACAATACATTCCACTAAAGGTGAACTCAGCTGGAGTCATGCCGATCATATTTGCTCAATCACTAATGTTTCTACCTTCTATGGTAGGAAGTTACTTCGCGGATTCGAGTGATGTGATGCAATATATTGCAACAACGTTTGCTAATTTCCAATCATGGGAATACAACCTAACCTTTGCAATTATGATTATGCTGTTTACGTTTTTCTATACAGCAATTTCGGTGAATCCTAATCAGATAGCCGATGATATGAAACGAAATGGAGGATTTATACCAGGTGTAAAGCCAGGTAGAGCAACCTCTGAATTTATTGATACCGTACTTACTCGTGTGACCTTCCCAGGTTCTTTGTTCTTAGCTTTTGTCGCTATCATGCCGGCATTTGCTCAGATGGCAGGAGTGAATACGAATTTTGCTCAATTTTTTGGAGGAACTTCACTACTGATTATGGTTGGTGTGATATTGGATACTCTTCAACAGATTGAGAGTTATTTACTAATGAGACACTACGAAGGAATGATGAAGTCTGGAAAGTTGAAAGGTAGATCTCAGAACATCGCAGTAGCATAATTTAAATTAGAATGGCAAAACAGGCTTCAATAGAACAAGACGGAACGATCAAAGAGGCATTGTCTAATGCAATGTTTAGGGTTGAACTTGAAAATGGTCATGAAGTGATCGCACATATTTCCGGAAAGATGAGAATGCATTATATCAAAATCTTACCCGGGGATAAAGTGAAAATGGAAATGTCGCCATATGATTTGTCCAAAGGAAGAATAGTTTATCGCTATAAATAAAAATCGCTGATATGTATGACCCTTGGGTCGTATGTGTAGGTTTAAAATTAATAAGAAATGAAAGTTAAAGCATCCGTAAAGAAAAGAAGCGTTGACTGCAAAGTCATTCGCAGAAACGGTAAAGTTTACGTAATCAACAAGAAGAACCCTAGGTTCAAGCAAAGACAAGGATAATTATGGCTAGAATTGCAGGAGTAGATATTCCAGGAAACAAAAGAGGTGAGATTTCTCTTACCTATATTTTTGGTTTGGGCCGTAGCTCAGCTCAAAAAATATTGTCTGAAGCAGGCATAGACTGGAGCAAGAAAGTTGATGATTGGAGTGATGATGAAGCGGGAGCAGTAAGAACGTTAATCAGCGAAAACTTCAAAGTTGAAGGTGTATTAAAGTCAGAAGTTCAGTTGAACATCAAGCGATTGCTTGACATTGGATGCTATAGAGGGTTGAGACACAGAAAAGGTCTTCCAGTTAGAGGTCAGCATACCAAGAATAATGCAAGAACTAGAAAAGGTAAAAGAAAGACTGTTGCCAACAAAAAGAAGGCTACTAAATAATATTTGACGATGGCACAAAAAAGAAAAGATAAAGGAAGAAAAAGAGTTGTTGTGGTTGAGCCAATAGGCCAGGTACACATCAAAGCTTCGTTTAACAATATAATTATATCTATGACCAACCTTACTGGTCAGGTAGTGTCTTGGGCATCTGCAGGAAAAATGGGTTTTAAAGGTTCTAAAAAGAACACTCCATATGCAGCTCAGGTAGCAGCTCAGGATTGTGCGCAAGCAGCATACGATCAGGGCTTGAGAAAAGTAGAGGTTTTTGTAAAAGGACCAGGTGCGGGTAGAGAATCTGCCATTAGAACAATCCAAAATGTAGGAATTGAAGTGACAATGATTAAAGATGTCACCCCATTACCACACAATGGATGTCGACCACCTAAGAGAAGAAGAGTTTAATAATATTTTTGAATTAATATAAAATGGCAAGATATACCGGACCCAAGACGAAAATAGCTAGAAGGTTTAACGACCCTATCTTCGGCCCAGACAAAACTTTGCAGAAAAAGGCGTATCCTCCGGGACAGCATGGACGTGGGAGAAGAAGAAAGCCTTCTGAATATGCCATCCAGTTAGCCGAAAAGCAGAAAGCTAAATACACTTACGGATTACTTGAGAAGCAATTCTCCAATCTGTTTGAAAAAGCTTCTAAAAAAGGTGGTATTACTGGTGAAGTATTACTTCAATTATTAGAGTCAAGATTGGATAACGTGGTGTTCAGACTTGGTCTGGCTCCAACAAGAAGTGGCGCTAGACAACTCGTACTTCACAAGCATGTACTGGTCAACGGAGAGTTGGTAAACATACCATCTTATACGCTGAAGACTGGAGACCTCGTGTCAGTTAGAGAAAAGTCTAAATCACTCCAATCAGTGACTGAGAGTTTGTCAAGAGGTGTAGTAAGCAAGTACACTTGGTTAGAGTGGAACTCAAGCCAGTTGACAGGCAAGTTTGCGACATTGCCGTCTAGGGATGAAATTCCTGAGACAATCAAAGAGCAGTTGATCGTTGAATTGTACTCTAAATAATAAATTTCCATAAATTTTATATTAAAGAATTAACTATGTCAATACTAGCATTTCAAATGCCTGAAAAGGTGGTGATGGAGAAGGCTGATGACTTTCATGGCTTGTTTACATTCAAACCATTGGAGCAAGGCTACGGAGTTACTGTAGGTAATGCGCTGAGAAGAATTCTATTATCTTCCTTAGAGGGGTATGCCGTCACGGGCATCAAGGTCCCAGGAGTATTGCATGAGTTTTCTACAATGGAAGGTATTGTAGAAGATTTGTCAGAGATCATTTTGAATCTCAAAATGGTAAGATTCAAGAAGATAGCTGACGTTGCAGAAAGCAAAATCGTAGTTAGCATCTCCGGTCAGAAAGAATTCAAAGGAAGCGATATAGGAGGAGCTACTTCAGCTTTTGAAGTATTGAACCCTGATCACGTAATCGCTCATTTGGACGAAAAAGTGAAGTTTGAAATAGAATTGACAATCGAGAAAGGTAGAGGATATGTAACTGCAGAAGACAATAAGCCTGCAGAACAGATTTTCGGATTTATTCCGATTGATGCAATCTTTACGCCGATTAAGAATGTAAAGTATTCTGTTGAAAATACGAGAGTAGAGCAAAAAACTGACTATGAGCAATTAATATTGGACATAGAAACAGATGGGTCTATTCATCCGGAAAACGCATTGAAAGGAGCAGCAAACATTTTGATTCAGCATTTTATGTTATTCTCGGATCAGACAATGATCTTGGATACGCACGATACTGGAGAGCCAGAGGCTGTGGATGAAGAACTCCTCCACATGAGAAAACTGCTCAAAACGAATCTTAATGATTTGGATCTTTCAGTAAGAGCTTACAACTGTCTGAAAGCGGCAGATGTAAGATCATTGGGAGATTTGGTGAGATTAGAGATTTCTGACATGATGAAATTCAGAAACTTCGGTAAAAAATCGTTAGCTGAATTGGAGCAATTAGTTGCAGATAAGAACCTTACTTTTGGCATGGATTTGTCAAAGTATAAATTAGACGAAGAGTAAAATGAGACACGGGAAGAAATTTAATCATTTGAGCAGAACAGCATCGCATAGAAGTGCCATGCTGTCCAATATGGCTTCTTCTTTGATTTTGCATAAAAGAATCACTACTACAGTAGCTAAAGCAAAAGCGTTGAGAAAATATGTAGAGCCTTTGATCACCAGAGCAAAGGATGACACTACTCACTCTCGAAGAGTAGCTTTCTCATACCTGCAAAACAAAGAATCAGTAACTACCCTTTTTGGAGAAGTAGCAGAGAAAGTAGCTAGCAGACCAGGGGGATATACCAGAATCTTGAAGACTGGAGCCAGATTAGGCGACAACGCTGAGATGTGTATCATGGAGTTGGTAGATTACAACGAGTTGATGTTGAAAGACGCAGCACCTGAGAAAGCTAAGACAAGAAGAAGTAGAAGAGGAAAAGGTGGTAGCGATAGTGCTAAGGCTGAAACCAAAGCTGCTGAAGTGGTGTCTGAAGCAGAAGTGGTAGAAGAAACTCCAGCTGCAGAAGTAGCGGAAGAGGCAGTTGTTGAGGAGACTGTAGAAGAAGTGAAAGCTGACGCTGTTGATACTCCGGAAGAGGAATCAAAAGAAGATTCATCGGAAGATGCAGCTGATGATTCAAAGAAAGAAGGTAAGGAATAAGTTGATAATTGTTCCTAAGAAATATAAGCCATCCCGATAAGTTTCGGGATGGCTTTTTTTATGTCTAAAAATTCATAAAATTTGCGCTGATTTAAGCCCAGAGATTGCACTCAACGAATTATGAAAATACAGAAGAAAAAGAAAGCCTACCTTTTATTAGCAGACGGCCAATTGTTTGAAGGATCATCGATTGGTAGCACTGGTACCAGTGGCGGTGAAATTTGTTTCAATACAGGCATGACAGGCTATCAAGAGATTTATACTGATCCATCCTACTATGGGCAAATTGTGGTTAACACAAACTCCCACATAGGAAACTACGGAGCAGTTGATAGGGAAAATGAATCAGATGGACCTAAAATCAAAGGGTTGGTTATCAACGATTTCTCTGATATGCATAGCAGATTTGAGGCCGATAGCTCGCTGGATGAATATCTGAAGAAAAACAATATTGTAGGAATTGCTGACCTTGATACCAGAAAACTGGTAAAAAGTATAAGAAGCCAGGGAGCCATGAATGCAATTATCTCCTCGGAAATTTCCGAAGTAGAAAAGCTAAAAGCTGAGCTTAAGGAAGTGCCCAACATGGACCATCTCGAATTGGCTACCAAGGTATCAACAAAAGAGCCTTATACACTAACGCCTGATCAGGTACAGTACAAGGTAGCGGTTCTTGATATAGGCGTGAAGAAATCCATTCTTACCAATTTTACAGACCGAGGATGCGAGTGCAAAGTGTTTCCGGCTGAAACGTCTTTTGCTGAAATGAAAGCATACAACCCCGATGGATATTTCTTGTCCAATGGACCTGGTGACCCTGCAGAAATGGGTTATGCTGTAGAGACAGTCAAAGAAATTCTTAAAGAAGGCAAGCCGCTATTTGGTATTTGCCTTGGACATCAGGTAATATCCCTAGCTTGTGGGGCGACTACATTTAAAATGCATCATGGGCACAGAGGTTTGAATCACCCGGTAAAAAATTTGATAACAGGTTTGAGTGAGGTTACCTCACAAAACCATGGATTTGCTGTAGACAGAGACTCTGTCGAGCAATCCGACAATTTAGAATTGACACACATTAACTTGAATGATAATACCGTAGCTGGAATACGAGTAAAGGGCAAACCAGTCTTTTCTGTACAGCACCACCCAGAGGCTTCTCCGGGACCGCATGATTCCAGGTATTTATTCGATGATTTCATTCAATTAATTAATAAACACAAGAAAAAATGAGTTTGATAGAAAGCGTATTTGCCAGACAAATACTTGATTCAAGAGGAAACCCAACCATCGAGGTAGATGTAATTACCGAAAGTGGTATTCTGGGTAGAGCCGCTGTTCCATCAGGGGCCTCTACAGGGGTAAACGAAGCCGTAGAGTTGAGAGACGGAGACAAAGGCAAATACTTGGGTAAGGGAGTATTAAAAGCCGTAGACAATGTAAACGACATCATTCAGGAAGAGCTGATTGGCCTATCGGTATTCGACCAACGATACATTGACCAATTAATGATTCAAATTGATGGCACAGAGACTAAGTCCAAACTAGGAGCCAACGCGATCCTCGGTGTATCTTTGGCCGTAGCCAGAGCTGCTGCAGAAGAGCTTGGATTACCGCTATTCAGATATATCGGTGGTACGAATGCCTACACACTCCCTGTCCCTATGATGAATATCATCAACGGTGGTTCTCACTCTGATGCAACTATTGCCTTTCAGGAGTTTATGATTAGACCTGTTGGTGCTGAGACTTTCTCTGAAGCCATGAGAATGGGAGCTGAGACCTTCCATGCATTAAAGAAGATATTGCACGACAAAGGCTTGAGTACCGCGGTAGGTGATGAGGGAGGGTTTGCCCCTGCGTTCACTGGTGGTACGGAAGAAGCTTTGGAAAGTGTGCTAGACGCTGTCAAAGCGGCTGGTTATGAACCAGGTTCTGATATTACAATTGGGCTAGACTGTGCCTCTTCGGAGTTTTATGTAGATGGCAAATACGACTACTCAAAATTCGAAGGGCCGAATGGTAAAGTTAGAGACGCCGAGGAGCAAGTAGCTTATTTGGCTGAATTAGTTGACAAATATCCTATCGACTCCATCGAAGACGGATGTGCTGAAGAGGATTGGTCTACATGGGCTATGCTCACAGAAAAAATTGGTGACAAATGTCAGCTTGTAGGTGATGATCTTTTTGTGACCAATGTGAAATTTTTGCAAAGAGGAATCGAAGAGAAATCAGCTAACTCTATCCTAATCAAAGTAAACCAAATTGGCACTTTGTCTGAAACTTTGGATGCTATCGAAATGGCTCATAAAGCTGGCTTCACGGCTGTGATTTCTCACAGATCAGGTGAAACAGAAGATTCTACGATTGCAGATATTGCCGTTGCTACCAACGCAGGACAGATCAAAACAGGATCACTATCCAGGTCAGATAGAATGGCGAAGTATAACCAGTTGTTGAGAATAGAAGAAGAACTTGGTGAAACAGCTAAGTTTCCTAAGGCATAATAAAACGAACATGTAATATGGTCTGAATAAATCAGGCATCATCTTAGACATACTAAAAACCGCGGGAGTTATCCTTGCGGTTTTTTTGTGTCTTTCCCCTTCCTGCGAAAGAGCTGCATACTCTTTGTAAAAAATGAAGACCTACCTGAAACGAGAAAATCACTCACTACTTGAGCTACCTCTTTGCATCTGAGATATCC
Source organism: Reichenbachiella sp. (assembly GCF_039941815.1). Classification (GTDB taxonomy): domain Bacteria; phylum Bacteroidota; class Bacteroidia; order Cytophagales; family Cyclobacteriaceae; genus Reichenbachiella. The sequence continues at coordinate 164,787 of NZ_JBDVDW010000065.1, forward strand.
AAATGATTTATGAGCATTGTCGGTCACCCAATATTTGTAATTGTTTTCTACAAATTTTCCAATTGGTTTTACTCCCTGTGTATTTGGTTGATAGAAATGTGCCAAATTGTAGAAAGACCCAATATTATCGTCCCGATCACAAAAGCTATACCAAGCCTCTATACCCTCTGGTGTAGGAGGCAAAGGCTCATCATCGAATGGTAGACCATGATCTTGCATGATCTTTTCTCGTATCAATGGCAGACCCATAGGCGAACCCATAGAAATAAACCCTTTTATGTCTATTTCACCACGCAACTGTAGTAGTACGTCGTACGCAATGATCGAGCCCATGGAGTGCGCTATGATAAGCACGTCCTTTTTTCTGTTTTTTCTAATAATCTCAGTGAGCCTTTTTCTGACTCGCTCCTTGAACAGCGGTTGAAACATCTGCTCATTTTCAGGGACCTCTTCATTGTAGTAAGTGTCCAGATCTTTAAATCCGATTTTGACAATCATGTTAAATGGTCGTCTAAACTTGTTAAGTCCAAGCCGGCTTAAAAACAATATCTCCTTAATGTACTGAATAAGGTTCTTAGCCTTCTGCAAGACACCTTTGTAAGCAGCAGTTCTTAGGTTCTTCTCCGCGATGTAGGGCTCATCTATATGCAGAGGGTCATCAGGGTCAGATATCCCTAGTTGCAGGGGCTCCTTGTGTAGCAGATCGGCCCAGTATACCATCTTGAAATCAAACTGAGTAGGACTCTTGTCAATCTTGGCTAGGCCCTCTTTGATCGATCGTTTCCACCAGCTGGTCAGAAGCTTTTTCGGAGGCTTGTTGCTCAGTCCATGAATACCCAGGATGAGCGTTCGATTTTTTTTGACATTGAAAAATTTCTTTAGCAGAGCCATTCAGATGGGCTTGTTATATTTTCTGAGTGCATGTGAATCCATACATCAATCACAAACGCTAAAATAAAAGTTCTATTGGTCAAATTCTGCATCTTTTTTTGTGAAATAAAAAAGCCAGTCACAATTGTGCTGGCTTCTAAAATCTTGGGGAATGATATTTAACTTGCGTTTTCGATCCACCGCTGTACATCCTCTAACGCTGGGTTTTTCACCTCTTTTAGCTTTAGCTTTTTACGAGTCCCACATACATCATTAAATAGTTTGCTATCCTTGGCTTCCGCAAACTGCTCTGTCGTTACCATACCCAGCTTTTGCAGAATAGGAATCAATTCTTTCGCCACACCCAATTCTTCATACTGAGATTCTGTCAGTGCTACTACTTTCCGCTCTGGTTTCATCTGAGGGAAGAATAACACATCTTGGATAGAATTAGAGTTGGTCATCATCATCGTCAATCGATCGATCCCTACCCCGAGGCCAGCTGTAGGTGGCATGCCATATTCTAAGGCACGAAGAAAATCTTCGTCTAGCACCATGGCTTCATCGTCACCTCTTTTGCCAAGTTCGAGCTGTTCTTCAAATCTTTTTCTTTGATCGATTGGATCGTTTAATTCCGAGAATGCATTACATATTTCTTTACCATTGGCGACAGCCTCAAACCTTTCGACCAAACCCGGCTTAGACTTATGCTTTTTGGCCAAAGGAGACATCTCGACCGGGTAGTCCGTAATGAACGTCGGCTGAATGAGTTGACCCTCGCATTTTTCACCAAAGATCTCATCAATCAACTTTGCTTTGCCCATAGAATCGTCCGTAGGGATGTCTAATTTTTTGGCAGTAGCCAAGAGCTCAGCTTCTTCCATTTCTGAGATATCAATACCTGTAAAGTGCTCAATAGCTTCAAACATGGTGTATCGCTTCCATGGTCGTTGGAAATCGATCACATGCTCACCCACTTGTACTTCAGTAGTACCATGTAGATCAAGCGCTACTTTTTCCACCATAGCCTCTGTCAATTCCATCATCCACTCATAATCCTTGTATGCCACATAGAGTTCCACTTGCGTAAACTCTGGATTGTGGAACCTTGACATGCCTTCGTTTCTGAAATCTTTGGAAAATTCAAAGACACCGTCATACCCACCTACTATCAATCTCTTTAGATACAACTCATTGGCTATCCTCAAATACAGGGTCATATCCAGCGTGTTGTGATGCGTTTTGAACGGACGAGCTGCTGCACCACCATATAATGGTTGAAGAATAGGAGTCTCCACTTCGAGATAACCCTTGTCCGCAAGGAAGTTTCTCATGGAGTTTACCAGCTGCGTTCTCTTTACGAAGGTTTCACGAACCTCAGGGTTCACAATCATGTCAACATATCGCTGACGATACCTCAACTCAGGGTCTGTAAAAGCATCATAGGTTTTCATATTCCCATCGGCATCTTTAGCCTCCTTGACAATCGGCAGGGGCTTCAGTGATTTGGTGAGCAGCTTCAGCTCAGTGACATGAATAGATATTTCGCCGACTTCAGTAGTAAACACGTAACCTTTTACCCCGATGATGTCACCTATGTCCATCATCTTTTTGAATACTGAATTGTAGTAGCTTTTGTCTTCGCCTGGACACAGATCATCTCTTCTGAGATAGATTTGAATTCGTCCACTTGCATCTTGTATTTCGGCAAACGAAGCCGAGCCCATGATTCTTCGACTCATCAATCTGCCTGCGATAGAAACTGCCTTATAGTCTGTCTTTCGTTTTTCATAGTTTTCATGAATGTCCTTTGTGGTTACATTCACTTCGAAAGTGTCAGATGGATAAGGGTCAATACCAGATTTTATCAGTTCTTCTCTGATCTGGCGTCTGTAAATTTCCTGTTCGCTTAGAATCATTATATAATTTTTTAAAAAAGCTCTGCCAGTCCTCGGCAGACGGGCGCAAAATTAATTCAAAATCAATGATTGGTGAAGAAATGATCAGGGATGTTTAGTGATTAATCATTATCATTGATAGGCTAAATAATAGTGCGATGAGAAAAATTGATCAATTACTTTCAGAGTATGGCGAAAGTCATCAAAACGAAACGAACAAAATCATACATTGGATCTGCGTGCCAGTGATATTTTGGAGTATAATAGGTCTGGTTTGGTCCATACCGAATGACTGGCTGCTAATCGCACTTCCCAATGTGACTAGTCCCTTTTTGAACTGGGCTACCTTGATCTTGGTGGTTGTCTTGCTCTACTATTTTACCCTTTCCTTTTGGTTGTTTTTTGGTATGTCAATAGTGGTGGTGGGCTTTTTGTATATCACCTTATTTGTGGAACAGCTGGGCATAGCGCCACTTTGGCTAATTAGTGTGGTAGTGTTTGTGATAGCCTGGATAGGGCAATTTTATGGACACCATGTCGAGGGCAAGAAACCATCTTTTCTTAAGGACGTGCAATTTCTGTTGATAGGACCGGCCTGGTTGATGCATTTCATTTACAAAAAATTGAATATCCCTTATTAATCCTGAATTGATTATAAGATAGCCGTCGTAACGAAAAATCAACTGACTAGTCCGGTTCATTTTTCGTTACGACAGCTTTATAACTTTTAGTTGCTACCACTCCATGGCGGAGCGATGCCATTTACACGAGTATAGGCGATCAATTGACCTTTGTGCTCGTAGCTGTGTGTAGCGATAATCATGATTAGTGATCGTTTGGTGAAGGTACCGAATGACAATTCTACCATATCATTCATTTGCTCATCTTTCACCTCTGCAACAGCAGCAGTAGCAAAGGCATATGCTTCATTGATGTATTTCAGAATTTCATCTTTATTGGTGGTTGATTTTTCAAGAGTCTTCAAGTCAAGACCTTCAGGCATAGTTTTTCCTAAAGAAGATGAAAGCATATAGGTGGATCCTGCAATATGTAGAATGACCTCAGACATGCTTCTTACCTCGTCTGCCGGTCTCCAGGTGTATTTTTCTTGTGGAATGGCACCGATGAGTTTTACAATCTGATCTTGGCTATAACTCATGCTATTGGCAAATTCTTGCTGATAGGTGGTTGGCTGAGCTACAGCCAGAAATGGAGAAAGTAATATAATGTAAAATAAATTTTTCATGGTATATGTTTTAGTTCAGCAGTTGAAACGAATGAAAATTGGTAGAGTTAGAATTCCAGTACTTTTTTTTACATTTGAATTATGGCAGAATATGTAGGCTTACTCCGCGGTATAAATGTCAGCGGTCAGAAGAAAATAAAGATGGATGAATTGCGCTCTAAACTTGAAAGCTTAGGTTATCAAAACTTGCGCACCTACATCCAAAGTGGAAATATTGTATTCGAATCCACCTGTCTTGACAAAGAACAGTTGGAAGCAGAGATACATCAGAATATATTAGACAATTTTGGGTTTGATGTACCTGTGGTCGTCCGTAATAAGGCGGAATGGCAAGTGGCTTTTGACTCCAATCCGTTTCTGAATGGCAGACAAGAAGATATCACAAAATTGTATGTTGCCTTTCTTCAACGTGAGCCTGCGCAGGAAGCAATAGCTGATCTAATGACCAAAGAGATCTTTCCCGATGAGATGATAAGCGTAGACGATCGTATCTATTTTTTCTGTCCTAATGGTGCAGCTAGATCCAATATTGACAACAACCTGATCGAAAGGAAGCTCAAGGTGAAAGCCACGACAAGGAATTGGAAAACCACCACCAAGCTGCTTCAGATGCTAAAAAATGAAGCATAGTTTGTCATTTCATTTTGTGTATAGTGCTACTTTGAAAATTTTCAACCCATCAAAAATATTAGTCGTTGACCCATTCTACCAGCGCTATTTCCGCCTTGATATTCCATTCTGCAAATCTCTCAAGCCAAAAGAGTTGTTTCTCTGACAGATGATCGTTTGGTGATTTGACTTCATAGAAAAAATACTCCTTTTCGTTGCAAACGAATAGATCAGGAAATCCTGTAGATCGGTTTTTTGGGTCAATTACCATTGCAGCAAGCAAGGCCTTTATTTGCTTCAGCTGTGCAAAGGATAGGAATCGCCACATAGCTGTGATCATTTGTTCATCCCAATGTACAAAGGGATTTGATATTCCATAGTGAGCATCAATACTTTCTTTTAACACTCGCTCAAGCTGTTTTTTCGTTCTTATTTTCAATTTTTCTTCAATGACTTCTTTACGTTTCTCATAGAAGTCGATACCATAGATATCTGTTGGATTGCGTTGCAGTGGCTGGTGTAAGCTGTTGTACTGCGGATCGTATATTTCAGCCCAAAAGAATAGACCGAAGAGGTTTCTGGCGATCGAATTTTCGCTGTGGTAGCCGTCATACCCCTGAGATAAAAAATAGGCAAGAGCACCATTTTCAACCTTATGTTTGTAAGAGGCATCTACCTGAATATTAATACCTTCCTTTTGCCTAATAGTTGTTGTTTTTAGTTTTTTATCCAACTTATTGATGACGTCTAGTGCGATATAATATTCCTTATTGTCATTGGGGTTATCCAGAATTTCGTGGGCTATTGTTAGCGACTGATCAAATGCTTTTTGTTTATTGTATATCCTGATTTTTCGCTCCCTCATAGGAGAGGAGTCCGTCAGATGATAGATCTCCAATGCCTCTTCATGATGTTTGTTTCGCTCCAAATGGTAACCCACTTTGTGTATCAGTTTTTCTGCCCTTCTTCGAGCTTTATCCAGCCCCAGAAAGTAGCTGATTTCTATCTGCTGGAACCATTCCAGTACATATAACGGAGATTCGGTCTCTTCCAGCAAGTAGTATTCTTTGCTCAGCACAGACAGCTGCATTACCGCTTCAGCTTCTTCTCTTGTATCGAATGATGCACCCAGCTCCGACTCATCCACTTCCATGAATCGTGCATGACCTACATCTCGAATTACAAAATCCGACATGTCTCCATGATTATGACCGAAGAAAAACAACTTGATCATTTCCAATTCTTCTCTGTTCCCCTGAGTGATAATCGAGTCGGTGTAGAAAATGTCCTGCAGATTAGACGAGTCAATGGTTTCAATTAAAAATAAAAGCAATTCATCCTTCTTCAGCCCCTTTTCGATCTCAAAACCACCAGACTTAAGCAGGCTAAGTACTTCGGGTTTGTTGTAAATCGATATTAGCTGGTAGCATTCTTCCAACTCCAACGCTTCTTTGTGTATTGCAAAGCCCGACTTTACTAGATCGTGATGGGCCGCATCCAAATTTGTAATCTCAGCGTAACTAAGTTTTTCCTTACGGAAAAACTGACCTTTTCTATTGCTTATCCTTACATATAGACACTGACCCTCTTCAGACAATGCCATAAAATTGGATATAAAACCTAGCTCAGCCTCAGATAGCAAACTTTCATACTTGTTCCGAACGAAGTTCAAAACATAGATGAAGTAGTCCAAATAGTATTTTTCTGGCAGTATGATTTTGTCCTGATCAGGCATGAGCGAGTAAAAATAAAAGCTACTCGTACCTTTTTCTGGATTTCCTACGTTTTATTTGACACGCAAAACTGTGAGATGATCAACTACTATCACATCTTGGGTGTGGCATCCAATGCCACTGCGTCAGAAATAAAATCTGCGTATAAGACAAAGGCTATCAGCTGCCATCCAGACAAACATCAGGGAGACAAGCAGATGGAGGAGCTCTTCAAACAAGTAAACGAAGCTTACCAGACCTTATCCAATCCATACAAGCGATCCAACTTTGACATGATGCTCAAATATGGAACTGTGTCTCAGACTGCAGTACATACCACCTATGGTACCAGACGTCCGGCTCGCCATGCACAACAATATTCCCAACCGCGGGTGAGTAATCTAAAAGCCACAGCCTACGCTTTTCTATTTGCTTTTACAATAGCACTAATCATGAAGACAGGTATGTATCTAGCCGAGGAGTACAAGGCTAGCCAAAAAGCTGAGCTGTTAGCTGGGAGAAGAGCGACCTTCGATCTTGTGAAAAAGGCGCATCAGATAGGAGATTTAAAAGAGAGCCTAAATGTACTAAGCAGCCTTGGCCATTTTTGGTCTGAAGAAAGGGATATGCGAGATTTCAAAGATTATTTACTCGTAGAAATTAAGAACAAAGGAGATGAGCTACTTGCCGATGGTGACTACGAGGGGGCGATAGCACATTATGATTTACTAAAGGACTATTCTGTCAGTAATACAATTTCTTATTTGCAAAAAATCGCAAAAGCCTATCAGGGTATGGGTGACATAGGAAAGGCTCTAGGGGTTTTTCAAATGATGCACCTATACGGTTATCGCTCGACTAGTTTCTATTTAGAGATGGGCTCACTCTATGAGGACGGGATGAAGGATATCGATATGGCACTCAATTACTACCAGATCGGAGCGGACATGGCTTCCGCTGAATATGAAATCACGATTGGCAGCGCTTATCCAATTGTGATCAATTCCAATATGGTACCCGCATCGCATTATCAGATATACATGAAAGTCGCAGAAACTCATTTAAAACTTGGCCATTATAATGAGGCCATCAGTGCCGTGGCGTGGACCAAGGAAATCTGGCCTGATAGCCTACTACACTATCAAATTGAAGCAGAAAGCTATAAAAATTTAGGAAGGACTGTAGCAATGGAGAAGGCTTTGGCCTTAGCAAAAGATATCGACCCGTACTTCTCTTTGAAGGACTAATTCGACCGTTGATCAAATCTGAGTGAGAAAATCATTTATTCAACCTATTTTTGGAAAAAAGAGTCATGCTTCCAATCAAAGTCTGTCAAATCTTCTTCATTCTTGCCTGTACATTTTCAGTTCATTCCTATGCGCAGGGATTTGTACCGAGAGCTTTCGATGTTTTGCATTACCAGTTTGAGGTCGAACTGAATGATACCACAGACGTGATACAAGTGGTCGCCGAGATTACCCTTTATTATCCTGAATACGTTCCTGATACAATAATATTAGATCTGGCTCATCGATCCAGACGAGACTACGGCATGGAGGTGAGCTCTCTGCTGCTCGACGAATCGCAGACAAATTATGAGCACCTACAAGATCAACTCCGTATTTTCACTCCTATGACTATTCAACCCGGTGATACTTCTGTTTTAAAAATTCTCTACTCAGGTAGACCGGACGAAGGCCTGGTTATATCAAAAAATTCGGCAGGGCAGCGTACATTTTTCTCAGAACATTGGCCCAATCGGGCACATCGCTGGCTGTCAGTAGTTGATCATCCGTCTGAGAAGGCTACCTGCGAATTTAGCGTTGTTGCACCTATCAAATATGATGTGATCTCAAATGGTATAAAGACGAGTGAAGTAGAATTATCTAAAAACCAGAAAAAAACAGTTTGGGAAATCCAGAAACCAATACCTTCTAAAGTCATGGTTATCGGAGTGGCAGAGTTTAAGACCGAAACCCTTGACCCAAATGGAATGATCACCGTGTGGGCATATGATAAACCAAGGAGCAAAGCCGTGGGAGATTTCTCTGATACTCCCGAAATATTCGAATTGCTCTATAATCTGATGGGATCTTATCCCTATACGAAATGTGATCAGGTAGAGTCCACCACCCGATTTGGAGGGATGGAAAATGCCGGTAATATTTTTTACCCAGAGCGAGCGCTCACTGGCCGTCATGAGATGAATCAAACAATTGCTCATGAAATCGCCCATCAGTGGTTTGGTAATTCACTGAGTGAGGCAGGGTGGGAGCACGTTTGGATCAGCGAAGGGATCTCCACCTATCTGGCGTATTATTATCTTCAGGAGCTCGAAGGTGAGCAGGCGCTGCTCGCAAAATTGGAAGAGGACGAAGAGGATATATTGAACTATCAATTTAGATTCCCGGGTCAAACTGTTGTTCAGAAAAATATAAAAGCGCTAGACGACATTCTCAATCCCATGACCTATGAAAAGGCAGCCTGGGTACTTCGTATGCTTGAGTACAAGCTTGGCTCGGATAAGTTAAATGAGATTCTGGTTGCCTTCTACGAACGGTATCAATCCGGGAATGCGAGTACAGAAGATTTCATAGCTGTTGCAAGCGAGCAGACAAATATTACTTTGGATAAATTTTTTCATCAATGGTTTTATGTACCTGGCAACCCCAATGTAGATTATAACTGGAGATATAAAAAGGACCGGCTGGTGATCAATTTTCATCAGGTTAATGCCTACAATTACCAATTGGATTTTGAAATCCTGTTGAAATATAAAAATGGTAAGACAGTACTCAAGCCTATTTCTCTCACAGAAAAAGATCAGACAGTGAAAATTATCATTGATCGACCAGTTGATTTAACAATAGATCCCTCGAATATTATGTTGGGTGAATTTCATAAAAGGTGACCAAAATTTCTTTTCATATTAGGCCAGGTTCGATTCTGGAGGCTGTTGCGCTCAGCAGGCAAATACCCGAATTTGATAATCCGCATGATGAGCAAATCTATCAGGAACGACTCAGTGGAAAAACGCACCTTATCATAATAGCTGAATCCCAAGAATTACCAGTGGGTTTTAAAGTTGGATATGACAAATTCGGAGATTCTTCATTTTATACCTGGATGGGAGGGGTGCTTCCCGAGTACCGAAGTCAAGGGATAGCCAAATCACTGGCCTCATACCAAGAAAAATTCGCAAAGGAGGAAGGTTTCGATTCCGTGATTTTGAAGACTAGAAACCGTCATAAGAATATGTTGAGGTTTGCTATTTCTTCGGGATTTGAAATTATCGATGTAGACGAAAGAATTCCTACAGCAGAGAGCCGTATTTTGCTCAAGAAAATACTCAGTTGAATTACATCAGCTACCGCTTGTGAAACTAGACCTTGGTTTTACTCGCTATTGTTTTATATTGAATTAAAAATAAAGGTAGAATGAAAATTAGAGTTTACCTATTTGGCCTATTGATGGGGACATCGTCTTTTTTGGCTGCGCAAGAAAAATATCGGGTTTCAATAGATCTGATTAATGTAGTGGAAGATCGAGTGCAGGTAACCTACCTTGTGCCCAAAGTATCTCAAGACGAAATCGAATTTCGAGTACCTAAAATTGTCCCTGGGACTTACTCCGTGTATGACTTTGGCCGCTTTTTTTCGAATTTCACTGCTTATGATGCGACCGGAGCCGAATTACCGACTACGGTCCTGACGGACAATAGAATATTAATAAAAAATAGCACAAGACTGCATAGTATCACCTATTGGATAGATGATACCTTCGATACTGATAAAGACAATTTCATTTTTGAGCCGGCAGGAACCAATATTGAGCAAGATGAAAACTATGTAATTAATACCTTCGGTTTTGTCGGCTATCTGCAAGGAATGAAAGATCTGGGTTATGAACTACAGATTGACTTCCCTAAAGGGATGTATGGAGCCACCGCTCTTGACAAAACGTCACTCAATGATTCTACAGATATCTATACAGCCGAAAACTATTTCGATCTGGCAGATAGCCCTATCATGTATGCGGCTCCAGATACTACCACGTTCGAAATTGGAGGAGCTCAAATTCTGATTTCAATTTATTCACCAAACAAAGTACTGGATCCCATTTTTGTAAAGGAGCAGATTGAGCCCACACTGAAAGCACAGCATGAGTACCTCGACGAACTACCAGTGGATAGATACGCATTTATTATTTACCTTTTCGATAGTAATCCGCTCTCAGGTAAACTGGGCGCACTTGAGCACTCATATTCTTCATTTTATAGCTTACCAGAAATAAGCGCTTTCCGATTGGCGCAGATCATTCGTGATGTAGCCGCTCATGAATTTTTCCATATCCTCACTCCTCTAAACATTCATTCTGAGGAAATAGGAAACTTTGATTTTATCAACCCTAGAATGTCCAAACATCTATGGATGTATGAAGGAGTCACGGAATATTCTGCTGGACTGGCTCAGGTCAAATATGGAGAAATGACCTTTCAGGATTACCTAGCCGTTTTGCTAGGAAAAATAAATCAATCCAAAGCAAATTTTGACAATAGTCTGCCATTTACAGAATTAAGTTTGAATTGTCTGGGTGAAACCAAAGGAGAATATGCTAATGTCTACCAAAAAGGAGCTCTGATAGGTATGGCGCTGGATATCAGATTGAGAGAGCTTTCTGGTGGTGAGTATGGGATCCAAAACCTCATGCAGGATTTGGCTGGTAAATATGGCAAGAATCAGTCATTTAAAGATGATGAACTTTTCGATGTGATAGCTGAATTGACATATCCGGAAATTCGCACATTTTTCACCAGATATGTGGAGGGTATAAGCTCATTGCCCTATGACGAGATTTTTAAAAAGGTCGGTATCCGCTACGAACGAGAGAGAAAAGAAACTGAGTTGACCATGGGTCACATCAACTTTTCTGTAGATGGAATCGACAATCGATTAATGATTCAATCTGTGTCTTTTATGAACAACTTTGGTAAGCAGATGGGCTATCAGAAAGGAGATATTATTTACAAATTCGACGGGATTGAGATCGATATTGAAAACTATGAAGAGGAGTTTGCTGCCTTTACACAACGACACCAAGTCGGAGACGAAATCAAAGCCGTGGTGCTTCGGGTAAATGATAAGAACAAACTGAAAAAGGTTAAATTAAGTGCTGAGGCAGAGGAAATCAAAAAATCCATAGAGGCAGTATTGAGACCAGTAGACAACCCAACCCAAGAGCAGTTGGCCCTTCGAAAGGCTTGGATCAACAAGTAAATACCTTGAGCCCAGTTGCATTTGAGAAGTCCAAACTGAGGAACAAAAAATCTTAGATTTATTTCTATCATATTCACATATTTCGCTTGTAGATTAAATTAAAATTTTCCATTTTACTATGGAACTTAATTCCTACATGATATGGCGAAGAAAGGTAGTGAGAAAAAAATATTTGTTCTAGACACATCAGTAATTCTGTTTTCGCATGACGCGATTATGAACTTTGCAGAGCACGACATTGGCATACCAATAACGGTGCTGGAGGAGCTTGATAATTTCAAAAAAGGAAACGACACGATCAATTTTGAGGCTCGGGAGTTCGCCCGATTGCTGGATGGTCTGGCTCAGGATCACATGCTGCAGAATTGGATCCCACTAAATGGAAGTACCAAGGGCAAGTTGAAGGTGCTGATGCACTCCAATATAGAACCCAAGTATGACGCAGAAAAGGTATTTGGTGATCGAAAAAATGATCATAAAATATTGAATGCGGCTCTTAGATTGAAGCAAGAGGAGAAGAATAGAAAAGTGATACTGGTATCTAAAGATATCAATTTGCGACTGAAGGCTAAGTCTCTGGATATCCTCGCAGAAGACTATGAGACTGGTAAAATAAAAGATGCTTCCGAGCTGGTCACAGGCAAGTATGAGATTGCCAAGGTACCAGCCACTACAATAGATGCATTATACAAGAAGGGCGAGGTCGACCCGAAGAAAGTATCAAAGGATTATACCTTCCACAACAATGGATATTACATCCTGAAAAGCCCGAAAAATTCTGCGCTGAGCTTCTACAATCCTATGACAGAGAAGCTGGGCCATGTAGAAAAAAGGACGGTATACAATATCAAACCTAGAAATGCCGAACAGGCTTTTGCCATCCACTGTATGATGAATCCAGATGTGAGATTGGCTGCGATCACTGGCATGGCGGGCACAGGAAAAACTTTGCTTGCTCTGGCATGTGCACTCGAACAAAAACGTGAGTTTAAGCAGATCTATCTGGCCAGACCTATTGTGCCGCTCAGCAACAAGGATATTGGATATCTCCCAGGTGATATCAAGTCAAAATTGAATCCTTATATGGAGCCGCTTTGGGATAATCTGAAGTTTATTCAGAACCACTATAAAGAAACCGACAAGGAGTACAAGCGCCTGACCGATATGGTCAATCAGGAAAAACTTCTGATCACGCCATTGGCATATATCAGGGGGCGTAGTCTGTCCAACATTTATTTTATAGTAGATGAAGCTCAGAATTTGACCCCGCATGAGGTAAAGACCATCATCACACGAGCAGGAGAGAATACCAAGATAGTATTCACTGGAGATATACATCAAATTGATACGCCATATCTGGATTCTCAAAGCAACGGATTGTCTTACTTGGTCGATAGACTGCAAGGGCAAGAACTATTTGCTAATATCAATCTTGAAAAAGGAGAGCGATCAGAGCTGGCCAATCTTGCTAATGAGCTTTTGTGATAAGCGGTTGCCACTAAAATAATTGAGTATGCATTGAAGCAATCGGTGTAGTAAATTTCATCTCAGATGTTTACTCTAATGCTTTGATGATGCTAACTAAACTTATACAAACCGATGACAACTGGTCTTATTTGGTGGCCAGAGTGACCCTGGCCTTAGTCATTTTTCCACATGGTGCTCAAAAGATACTTGCTATCTGGGGCGGCCATGGACTGTCAGCTACCATGGAGGCTTTCAGCCAATGGTTTGGTATACCTCCTTTAGTCACCTTCCTGGTGTCTTGCGCAGAATTTTTTGGTATGATTGCCCTGCTGCTTGGCTTATGCTCTCGGATGATGGCTGGCAGTCTGATTTTGGTCATGCTAGGTGCTATTTATTTCGTGGTCAACGATCATTTTTTCATGAACTGGTATTCCGAAAATCGCGGTGAAGGATTTGAATTTCATCTACTCGTAATCGGTTTATGCATCATTCTCCTGATTGGCGGCTCTGGCAGACTGTCAATAGATAGATTGCTCATCAAAAAAGCCTCTTTGAAATCTTAATTTTTCGCGGTCTCCGTTGCCGGTTTATTGAATCTCAACAAATCCAGAAAGCTCTTACCGTTTAGTCCGGGACCCTGCTTACTGACTCGCATAACCTTTTTGAGTGTTTGCTCTAATGGGAATACACACAGGGCGATGACTACGTCGATCAGAAAATCGACCACTGGTGTACTCTCTATACCTAGTGTGCCTCCAGCGACAGTCTGCAAAAACTCAATCACCATGACTATGGTGAGTATGGTGAGGCCTTCGGTAATTAAGACATACTTGCGCTGCGCTTTTCTATTCATGATTACCGACCCAAACACCAGGCCTGTCATAAAGATGATCTGTAGTCCATAAAACCACAGCGTCTGCCAGTATGGGGGCTTGATTGTAAAATTCACCGTTTGTAACTCCTGTATCTGCCCAAACGAATCACGAGATCGGATAGAGAGTTCATAATGACTCGGAGGCAGGTAATTAAAGTTGATCTGATTGTTTGTAGACCATTTGGACCAGTTGTCGTTTAGGCCACTTAACTTGTATTGATACTCTACCTGTAGAAGACCTCTATAATCAGGCCGGGCAAGCTCAAAATAGAATGAGTTTTCGTCGTGTTCGAACGCCATCGGGCCGTGCACATTGATATTTACATCACCCTTGTTGCTACGCGCTTCGCGTAGATACATATGATTTCGCCAAATCAAAGAATCATCCTGGCTTGGATAATACTTGAGCAACTCATGAGAGTCATTGATCAACCAGATGTTGTCTCTATAGTTCGTAATCAGGGACATATCAGGAAATAGCCCGAATATTTCACGTTTTACCACCGACCTGTTTCGATTGATCTGAAACCAATTCTCGCCATTGTTGACCCAGACTTTCCCCCCGTGCTCCTGTAGATGCTTTACAGGCCTTCCAATTGTCTGCATGAGTAAAGTATCTTCCAGAATCGTATCTGCAGCACCATCCAAATAGAAATACCCGAGCGAGTTGATCAAATACAATTGATTGGCAATGGCAGCGATTCGGACTTCATCAATGTATTCGTTGTGGTATTTGTATTCCTTGAAATCCTGATAGGTGGAAGATAGAGAATCATAGCGGTACAGATGGCTTGGAGTGGCAAACCATGTGATGCCATTGTATTGGTGAAGTGCACTCAGCACCATCTCACCATGAAAGTCAATCTGATCCTCTTGTACCCATATTTCATCTTTGTGCGTGTAGAGCTTGATTTCGTTGTAATGATTGGCAATCACCAATCGGCCTTCATGATTCTCTATAAAGGTAAAGCGTATAGGCTCATGTACAACCAATTCAGCTGAGTGTACTTTTTCTTTGGCTTTTTTGTCATATTCTTTTTTGATTTCGTAGAGACCATTAGAAGAAGCCACCAGCAGTTTATTTTGGTAGCGGATAAATTTCTCACACTTGGCTTCTATCCCATCTATTTTGGTGAATTCAAATCCAGAGCTAATCAGGTCTTTTTTTACTTTTCGTACGTACTTTGTCGATGTACTCGATTTGGTTGCTTTGCTTGCAGTAGGTCCTTTTTTCCTTCCTCTGGATCGTTGTGCCTTTTTTCGCTTTTTACTAGTGGAGGTAGTAGTTTCTGCGGTGCTACTTCCTTTGACAGGCACATAATACACCGTGGTTTTATAGTTTTGCTTTTGTTCTAAAAAGAAAACCCCTTTGCTCGTGGATACATAGAGATGGCGATCAAACCAAAATATATCTTTTAAGTTGCCTTCAAGGCCATGATAGTTGGTAAAACTTCTGAACGGAACGCCAATCTCCAAGCGTGACAATCCAAATTCATGGGAGATCCATAGCCCCCCTTCATGATCTCTACCGATTGTATAGATTTCATTATCAGGCAGCCCATTGTAATGATTGATTACATCGACGATTTTCGACTTACGATTGCTGTATAGAATGATGCCGTCTTCCAGCGTACTCAGCGCAAAATGATCATCATCTACCCATACGCCGTTGTTGACAAAGGATTCTTCTTTGGTAAGAAACTTCGACATTTTACATTCGTAAAACTTCAGGTTGCGATAGATATATACCTTATTATCCGTCGTCCCAGCCACATACTGTTCTCTGGTGGGATGCTTATCAAAGAATAGAAATCGTGCGCCTTCTGGAAGTTTCCAATCATAATCATCCAGAAGTTGGTCGTCATGATATCGGTAGATTTTCTTATTGCTCTGTACAATGATCTGATCATCTACCTCAAATAGATTTGTAAAATACTCGTCTGGATCCTGTAGGTAAGTGATATAGGATTTCTTCTGGTTGATATGATAGCGAATGACATCGGTCTCACTGATGAAAAATACGCTTGTATCTTTGACTACAGTTTTGAAGTATAAACTCTCATCAGATTTGTTAGGATTGAGTGAAATGAACTGATATTTGCCGTCCTGAAAGCCAAACCTACCGAAGTCTCCTGCACAACCCGAATAGATTCTGCCTAGCGAATCAAAATCAATGGACAAGGCAGCACTGGGAGTAGATTTAAAATCCCAATTGTTCCCCTCATATAACAGCACACCAGATCGGTTGGCGATGCACAATTGCCCATCATCATTTACCTTAAGTTCAAAATTCAGATTGTCTAATCCTTCGACATCCAAAGAATAATGTGAGAGCAAAAAATCGCCTGACTGCCCTAGTCCTGTAAGGCTAGTCAGTAGCAAGAAGCAGAGCAATAAATCTCTAAAGGTAAATGGAATCATGGAGGATATGATTTTATGATATGTACACGCTGAAGTCAAATATAGTAAGGATGGAGAATATAACCGTTTTTATACTTTTTATAATTATTAGGATATGAAGCAATGCGACTGTTCATCTACTGATAAGTCATAAATATCAAATATTTAATACAAAAAGGGTCGGCAGTCTGGCAGGTAATCTATATTTGCAATTCTTTTGAAACCAAAGTAGTAGAACTAGCACAATGGCCAATCACCGGGAAAGACTAGGAGTATTTCTAGAGAGCTCAAAATTCCAAAATTTTATTGTTTCACTGATCGTTGTGAACAGTATTACGATCGGTATGGAGACTTCGAAATCATGGATGAACAGCTATGGTGGATTCTTCGATCAGCTGGATAATATTATACTTGGAATTTTTGTCATAGAGGTGATCTTGAAAATCTATGCCTTCGGATTCAGATTTTTCAAAAATGCATGGAATATCTTCGATTTTCTAATTGTAGCCATAGCAGTAGTTCCTGCTGCCGGTTCGTTTTCCGTATTTAGAACCATCAGGATTTTAAGGACGCTTCGTCTTATCAAAAACGTACCGAAGCTTCGGGTAATCATAGAAGCACTGATCAAATCAATCCCTAGTATTGGCTGGATCATGGTGTTGCTGATGACGGTATTTTACATTTTTGCTGTATTGGCCACGAATCTTTATGGAAGCGATTTCCCCCAGTGGTTTGGGGGCATTGGGGAGTCTATGTTTACGTTATTTCAGATAATGACCCTGGAGAGCTGGTCCTCAGGCATCGCCCGTCCAATGATGGAAGTGACTCCATATGCCTACTTCTTCTTTATACCTTTTATCCTGATTGCTACCTATACAACACTCAATATTTTCATAGCGATAGTGGTGAATACTATGAACGAACTGCATATCCAGGACAGCCGGGAAGAGGAAGCCAAGATGGTGGAAATGATCATGACAGAACACAAAAAGTCCCAGGAACAAATAGAACATCTAGGCGCCAAAATAGATGAGCTTCTCCAGCGTGAGAAATGAAAAAATCCCACCACTGTGTTTGTGATGGGATCTTAAAATCAAACTAGGAAAATTACTTCTATATACGATTAGTCAGATCGAAGGTTGTTTCGCAAGAGCAGCGAAGTATCTCCATAGCTCAAGAATCTATAGTCATTTTCCAGTGCTTGTTTGTAAATATCTTTCCATGCGTTACCAACGAATGCTGCGATAAGTAATACCAGTGTAGATCCTGGCATATGAAAATTGGTAAACAATCCATCGGCAACTCTAAAGTCATATCCAGGGTAGATATATATTTCTGTTTCGCCCTTAAGCTCGTCCGTATTCTCCTGATCCATTTTAGAAATGATGGCTCTCAGCGCCGTCTCCAGGTTTATGTTTTGGTACCTCGCCTCATAGGGGTCGGTCTTCTCTATTTTGAATGATACATCTGCATTCAAGTGTAGCTTCACCCCATACCAATACAAACTCTCTAGCGTACGAAGTGCAGTCGTACCCACGGGTATGATGGGTCCCGAAGAGGCCAAAATGTTCTCAATATTTTTTCTCCGTATTATGATACGCTCATTATGCATTTCATGGTTTTTGAAGTTTTCCTCCTTGATAGGTCTGAAAGTACCGGCGCTTACATGGAGGGTCAGACGATCCTGCACTACTCCTTTGGCTGCGAGTTGGGCTAAAATCTCTTCAGTAAAATGCAATCCAGCTGTGGGCGCAGCTACGGCTCCTTCCAACTCTGAAAAGACCGTTTGATAGCGAACCTTATCTTCATCCTCTTCTTCTCGATTGAGGTATGGCGGTAGAGGTACATGACCCGCCGCCTCTACGATTTCAAGAAACTCCTGATCACCGGCCCAACTGAATTCTACATACTGCTCCTCCCTGCTGCTTAGGCGTGCTTCGATTTCAAGATTGTCTTTTAGTTTTAATTTTAAGACATTCTCATCCTTCCACTTTTTTAGATTGCCAATCATGCACTTCCAGGTGCATTTGTTTTTGGCCTTGAGTGCTTTTTGAAATTCTGGGTGTGGCAGTATGGGCTCAGTTAGAAATACTTCTATTTGGGCACCAGTATCCTTATGGAAAAATAATCGCGCTGCAATCACCTTGGTATTATTGAGAAACAAAAGTGAATCCGCTGGTACGAGATCTGCTACCTCTCTAAATGACCTGTGTTGGGTTTTGCCATTTTGATAATACAATAGTTTTGAGTCCTCTCGATTGCTGAGAGGGTGCTTGGCAATACGCTCTGGCGGAAGGTCGTAAAGATATTTTTCTAATGAGGTTGAGTCTGACATCATGAGTCAATGAATTTTAAGATTCAAAATTCTGTTATTCTCCTCATAATGCGATATGAATAGCTATTTTTATTGCGGTTAAAAAAACAGATATGGGATTGATACTTGATTATAGAAAGCTTGAGCTAAAGTTTAAATTCGATGCTGGTACCTCTCGTGGAGTGCTAAAAACAAAAACGTCATGGATTCTCAAGATTTTTGAAAAGAGTGATTCGAAGACCTTCGGATTCGGAGAAGTGAGTACGATTGAGCGGCTAAGCTTTGACTATAGTGTGGATTTCGAGTCTGAACTTGAAGAATTGAAGACTCAACTGGCTAAACTAGCGAAACCTTCCAATAAAGCAGAAGTATTTCAATTGGTAAAACAATTGGTCAAGGCAGGACGTCCGGCAATCAGATTTGGACTGGAGACTGCTTTACTAGACTTATTACACGGTGGCAAATTCAAAATTTTTGACAACTCTTTTTATCAGGGAGACAATGGAATACCTATCAACGGATTGATTTGGATGGGTGATCAGGAGTTTATGAAAAACCAGATCGACGAAAAACTAAGTCATGGGTGCAAGTGTCTCAAGTTGAAGATAGGAGCGTTGGATTTTGAAGTAGAATACGAGCTATTAAAATATATTCGATCACGATACTCCGCTGATGAGTTGATACTGAGAGTCGATGCCAATGGTGGATTTACCACTCAGGAGGTACTAAAAAAACTTGAGAGGCTTGATCATTTTGAGTTGCATTCGATAGAGCAACCGATCATGCCTAAGCAACCGGAGGCAATGGGCTTGATTTGTGAAAAATCTGCAGTGCCAGTGGCCTTGGATGAAGAACTTATCGGGGTGTTTTCTACACGGGATAAAATAGAATTAGTTGATGACATCAAACCGAATTTCCTGGTTTTGAAACCTTCTCTGTTGGGAGGGTTTGTGGCTACAGACGAGTGGATAGCCATAGCAGAGGCTCGTGGCATAGGCTGGTGGATCACTTCCGCTTTGGAATCGAATGTTGGGCTCAATGCGATTTGTCAATATACTGCTCAGCATTATTATCAAGGACATCAAGGGCTAGGCACAGGTCAGCTTTTTGAAAACAATATTCACTCTCCCTTGGTGATTCAGGGCGAAGAGATAGTTTATAATAAGACCCTGAGTTGGGATTTTATCACACTTGGCTTTGATTAGTCTACTAAATCTCTTTGTTGATCGAAAATTTTCGATTAAGACGAAATATTTTTTGAATTTTTGTAAAAGTAACGTTCCGCTGGTTCGTTTATTAACACTGAGAACAACCCACCTAAGAAAGATTTTTGCATTCTATATTAGGGATTTGCTGGATTCTGCGGCCTCTTGGGTCAAGAGTTCAGCATTTTCTTTTCCAAGATACCTGTCTATCAAATGATGTCCCAGATAGATCAATGGTGTTAACACAATAGCCACTACAAATTTGTAAATATAGTTGATAGATCCCACTGCTAGCACTTGGGAAAATGGCCACTGCGCTTGATCTGGCGCTAGCAAGTAAAAAGCTATAAATAGCACGACAAAACTATCGATCAATTGAGATATCAAAGTGGAGCCCGTTGCACGCAGCCAAATCATTTTAGGGCCAGTCCATCTTCGCAATCTTTGAAAGATGAAGACATCAAGGAATTGACCGATCAAAAAGGCCACCAGTGAGCCCACAATAATCCCAAGTCCTTGCCGGAAAATGGCTCTGAAAGCATAATTAATATCGAATGGATTTCCTGCGGGATCCTGGCTGTATATACCTACCCAAAAGTCTGCCGGAGGAAGGTTGGAAATAATGTAGATCACAATAAAAGCAAACGAAATTAGTCCAACGGTCAGGAAGCTAATTTTCCTTACTCCGGCTTTCCCGAAATATTCGTTAATAATATCTGTGGTAATGAAGACCACAGGCCATAAGATAACGCCCGCTGTAAGATTAAAGTCCAGTACATACAGACCAAATAAGCTGATTTGCGCCGGCCGCATTCCAATAGCAGTTTCAGCAGAGAATATTTTGACCCCGACGATTTCTGCCAGCAGTGCGCTTGTGATAAAAATGCCCGCCAAGACCAAAAATAGATTGGTTTTTTTGTTGAGGTACGCCGAAGTAGGTGCTTTCATGCTAGCTATTCTTGTGTAATTGTCTCCCCTTCCAGAGCCAGTTCAGTATTGGCAAATATGGTACGTGTTTCCTCCAGCATAGGCTCAAGCTCTTTGTATCGCGTGGAATAGTGGCCTATGAGAAGTTTTTTTACCTTCGCTTTTTTTGCTATTTCGCCAGCCTGAATTGTAGTAGAGTGATACGTCTCATCAGCCCTTTCCTTCATATCTTCTTTGAACGTAGCTTCGTGATAGAGCAAATCTACGCCTTTGATATATGGAATGATATTTTCATCGTATCTGGTATCAGAGCAATAAGCGTATGAGCACTGACGCGCAGGGTTGTCAGTATATTTTTTATTTTCAAGAAGAATCTTTCCATTTTCGTCGAGCACATCCTTGCCGTCTTTCAGCGTAATGATCGTAAGGGGAGAGATATTCTTTTCAAGCAGACCTTTTTTGATCTTTCTTTTTTTTGGTTTCTCCTGAAACAAGAAGCCAGAACAGTCAATGCGATGATCCAATGGGAAGGAATGTACGGTGAGATTTACATTTTCAAACAGCAATTCGCTTTGACCAGGCGTCCACTCTTGATAGTTTATTTCATAGTTGAGGATCGAATGGGAGTATTTCAGCTGGATAGAAATGATCTCTTTGAGCCCGGGCGGAGCATAGATGTTCAAAGGTTTTTTTCTACCATATAGGTGGAGCGAGGAGATCAGCCCCATCAATCCATAGTAATGATCACCATGCAGGTGACTGATGAATATATGATCAATGCGTTGAGACTTAACTTTAAATTTTTTAAGTCTCAACTGTGTGCCTTCTCCACAGTCTATTAGAAATGGCACCTGCATCATAGTCAGAACTTGCGATGTCTGGTGTCTGTGATGGGCCGCAATGGCCGCATTGGAGCCTAATATTTTTAAAGAAAAGGACAATAAGATGTAGTTTAGGTAGTCTGGCTGATTGGAAAGGAAGACTTAGTCCTCCTCATTTTTGAGACCTTTCTCAAGATCATTCATGAATACAGCATCGACGGCCTCCTCCACTGTAGGCAGGATATCAAGTACGCCATCTAGCTGAGAGATTTTAATAAGCTTCATCGCATGATCAGATACACCGGTAAGAATAAAAGATCCTTCCACTTCAGAAAATACCCTGTTGCCCACAAGGATGGCACTGAGCCCTGAAGAGTCAATGTATTTCACATCAGACAAGTCCAAAATGATGTTTTTGATGCCTTGTCCCTGAATCGTCAAAAATTCGGATTTGAGATCTGGCGAAATGGTAGAATCGAGCTTTTCTTCATCCACCTTCAATGTATTGTAGTTTTCTTGTCTGTCTAGTGTAAACTTCATAATGGTATTTTTTCTCTTCTATTGTAATTTAATCGATTTTTCGATGTTCGCCTGAATACGAGCTTCTATGTTCTCAGTCGATACTCTTTCAAATTCATCTCCAGTAATTTTCTCAAAAAGCTCAATATAGCGATCTGAGATAGAATTGACTTTCTCCTCTGTCATTTCGGGTATAATTTGACCCTCTTTTCCTTGAAATCCTTCAGAGATTAACCACTGACGCACAAACTCCTTGGAAAGTTGCCTCTGAGGCTCATTATTATCCTGAAGCTCTTGGTAGGTATCCTGATAGAAATATCTGGAGGAGTCTGGCGTATGAATTTCATCTATAAGAATGATTTTTCCGTCAAACATCCCAAACTCATACTTGGTATCCACCAGTATGAGCCCACGGGCAGCAGCCATTGCCGTACCGCGCTCAAAAAGCTTTCGTGTATAATCTTCTAGTTGGAGATATAGAGATTCTTCAACAATGCCCTGGGCCAGAATTTCTTCTCTCGAAATGTCTTCATCGTGTCCCTCGTGTGCCTTAGTCGTCGGAGTGATGATCGGCTCGGGTAGTTTGTCGTTTTCCTTGAGCCCTTCTGGTAAGGCCACACCACAGAGCACTCTTTTGCCTGCTTTATACTCTCGTGCGGCATGTCCAGCGAGGTATCCCCGGATCACCATTTCCACAGCAAAGGGCTCGCATCGCTTGCCAATAGTCACATTCGGATCGGGCACAGATTCTACCCAGTTGGGGACGATGTCTGATGTAGCATCTAGAAATCGAGCTGCGATTTGATTCAGCACTTGTCCTTTGTAAGGTATGGCTTCTGGTAGTACCACATCAAATGCCGATAATCTATCGGAAGCCACCATGACCAATTGGTTTTCAAACTCATAAACATCACGGACCTTGCCGGTGTACTTTTTCGTCTGTCCTTCGAATTTGTAGTTGGTAGATTTTAGCCCTTTTGTCATGGCACAAAAGTAAGCAAAATCATAAATGTGATTTCGCACGTGAAGAGAAATCTTACCTTAGATATTTCAATTACTTTTTATCGGGAATCAATCGTCCAAACTTATAGTTCTCTTTCTTTATCACCTCGCTTTTTTTGTCATAATAGACCCACTCACCATTTTTTTCATTTCTTGTATAGCTGCCTTTGATTTCTGGCACCTGTGATTTGAAATATTTAGTATAATCACCGTCCAGCCGGTCATATTTGTAGTTCATCTCTTCGGATTTTTTTCCTTTGCTGAAATAGCGTGTGGCAGTCCCATGCTTCTTGCCATTTTCATAGCTCACCTCTTCTATTACATGCCCTTTTTCATCATAGATGAGGCGCTTACCTTCCAATTTTCCCTCAACATAATTCTCCTTTATTGAGAGACCTCCTTTCGAACTAAAGTACTTCCAGGTGCCTGATTTAAAATCATCACGAAATTGCCTGGTGGCAATGAGCACGCCGTTTTGATTGTACTCCTCGATTGTTCGGTTTTTTTCATCGTTGCCGTAGTTGGCCTTTATTTTCAGTTGGCCGTTGGGGAAGTAGGTCAGGTTTCCTCCTGTCATTTTATCATCGACAATGTTGAGCTCCTTCTCCAGACTTCCATCCTCGTAGTAGGAGGTAAATTTTCCGTTGCGCATACCGTTTACATAGTCTCCCTGCAGTTTGATTTGGCCATTGGGGTAGTACTTTTTATATCCTCCTTGCAGGGAGTGGTTGGACTGGTTAGCCTCAGTATCTATTCCCCCGTTTGGATAGTAGCTGATCATGAGGCCGTCGATCACGCCGTAGGTATAGTTGATTCTGGATTTTGGTTTTCCTGTTTTGTAATAGGTAGTGTTGATCCCGTGTTGCTTTCCATTTTTATAGTTCACCTCTTCTTTGATGACCCCCGTTGGGTAATACTCTTTTACAAGGCCATCAGGCCTGCCTAGTTTGAATGCCGTTGTATTTTTTATTTTCCCATTCGGGTAATAAGTGACCAACTCGTCGACCAACGAATCGTTTCTGAATTTTCCCTGCTGGATGAGATTTCCGTCTATGTCATATACTTCAGTAGTACCTTGTCTGAGTCCATCCTGATAGAATGTTTTGCGCTGAATCTTTCCGTTTTCATAGAAGTTCACAAATTCTCCCTGCCGTTTTCCATTGCTATAGGAGCCCTTTACAATCACCTGACCGCCAATACTGAATTGCTGATAGGGACCCTCCAATACAGCTGTATCTTTTTGGACTACCAAGTATTCTTCTTTTAGCGAACGCTTTTCATCATCGTAGTAGCTACGCACCACCTCTTGCGCTGTGGATTGCCAAAACACAAAAAAACATAACCAAAGGAGGATACCAGATTTCATTTACTTTTCAAGCTGATTAATAGATACATCAATGTTGAGCAAATCCTAGCCACACAAAAAAAAGACTATAGATCTGAGTGGCCTCAAATCTAAAGTCTTTATACGCTTTTTTAAGATGTTTATTATGCTTTTTCTATGACAATGGCAGAAGCACCACCACCACCGTTGCAAATACCAGCTACACCGATCTGTCCACCTTTCTGATCCAATACGGAATTCAATGTGGTTATGATCCTTGCTCCGGAGCATCCAAGTGGGTGTCCCAGGGCTACAGCACCACCGAATGCATTGACATGCTCAGGGTTTAGCTCCAGCTCTTGAATGTTTGCTAATGCTACTGCCGAAAATGCCTCGTTGATTTCGTAATAGTCAACGTCAGATTTATCAACTCCAGCATTCTTCAGCGCCTTTGGTATGGCGAGTGAAGGTGCAGTAGTAAACCACAACGGCTCTTGAGCTGCATCGGCAAACCCTCTGATTTTGGCTAGAGGTTTCAATCCCAACTCCTCCATTTTCTCTTTGCTTACAAGGACTAGTGCAGAGGCACCGTCGTTGATTGTAGAAGCATTGGCCGCGGTCACACTTCCGTCTTTGTTGAAGACCGGACGTAGCGATGGGATCTTGTCAAATTTTACGTTTTTATACTCTTCGTCCTCTGACATGACGATAGGATCGCCTTTGCGCTGTGGTATTTCTACAGGGACTATTTCATTTTTGAAATATCCCTTGGTTACCGAATCAGCTATTTTCTTGTATGAGTTGATTGCAAATTCATCTTGAGCTTCGCGAGAGATGTTCATTTCCTTGGCAGTATTGTCTGCACAGCTACCCATAGGAAACTGGTGATACGGCTCCCACAGGCCGTCATGCATGAGTCCGTCTAGCAGTTGTCCATGTCCGTAGCCATGCCCATATCGTGCTTTTGGTACATAGTATGGGACATTAGACATGCTCTCCATTCCACCAG
The DNA here is from genome assembly GCF_039941815.1 of Reichenbachiella sp. Taxonomy (GTDB): domain Bacteria; phylum Bacteroidota; class Bacteroidia; order Cytophagales; family Cyclobacteriaceae; genus Reichenbachiella. The sequence goes on from NZ_JBDVDW010000065.1 coordinate 190,260, forward strand.
CTACAATCACGTCGGCATGGCCAAGCATGATGCTCTGAGCTCCCAGCATGACAGATTTCATACCAGAAGCACATACCTTATTTACAGTGGTACATGGTACATTGTATCCGATACCGGCTCCGATAGCCGCTTGTCGGGCAGGTGCCTGGCCAAGGCCAGCAGATACCACGTTGCCCATGAATACCTCATCGACTAATTCTGATTTGACTCCGGCTTTCTCAAGGGCACCTGTGATGGCTATGGATCCAAGCTTGGTCGCGGTCAGACTTGAAAGGCTTCCTCCAAAACTTCCGATTGGCGTTCTTACAGCCGAGACTATATATACTTCTTGCATGTTCTTACTGGGTTAATATTTTACAATCGTAAAAATAAATAGGACAACTGATTCTAGGGATAAGAAACTACATTATTTGGCCAAATAAGAATTGTTTACTTCAGAAAGTCATACCTACAGAATAATCATCAATACTTGCCAAACAAAATTTAACTTCAAGCGAATAATAGTTGCCTTATTCAAAATTTTCTATTGAATAAGGGTAGGTGACCTTGAAATAATTCGTACTCACCGAATAATCCGCCTCATTGGACGATAAAAGGTGCGGGTGATCGTTGCAGATGCTACCTTAGTTTCAGGTTAGGTTGGTTTAAGCCTGCAAACAACGATTCTTTCTCGAATAAGCTGTTTGCAGGCTTTATTTTTTCATATCACTATTGGATAGTGATTTCACAAGTCTGCAGTTCAAAATAGCCACTTCGACTATCACTCCAAATCACTTGAAAACTTCCATTGGATTTGGCTACAAGATTTATGTAATGTCCACCACCAGGGAATTTATTGGCTACATCTCCATTGTCCAATATTCTTGGATTTGTGCTTACAGTAGATATGCGAATTGGCAAACTAAAGGAAGCTCCGCCGTCTTTCGAGTAGACAAAATAGGTATCGTATTTATCTTGATTGGGGTCATTTTGGCTATCACGCCAAGATATTGCCAAGAGTCCGTCTCGATTTATCGCCAGACTTGTGACTAGGGCTTTACTAGGAAGCTGGTTTTCAAATTGATCTACACGGATGTCTTTACTCCAGGATTTACCTTGATCAGTAGAAAAGTTGAGCCATACTCCATTTGCAGCTCTTGCAAAATATAGCCTGTCAGAGAAGGGAGAGTTGGTATGTGTGTCTGAGGCCATTCGCATGTAGCCTCGTTGGCCACCAGGACGAATGGTAATAATGCTTTTTTTGCTTAATGTCATCAATTTTGGATCATACCGTTGGACCCATGCCTTGCGGAGATAGTGAGAGGATGGTACGATTACCGAACCATCAGAAAGTATTGCCGGTTCACAGAAGTTTAGCCTGATGCCTTCACCACTCACTTTGGCCACTTCTTCAAAGATTCCATAGTTGCGTCTGTGAAAGAGAACAACATCAGCACTCATATCATCATTGAATCTTACTGACGTGAAATAAAAATCTTTTCCAGAGGCAATTACTTTTGTCCCGTCATGCCCGTGGTCTGAGTCAATGGTCTGTCGACCTTGCCAACCAATTCCTCCATCATTTGAATAAAAGAATTGAATAGGAAACCTGTTTTGAAAACTACCCTCCGTTCCCAGCCAGGTAAGAACGGCTTGTCCGTCTTCTGAGATCGATGTCCATGGGTCATATCCCCAAAAGTTATGTAGGGTTTCATTCCATGTTTTACCACCATCTTGTGAGACAAAGCTGGATAGTCTGGCACTTTCATAGGGCTGATCAGTCGAAGTAATCACCATAGCAGCAGCGAGCAGATGATTGGGATCATAGGGGTGGGCTGCGAGGTGAGGTTCTACCACCGGTAAGCCACGAAGTGCTGATCGAATGGTAACCGTCTTCCCGAACTGAACAGAAGGGAAGACGGTCGTTGATTTGACTTGGGATAAGCATAACCGACTTATCAAAAGACAAAAAATTAACAATATGTGGTGAAAGTGCAGATCAAAAATCTTCCTCATTCTATGCGTTTTCAAAAAGTCTGCTTTTCAATTCTTTGAGCCTTAAGAATGGCTATGGATTGATTAGAATCTTGGTATTTCAACTCCAATTTTATTAGACCTTTACCAAGTATGGAGTGATTCATTATGCCTACAAGCAAATTTTGGTTTGAGATTGTAGTACTCCAATCGTCTCTTTTTTCAATTTCATGCCTTATCAGCTTCAATGCTTCTTGGATATCGGTATCAGGTGCTAGCCTGTATCTGTATTCCCAGCTGTTATTATCTCCTTGTGAATAGTAAAAAGAATCCGAGAATAGAGCGACCAACTCGCGAAGCCCTACAATATAGTAGTCTGCCAATTGAGATCTTGCATAGTCATCCTCTCGGCTCCATGGATATTCCATATGATTTGCGATATCCTGTGCTCTACCTATTCCATAAAACTTAGAGACTACTTGAAATGAGGCATCTATCCCGGACGAAAGCCCGGCGGAAGTGATGATGTTTCCATTGTCTGCATATTTTACGTTATTAAGAGCTAGAGTTTTCGGGTATTGTTCTTCAAGTCTTGGAATCAACCCGGCGAAGGTGGTGGAACTGATCCCATCCAACAAACCGGCTTCTCCCAAAAAAAAGGCCCCGCTGCAAACAGAAAAAAGAACCTTCGTTTTAGTCTGACGGTCTTTTATAAACTTTACAATGACTGAGTCGCTCGGATTACTTTCAGCCATACCCCCACCAGGAAATATCAGAACATCCACATCAGGAAGAGCGTCTAGGGTGAAATCAGGAGTGAGGTTTAGATTCATCCCTATGCGGACGCTATTAGCAGATTTTGAAAACGTCACAACATTGAACCCGGCGTGCTCAAATACAGAAATCGGTCCTGATACATCCATGACATCTGCACCGTTGAAGAGTAGCATGGCCGCTGTTGGTCTTTCTATTGTGGGCCTGCTAACATGGCTACTCAGCAAGATGGGTTGCAAGCTCATATTGCATGCCGAACAATTACCGGAGGATCGGAAATACTGACCGTCATTTGTACACCCGCAGGGCGAGCAGTAGTAGATGATTTGATCTTGTGGTAGGTCGTCAACTATAGCATTTTGTGCACACAGTCTAAATATGAGTGATAAGAAGAGCACAAGGAATATTAATCGTTTCATTTTTGACCTTTGTTTAGTTACAATGACCAAATAGCACAAAGAATGAATTAATAACTAGTACAGAATTGCGCTTTACACAAAAGGAAGAGTTGTTTTATTTCGTACTACGGTATTGCGAGGGAGTTGTGCCTTCTATTTTCTTGAAATTGCGTAGAAAATGGCTATGGTCAAAAAAACCAACTTCCAGCGCCGTTTGCGAAATACTTTTAGCCTTTAGTACCTCCTTAGCTTTTTCTACCCGCACATTGCGCAGATATTGGAATGGAGTTAGACCATATTGATTTTTAAATTGTCGGGAGAAATAAAATGGACTCAGACACGAGATCTCAGCCATTTGGTCCAAAGTGAGATTCTTTTGAAAATTATCATAAATAAATTCTCTCACTGAAGTCAATTTCTTCGTTGACTGATTTGAAAATTTGATATCTAAGCTAGTCTGTTTGACGATTAGTTCGGTCAGCCATTCGGTCAGCATAGATTCTGCCTCATGAGTTCGACTCATATTTAGAAGAAAGACAAAGCTAGAGACTTTAGATTGCAAAACTGGATCAACCAAGGGGTGGTTTCTAAATCTGATATCAGAGTTTAAATTGATTTCATTTTTTTGGCAAAAGCTGCTAAAAAAGTCCGGTTCTATCCGGATAGAATGGAATTTCAATGGTTTTTTTTCGAGAGATCTACCGGCATGAAGTTCGCCAGGATTGATAATTAACACGCTTTCGCATCCAATTTTGTAAGTGTGTGATTCTGTAAACCCGTCATTGATTCCAAATTCGACCCATTGCACGGTGAAGTGGTCGTGAAAATGTTTTGGGTATTGGTGATCGTTGTAAATGGTTGTACTTGCAGTGACTCCCTTTAAATTGGAAAAATCGAGGTATTTAATCCTAATATCTTCTACCATGTAAATATCAACGATATAGCGAATGTTGTGTTTGACCACTTATATAATAGCTTGGAAATGTGAGTGAGGTGTCTTTAGAAAAGATTTAAGTAATAATATGTAACTTCAACTAAAGCTAACTTTTACAACTTAACCCTAATAATCATGATCAAGCTACTAGTAAAGGGCGTCCTGTTTTTGTTCGTTCTTGTAATATTCCACGCTACCTACGAGTCATTTGTCCTTTACATTTCTGGTGACAATTCAAAACAGGCTTCAAAAGAGTTTTTACTTCAAAATGGGGTTGAATTTCAAGCGAAGCTTATTTATCAATCTGATAAGCTTGAAGATGATGAATGTCAGGCCTGTGTAGAGTTTATAGAGCAAGAAGTATCCGTCATAGCTGTGATGTGGGAAAACAAGAGTTTTTTAAAATATGAATTCTACGATGTGGATGGAGAAAGGCACACTTTCTCCTTTAGTCAAGACCAGGAAGAGGAGGTATATGAGTATTTGAAAGTCATTCATGCTGCCAACAGTGGCCCTTTTTCGGTATATATTGGGAATCGCAAGCAGCTAGCCTCGCAGGAATATTCAACCAGTGATCATCTAGTCGATGCATTTCTAAGCCTGGCTTTTGGTGTTGTTATTTTAGTGGCTGCGATTTATTCATAAATTGAGGGGCTATTTGAAAGAAAGACTCCCAAACGAAAAACCCAACAACGTAGTTGGTAACAACTAGATCCCAGTAACCATAAATATCCCAGCCAGGTCTTAGCACCCATCCCAGCTGCATAAGTAGCATAAGCAATGAAAAGACCAAGACCGTCAATGCAAGAATCAAAACGCTCTTGAGTAGCCATTTGTATTTTAAGATATAGATGCCAAATAGTACATGCACGAGTACCACTCCGGGAAATACACCCATTTTCATTCCGTCTATTCGGTCACCAGTCGCCATGATGAGAGCCACAGTGACAAAGTATGGAATAGCTGATGCCAGCAGCCCAAGCAGTAGATAGCTTGGTATTCTTTTGATTAGATCCATATTTTTTCAATTGTTAACTAAGATACTATATCACTTCTTCTCTTATGTCAAGTAGGTATTTTGGGCAATTTCCTGAACTAATCCAAAAAAAATACCGTCCGACTCAGCGCAGTTTATACTTTGCGTACCCACTTTTGTCTTAAAAGGAAGGGAGTGGTAATATCAGAAAGTTTTATTTTCAAGTTGTAGTTGTTCAATTCGTGATCATTGACAGCCACCATTCGAAAGTTTTTAAATCTCACTGAGCCTTACCAGCGCCTTGTCTTTGATTACGTTCTGGACTGGACGCCGTTCGATCTTCGACTCCAGCCAGGAGATAATATCAAAGTAAATAAATGCACGTCGCTCGTATGGATCTTTGGTCAATGGGATCAGATTTTCACGCAAAGCGCGGAAGCGTTTGATCAATTCTTCTTGTGTGATATTAGTTTTCAAACGCACCAGAAAGTTGAGGATGTATTTTTGGTAGAGATGTAAATCTTCTTTTTTGAGAAGAAAACGATAAGTAGACCGTACATAATATTCGATCAATTCCATGTTGCCCAGTTCGTAGTGAGCAATCAGATTGAGAATTCTGGCAAATCCATGGATATCCGCACGCAAATCAGCCTCTTTGGAATTGATGATTTTATTTAACCAATATATGGCAGTCAAATAATTGTCATTTCCAAAATACAAACAAGCCGTTTTATAGAATAGAATAACCTTTGAATGCAAATCGATTTGACCGATAAACTGCTCCATACCTGGTTTGATACGTTCCATCAGCTTTACACCCCTTTCAAAATCTCCCATCAAAAACAATCGATTAAACTCGTGCACAAAGGTGTACTTGAGTAGTTTCATTCTAATGTTTTCGTTGAGCTGAGCAGAAGGTAAATTATTAAGCGCTCTGAGCTCACGTGTCGTTGCCTGAAATTCCCGATATTTCAGCATCTTGTTTTGAGCAATCAGCAAATGATTTAGGCTGCCTATGTATGACTCCAGCATAGATTGAATCAATGCCTTATTCTCGTTGAAAAGGTTCACCAGTTTTCTGGCGTAGGAATATCCCTGTTCGAAATCCTGCAGAAAGAAGTAGTAACCAACATAAAGATTGTATAGACTGATTTTCTCACTATTGGAAAGTTCCTCCTCTACGAATACCGGTAAACTTGCAGCAAATACATTTTGAATTTTGTTGTAGTCGCTTTCGTTTCTTATAAATCCGATTTTTTGATAGAGCGATTGTAGTTTCACCTGCAGGTTGGAAAACGAATTGATGTTGTTAATTCGGTTGTTCACTTGTTGCACGTCGGCGATAATTTCGTTTGTACGCTCACGGTTTTCTCGACCCGAAGTATGGAAAAGCACCTGTTTTTCCCATTTCAGTATTTCAAGCTGCATTTCAAGGTTTCCGCTTTTAATGGCTATTTTCTTGACCTTTCGGATCACCTCGGCACATTGTCGGTAGAGTCCTTTGTTAAACAATATCTCTGCATGGTCGATCATGTCGCGAATTTTGATATTAGGCAAAGTATTGGAATTATAATCCCGAAGTGCATTTAGGATTTTAGTATAGAGATGAGCCTTTAAATTGGATAGTTGGGTAGGTTTGAGTGTGGAATCCGTTTCCAGTATTTCCTGATCATTAAAGCTTCGTTGGGCATCAATCAAGGTGAACAAGCGAGATATCTTCTTGTCCTCAGCTCGTGCCATGTGTAATTTGAAGTAGCGTTTTTCACTCTTCTTTAGCGACTTGATCAATTGAAATAAAGCGTCCGATCTTTCCTTAGACATTGTAATTGAAATACGTTTTAAGTGCAAATATGGACAAATAAATAGTGTTAAGCATATTTTAGAAATCGTAATTAAATAAATAATAGGTATTTTTTAGCGAATTGTCGCTAACTAGTTTTGTATCTTAATTAAACAAGAACTATGGACAATCGCATACACATATTCGATACCACACTTCGCGACGGAGAGCAGGTGCCAGGTTGTAGACTGGATACTAAAGGTAAACTTCTGATCGCAGAGCAATTGGAGCACTTAGGTGTTGACATCATAGAAGCAGGATTTCCAATATCCAGCCCTGGTGACTTCGAATCTGTAGTTGAGATATCCAAATTAATAAAAAACACAACTGTGTGTGGCTTGACCCGTGCAGTACAAAAAGATATTGAATGTGCCGCTGAGGCATTGAAGTATGCCAAATTCCCAAGAATACATACAGGAATTGGCACCTCTGATCAGCATGTATTTACAAAAATAAAGACGACCAGAGAAGATATAATTGCTCGAAGCCGACAAGCTGTAAAGTGGGCTAAAAAATATGTCGAGGACGTAGAATTTTATGCTGAAGATGCCGGACGTACTGAAAATGAGTTTTTGGCTCAGGTAATCGAAGCCGCCATAGCAGAAGGCGCTACAGTGGTAAATATCCCTGATACTACGGGCTATTGCCTTCCAGAGGAATACGGAGCTAAGATCAAATACCTGATGGAAAACGTGAAAGGAATTGAGAAAGCTGTCATCTCCACGCACTGTCATAACGATCTCGGTCTTGCTACAGCAAACTCTATTGCCGGTATTCAGAATGGAGCTCGACAAATCGAATGCACTATCAATGGCATTGGAGAAAGAGCTGGTAATACCTCACTAGAGGAAGTGGTCATGATTATGCGCAAGCACAATTGGATGAATACCGATACTGAAGTAAACGCCACACGTCTCAATGCCATGTCTAAGCTCGTAGCAGAAACTATGAGAATGCCTGTGCAACCCAATAAAGCGATTGTAGGAAGCAACGCTTTTGCACACTCATCAGGTATACATCAAGATGGAGTGATAAAAAACCGTGACAATTACGAAATCATAGACCCTACAGAGGTAGGAGTCAATGAGTCTTCAATTGTACTCACAGCCAGAAGTGGTCGAGCGGCTCTCAACTACAGGATAGAAAAGCTAAATGTCAATCTGACCAAAGAAGAATTAGAGAAAGTCTACCACGAATTTTTGAAAGTGGCAGATAAACATGACGTAGTTGAAGATAAGTTGCTCAAAAGTATGCTTAGCGACTACCTGTTGACCAATGTTGAATTGTAAAAAGTGAGAGAAAACAAGGTGGCAAAAACACTATTTGATAAAGTTTGGGATAGCCATGTGGTACACAACGTCGAAGACGGGCCGCAGGTGGTGTATATAGATAGACATTACATTCATGAGGTCACCAGCCCTCAAGCGTTTAATGGATTGCGTAATAGAAATGTTAAAGTATTTCGTCCAAAACAAACTATTGCAACAGCCGACCATAATGTGCCGACCAAAGATCAGCACTTACCGATCAAGGATGCTCTTTCAAAACATCAGGTAGATACTCTGATCAAAAACTGTGATGAATTTGGCGTAGAGCTTTATGGTCTGGGCCATCCATTTCAAGGCATTGTTCATGTCATTGGTCCAGAACTAGGGATCACCCAACCTGGTATGACCATGGTCTGTGGAGATAGCCACACCTCTACACATGGAGCATTTGGTGCTATTGCCTTCGGGATAGGTACTAGCGAAGTAGAGCAGGTACTTGCTACACAATGTATCCTGCAAAACAAACCTAAGAAAATGAAGATCGAAATTAACGGGACACTTAAGCCTGGTGTACTTTCGAAAGACATCATTCTCTACATAATTTCAAAAATATCTACTAGTGGAGGCACAGGTCATTTTGTGGAATTTTGCGGTGACACCATCGAAGCTTTATCCATGGAAGCTCGGATGACCATTTGTAATATGAGTATCGAAATGGGTGCCCGTGGAGGCATGATCGCTCCGGACGAAACTACCTATGAGTACATCAAAGGACGGGAATTCGCACCCAAAGGCGAAGCATTTGATAAGCAGGTTGCAAACTGGAAAAATCTTAAAACACAAGAAGGGGCAGAGTTCGACCTCGAATACTCGTTTGATGCAGCTGACATTGATCCGATGATTACCTATGGTACCAATCCTGGGATGGGAATTGGCATCCATGAGTCAGTACCAAATCCCAACGGAGGTGCTACAGATGGTTTCAAAAAAGCTTTGAAATATATGGGACTGGAAGCGGGACAGAAGTTAATAGGTAAGAAAGTCGATTACGTATTTATCGGTAGCTGTACCAATTCAAGAATAGAAGATCTAAGATTGGTTGCTGACCTTGTCAAAGGACATAAAAAGGCCGATCATATCGAGGCATGGATCGTGCCTGGCTCCAAGCAGGTCGAGCAGCAAGCCAAGGCTGAAGGTCTGGACGTAATCATGAAAGAAGCTGGATTCGAACTCCGCGAGCCAGGATGCTCTGCATGCCTGGCCATGAACGAAGACAAAGTACCAGCAGGTGCCTATTGTGTGTCCACCTCCAACAGAAACTTTGAAGGCCGGCAAGGGCCAGGTGCGCGCACCATGCTTGCTAGTCCGCTTTCAGCGGCGGCCACCGCTATCAACGGTTATATTTCAGACGCTAGAGACTTGATGAACTAATGGAAAAATTCACTAACATAAAATCGAGCGTCTACCCACTGCCAGTGGAAGATATAGATACTGATCAGATTATTCCAGCTAGATTCTTGAAGGCTACTGATCGGAAAGGTTTTGGCGACAATTTTTTTCGTGATTGGCGATATGATAACCAGAATCAGCCCAACCCAGACTTTGTTTTAAACGATTCCAGGTACAGTGGCACCATTTTAGTCGCTGGAAGAAACTTTGGGTGTGGCTCGAGTAGAGAGCATGCAGCATGGGCCATCTATGACTCAGGATTGAAAGTAGTCGTCTCCAGTTTCTTTGCAGACATATTCAAGGGAAATGCGCTCAACAACGGGCTACTTCCAGTGCAGGTATCGGAAGAGTTTCTTCAGAAAATATTTAAAGCTGTCGGAGAGAATCCAAAACAAGAAATAATTGTCGATTTGATCAATCAGACCATTTCGATTGATGGTACCCATGAGTCAGAGGGGTTTGAAATATCTGCCTACAAAAAACATTGTATGACCAATGGATTCGATGATATCGATTTCCTGATCAGCAAAGCGGAAGAGATAAATGAATTTGAAACCAAAGTTCAGATTTTCTAAAAACAAACAAATGAAAAATTCAGCAAGAAGTGCAAGTAACAAAGTGAAAGTGAAAAAGGAGGTGAAAATCGGCATGGACAGCCTCAATAGCCGAGTCTTTTTGGCTTCCTCTCAATGTCTGGGAGAGCGAAGCAATTATCTATTTGCATTTGGTGCAGAAGTTTAAACTAATACGACGAAATAAGTGAAGAAGAATATAGCCATATTATCCGGTGACGGAATTGGGCCCGAGGTCACAGCACAAGCTGTCAAGGTGATTGAAGCGATCGAAGAGGTCTATGGTCATACTTTTAGTAAAAAGGAAGCACTGATAGGCGCAGTGGCCATTGATGAGAGTGGAGATCCCTTTCCCAAAGAGACCGAAGAAGTGTGTAAAGCATCCGACGCGATCTTATTTGGTGCCATTGGAGATCCCAAGTATGACAACGATCCCAACGCCAAAGTCCGACCCGAACAAGGTCTGCTACGCATGAGGAAAAATTTAGGATTGTTTGCCAATATCAGACCCGTAGCGAGTTTTGAAGCCTTGCTATCCCTCTCTCCACTCAAAGAAGATCGAATAAAAGGTGTTGATTTTGTAGTATTCAGAGAACTGACAGGTGGGATATATTTTGGCGAGCCCAGAGGAAGATCCGAAGACGGTAAAGCAGCTTTTGATACCTGCAACTATACCGATGCGGAAATCAGAAGAGTGGCGCATCTGGCCTTTAAGTCAGCTCAAAACCGAAGAAAAAAACTGACGCTGGTAGACAAGGCTAATGTACTGGCCACCTCGCGATTGTGGAGACAAGTGGTGACAGAAATGTCCGCTGAGTATCCCGACGTAGCATTGGATTTTATGTTCGTGGATAATGCCGCCATGCAAATCATTCAGTATCCGGCACATTTTGATGTAGTCCTTACTGAAAATATGTTTGGTGATATCATCACCGATGAGGCATCAGTTATTTCCGGATCACTCGGACTGCTCGCTTCTGCCTCAGTCGGAAATGGCCTTGGGTTGTATGAACCTATACATGGATCTTACCCTCAAGCCGCTGGAAAAAACATCGCCAATCCAATCGGTGCAATACTTTCTGCCGCCATGCTGCTAGAGTATTCGTTCGATCTAATCGAGGAGAGCAACGCCATTAAAATGGCTGTAAATCAGGCCGTCGAGGATGGTTACCTCACAGAGGATTTGAACAAGGAAAATGCAAAATCTACGACAGAAGTAGGTGATAAGATTGCGGCGTTGATACGCACAAACAGCAGTGTGTTAGAGGGTTAGATAAAAAAGTATTAAAAATAGACAAGATTATTAGGATGTTAAAAATGAAATACTCTACCTTTGAAATTCGAAAGAACAGCAAAAATGAAAAACATTATTGTCATAGCATTAGCGATTATTATTGAGGTCACAGTGACCTCAGGTCGGGAATGATATGCAATAGTTTAACAAAATATTCTAAAGCGTCATTCCCCAAAGAGTGACGCTTTTTTTATACCCAAATGTTAACCCAAAAAATGATAACAAATATTGTCCCAGTATTAGCCGTCGTGACTATTGCCATTATTGGTGAGACATGAGAAGGGTATATCAGAACAAAAAAATCTGAAAGCCTTTCTCCAACGAGAAAGGCTTTTTTTATGATAAAACGATTTTAACTAAAGAGACAAAATTATGTACTACAACGAAAATTCGATCCTTTTCCTCGACGGGCAATGGGTAAAAGCATCTGAAGCTAAAGTTGACCTATTTAGCCAAACCATGCACTATGGAAATGGAGTATTCGAAGGCATCCGTTCCTATGCCGGAGCCGCAGGGCCAAATATCTTCAAAGCTAAAGAGCACTTCGAAAGACTAAAGTACTCAGCCGAGAAAATGGGTATAAAATTCAGTCAGTCCGTCGATGAATTAGTCAAAGTCTCTTATGAATTGCTCGATAGAAATGGCCTTACCAACGCCTATATACGACCGTTGATTTATCTCGGCGCTAATATGAAACTGCTCTCATGCGGCGAAGTACATGTGATGATAGCCGCCTGGGACTGGCCTCCTTACCTCGGCGATGAAGCGCTAAAAGTAACTGTGTCCTCCTTCGAAAGGCCAAATCCGAAATCCATACCAGTGGATGCAAAGGTAAGCGGCAACTATACCAATTCGATCATGGCTTCAAATGAGGCAAAAAGAAAAGGATTTGACGAAGCACTCCTGCTCGACTCCGAGGGATATGTAGCAGAAGGATCGGGTCAGAATTTTTTCTTCGTGAAGGACGATGTAATCTATACCCCACCATTGGGAAATATCCTACCAGGGATCACGAGAGCTACCATCATTGAGTATGCTATGGAGCTGGGCCATCCCGTAGTGGAAAAACTTTTTACCCCTGAGGAAATGAAAGGAGCAGAAGTGGCCTTCTTCACAGGTACAGCTACAGAAGTAGCCAGTATCGCTTCGATTGACGATATCGAATTCACTGCCGACTGGAAAGAGACGGTCGCTTATGACCTATTTCTCATGTATCGACAGCGCGTAAGTCATGCTGAGCTCAGTGATTTCACTCTGGTGTAAATAATTAACAAACGAAATAGAATCTATTCAAACTTCAGATGTCATTAAATAAGTACAGTAAAACCATTACGCAGGACCCTTCACAACCCGCATCTCAGGCACAACTTTTTGCAACTGGTCTTTCAGAAGAAGACATGAAAAAAGCACAGGTTGGGATCGTGAGTACAGGATTCGAAGGCAACCCATGCAACATGCACCTCAACATCCTGTCTCACCAGGTGAAAAAGGGTGTACGCGAAGCTGATTTGGTTGGACTGATATTTCACACCATAGGAGTAAGTGATGGAATCTCAAATGGCACTGTCGGTATGAAATATTCCCTGATATCCAGAGATATCATAGCTGACTCTATAGAGACAGTTGTCAACGCACAGTTTTATGATGCTGTAGTCCCGGTAGTAGGTTGCGACAAAAATATGCCGGGGTCTATCATGGCCCTTGGTCGATTAAATAGACCCGGACTCATGGTCTATGGCGGCACCGTGAAGCCAGGCAGATGGAAAGGCAAAGACCTGAATATCGTCTCTGCATTCGAAGCCTATGGTCAAAAATTAGCTGATAATATCTCTGATGAAGACTATGCCGGGATTATTAAAAACTCTGTGCCTGGACCAGGAGCCTGTGGAGGCATGTATACAGCTAATACGATGTCGTCCGCGATAGAAGCTTTAGGCATGAGTTTGCCTGCATCATCGTCTAATCCAGCAGAAAGCGAGGACAAAAAGCAGGAGACTTATCGTGTAGGGCAAGCCGTACGAAACTTGCTAGAGTTAGATCTGAGACCTAAGGACATAATGACCAAGGAAGCATTTGAAAATGCGATTAGAATAATCATGGTGTTAGGAGGCTCGACCAACGCAGTACTTCACCTGATCGCTATGGCGAAATCTGTAGATGTGAAGTTAGGTCTGGATGATTTTCAACGCTTGTCAGACAGCACACCTTTTATCGCTGATTTGAAACCAAGTGGAGAGTACCTCATGGAAGATCTTCATCATGTAGGTGGAGTGCCTGGAGTGATGAAAGCACTACTTCATGAAGGATATCTGCATGCAAACTGCATGACAGTGACTGGAAAAACGATAGCTGAAAATATCGAGCAGGGGCCTTCATTAAAAGACGGTCAGAAAATAATCCGCTCCTTTTCTGAGCCAATAAAAAAATCAGGTCACCTGCAGATCCTGTATGGCAATCTTGCACCGGAAGGAGCTGTAGCTAAAATCACAGGCAAAGAAGGTGAATACTTCGAAGGACCAGCCCGCTGCTACAATGATGAATTTGAGGCCATAGAAGGCATCGGCAAAGAAGTGCAAAAAGGTGAAGTGATCGTCATCAGATACTCAGGACCCAAAGGGGCTCCTGGTATGCCCGAAATGCTAAAACCAACCAGTGCAGTGATGGGTGCAGGACTTGGAAAAGATGTTGCCCTGATTACAGATGGCAGATTCTCCGGTGGATCGCATGGATTTGTGGTAGGTCATGTCACTCCAGAAGCCCAGGAAGGTGGGCCATTGGCCTTTATCAAGGATGGTGACATCATAAGTATTGATGCCACCAAAAACGAAATGAACCTTAAGATTTCAGCAGAAGAAATGGATGTAAGAAAAGCGGCTTGGGCTAAGCCAGCATATAAAGCAGACAAAGGGATCTTAAAGAAATACATCAAACAAGTATCGTCAGCCTCAGAAGGCTGCGTAACTGACGAATGAAACGTGGACAGTCGACCATTAATAAATCGACCAAAGAGTAGCATTGAATGAAACAAGTTAAGGGTGGATTGAAATAATGAAATCCAGAAACTGCATAAAAAAATAAATAATGAACACGTCAACATTAGAAGTAGAGGCTAGACCGAAAACCAACGCTCAACGCATCAGCGGCTCTGAAGCCGTACTGAGATGCCTGTTGGAAGAAGGAGTAGATACCATCTTCGGATATCCTGGTGGGGCAATCATGCCCATCTATGATGAGTTGTATAAATACGTCGAGCAGCTGAATCATATCTTGGTTCGTCATGAGCAAGGCGCCTCTCATGCAGCACAAGGATATGCACGAGTCAATGGCAAGACCGGCGTCTGCTTTGCCACCTCAGGACCAGGTGCTACTAATCTGATCACAGGTATCGCTGACGCGCAAATAGATTCTACTCCTATGGTCGCAATCACCGGACAAGTGGCTTCACACCTGCTGGGCACTGATGCATTTCAAGAGACGGATGTTGTGGGTATATCTATGCCCGTTACCAAATGGAACTATCAGGTGACGAAGGCAGAAGAGATACCCTATGCCATCGCCAGAGCATTCTATATAGCCAATTCAGGTAGACCTGGACCAGTGCTCATCGATATAACAAAGGATGCGCAATTCGAAGAATTCGATTTCGAGTATGAAAAGTGCACGAAAATCAGAAGCTATCACCCTTATCCTGTGATAGAAATGTCCAAGATAGACGAGGCGGCAGCCCTGATCAACCAAGCAAAAAAACCATTGCTTCTAGCAGGACATGGAGTGCTGATTTCTCAGGCGCAAAGCGAATTGTTGGCACTGGTCGAGAAAGCTGATATCCCAGTGGCCTCCACGCTGCTTGGTCTTTCGGCAGTACCTAACAAGCACCCTCAATATGTGGGCATGCTCGGTATGCATGGCAACTATGGACCTAATGTAAAAACGAATGAATGTGATTTGCTTATCGCAATAGGCATGAGATTCGATGATCGGGTGACCGGTGATTTAAAAACTTATGCCAAGCAGGCCAAGGTGATTCATGTCGAGATAGATCCAGCAGAAGTAGACAAAAATGTGAAGACCGATGTAGCCATTGTTTGTGACGCCAAAGCAGCATTGATCGCTTTGAATAAAAAAATCAAAGACAATAGTCATTCAGAGTGGCTGGAAGAATTTAAAGCCTGCGATGTAGTCGAATATGAAAAAGTCGGTGAGGCAGATTTATTCTCTCAGTCGGAGGACATAAAAATGGCTGAAGTGATCAGAGCCATATCAGATAAGTCCAAAGGAGAAGCCGTGTTGGTAACGGATGTAGGTCAGCACCAAATGGTTGCTAGTCGATACTATGATTTTGCAGATACCAGATGTAATGTGACCTCAGGAGGGCTCGGCACGATGGGGTTTGCGCTACCAGCAGCTATGGGAGCCAAGATTGGCAGACCAGACAAGCAAGTGATTGCAGTGATAGGGGACGGTGGATTCCAGATGACCATTCAAGAGCTGGGAACCATTTTCCAGAGCAACATCGGTGTCAAAGTATTGATTTTGAACAACAACTTTTTGGGCATGGTTCGTCAGTGGCAAGAACTGTTTTTCGATAGCAGATACTCCTTTACCGAACTCACTAATCCTGACTTTCAGATGATTACCAAAGGATATGGTATTCCATGCAACAAGGTGACGGATAGAAAAGAATTGGGCGTAGCACTAGATGTCTTTCTAGAGCACGACGGACCATATCTGCTCGAAGTGTGCGTCGAAAAAGAAGGGAATGTATTTCCTATGATACCGACTGGAGCGTCAGTATCGGAGATCAAATTGGAAGCATAAACGATTATAAAAGTGGAAAAACAATATACCATGTCAGTCCTCACAGAGGACAAAGCAGGTTTGCTCAATCATCTGACAATTATCCTGACCAGAAGGAAAATTAATATTGATTCACTCAATGTATCAACCACTGAAGTGAAAGGTATTAGTCGATTTTCAATCGTAGTCACCACGTCCAAGGACAAAGTGGATAACTGTGTGAAGCAGTTTAGGAAATTGATAGATGTACTAGGTGCTTTTGTCTATGAAGAAGACGAAATCTACTATCAGGAAATCGCACTCTACAAAGTGCCAACTTCCGTCTTTCTCAATGGCAACAAAATAGAAACACTAGTAAGAAATAGCGGAGCAAGAATTCTTGTGATAGAAGAAGATCATATCATCATTGAGAAAACCGGACACATCGCTGATACCCACGAACTATATCAAAAACTAGAACCCCTTGGGCTGCTTGAGTTTGTAAGGTCTGGAAGAGTGGCGATTTCAAAATCGAAACGAAAAACGGAAGCTTATATCCGCGAATTGGAAGAGACGAAATCGAATCAATTGAGCATAAAAGATTACTAACAATAAAATATTTTAAAGTACGAATTAACAAACAAGTAAAATGGCAAAGTTAAATTTTGGAGGAGTAGAAGAAAATGTGGTGACCAGAGAAGAATTTCCTCTGGCTAAAGCACTAGATACCATGAAGGATGAGACCATAGCTGTCATCGGCTACGGAGTTCAAGGACCTGGACAAGCACTAAACCTAAAAGAAAATGGATTTAATGTAATTGTGGGTCAAAGAAAAGAATCTAAAACATGGGACAAAGCCATCGCAGATGGATGGGTACCTGGTGAGACTCTATTCGAAATAGAAGAAGCATGTGAGAAGGGGACTGTGATCCAGTACCTGCTATCAGATGCCGCACAAATCAAAATGTGGGATACAGTTAAGAAACACCTGACACCAGGTAAAACTTTGTATTTCTCTCACGGTTTTGGGGTAACATATAAAGATAAGACTGGTATAGTGCCTCCTGCAGATGTAGATGTGATTCTCGTCGCACCTAAAGGATCTGGAACATCACTCAGAAGACTTTTTCTTGAAGGCAGAGGTTTGAACTCTTCTTTCGCAATCTATCAAGATGCTACTGGCAAAGCCAAAGACAAAGTGATTTCTCTAGGTATCGGTGTAGGGTCAGGATATTTGTTTGAAACTGATTTTTATAGAGAAGTATCTTCAGATTTGACTGGAGAGCGAGGCACTCTAATGGGAGCTATCCAGGGAATTTTCAGAGCACAATACGAAGTGTTGAGAGAAAATGGCCACTCTCCATCAGAAGCATTCAATGAGACTGTAGAAGAGGCTACACAATCTCTCTACCCATTGATTGCTGAAAATGGTATGGATTGGATGTTTGCCAACTGCTCTACCACGGCACAAAGAGGTGCACTTGATTGGATGGACCCTTTCTATGAAGCCACCAAGCCAGTATTCGCTAAACTGTACAAATCTGTATTAGACGGCGAAGAAGCACAAAAGTCTATTGACTCTAACTCTCAGCCTGACTATAGAGAAAAGCTGGAAGTAGAATTGAAAGCTTTGGAACAGTCAGAAATGTGGCAAGCCGGAGCAACAGTTAGAAAACTGAGACCAGAAAACGCCTAAGTTGAAACTGGTATTTGATAGTTAGACCTTGGAACCCTCTTTGGGTAACGAGGTCTAACTACTAATTTATTAATACGAACACCCTACTCAATACAGAATCAGAGAAATGCGCCAAGTGCTACTACATGAGGGATCCAACCAGCTCGATTATGAGATCAGAGACATTGTGAAAAAAGCTGAAGCACTTCAAGCCTTCGGCCACAAAATCTATTGGGAAAATATCGGTGACCCGATATTGAAACATGCGGTGGTGCCTTCTTGGATCAAAGAAATATTGACAGGTCTGGTCAATGAAAACTCGACCTATGGCTACTGTCATTCCAAAGGTGTATTAGAAACAAGAAACTATCTAGCCCAAAAAAACAATCTAAAAGGAGGCGTGCAGATCACTGCAGATGATGTGCTATTTTTCAATGGACTCGGAGATGCTATAGGCAAACTCTACCAGTTTTTGAATTCCTACTCAAGAGTGATAGGGCCATCGCCAGCATACTCCACCCACTCTGCATTGGAAGCCGCACATTCCAACAAAGAACCTCTGACTTATAATCTGGATCCTGAAAATTTTTGGTACCCAGACCTCAACGACCTGCGACTCAAGGTGAAATATAATCCCAATATCGTAGGCATCCTGATCATCAATCCCGACAACCCAACGGGTATGGTCTATCCAGAAGAGTATCTGGAAGAGATAGTGGAGATAGCCAGAGCGTACAATTTATTTATTGTCAGCGATGAAATCTATACAAACATCATATACAACGACACCAAAACAAAATCCCTTGCGGAAGTACTGGGAGACGTTCCTGGAATTGCTTTAAAGGGAATTTCAAAAGATTGCCCATGGCCTGGTAGCCGATGTGGTTGGATGGAATTCTACAACAGAGAAGCAGATCAGGAATTCAACAAATACTGTGCTACCTTAGAAAATGCCAAAATGGTAGAAGTATGTTCTACAACCCTTCCGCAAAAGGCCTTGCCGCTGATTCAAGAGCATCCCAACTATCAGCCCTATCTGGCTCAGCGTAGAGCGGACATTGCAGAGCGCAGTGAGATTATATCACAATATCTGAACGACATTCCCTACGTCACATTTAATAAAACTAATGGCGCCTTCTACAATACTATTGTATTCAAAGAAGGGATTTTGAATCAAAATCAAGACCTCCGTATAGATGACCCATCCGTGAAAAAGCTGGCCGATTCTTGGGTTGAGAAAGTAGGTGAGCCAGACAAGCGCTTTGTTTATTACCTACTGGCCGCCAAGGGAGTATGTGTGGTGCCCCTGTCCTCTTTTCAGTCCGAACTTAGAGGATTTAGAATCACTCTACTTGAAGAAAACAAAGAAGTGTTGCACGAGACTTTCAGCAAAATAGCAGATGCGATCAATGAATTTTGTACCTCCGACGTGAAAGAAGAAGTAGAGGCCTAAGCGGTAGACCTAAGAGATAGAATTATGGAAGCAGTAGAAACAGAATTAAAAGCACCCACCTATGCCGGTATACAAGCCGCTAAGGTCAAGCTAAATAACGTTGTAATCCGAACTCCGCTCGTGAAAAACCTGAATTTTTCTGAGCAGTTTCAGGCAGAAATTGTACTGAAGAGAGAAGACCTACAGGCCGTTCGCTCCTATAAGATACGCGGCGCTTACAACAAGATTTCCAGCCTCGACGAAAAAGAAAGCAAGAATGGCATTGTCTGCGCCAGTGCTGGTAATCATGCCCAGGGTGTGGCCTACTCCTGCCAGATGCTGGGTATTCAAGGCACGATATTTATGCCCAACGTTACACCCAAGCAAAAAATCAGTCAAGTGAAAATGTTTGGCAAAGACATGGTAGAAGTTGTGCTCACCGGAGACACCTTCGATGATGCCTATGCTGAGGCTATGCAATATTGTACCGCCAATCACGCCACCTTTGTGCACCCCTTTGACGATGAAAAAGTCATAGAAGGCCAGGGTACAGTAGCCCTTGAAATATTAGAAGAGTCCGACGGCCCAATAGATTACCTGATTGTACCAATCGGAGGCGGAGGACTCGCATCAGGAGCCATTACTGCATTCAAGGCGCTATCACCCAACACCAAGATCATCGGTGTAGAGCCGATGGGAGCACCTGCTATGAAAGAGTCCATCAGTGCCAGAGACAATCTGGTACTGTCACAAATAGATACCTTCATCGATGGAGCTGCGGTCAAGCAGGTAGGATCAAAAACACTGGCGATCTGCAAAGAAGGATTGGATGACATCATACTAGTGCCAGAAGGCAAGGTATGCACCATGATTTTGCAGCTCTATAATCAGGAAGCCATAGTGGTAGAGCCTGCTGGTGCACTGAGCTTGGCTGCTTTGGACTATTACAAGGAAAAGATAAAAAACAAACGTGTGGTCTGCGTCGTCAGCGGCAGCAACAATGACATCACCCGGACCGAAGAAATCAAAGAGAGATCATTGCTCTATGAAGGAATCAAGCACTATTTTATCATCAGATTTCCACAACGCGCAGGAGCCCTCAGAGAATTTTTGGGAGAAGTGCTAGGGCCAGGCGATGACATTGTTCATTTTGAATACTCGAAGAAAAATAGTCGCGAACAAGGCCCTGCACTCATTGGTATCGAATTACAAAATAAAGACAGCCTGCATGATCTCTTTGGAAGATTGAAAACCAAAGGTTTTGCCTTTGAATACCTAAATGAGAAGCAAGATCTCATGCAATATCTGGTCTAAAAATATGATTAGTAAGAGATTCATTCTATTAGATAGGAAATGCATCATATAATTCTGATCCAGAGCATAGTTTGTAGTGTGCAATAGATTGGTAATAACTTAAATAAACTGGAATGAAGTCAATGACTTTATTCTATAATCTGAAAACAAAGGAAATAATGAAAGTGTTGAAATTTGGAGGTACATCCGTAGGTACCCCGGATAATTTGAGAATGGTAAGAGATATTTTATCAGCTGGGAAAAAGGAAAAACAGGTATGTGTTGTATCAGCCTTTGGTGGTGTGACCAATCTACTGCATGAATGCAGCGACATGGCTGCATCCGGCGATGAATCCTATCAGCAGCTGCTTGAAAAGATAGAAGCCAGACATCTGGAAACCGTCAAAGAGTTACTTCCCGTAAAAAACCAATCCGGAACGCTGAGTACAACCAAGATCCTTTTGAATGATCTGGAAGATATCATGAAAGGGATTTTTCTGATCGGAGAACTTTCACCCAGATCTCTGGACCGCGTACTGAGCATGGGCGAGACACTATCGTCCACCATCATAGTCGACTTTTTAAACTCAGAAGGTATCACTACCGCATGGGGAGATACCGGCTCCATGATAAAAACAGACAGTAATTTCAACAACGCAATCGTTGATTTTTCTGTCACAGACCAAAACATCAAAGACTTTTTTGAGAACTCGGTGGATCTGGTGATTTGCCCAGGATTTGTATCATCTAACAGCCAAAACGTAACCACCACACTAGGAAGGGGTGGATCGGATTATACTGCAGCTATTCTTGCAGCCGCATTAGACGCAGATACCTTCGAAATATGGACAGACGTGAGCGGCATGATGACGTCCGATCCTCGCGCTGTGTCTTCGGCCCATCCGATAGAAAAGATCTCCTATCAGGAAGCCATGGAACTTTCGCACTTTGGTGCAAAGGTCATCTATCCGCCCACCATTCAGCCGGCGCTAAACAAGAATATTCCTATAAAAATCAAAAACACCTTCAAACCCGAAGATGCCGGTACCACTATCAGCGCTGACTCTAATGGCTCCAAGCAATTCGTAAAGGGGCTGTCGAGTGTCAAGAATATAGCACTCCTCAATTTGTCTGGTAGCGGAATGATAGGTATTCCTAAATTTTCATTTCGCCTATTCAAAGCACTTTCAGAAGCCAAAGTCAACGTCATAATAATCACACAAGCCTCCTCTGAGCACTCTATATGTGTAGGAATAGATGCTAATGATGTTGCGGCAAGCAAGGAAGCCATTGAAGAAGAATTTCAATTTGAGCTTAGTCTACATAAGGTAAATCCGCTGGAAGTAGAAGAAGGACTAGCTATCGTAGCTCTGGTAGGAGACCGCATGAGAGATCATGTAGGCATCAGCGGTCAGATGTTTGCCTCACTAGGCGAAAACGGTGTGAATATCAAAGCGATTGCCCAAGGCTCATCCGAAAGAAACATCACCGTGGTGATAGAAGAGCGACATTTAAGAAAATCACTCAACGTGCTGCATGAAAGCTTCTTTTTGTCAGAAAGGAAACGCCTCAACCTATTTCTTGTTGGCATCGGCAACGTAGGCGGTACACTAATCAAACAAATAGCCGAGCAGCGCGAATATCTCAGTGAAAATGAACGCGTCGATTTACGCATAGTAGGAATTGCGAATAGCAAAAAGATGTATTTTGACGAGGACGGTATTGATCTCACCCAGTGGAAAGAGTTGCTTACCGGAAGCGATCAGGATATGGACAATCAAGGCTTTATCCAATCGATCCAGGATATGAATCTCCGAAATAGTGTGTTTGTGGACAACACTGCGAGTGAAGAAATCGCAGGTCTGTACAACGATATTTTGAGTAAAAATATCTCTGTAGTCACACCCAACAAGATTGCCTGCTCGTCGTCTTATGAAAAATATCAAGAACTAAAGAATACCGCAAGAGAATTCAAATCGAAGTTTTATTATGAAACTAACGTAGGAGCAGGATTACCTGTGATCACTACACTCAGTGATCTCATCAAGAGCGGGGACAAAATACGACGAATTGAAGCCGTGCTATCTGGCAGCCTTAATTTCATCTTCAATAATTTTAAGGCGGGCGCCAACTTTGCAGATGTAGTCAGGCAAGCCGGCAAAGAAGGATATACCGAGCCAGACCCGACGATAGATCTGAGCGGAGTAGACGTCATGCGCAAAATTTTGATCTTGATTCGGGAGTCAGGCATCAAGGCAGAGCTCTCAGATATCAAGAGCGACCCTTTTGTGCCTGCGGACTGCATGGCAGCCACTGATGTAGAAGATTTTTACTCTCGACTTGAGAATCACAATGAGCATTTCCAGACTTTATTGAGCAATGCTGATAAGAAAGGCGCCAGACTAAAAGTGGTCGCTTCGTATGAAAACGGTAAAGCTTCTGTCGGTCTGAGGGAAATAAGCAAAGATCACCCTTTCTATATCCTGGAAGGCAGCGACAACATCGTCCTGTTCAATACCAGCAGATACGAGCATCAGCCACTCGTAATTAAGGGCGCAGGGGCTGGAGCTGCTGTAACAGCTATGGGAATTTTTGCCGATATTATGCGAATCGCAAACAGCTAGATATGTCTGATATGATAAAGGTATTTTCTCCGTCGACCGTTGCCAATGTAGGCTGCGGATACGACGTGCTTGGGTTTGCCCTTGACGGAATAGGAGAGGAGATGATCGTTTCTAAGCGAGAAGATGGTCAATTGGTGATCGATGAGATCATTGGCTTTGACCTTCCAAAAGACCCAAAAGTTAATACAGCCACCGTAGCAGCCCAGGCACTGCTCGATGATGCAGGAAGCAAGCAAGGGTTTTCATTCACTATCACCAAGACCATCAATCCTGGTAGTGGCATGGGAACCAGCGCCTCTAGCTCAGCGGGAGCCGTATTCGCGGTCAACGAATTACTCGGCAGACCCTTTACTGTGGACCAACTGGTCACCTTTGCCATGGAAGGCGAAAAAGCAGTATCGAAAAAAGCCCATGCAGATAACGTAGCCCCAAATCTACTGGGAGGATTTACGCTGGTCAGAAGCTATGAGCCATTAGATATACTTACGCTACCGGTGCCAGATGAGCTCTGGGTCACTTTGGTCCACCCACAAGTAGAGGTGAAGACCACTGACGCTAAGAAAATTCTGAAAAAACAGGTTGACCTGGCAGTTGCCGTACAACAATGGGGAAATGTAGGTGGATTGGTTTCTGGATTGTATGAATCAGACTACGACCTTATTGGAAGATCGATGGTGGATGTGATTGTCGAGCCTATAAGAAAAATATTGATCCCATTATACGACGAAGTCAAAGCGCAAGCCATAGCCGAAGGTGCATTGGGATGTAGTATAGCAGGCTCCGGGCCTTCCATCTTTGCTTTTAGTCGTGGAGAGGAGACTGCCTCAAGGATCAAAAGCTTAATGCAGTCTCGCTATGATGAAGCAGGAGTATTGGCCTATACCTATAGGTCCCGTATTGGAAAATCAGGGGTGCGTGAGATTAAATGATCAGCTATGATATATATAACACAACTCATATTTGTAAAAGAAGGTAAGGAATCGGTTTTTCAAGAATTTGAGAGCCATGTAATCCCAATCATGCAAGCCTATTCCGGTAGGATGGTTTATCGCGTGAGACCTAGCCAAGAAGCTTTTGTCGACGGCGATGAAGAGAAGCCATACGAAATTCATATTGTGAGTTTTGAATCCGAAGAAAAACTACAGGAATTTCTAAAGGATGACACCAGAATGAGATTCAAACACCTGAAAGACGAGTCAGTTCGTGCAATACTGATGTTCAAGGGGAAGAAATTTTAATCAAATCAGTTCAAATAGAGTTGATAAGCAATAAAATCAATGAAATATTATAGTACCAATAAGCAAGTAGCAGAAGTCAGTTTTGAAACAGCCATTTTTCAAGGGTTGCCAGACGATAACGGTCTTTATATGCCCAAGACCATCCAACAGCTACCTGCGGAGTTTTTTGAAAATATCCATCAAATGAGCCTGCACGAAATTGCCTATCAGGTGGCTTCAAGGTTTATAGAAGATGAGATCCCCGAAGCAGAGCTTAGAAGGATAGTAGAAGACACCTTAGGCTTTGAGCTACCCCTCGTTGAGATCGAAGAAGGTATCCATGCACTGGAATTGTACCATGGCCCCACCTGCGCATTTAAAGATGTTGGCGCCAGATTTCTTGCTAGATGCCTGAGCTACTTCTCGCGACAAAGTGAGAAAGAAGCCACCATCTTAGTAGCCACCTCAGGCGATACTGGTAGTGCTGTAGCCAGCGGATTTTTGGGTATGAAAAACATCAAAGTAGTCATACTCTACCCAAAAGGGAAGATCAGCAAGATCCAAGAACAACAGCTGACCACTCTGGGTGAAAATATTACTGCCTGCGAAGTAGAGGGCACCTTCGATGATTGTCAGAAGCTTGTCAAGGAAGCCTTTCTCAATCTTGAATTGAAGAAAAAATACAATTTGACCTCAGCCAATTCCATTAATATGGCGCGATTGATCCCACAGTCCTTCTACTACTTTTGGACCTATGCAAAGCTGGGAAAGGACAAGGATCTCATTATCTCCGTACCAAGCGGCAACTATGGAAACCTTACAGCAGGGCTCCTCGCAAAGAAAATGGGATTGCCAATCAAAAAATTCGTTGCCGCCGCCAATGCCAACGATATCGTGCCATCGTTTTTGAAATCAGGACAATTCGAGCCACGCAGATCCGTGGAGACCATATCCAATGCCATGGATGTAGGAAATCCAAGCAATTTCTATCGTATGAATGATCTTTTTGAAGGTTCGGTAGAGGAGTTTCGATCAATGATAGCTGGCTGCTCTTATACCGATGAGCAAACTAGTGACTGTATAAAAAAGGTATACGACGACACTGGATATCTGCTTGACCCACATGGTGCAGTAGGCTATTTGGGTTTGAAAGCATATTTGTCCGAGCAGGAAACTGTAGGCGTGTTTTTAGAGACCGCTCATCCGGCTAAATTTTATGACGTAGTAGAGCCTATTATTGGCCAGCAGGTAGAGATACCCAAACGATTGCAGGACTATATAGACCGAGAAAAAGTAGCGATAGAACTTGACCCTACTTTAGAGCAATTAGAGAACGTACTTCAGGCCTTAGCAGGAAAATAGGCTGGTTGACCTACGTATTCTTCATTTCTGCCAAGCTCTTTTAGCATATGGAAATGACTTGCTACCGCATCGCCAAAAGTATCCACAGCATAATAAGGAATACCAAACTCACTGGTAGTCTGCTGTACGATGGGTGCAAGCTGCGGGTAGTGTACATGACAGACATCTGGGAAAAGATGGTGTTCGATCTGAAAATTCAAACCACCAACCAGCCAGCTCAGTACTTTGTCATTCATACCGTAGTTGCAAGTCGTAAGTAGCTGATGTGCCGTCCAGCTGTGGTCTACCTCTTCGCCTTCTACTTTGTAGAAAGCTGCTGAAGGCACCACGTGAGCCGTTTGAAAAATCATGGCCAGCATGATGCCAGTCACACCGCTAGACACCAAAATCATTACCATTGTCATCCATGCAGGGATTGGAATCAGCCACATAGGTACAGCCACTAGAAACACATAGTAGAACATTTTTCTGAGCACTATAGCTGCAAATTCTTTTCTGAACTCTGCTCCAGGCTTAATTAGCTTCATTTTCTTGTAGTCGAATGCCTTCAAAAAGTCCTTGGTGGTAAGCCACTCCAACAATGGAACGCAGTAAAACAGGGGCGCATAAATATGCTGAAACCTATGAAACCATTTTTTTGGCTGGTTCCGTGAAAAACGGAAAACAATTCTTGGTAGGATATCTTCGTCAGTATCCTCGATATTAGTATACGTATGATGTAGCACGTTGTGTTGAATCTTCCAAATCAACGAATCCACGCCGATCAGCATAGCAGATAGACCCATCCAAAAATTGACTGTCTTACTTTTGGAGTACGATCCATGCAATGAATCATGCATTACAGCAGTGCCAATAAATGCTTTGCCCAAGCCCATGATCACCCAGAGGGAAAGTAATACTGGAATGCTGGTAATTCCACCAAATATGAGAATGAAATAAGGCGTAAGATACCAGGTGAATAGGCAAATAGACTTGATTACCATTTTTGAATTGGCGTCCCTATTCAGGCCGTTCTCCTGAAAGTAGGCATTGACTCTGGATTTTAAAGTGGCTGTAAATTCAAGATCTTGTTTTTTGGAGAATTTGTACCGGATCATAATGAATGATTGTCTTTTGAATGATGCTAAATGACAACGCAAAAAAAACATTCAAATTTGAAACCTCTGAATACATTTTTCGTTAGCCAAGCCCCAAAAGTAAAGAGATTTAGCCGATCTACCTAATCCCAAATGTGCGCCCCAGACCGCTGAGCTGCTTAATTACCCACAAGAATCATCACTTTTTCCCTTCAAATGTGGCGTCCGCAGAATAGGTTAAAGAAATGACGCTCGTACTGAGTTGGTAGTTGTACAGCTAGAACCAGAGATGCCCGGTTTATAGAGGAATTGAGGGTTAGAAGTCAGTGATAGTCTAACTACATCAACTTAGGGATCAAAACTCCTGACTATGGCCGTTTGTAAGATTGACTTGTCCGATTTATGTCTATAAAGCGATAGAACTTGCAAAATTGAAACTCAATTATTGAAAGTAATGAGTTGATAAAAGCACTACATGGCTACTTGTTGACTTAAATATGGAGTCTGATTTTTGGTGGTTAGTTGTTGCAGCTATTACTCAGTTAAAATCAATGATTGATTCGAGTTTTATTTTAACTAAATCAATTATAATGAAAAACAAATTACAAAAAATTAGAGGGGCTGTTTGCTTTATTATGCTGCTCTTACCATTGAGCCTAATGGCGCAGGAGACGGTAACGGTATCAGGTACCGTTACTGATGAAAATGGAGATGGATTACCAGGTGTGAGCGTGGTAATAAAAGGGACAAGAAAAGGAGCTCCTACAAATGTAAATGGACAATTTTCTTTTGCAGTAGACAAATTACCCGTGCAGCTGGTAGTAAGTTATGTTGGGTATGAGACTCAGGAAGTAACAGCCACATCAGCTTCTACACCCGTCAAGGTGACTTTAGAGGAAGGCCTAAGCCTAAATGAGGTGGTGGTGACTGGCAATAGAGTAAAGGCTAGAACAGTCCTGGACTCACCCGTACCCATGGACAACATTAGTGTAACAGAGCTGAGAGGAAGTGGTCAGCCTGATATTCAAAGAATGCTGACCTTTACTGTGCCTTCATTCAACTCTCAAAATCAAGCGATCTCTGATGCAACAGCGCATTACGATCCAGCCGATTTGAGAGGTTTGGGCCCAAGTAGAACTTTGGTATTGGTCAATGGAAAACGTAAAAATCAAAGTGCGCAGGTATACCTCAACAGGACACCTGGTAAAGGTGAAGTAGGGATCGACCTAAAAAGTATTCCTACTGCAGCTATCGAAAGAGTTGAAGTATTAAGAGATGGAGCATCAGCTATTTATGGCTCTGATGCGATCGCCGGTGTAATTAACTTGATCTTGAAAGATGATGTAGAATATACAAGTATTAGCGCCAATTCAGGAATTACATCACAAGGTGATGGATTCAACTTTGGTACAGATATCAATAGTGGAATGAGTTTCGGTAGTGGTGGAAATATCAATCTGACGTTAGGGTACTACAAGCAATTGACTACCGATAGAGGTGGTGAGTTTGACGTATTGAATAATGATGCGCCTACCACAGCTCCAGATCCAACAGATCTTGTTTCTTACCCGGGAGGTGCTACAGATGCAACTTATATTCAAGATTTAGCTGTGTTCGACTCTTATCAGGATTGGGCAGTAGAGAATCCAGATGCAGGTATGACTACAGGGCAACCAGAATTAGAGCAGGTTGATTTATTTGTTAACATAAGCCACCCAGTCGGAGAAAATTCTGAGTTTTACTCATTTCATGGAATGACTAGAAGAACAGGCAAAAGTTTTGCCTACTACAGAGCCCCATATTGGAGACGCGATGTAGCCAATTCTGGTTTGTATTCTACCAGACCAGAGGACTTTGTCGGGTATCAACCTACTTTTGAAACAGACATTAAAGATCATATTAATTCTTTGGGATTTAAGCTAGGTTTGAGCGAAAACTGGATCGCTGATATTAGTGCAACTTATGGATCTAATAGAGTCGATTACAATATCAACAACTCTGTTAATAGAAGCTATTTAGCTGTTTATGGCACTTCTCCAACTAGTTTCTACAATGGAGGCTATAGCTTGAGCAATGCCATAGGAAACCTCGACGTTTCAGGCCAAATCACTGATGACATCGGTGTAGCGGTTGGATTGGAGTACAAGAAAGAGTTTTTCAGAGGATACGAAGGAGAAGCCCTGTCATATTATGGGTCAGGGTCTGACTCATTTGCGGGTATCAAACCAGATGAAGCAGTAGATGTTACCAGAAACAATGTGGCAGCATATGCGCAAGTAGATTACGACGTCACAGATGCACTCCTGCTGTCATTAGCTGGAAGATATGAAGACTTTTCTGATTTTGGAGATAACTTCTCCTACAAGGCAAGTGGACGATATAAAATTGGAACTAAAGGAGCTATAAGAGCTTCATATAGTACAGGTTTTAGAGCACCTACTTTGCATCAGAGGTATTTGACTAATACACAGTATATTATTGTAGCCACTTCTAATGAACCATTGCTGCAAGGTACTTTAGCCAATGATAATCCGGCTGTTCAAGCATTAGGCGTTCCTGATTTGTTTGCAGAGACATCAGTTAATCTATCTGCAGGAGTGACATACCAGCTCAACAGAAACTTCTCAGCTTCTGTTGATCTATATCAGATTAATGTAGATGATCGGGTACTATTCTCTACTCAAATTTCAACGTTAGATGGAGATTTGGATGGTTCTGATGCTGTAGAGCAAATTCTAATAGACAACAATGTGGTAGCTGCACAATTTTTTGTTAATGCTGGAGATACCAAAACACAAGGGGTTGATGTAGTATTGAGCTATGATTCGTTCGATAAATTCAAGGCCACATTAGGTGCGA
Organism: Reichenbachiella sp.; assembly: GCF_039941815.1. Lineage (GTDB taxonomy): Bacteria > Bacteroidota > Bacteroidia > Cytophagales > Cyclobacteriaceae > Reichenbachiella. Next base: position 220,032 of record NZ_JBDVDW010000065.1, read on the forward strand.
ATTTCAACACGACTTCGATTGATGCCATCAGCACGCCCGAAACATTAGAAGATCTTGGATATTCCATATTCAATAGTCAAGAAGCAGGTCTGATTACTAATTCAAGACCAAAATCTAAGATTATTTTGGGCTTAAGTTATGAAATCAGCGATTTTGTGATTGGTTTGACTAATACAAGATTTGGTGAGGTGACTATAACTCCAACTCCTGCACTTGGTGAAGCTTTCGAACAGGTTCTATCTGCAAAAGTTGTAACTGATATTAGCCTTGACTACAAATTGGGAAACAATTTGAGTTTGTCTGCTAAGGTCAACAATATCTTCGATGTGTATCAAGATGCGACTGATGCATCGACTGGCACTACTCAAGCAGAAAAGAGATTTACATACTCTTCTGAAGTTCAGCAAATGGGACAGTTCGGAACCAACTTCAGATTAGGCTTTAATTACAAATTTTAGATCTTTTTCTAAAATCTGAGTTTATAAATTATTTAAGTAAAAGGGATGATTTATCATCCCTTTTACTGTTTTTATACCATATCGTTTGTATCACATGAATTTCGAAAACATAAAAAAAAACATTATCGGTTCTACCCAACCATTTGATACGCCATTTGGGTCTTTCAATATGCTATATGCAGATTGGGTAGCCAGTGGTAGATTGTATGAGCCGATAGAGGACGCCATCAAATCTAAATTTGGCCCATGGGTGGCTAATACGCACTCCTATTCTAACAAATCTGGCAGTCTCATGACTACCGCTTATGATCATGCCAAAAAGATCATAAGAAACCACGTCAATGCCAGTGACGAGGATATACTAGTGCTAGCAGGACCTGGTATGACTGCAGCTGTGATCAGATTGCAGCAGATATTGGGATTAAACGAGGGGGAAAATGATAAAAATGCGGACAAACCTGTCGTATTTATCTCGCACCTGGAGCACCATTCCCACCACGTTTCATGGATGGAGACCAAGGCAGATGTCGAGATTGTACCTCCGGGAGAAGATCTCAAAATTGACCTTTTGGCATTGCAAACGGCCCTGGACAAGTATAAGGATAGAAAGTTGAAAATTGGCGCCTTTACAGCCGGATCCAATGTAACAGGTATAATTACTCCCATCCATCAGATGGCAGAGGTCATGCATCGCAACGGAGGATATTGTTTTGTAGATTATGCAGCAACTGCTCCTTATGTATCCATAGATATGCATCCGGAGAATGAAGCTCAGTCACTTGATGCCATTTACTTTTCGCCACACAAATTTCTCGGTGGCCCAGGGGCTTGTGGAGTAATGCTTTTTAATAAAAAGTTCTATTCTGGCAAGTCAACCGTGCCAGGCGGAGGAAATGTGACATGGACCAATCCATGGGGTGAATATGGGTTTACATCCAACGACGAAGCCAAAGAAGATGGAGGCACCCCGGGCTTTTTACAAGCCATACGTGCGGCCATGGCTATCAAACTCAAAGAAAAAATGGGAGTGGATAATATCGAAGTCAGAGAAAAGGAATTGGTTACCCATGCTTTTCAGCGAATGAATGCCATAGAAGGAGTAGTTATAGTAGGAGAGCAGTCGTCAGAGCGAATAGGCGTGGTATCATTCAACATCGAAGATATTCACTACAATGCGGTGGTGAGAATCATGAATGACAAATTTGGAATTCAAATCAGAGGTGGATGGGCTTGCGCAAGTACTTATTGTCATTACTTGTTCGATATGGATGAAGCTAAATCAAAATCATTAACTGATAGAATAGACCGCAAAAACCTGGAAGGTAAACCAGGCTGGGCAAGAGTTTCTCTGCACCCCACCCTCAGCAACGATGAGTTGCAATACATCTTAGACGCTATAGAGTACATAGCACAAAACAAAAAAGTCTTAAAAAAGCTGTATCTGTATGATGAGATGACAAACGATTTTTCGCTGCAGCTACCTCCGGTCGAAAATAATGCGACTCAAGCAGCGGAAATGTTCGCCTTATAAACACGAGTTCTGCGAGTTTGACTGTCCGGACCAATTTTAATATTCAATTAGTTAAGGAGTTGAGAATTTCATTCTGAATTTTTATAAAAACAGTCTGCCCTCAACTAGCACAGCGCCAAATTCCAATTTGGGGTTAGAAAGATCAGTCCAATCAAAATACAAAAAAATGATTCCTTGTTCTGAGACTGAGGCAAATTAAATACAATTAAAAAACGAGAATTATGAAGATAGAGCAAATTTACACAGGATGTCTGGCGCAAGGAGCCTACTACATCCAGAGCGAAAATGAGGCTATAATCATTGACCCTTTGAGAGAAATTGAGCCTTATTTGGCCAAAGCCAGGAAAAATGAAGCAACCATTAAGTACATCTTTGAAACACACTTTCATGCAGATTTTGTTTCTGGGCATGTGGACTTGGCAAAAAAAACGGGTGCGAAAATAGTATTTGGACCTACCGCGAAAACTGACTTTGAAAGCCATATCGCCTTCGACGGGGAAGTATTCGAAATAGGCAAAATCAAAATTAAAGTATTGCACACGCCGGGTCATACTATGGAAAGTAGCACCTTCTTGCTAATGGATGAAAATGATAAGGATTATGCCATATTTTCTGGAGACACCCTGTTTATTGGAGATGTAGGAAGACCAGATCTAGCGGTCAAGACAGAATTGTCCAAGGAAGATCTTGCAGGCCATTTGTATGACAGCCTAGCTAATAAAATAATGCCCTTGGCCGATGGAGTACTCGTTTACCCTGCACATGGAGCCGGGTCTGCTTGTGGGAAAAACATGTCAGCTGAGACCTGGGATACGTTAGGAAATCAGAAAAACTCGAATTATGCCTTGAGTAGCAATTTGTCAAAGCAAGCTTTTATCAATAAAGTGATAGAAGGGATCATGCCACCACCACAGTATTTCCCAAAAAATGCTAAACTAAATAAAACAGGATATCAAAGCTTTGAAAAAGTCTTAGAAGCGGGGTTAGTGCCTCTGGATCTAGAATTATTTGAAACCATTGTCAACGATCAGAAGGCATTGATAGTAGATACGCGTCACGAAAGTGAATTTATCAAATCTCACATACCAAATTCAATCTTTATTGGGCTGGATGGCTCATTTGCGGTGTGGGTAGGAGCCTTGATTGCTGATTTGGAGCAGCCCATTGTTTTTCTTGCGGATGAAGGCAGGGAAGAAGAAGTATTGACCAGACTTTCCAGAGTGGGATATGATAATACCCTCGGGTATTTGAAAGGAGGTATGAAGACATGGATAGCAGCTGAAAGAAAAATAGATTCTGTGACGTCCATTGATCCCACAGTCTTTGAAGTCAGAGTAAGTAGCAGAGAACTCAGAGTTTTGGATGTAAGAAAACCGGCAGAATATGAAGTAGGACATGTGAAAGATGCAATTAATTTCCCTCTTGATTTTATCAATGAAAATATGGCTGAAATTAATCCCGACGAGAAGGTTTATTTACACTGCGCTAGTGGATTTAGGTCTGTCATAGCCGCGTCTATCTTAAAGGCTCGAGGATTTCATAATATTGTAAACGTGGAACAAGGCTATCAGGGTATTTGTGAAACAGAAATTGAAGTCCGGGAATACCAGTGTACGTCTTCTTGATACAGTGTAAGTAGATGGAATCAAGAGCTGTGACCGGATGTGGTTGATTGTTTTCTATAATTGAGTATTAGATTTTTTCAGGATAAATTGATAAAGTCCATTTTCAACCTTTCTTAGTCCGATTACTAGTGTTCATCGATCGTATGTTTGTACTGGTAATAGTTAATAATAATTGTGGTTTAGCTTATTGAAAGGGGCACCAATCTGGAGCCCCTTTTTTTAGGCACCCCTGGCCATACTTTTCAAGGAATTGACTCTTTCATACCGGCTGTTGGGTATGTATAACATACCTTGGAGCATGGAATCTTAAACCTCTATTATGCATTAGGAATTGTGATGAAAGCATAAAGCGCAAAGAAAGAGGCACTTATATTGAAGAGGCATAGCACCGCTATGGTGATTCAATAAATATATGTTAAGTGTCTATTTCAAAGTGCTTTATGATTGGAATAGATTATCTAATGCATAATCCAGGTTTAAAGTCCAATTTTCAAGCAGAAATTTTCTTGTTTGTCATTTCGAATGTAATGAGAAATCTATCAGTCAATCAGGCTGCTACTTTAGACTTCTTGCTGCTAACAGAAATTACAATTAATACTAATTGAGTTAATATGTACCTGATATTCGATACCGAGACCACTGGATTACCTAAAAACTACAATGCTCCTTTAGAAGATCTGGATAATTGGCCACGATTGGTACAATTAGCCTGGCAGGTACATGCCAATGACGGCTCACTAATCAGTGACAAAAATTACATTGTCAAACCTGAAGGTTATACCATTCCATTTAACGCCCAGAAGATTCATGGCATTTCTACCAAAAGAGCGGAGGAAGAAGGTCACCCTCTCAATGAAGTCCTTGAAATCTTTTCCAAAGATCTTTTGGAGATCAAAGCCGTCATTGGGCACAATGTAGAGTTTGATCTTAACATAGTCGGTGCCGAATACTTAAGAAAAGAAAAAGACAACGCCCTGGCTGCAGTAGCCTCCATCGATACCAAGGATGAATCGACGGAGTTTGTTGCCATTCCCGGACGTGGGGGTAAATTTAAATGGCCGACGCTCACAGAACTTCACACAAAATTATTCGGTGTAGGGTTTGAAGACGCACACGATGCTGCATACGATGTGGATGCCACGGCCAAATGTTTCTTTGGACTGGTCACAGAAGGGATCATCGCACCTCTTGACGACACAGCAAAAGAAAACATCAAGTATGAAGCACCTGATCTGGCTGCAGCAAACTTCGCAGTCAAAGATGATGGCAAAGGTATAAATGCCGATAAGGAGGCAGCAAAGGACATTACGGCAACCTATTGTCACCTACATGTTCATTCTCAGTATTCTGTCCTACAGGCCACCCCAAAAATCAAACAACTGATAGCCAAGGCCAAGGAGTTGAACATGCCAGCTGTAGGGCTAACGGATCTGGGAAATTTGTATGCAGGCTATCAATTCGTACAAGGAGCACTGAAAGAGGGAATCAAACCTGTGCTCGGCTGTGAATTCTTCATCTCTGAAGATCGCACAACCACAAAGTTCACCAAGGACAATCCTGATCGTATGACTCAGATCGTACTGATGGCCAAAAACAAAAATGGATATCACAATCTATCCAAGCTCTGTTCTCTGGGACATATGGAGGGGTTATATGGATTTTATCCTAGAATAGACAAAGCCCTGATCGAAGAGTATAAAGAAGACCTAATCTGCCTGACAGGAGGCCTTCGGTGTGAAGTCCCGTCTCTAGCCCTCAACCAAGGTGAAGAGAAAGCTGAAGAGGCTCTACTCTGGTGGAAAAAGCTCTTTGGTGATGACCTCTACATAGAACTCAACCGGCATCAATTGGCTGAAGAAAACCACCTCAATGAAATCCTCGTCGGCTTTTCTAAAAAGCATGATATCAAACTGATCGCTTCCAACCATGTCTACTATTTGGATCAAAAAGAGTCCAAAGCACACGACGTCTTGCTTTGCATAAAAGATGGTAAAAATATCAATGATGAAGTCGGCCGAGGCCGAGCCTATAGAGACGCACTTCCTAACGACCAATACTATTTCAAGACTCAGGAAGAGATGAAAGCTCTCTTTGCGGATATTCCTGAAGCGATCGAGAACATCCAGGTACTGATCGATTCAGTCGAAGAATACAAGCTCTCTCGCGACGTGCTGTTACCAGCTTATGATATACCCGACGAATTCAAAGATCCCGAGGACGAAAAAGATGGTGGTAAGCGCGGAGAAAATAATTTTCTTCGTCACCTGACCTATGTGGGCGCCAAAAAACGATATACCGAGATCACGCCAGAAATAGAGGAACGGCTTGACTTTGAGCTTAAAACTATTGAAAATACAGGCTATCCGGGGTACTTTCTGATTGTACAGGATTTCACCACAGCGGCACGTGATATGGGAGTATCCGTCGGCCCCGGTAGAGGATCTGCTGCTGGTTCGGCCGTGGCCTACTGTATTGGTATCACCAATGTAGATCCCATCGCCTACGACCTACTGTTTGAGCGGTTTCTAAATCCTGATCGAGTTTCACTGCCCGATATTGATATTGACTTTGACGACGAAGGTCGTGACAAAGTCATCAAGTATGTGATAGAAAAATACGGCAAAACGCAAGTCGCACAAATCATCACCTATGGTACGATGGCTGCCAAATCATCTATTAGGGATGCTGGACGAGTCATGGAACTGCCACTGCCTGAAACCGATTCCATCGCCAAACTCATACCAGAACGGCCTGGTATCAGTCTGGATAAAGCATTCAAAGAGGTCAAAGAGCTGCAATCACTCGAGGCAGGTCATGGATTAAAGTCCGAAGTCATCCAGCAAGCAAGAGTACTGGAAGGGTCGGTTAGAAATACAGGAATCCATGCCTGCGGTGTGATTATTACCCCTAGTGACATCACCCAGCACGTACCTGTCGGGGTGGCAAAGGACTCAGATCTGCTGGTCACTCAATTCGACAACAGTGTCGTAGAAGATGCTGGGATGTTGAAAATGGACTTCTTGGGATTGAAAACTCTATCCATAATCAAAACAGCTTGTGCTAACATAAAAAAGAGACACGGTATAGAGATCATTCCAGATGAGATACCACTGGATGATGCCAAGGCGTACGAACTCTACCAACGCGGCGAAACCAATGGCACGTTTCAGTTTGAATCACCGGGAATGCAGAAGCATTTGCGATCATTAAAGCCGGATAGATTCGAGGATCTGATTGCCATGAATGCTCTCTACCGTCCAGGACCGATGGAGTACATCCCAAATTTCATTGCTCGTAAGCAGGGTGCTGAACCCATCGTCTATGATTTGGAGGGCATGGAAGAATACTTGGGCGAGACCTACGGTATCACAGTCTATCAGGAGCAAGTCATGCTACTGTCTCAGTCATTGGCGGGATTTACCAAAGGCGAAGCCGATATGCTTAGAAAGGCTATGGGTAAAAAAATCCAGGCCTTGCTAGATCAACTCAAACCAAAATTTGTAGCCGGATGTTTGGAAAGAGGTCATGATGAGACCAAGGTCCAAAAAGTATGGAAGGATTGGGAAGCTTTCGCAGCCTATGCTTTCAACAAATCGCATTCTACCTGTTACTCTGTGGTCGCCTATCATACAGCTTACCTCAAAGCCCACTATCCTGCTGAGTTTATGGCTTCTGTGCTCACGCATAACCAAAGCAATATTGAAAAGGTAAGCTTCTTCATGGAGGAGTGTCGAGTAAGAAAAATACCAGTCTTGGGACCAGACGTGAATGAGTCTGGAGTGGACTTTCAAGTCAATGAGGCTGGCGAGATTCGTTTCGGCATGGGTGCTATAAAGGGAGCAGGCGAGGCTGCGGCTATTTCGATTATTGAAGAGCGAGACGAAAATGGAAAATTTGAGGACTTCTTTGATTTTGTCACTCGTATCAACTTGCGCTCGGTCAACAAGAAAACGCTTGAGGCATTAGCTCAGTCTGGTGGCTTTGATTGTTTTGAGGTCTATCACAGAAGACAATATCTAATCACTGATGATGGAGAACCGAGTTTGATAGAGAAAGCTATCAAATATGCCAACAAGATGGAGCTGGAAGAAGCCAGTGCGCAAGCCTCATTGTTTGGAGGGGACTCGGGCGTTTCCATCCCTACTCCTACTGTGTCCGCTGTCGAGCCATTTACTGAGCTGGAAAAATTGAGAATAGAAAAAGAAGTAGTTGGCCTATATATCTCAGGCCATCCTCTGGATCAGTTCAAATTCGAAATCGATCAGTTTTGTAATACTTCGATTAAAGAGCTCAATGCTGACCTTACAGAATTGCAGAAAAAGGGCAGTATCAAAATCGCTGGTCAAGTCTCTGCCGTGGGTCACCGTGTGACCAAAACAGGCAAGCCATTTGGCACTATTACATTGGAGGACTTTACAGACTCCTTTACCTTTTTTCTTTTCTCAGACGACTACGTGAAATTCAAAGAGTACTTCGAAACCGGCTGGTTTTTGTATTTCCAATGCGGAGTTCAAAACCGATGGAAAGGAGAAGAATTGGAGCTGAAGGTGAAATCTATGCACTTGCTTACCGAAATACGAGAAGAGAAAACTAAAGGGTTGAACCTCCGGATCAGACTGCAGGACGTAAATGAAGATCTCATCAAAGAGATCAAATCATTGACCACGGAATACGCAGGTAGCAGTTTGCTAAAACTGGACATTGTAGATGAAGAAGAAAATATGCAAGTCAATCTGCTATCCAGGAAGGTAAAAATAGAACCTGATAACGGTTTGTTAGAACGATTGGAAGCTATGGATGAGATACAATACAAGGTGATAGCTTAGCCAAGGCCAAGCTATCGCTAATGATATTTATTTCTTCTTAGTGAAATAATAAACCAAAGCAGTAATAATACTGAAGAGGAGGGCACAAATGATCCAGATCACTTTACTACCCATGCTCATACTTTTTTGTTTTGTCAGTACCTCATAGATCACCCAGATTGCGCTGATCACTCCGATGAGGTAAAAAATAGAATAAGTATCCATCATATATTACGGTTTGTTGAAATTGATTGAACCTTAATATATTATTTTTTTTGGTAGCATACTACCTGTTGAGCCGAGTCAATCACTCAATATTGCAATCTATCCCTTGCAAACTTGACCTTGGTAGTCATGAAAGTGGGATCAATCCAGATCAGATAAATTCATGGGTGAATTGTCTGCATTACTTATTTTAATCTGTGCTCCCTTCTTCTCCATAATCAAAAAAGAGCTTCTTTTTCCCTTTTTTTGAATACTCAAACCACTCGCCTACCTCTTTGCCATTCTTGTATTTGCCTGAATAATTTAACCGACCTTCCGCATCATAAAATTCCCAATAACCGTCTTCCCTACCGAAGTGGTAGTTTCCCTTCTGAGTCAGCACGCCATCTTCAGCATAGACCAACCATGAACCATGAGGCAGGCCATTAGCATAAGTGCCTTCACTTTTAAGTTGTCCATTTTCATAATAAGACAACCAAACACCTGAGTAAAGTCCCTCATCGAATTTGCCTGCCCTTTTCAGCTGACCGGTATCATAGTAGAAAAAAGCACTATCCACCTGCAAATCATTCCTCCAATGTTCCTTGCTTTGGACAATTCCGTTCTCATTGTAGCTTATCGAAACGCCGAAAAGTTCGCCATTCTTAAAATTTTCGATTGCATTAATTTTTCCGGAAGGGTAATAGTATTTCCACTCACCTTGTTTTCCGTTTTGATCTTGCCATCCACTAAACTTCAATTGGTCATTTGCATAGAAGGTCTCTGTTTTTCCCTGACCAAGCAAAGTGAGGCTCTGAAGGGTTAGAATAAAAATGAGAAATGTGGAATTTAATTTCAAATTCATGATTTGTTTAGCGGGTATTTAGTGGATACAGTACATATTTCATCAAAATTGATTCCAATTGGACGCAACGGTTCAAATTATTTCAAGCTGCGCTTTATATCCATTCAAAAATATATTAAAATTGGCATTGAGAAATTCATAAAACACAAACTATGATCAACTATAAACAAACCATCAACCTGTGCTTTGCAGTTGCGTTGACCGTTTTCATTTGTTCTTGCGGGGGAAATTCCAAAAAAGTAGCAGCTGAAATTGAAGCAGAAGCTTTTGATAAAGCTGAAAATCAGCTTATTGAGGAAATTGACAAAGTAGTACACGACATGCCTCCTCCATCTGAGGTGCCTTACCTGCTGCAAGCGACAGGATCAGATTTCAATAGAGATTTAATTAATAGCATTGAAAATGTGAGTAAATATGAAAACTCCACTGACAAAGCCGCTATGAACCTGGGTGCATATGCAACCGATATAGGATATTTATCTTCTTATGATCAAGTACAAGATGCCTTGAAATACATGGAAGCTTGCCAAAAATTGGCGGATCAAATCGGAATCGCTTCAGCCTTCGAGTTGGAATTGATGGAGAGGTTTGAGAAAAATTTGGGTAACAGAGATTCCCTGGCTAATCTGATCAACTATGCCATGGATGTTGCCGAAGAGAAATTAGAAGCTACAGACAGACTGCAAACCATCGCTTTGGTATTGTCTGGCAGCTATATCGAAGGACTCTATCTTTCTGTAATGGTTATCGACACTTATCCTGAGGACCTGCTTCCTGAGGCGAGTAGAAACTTGATTTTGGAACCTTTGGTGAAGATTATCATAGATCAGAAAGAACCTCTTAATGATGTAGTAAGATTGTTGAAAGACCTCAAAAGTGATGACACCATCGCTGAGGTAGTGGCAGAATTTGACATCTTAAGAGTACTATATCAAGAAGATCTAGCTGAAATAGACAAGAAAATCGCAGAGGGAGATCCTAACTTCACTCTCAACAGGGACATGCTTGTGGATATCATCTCAGAAGTGAAAAGAATTAGAGCAGAAATGGTAAGGTAATCAGCCATTTTTTCGAATTAAAAAGCATTGAATCTATTGTTCAATGCTTTTTTTATTTATGCCCCAAATTGACCTATATTTATTGATCAAAACCATCTGTAAATTTCGATCTAAACTATGAGCGAACAACTGTTAAAAGCCATTATACACCTCCTGGCAATTGTGGCAAAGGAGGACGATGTAACTGAAGATGAGAGAAATGCGATTGAAGATTTTTTACTAGAAAATCTAAGCAAAGACGAAAGCATCAAGTACATGCAGTTATTCGATCATATGACGAGCAACATGTCAGGAGATCGGGAAGTATCATTTGGTGAGCAAAAAGAAATAACGATCTTATCTAAGCAAGTCAACCAAGAGCTGACTCAACAACAAAAGATCGTAGTAATCCTGAAGGTGCTGGAAGTAATCATGGCAGATGGCGAGATTTCAGACCGAGAACTGGAGCTTCTTCATCTAATTGGTGAATCATTCAATTTCTCAACAAAGGCCGTAGATCATATCAAAGCCTTTGTGATCACCAAGGAAAGATCGCAGCTCAACGCAGAAAACATACTGATCATAGACGATAGCAATTCTGGTGGAGCCAACTCTGAGGCCAAACACCTGAAAAGATCTTTCCTCTCAGGCTATACAGCATTCTTTAGGTTGCCCGCTTTGGAAATGTATTTCATGAAATACATAGGCGACTCTGCCCTTACTCTTAACGGCATTCCTGTTAGAAAAAATAAGATTATAGTATTCTCTGCTGGAAGCACCATCAGAGGCACTAAAATAGATCCAATCTACTACAGTGACGTAGTATCGGCATTTAGAGAAGAGAGTACAGACTCAAAAATATCCTTTGTAGCCGACAATATAGGCTTCACATTCCCTAATGGCCACCAAGGCTTGAGAGACATTACTATTGCTGAAAGCTCGGGAAAGCTGATCGGATTGATGGGTGGAAGTGGAGCAGGAAAATCTACTCTACTCAATGTACTCAACGGAAATGAGATTCCCTCACAAGGAACTGTCAGAATCAATGGCATTGATATAAACAAAGAAAAAAGCAAGATCGAAGGGGTAATCGGATATGTGCCTCAGGATGATTTACTTGTAGAAGAGCTTACAGTTGCCGAAAACTTATACTATGCTGCCAAACTGTGCTTTGCAGATAAGAATAATGAGGAACTCCATGCGCTTGTAGACAAAACACTTTCTGCACTTGGGTTGAGCGAAACACGCCACCTAAAAGTAGGATCTCCACTGCAGAAGACGATTAGTGGTGGGCAAAGAAAAAGACTCAACATCGGGCTTGAACTTCTAAGGGAACCTTCGGTTCTTTTCGTAGATGAACCCACCTCTGGTTTGTCATCCAGAGACTCCGAAAACATCATGGATCTCCTCAAGGAGCTCTCACTGAAAGGCAAGATGATATTTGTTGTCATTCACCAACCTTCATCCGAGATTTTCAAAATGTTTGACAAACTCGTTATTCTGGATGTAGGTGGCTATCAAATCTATTATGGCAACCCAGTGGAAGCCGTTATCTACTTCAAAAATATCGTAGATCTCATCGACAAGGATGCTGGCTCTTGTATCGAGTGTGGCAATGTCAATTCAGAGCAAATATTCAATATCATTGAAACCAAAGTAGTCGATGAATATGGAAAACTGACTGATCAGAGAAAAATCTCTCCGCAGGATTGGAATAGTTATTTCACAGAGCGGGTAGCCATAAAACCAGCTACTGAATCGACCGATACGCCTGAGAAAACTTTAAAAATTCCTAGCCGCCTAAAGCAGTTGATGATTTTTTCGAGTCGAGACATTGCCTCTAAATTCAGTAACAAACAATACCTGGCTATCAACCTACTCGAGGCACCATTATTGGCGCTTATTCTTGCGTTTATTATCAGATATGTCCCTGAAGGATCGGCTGAATATATTTTCAAAGAAAATCCGAATATTCCGGCTTTCTTCTTTATGGCTATCATCGTTTCACTATTCATGGGACTGACCGTGAGTGCCGAAGAAATATTCAAAGACAGAAAAATACTTAAACGAGAATCATTTCTAAACCTTAGCCGATTGAGCTATTTGGTATCCAAAATGGTTATTCTCTTTGGGTTGTCTGCAGTACAGTCGCTGATGTTTGTTCTCATTGGAGATTTTGTCCTCGGTATCAATGGCATGACCCTTTCCTTTTGGCTGGTCATGTTTAGCGTGTCTTGCTTTGCTAATATCATGGGATTGAATATTTCATCCGCTTTTAACTCTGCTGTCACGATATATATCTTAATTCCACTGCTAATTATCCCGCAGCTCATTCTGAGTGGAATAGTCGTCAACTTTGACAAACTTCACCCTATACTTAGTAATTCTAAGAAAGTACCGGTCATTGGTGAATTGATGGCATCCAAATGGGGCTATGAGGCGCTTGCTGTGACACAGTTTAAAGACAATGAATTTGAGCGAAACTTCTTTGAGTATGATCAAACTATCGCCAATTCCGAATTCAAGAGCGTATACTATTACTCTGCCATAGAAGCTAATTTAGATTATGTGCACTCCAACTTTGGCAGCACTGATGCAGAAAAAAAACAAAAAGTAACTGACAAGCTGAAACTCATTCAGAATGAATTAAGAAAAGAAATGGAATTGGGTGGAATCCCAATGGATAAATTCCAAGCACTTGAGAATCTAACTCCAAGTAAATTTGACAAGGCGACATTTGATGAAACTGAAAGATTTGTCAAGATCATGCGAAAGATTTATAACAACAGATTGAAACAAGCTTCAGAAAAACGAGACGGACTGAAGAAATCAATGACCGACACCGAAGAGAAGGCCAAAGCTTTCGCACAAGTCAGGAGTGATAATGAAAATGAAGCCATAGTCTTTTTCCTGAAAAATAGTACAGCAGAAAATAGGTTGTTGGAAACAAGAACTGAGCTGATCCAAAAGATTTACCCTATTTATAACATACCCATACCACAGCATAGTTTTGACATTCGTTCTCACTTCTATGCTCCTCAGAAGCATTTCATGGGCAACTACTATGACACCCTATATTTCAATGTTGTGGTGATTTGGGTAATGTCTTTATTCCTGGTGATTTCGCTTTACTTTGACTGGTTTAGAAAGGTGGTAAATAGCTTCGGTAAATAGGCCAATTCTATGTTCTTCGTCCTTTCCAAAATAGTGTACTGGCTGGTGATGCCGATCAGTTTGATTGTTTGGGTAGGACTAGCCTCCACCTTGGTTAAATCCGTGAAGCTGAAAAAGATTCTCAGAAGGACAACCATAGGCTTTTTTCTGTTTTTCACCAACCCTATGATATCAACATTGATAATCAATGCATGGGAGCCTGCCTACGAGCGATATGATGAGATAGAAGACACTTACCAGTACGGTATAGTTTTATCAGGTATCACCAACCCCAATCGACCCCCTTTCGATAGAATACAATTCAACAAAGGGGCAGATAGAATTGTACATGCTATAGACCTGTACAAAAGAGGAATCGTCAAGAAATTGATCATAACAGGTGGGTCAGGAGTGCTGACCTTCGACGGAAAAAAGGAAAGCCATCAACTGATGAATTTTGCGATCCAGAGTGGTGTCCCTTCAGACGATATCATACTTGAAGATCAGGCAAGAAACACGCACGAGAATGCGCTGTACTCCTCCAGACTTATCTCATCGCATGATCCCGGAAGAATACTGGTGATTACTTCGGCCTTTCATATGTATAGGGCTCAGGGGTGCTTTGAAAAACTAGTACTGGAAGTCGATACGTTCCCGACTGACCACTATGGTCGTGAGTTATTCTTCACCCCCGACGATATACTGATCCCATCATTATACGCACTCAATATCTGGACAATACTGACAAAAGAATGGCTTGGAATACTGGCTTATAAAATGAATGGCTACATTTAGGTCACTGGCATTTTCCTAACCAAAATCGAGAAGATACCTGGGAAAAACCTTTTCATATAAATACCAAATACTTCTTTTAATCCGCCAATATAGCTTTCCTCCTTTTGTTTTGCCACGCTCCTTAGGAGTCTGCGCACCAGCTGGTCCACAGTCAACCCAGCGGCTTGAGCCTTATCAAGGGTGTTCTGCTTAGAACCATCACCCATCAGTGCATTATAAGAGATTTTGGTATTTACATATCCAGGTAAGATTAATGTCACCTTGATCCCATTATCGTGATGCTCAGCTCGTAGAGCATCATAAAACCCATGCACAGCATGCTTAGATGCAGAGTACCCCGAGCGCAGTGGAGTACTGATGATTCCAACGGCACTCGTAACCGCAACATGATGTCCAAACCCTCGCTCTAGCATGCCAGGCAATACATACTTGGACAGAGCAATGGTACCGAAATAATTGACCTCCATAATCTGTCGCTGGACCTCCATAGAGGTATTAATCACTTTGTCTCGTTGACTAATGCCTCCATTATTGAATAGTATATCTACACCTCCAAAAATAGCCTCGGCTTCTCTCACTTTGGCTTCGAGAGAGGGCCCATCTGCCAAGTCCAGAGGCAGTACTTCAATATGAGCAAGATGTTGGTTTTCAGACTTTACTCGATCCAACTCTTCCTTCCTTCTGGCAGAAATGATCAGGTTACATTTAATCTTGCTTAAGTGTTGTACTAGCCCTTCTCCTATACCGCTAGAAGCACCTGTCACCCAAATCGTCCTGTTCTCAAAGTATTTCATAATATTTCTTTAAATGTAAGGCTTAACATTTCCAGACGGATGACCGGAGCCAATCCAAATTCAAAACTGCATAAATCTGAACTGCTACCTTGGTTTTAATCTTTTTCCTTTTCGTATTTTACAAAGTCAAACGAGTACTTATGCCTGTCATCTGCGGTATGATGTATTCTGGAAATCTCCTTCCACTCTGCTCCCATCTTTGGGAAGAATACTTCGCCGTTTTCTATCTCAGCATTTATCTCTGTAAGAAAAATAACATCTGCCCTCTCCATAGCCATTTCATAAATTTGGCCTCCACCTATTACAAATAGCTCTTGCTCGCCCAAGGACTGCGCAAAATCGTACGCCTGATCAATATCATTAAAAACTGTACATCCATCAATCTTATAACCATGCTGGCGAGTCAAAATCAAGTTGGTTCGATTGGGCAGTGGTTTAAATTTTTTAGGCAACGAATCATAATTTTTTCTTCCCATGATTACCACGTGACCTTTCGTAGTCTCCATGAAGTACTTCATATCATCTGGCAAGTGCCATGGCAGGTCATTGTTGATACCGATTACTCGATTTTTAGACATGGCCGCAATCAGTGCTATTTTCATATCAGTCAAATTTATACCCCCTCAATAAATCTTCAGCAGCCATCCTTTTTTTTCCCTCCATTTGAAGTTCACATAGGTCAAGCCATCCATCCTTTGTTTTGATGGATAGTCTGGTTTTGTTGTCGGTGAAATACTCCCCCACCTTTCGAGTCACTTCTGGGAGCAAGTCTGCAGGAGCCACTCGATAGATTTTAAATTTTTTACCAGCTATAGTAGTCCAGGCCACAGGATATGGAGCCAACCCGCGAACAAAATTTCTTATCGCCTCGCTGTCCTGATCCCAATTGATTTGGCAAGTTTCCTTATGGATTTTGGGAGCGGACTGCATCTCTGTAGATTCTTCTTGGGGTATCAGATGTATTTCCCCTTTCTCAATGGCCTGTGTTGTCTTTAGGACGAGTCCAGCGCCTTTATTCATCAATCTCTCATAGACATCGCCGACATTATCCATCTTATGAATGGGTTCTTTTTCCTGCATGATTACATGTCCAGTGTCGATTTCGTGCTTAAGAAAAAAAGTGGTTACACCGGTTTCTGTTTCGCCATTGATGATAGCCCAGTTGATGGGAGCGGCACCTCTATATTGAGGCAACAGCGAACCATGAAGGTTGAAGGTACCCAGCTCGGGCATGCTCCATACCACTTCAGGCAACATACGAAAGGCCACAACGACCTGTAAATCGGCCTTCAATGACCTTAAATCGTTAATAAATTCCTTTGACTTCAGGTTAGTAGGCTGAAGAATATTTAGCCCGACCTGTTCTGCGTATTCTTTCACTGGCGTGCCCTGCATCTTTTTGCCTCTGCCCTTAGGCTTGTCTGGGGCAGTCACCACTCCGACTATCTCATATCCATTTTCATGAAGTATCTGGAGACTTGGAACCGCAAATTCAGGGGTACCCATAAAAACTATCCGCATAAATCGTGTATTGATTGAATGTCCGAAATTACTTGGAATAGGGGAAAATTTCTATGGTAGCTTCAAGAATATTGAAGACTAAATACTATTGTTTCTCTTAATCCTACTACTCAATCCAATTTTTGGATTGAAAATGAACTGAACGATCACATTGACCCAAGATTTATGCACAAATAGATTGTCATAGAAGCTTGGTGCCGTCTCTTTTAATTTAGGTAATCTGGTACCTGGGATATTTGGGAAATCGTGATGTTCGTTGTGATATCCCACATTCAAAGCAAACTTATTAAGGAACCCGTAGTAGCTGTAGGTTTCCTGGCCTTCTTTGAAGACATAGTGCTCCGCAATAAAATGAGCTGCGAGTGGGTGAAGGCTACCGGCAAGGAATATCGATACAAGAAGGTATAGAATAGCTCCGAAACCGAAGAAATACCAATAGACCGCCATGGCAGCAAACTGAAAGATGATATTGTAAATATGCCATTTTTCGAGCTTAATCGGATGTACGAACATAGGTCTGAAGGCATAAAAAAGAATTTGATTAGTAGCCCATAGAATTTTTCCAACGTACCCACGAAATATTTTCGCCTCCGCCTGAGTAGGCAAATCGGTATCATTGTATTCATCCCCCTGCTCCCAATGGTGTTTCAAATGATAAGTCTTAAACGAAATAGCATAGGGTACCACAATTGGAATATTGGCTACGAGTGAAAGCCAGTTATTATAGACCTTCTTTTTGAATGCCAAATCATGACTCAATTCATGGATAGCCAAGAAAATGGTATGACTAACTGAGGCTCCAAAAACATAGGCTATTGGCAGATACCAATACCAAGCCAGCTCAGCAATAAACGGAGCAGAGGCTAATTGAAAAATAACTAGTCCCAGGGTTTTATATTTCAACCCTTTGTCTATACCGTAAAGTTCTTTTACTTCAGGATGCTTGGCTATTATTTCTTTTCGTCTTTTAAAGTGGGGTTCACGTTCGTCAGACCAATAAAATCCTTTTTTCTTTTCCAATGTCCTACCGTTTATTTGTCCCGCAAAGATAAGGGTTGTTTTTACTTCATGAAAATAATGAGCTTAGATATATCGGAACTCTTAATCATGGCACCGGATCGTAGCCACTTGATCCCCAGGGATGGCATTTACTAATTCTCTTTACACCCAGAGATAGACCTTTCCATACTCCATGCTTTTCGATCGCCTCCTTGGTGTATTGAGAGCATGTCGGCGAAAATCTGCATGATGAAGGGAATAGTGGAGAAATGCTGTACTGATAAATCCAGATTGGAAAAAGAAATATTTTTTTTATTAACCCTCTCATTGCTCCTCCTGATGATACAAATCATTTAGTTTGGCCATGTCTTCTTCGGGAATATCCGTTCGATTGAGTGTGGCAAAAAGGTCGCTTCTTGATTGGATGTCATATTTGGAAAGTACATCGTCATCCTTCCACTTTTTTTTCAAATTTCTAGAATAAAGGAAAATGCTCACTTGAAGCCCTGCCGCTATTACCAAAAAAATAATAATTAGAGTCATACCAATTTGTTTGGTATTATATACTGATTTAGTCTACTCCGAGTTCAGGATGTTTGCCGGGAATTCCGATATATCTGCTTCTGACATATGCAATATCTTCTTTCAAATTACCCGTAGGGATAAATTCCTCTACGAACTTAACTTCTTTTTTAGCAAAATTGAAGCTAACTATGACAATTGGGACCTTGGCTGCTATCGCTATTCTGTAAAAGCCAGTCTTCCACTCTCCTACTTTGGATCGCGTTCCCTCTGGTGTGATTGCCAGGCGCATCACTTCGCGCTCATTGAATACCTTAACCACCTGCTCGATTAGATTGCTATTTTTATTACCGCGATCTACGGCGATGCCCCCCATGCCTTTGACTGCCCATGCAACTAGCGAATACTTGAATACTTCTTTTTTGACTAAAAAGGAGGATCGAAGATTCTTGATTGGTCTGACCGCAATACCAATGAAAAAGTCCCAATAGCTAGTATGCGGCGCCACCACAATTACGCATTTTTTGGTCTTTTCTGAGATACTGCCGATGATCTTCCAGCCCAGGATTCTTAGAAATATAAGCTTTGCGAAGAATTTGATCATATGCTATGATAAGGAGGCAACCACTCCCATTTGACCGAACTTATCTATTCTTTGAGATATTCTGTCTTCAGCAGATATTTTATTCAACTCCTTGAGGTTATCAAGCAACACTTTTTTGAGCTCTTTAGCTGCAGCACTTGTATCTACATGTGCTCCACCAAGGGGCTCCTTGATTATTCCATCAACCATGCCGTTGCCTTTCATATCTTTGGCTGTAGGTTTCAGCGCTTCTGCCGCCTGCTCTTTGTAATCCCAACTCCTCCATAGAATGGTAGAGCAGTTCTCAGGCGAGATTACAGAGTACCAAGAATTTTCCATCATGAGCACACGATCACCAATTCCGATTCCAAGTGCACCACCTGATGCCCCTTCTCCAATAATCACACATATCACAGGCACCTTAAGCATAAACATCTCTTTGAGGTTTCTAGCAATGGCCTCACCCTGACCACGCTCCTCTGCCTCTAGTCCTGGGAAAGCACCAGGAGTATCAATCAGACATACGATAGGCTTGTTAAATTTCTCAGCCATCTTCATCAGGCGCAAAGCCTTTCTGTACCCTTCAGGGTTAGCCATTCCAAAATTTCGCTTTTGTCGATCTTTTGTATTACGGCCTTTTTGCTGACCAATGATCATCACGGACTGGCCATTGATCGATCCCAATCCGCCTATCATGGCTTTATCATCCTTAACGGTACGATCTCCATGAATCTCTATGAACTCGTCAGTGATCTCATAGACATAATCAAGAGTATATGGTCGGTCTGGATGACGAGACAGCTGTACGCGCTGCCACCGGGTCAGGTTGTCAAAGGTTTCCTTCTTAAGGGATTTGATTTTTTTCTCAAGCGATTTGACTGCTTCTATTACGTCCACTTCGTTGCTAGACGCAAGCATTTTCATATCGGCCAATTTTTCTTCAAGCTCAGCTATGGGCTTTTCAAATTCTAATAGCATAGATTAATGATGAAATTTGAAATGCAAACCTAAAAATAAATTCCTAATTGACACGAAGCCTGAATCAGTTTATAACTATAAATTCAAGCGGTAGATTTATCTACTAATAATACCAGAGAGAGTTTCTCCTTCTCAAATGCTTCCGGAAGTTCATGACAAAGGCCAGCATGAGGTAAACCAGCACAGGTGATCCGAAAGTTAAAAATGAGGTATAGATAAAGAATATTCTAATACTGGACGTAGGAATACGCAGCTTCTCACCCAGCTTAGTGCAAACCCCAAATGCATATTTCTCAAAAAAATCTTGTACTCCTTTCATAATGATGCAAAATTAACGTAAAACGCTGAATTTATTTGTCTTATATAAGTTTAGGATATATTTATTTTTTCCGTATTATTGCAATTATTCCGAAAATAAGTACAAAAGTTATATCAATTTTAATAAAACAATTATTCAAATGAGAAAATCGAATGTTGTAATAGCCTTTCTTGTAGGCTTAACAATGTTATCAGGCTGTAGTGCCTTGAACAACATGGTGAAGCTTGCTGCAACACAGCAGGTAGACGTAGTACCTAATCCACTTGAACTGCATGGAGACTCTGTAAAGGCCGACATGTCTGTGGTACTACCCGCGAAAATGCTTCCACAAAAATATGTATATAATCTAGCCACCTATTATAAATCTGGTGATAACGATGTAGAAGTAGGAAAAATGGTTTT
Source organism: Reichenbachiella sp. (assembly GCF_039941815.1). GTDB lineage: Bacteria > Bacteroidota > Bacteroidia > Cytophagales > Cyclobacteriaceae > Reichenbachiella. The sequence continues at coordinate 240,623 of NZ_JBDVDW010000065.1, forward strand.
TGATGCAACTGACTTTCCAGATAGTAAAACAACTACCTCTAGAAAAAGTGACTCTTATAGCTTTGCATACGACCCTGCAATGAGTGAGGGTGTACTTCAAGTACAAGGTACTGCTGTAGATCAGAATGGAAAAACCGCCGAAACTCCAAGATATGATGCCGCTAAGGGGATCATCACTACTTCAAGATTAGTAGAAGATGAATTCTATAGTGCATATGCTTTTCATGGATACAATGATCAGGAAGAACTAGTCCCAACAAATGTGGATTTCTATTTCGATCAAGGTAGTTCTGTTTTGAAAAGCTCTGAGACTAGAAGCGAAAAAGGTAAAGAATTTGCAGCATTCATTGCTGACAAAAATGTTACTAAAACCGTGACTATCACAGGTACTCACTCTCCAGAAGGTACTGAAACTATCAACTCAGGTCTATCTGAAGCAAGAGCGAAAGCAATTGAGAAGTACTACAGAAGCCAAATGAGAAAATACGATTATAAGGATATGGCTGATTCGATCAACTTCATCCTTAAGCCTGTAGTAGAAGATTGGACTGCTTTCAAAGATGCTTTGAACGCATACGAAGGTGCATCTGACGCTCAGAAATCAGAAGTACTAAAAGTTGTAAATGGTGCTGGTCTATTCGAAGACAAAGAAAAAGCTCTTCAGAAACTGGATTCTTACAAGTCCATCTTCAAGGATATCTACCCTGGATTGAGAGCTGCTAAAACTGAAGTACTCACAGTTAAGGAAAAGAAAACAAATGCTGAGATCGCTGTTTTGGCTAAGCAAGTAGCTGAAGGCACTGCAAGTGCTGATACTTTGTCTAGTCAAGAATTGATGTTTGCAGGAACACTTACTCCATCATTGGCTGAAAAAGAAGGAATCTACAAAGCTGCTACTAAGAAAGATGGTAGCTGGGAAGCGCATAACAACTTAGGAGCTGTTTATTTAGAAATGGCCGCTGCTGCTGAAGGAGCTGATAGAAATTCTAATGTTGAATTGGCTATCACTCAATTAGAGATCGCTGCTAACAAAAACCAAGCTGCTGAAGTTCTAGCTAACATGGCTACGGCTTATGCACTGCAAGGAGACAAAGCTCAAGCATACGATGCGGTTGTAGCTGGATTGGCAAAAAGCCCATCAGCAGATCACGCTTCAGGAATGAGCGCTGTTAAAGGTTCATTGGAAATCAAAAGAGGTGAGTACGATGCAGCTTTCGAATCATTGAAAGCAGCAAAAGAGTCTAAGACTGTTGCATTCAACAGAGGATTGGCTCTATTGCTAAACAAAGATTATGAAAATGCTGTAACAGGATTTGGCAATGCTGCTGAGCAAGATGCTGACTTTGCAAAAGCTTATTACGCTTCTGCTGTAGCATCAGCTCGATTGAGAAACGATGCCGACATGCTATCAAGCTTGAAAATGGCTATCGAAAAAGATCCTGAAATGAAAGAAAAAGCTCTTACTGACCTTGAGTTCTCTAACTACGCGGCGCAAGTTGCTGAGGCTCTGAACTAAGAGAATAGAAATCATTTGAATGGAAAGTCTAGTCCTCCTATGGGCTAGACTTTTTTTATTTTAGGCCCCACCTACTTTATGCCGGTTTGATTGCGATATTGCTGGCATTATCATAATTTAGCGGTCTTAAATCGCCATGCGATTGATAGAAAGCGAACTGAACGACGCACCCAAGCTGTATCATTTTAATATTACTTTATGATGCAATCAATATGAATCCAATTCATTGAGATTTCATCAGGAGGAAGAAAACAAATTCAACAGATGAAAGAATTACAATTCAGAGAAGCCCTAAGAGAAGCCATGAACGAAGAAATGCGACGCGATGAGTCTGTATTTCTAATGGGAGAAGAAGTAGCCGAATATAATGGCGCCTACAAAGTCAGTCAGGGTATGCTCGATGAATTCGGTGCGAAAAGAGTGATAGATACACCGATTGCTGAGCTTGGGTTTGCAGGAATTGGTGTTGGTGCAGGCATGAATGGTCTAAGACCAATCATTGAATTTATGACTTTCAACTTTTCGCTGGTTGCGATCGATCAGATCATTAATGGGGCAGCAAAAATGATGTCAATGTCAGGGGGTCAATTCAATATTCCTATTGTATTCAGAGGTCCTACAGGTAATGCTGGCATGCTGAGTTCTCAACATTCTCAAAATTTTGAAAATTGGTTCGCTAATACCCCTGGACTAAAAGTAGTAGTTCCATCCAATCCGGCAGATGCTAAGGGCCTACTAAAATCCTCTATTCGTGACAATGACCCAGTCATTTTCATGGAGTCAGAGTTGATGTATGGAGAGAAAGGAATGGTGCCTGAGGGCGAATACCTTACTCCTATCGGCGTTGCTGAAGTAGTAAAGCAAGGGTCTGACGTGACCATTGTCTCATTCGGTAAATTTATGAAAGTTGCACTCAACTCTGCTGAAGAACTGGCTAAAGAAGGTATCAATGCCGAGGTAATAGATCTAAAAACCGTGAGACCAATTGACTATGATACGATCATAGAATCGGTAAAGAAAACTAATCGTTTGGTTGTGGTAGAGGAAGCGTGGCCTTTGGCTTCCATATCCTCTGAAATCAGTCATTCTGTACAACGTAGAGCCTTTGATTATCTCGATGCTCCGATCCATAGAATCACGAATAGAGACGTACCACTACCATATGCACCTACGCTGATCGAAGAAATCCTTCCTAACGTATCAAGAACAGTAAAGGCCGTAAAAGAAATCATGTACATTCAGAAGTAGTATAAACTACTCCTGCTGCATTAGCTTTTCCAGAATATCGGTAGCTGCATCTGCTATTTTTGTACCAGGACCAAATACTCCTGAGACCCCCGCATCATACAAAAACTGGTAATCTTTGGGTGGAATGACGCCACCCGCTATTACCATGATATCAGCGCGATCCAATCTTTTGAGTTCGGCAATCAAGGCTGGCACAAGTGTTTTGTGCCCTGCGGCTAAGCTAGATGCACCAATAATGTGGACATCGTTTTCTGTAGCCTGCTTAGCCACCTCTTCTGGCGTCTGAAAAAGAGGGCCTATATCAACGTCAAAGCCTAGATCAGCAAAGCTGGTAGCTATTACTTTTGCGCCGCGATCATGACCATCCTGGCCCATTTTCGCAACCATTATTCTTGGTCTACGGCCGTCCAGTTCCTCGAACTTTTTGACCAATTCTAACACCTTCAAAATCTCAGTATTATTTTTTACTTCTTTGGCAAATACACCAGATACAGCAGAAGTTTTTGGTACATGCCGTCCAAAAGCAGTTTCCATTGCTGAAGATATCTCACCTAATGAGGCACGATGCCTGGCAGCATTCACTGATAGATCCAACAAGTTACCCTTACCACTTTTTGCACTTTCGGTGATGGCTTGCAGAGCAGTGGCTACTGCTTCATTGTCTCGTTCGGCTTTTAGTTTCGTCAACCTTTCTATCTGCGACCTTCTAACCGCATCATTATCCACCTCAAGTAGTTCAATGTCAGTTTCTTCTTCTGTCTGGTACTTATTGATACCTACGATTACCTCCTTGCCTGTATCTATTCGTGCTTGTTTTCTTGCAGCAGCCTCTTCAATTTTGAGTTTGGGCATGCCCGTTTCTATGGCTTTCGCCATACCTCCCATTTCTTCAATCTCACTTATGATCTCCCAGGCCTTACGGGCCAATTGATCGGTAAGGTACTCTACATAATAGGAACCAGCCCATGGGTCTACTACTTTGGTAATATCAGTCTCTTCTTGTATGTAGATTTGCGTATTTCGGGCGATTCTTGCAGAGAAGTCTGTTGGTAGGGCAATGGCCTCATCGAGAGCATTCGTGTGCAAGGACTGAGTATGGCCAAAAGCAGCCGCCATCGCTTCGATACAGGTTCGGCCTATATTGTTGTATGGATCCTGAGCGGTAAGGCTCCAACCGGAAGTCTGACTATGAGTCCGCAGCGCCATCGACTTAGGGTTCTTTGGGTTAAAAGTCTTTACGATTTTAGCCCAAAGGATTCTTGCCGCCCTCATTTTAGCTATTTCCATAAAATGATTCATTCCAATGGCCCAGAAAAATGACAATCTTGGCGCTAATATATCTACATCGATACCAGCCTCCACCCCGGTTCGTAGGTATTCCAAGCCGTCTGCTAACGTGAAAGCCAGCTCAAGATCCGCTGTGGCTCCAGCCTCCTGCATATGGTAGCCACTGATACTGATGGAATTGAACTTGGGCATGTGTTCCGAGGTGTACTTGAAAATATCAGAAATGATTCGCATTGATGGTTTAGGCGGATATATAAATGTATTCCTAACCATAAACTCCTTCAGAATATCATTCTGAATAGTACCACTCAGTTGCGACCGATCCACTCCCTGTTCTTCTGCTGCTACAATGTAGAAAGCCATGATAGGCAATACTGCTCCATTCATAGTCATCGAGACGGACATCTGATCAAGAGGAATCTGATCAAAAAGAATTTCCATATCTAAAATGGAATCTACCGCTACACCAGCTTTACCCACATCACCGGAGACGCGCTCGTGATCCGAGTCATATCCTCTGTGAGTGGCGAGATCAAAGGCAATGGATAAGCCCTTTTGCCCTGAGGCTAGATTTCTTCTATAAAAGGCATTTGACTCCTCAGCGGTCGAAAACCCTGCATATTGCCTGATGGTCCAGGGTCTGGAAGCATACATGGCAGAATAAGGTCCTCTTAAAAAAGGTGGGAGTCCCGCACTAAATCCAATATGCTTTGCGTCTTTGATATCTTCTTCATCATACTGTTCGGAAACCGGAATGCCTTCGGCGAACCTATAGGTTTCGTCGTTGTGGCGCTTCTTTCCCTTATTCCATTCTAACTGCTCAAAATCGAGGTTTGAAAAATCAGGTTTGCTCATAACGATAGCAGGTTTTGGGTGATGTCCATTCGGGTCAAAATATCTTTTATCATAGCTAGTCTATTGGACTTCACATTTATCCAGGCGGAAATTCGATCAGACGCCTCGGCGTGCTCTTTGCCGGCAGCCAGCACCTCTGTGTCAGCAGGCAAACTCTCTAGCGCTTTGAATATAACCGCCTCGGAGTAATCATCATCAGCACCACAACAAACTATAATAGCATTCTTGGTTAAATGCTGTCCGTTATACTTATTTACTTTCATACCAGACCAATTAAAGAAATTGGTAGCAAATGTAAATCTGGCGTTCATCATCTTAGCATTCGTACCCACTCCTACGAGGTAGATTTGCGGTCTATCATTCTCTCCTTTATTTTGGACGTAGGTTTCTACCCACATTCGGACATGTTCGAAATCTTCTGCAATGGACGGATATTCGTAACTCAGTTGATCCTTGTCAATTTTTTCGTCTTGATTCCCAAAATCGTTAACTCCTACCATCTTACGGCTGCCAGTAATAATTCTGGCTTTTTGAAATTCAAAATCAGCCATGATTTCTTTCTCGAAGTACTCTTTGGTAATAGCAGCTTCAAATCCTCCTTTCCGTTCTAATTCCTGAAAGCTTTGCCAGGCTTTTTTTGCCAACTGTTGAGTGAGTTGCTCTACATAATATGATCCAGCGGATGGATCTAAAGTCTTTGCAAAGTGCGACTCCTCTTTTAGAAGATTCGAGATATTTCGCGCTATTCTTTCTCCTGATTTTATGTTGTGATGTGGATTAATGGATAAATAATCAACTCCTGCCAATGCGGCTGACATGGATTCAGTAGAGCATCTTAGAAAATTAGTATTGGCATCGATGGCCGATTTTGTAAAAGGCGAGGTCTTCGCATGGATGGGTATGTGTACATCAGTCGCGCCATAAGCTTTGGTGATTTGCGACATCAGCATCCTCATAGCTCTAATCTTGGCTAGCTCGAGAAAGAAGTTGCTTCCGACTGCTGTTGAAATAAACAAACTGTCTAACACTTGCTCGACATCATGTCCCTGATCTAGCAGGCTATTAATATAATATGTGCTCTGTGATAGCAGGTAACTCAGCTCTAATTGCGCAGAGCCTCCCATGCTTTGAATCAATCCGGAATCAAGACAAGTAGTTTTATGTTTTCGAGTCTGACCTTTGACGAAACTACCAAGAAGAAAACTCAACCTGGAAGGGCTTGTTTGGCTAGCTACAGTTGTGAAGTCTCCAAAAAGCAGCACTTCAGATTGTTGGCTTTCACCCAAATTTGCATCTACCCATTTGCAGTATGTCTGATAAGATTCCAGATTAGAAGTTCTGATGGCCAGGGTACAATGCTCTGGAGCAACCTTGTTCAAAATCTTATCCAGACTGGGAATAACACTTTCCTCAAGAATAGCACCATCTGCACCATTCATTAGTGCATCTAATAATTCTGCGTTTGTGTCGTTGGAATCAAAAGTTTGAAGGTATTTCCAAGAGAGGTTTGGTGGGGTTGGAACGGGGCTAATATCTGTAACATCATTTCTATCATAATAGGCAGACAAGTCTAAATTTCTTTCACTCGTCCAGGTAGAAATTCGTTTGGCGATATCCTCGCCGAGATCTTTATTGAGCTTCTCAATCCATTGTAATCGAGAAGGTTTCTCAAACTCGTCGAAAGTATAGTCTTTAATCATATTATTTGGGTAGTATTCGCAATTTAAGGAGTTAGCCACGAACAAGGAAAAAATGGCTACTAATAATTAATAAATGCCGAGAATGCTGTTTAAAGCCACTTTTTGGGTTGCGATCAAAAATTGCACTTTTTGAAGAATATTAAAAAAAAATGAAGCTCTATACAGACCAGAACAATTATCCAAAAAGTCAATACACATTTCATTTTTTTGTTAATTTTTTTTTTATCAAATTTGATATCCGCTAAGAGAGAAATGTTGAAAATAATCAGTTTTTAACCACCAACTAATTCAAACGAATGCACGTAAAAATATGGGATAAGTGTTTAGAATTTATTGGGTCCAAAATCCCAGAACAAAGCTTCAAAACTTGGTTTGAGCCTATTATTCCGATAAAATTTACGCATCCGGTTCTTACAATCCAGGTTCCGTCGCAGTTCTTTTATGAGTGGTTAGAGGACAATTACGTGCAAGTACTTAAAGCAGCGATTCAAGGCGCTATTGGCGAAGAAGGCAAATTAGAGTACTCTGTGATTGTTGACCAGGGAAATTCTCTAAATCAGCCATATACCGTGAATTTGGCGCAAAAAAACGGTATTTCTAAATTTGGACAAATCAAGGGGGATCAAAATCAGCGTTTTGCGAGTCCTTTTGCACTTCAAGCAATCGACGGATGCTATCAAAAATCCAATTTAAACCCTGAAAATACTTTCGAGACTTATATAGAAGGAGATTGTAACCGTCTGGCTCGTTCTGCCGGATATGCCGTGTCAACTAAGCCGGGGGTGACTTCATTTAATCCATTAATGATTTATGGTGGTGTAGGGCTGGGCAAAACACATTTGGTTCAGGCGATAGGAAATAAGATAAAGGAGCAAACTCCAGACAACTTTGTGCTCTATGTAGCTTCTGAAAAATTTGCCAACCAATTTATTGAGGCGTTAAAAAATAACAACCTACAAGATTTTACCAACTACTACCTCAACGTAGATACCTTGATTATTGACGATGTTCAGTTTTTTAAGGATAAGGTAAAGACACAAGAAATATTCTTTCACATTTTCAATCACTTGCATCAAAACGGCAAGCAGATTGTAATGTCAAGTGACAGACCACCTACCGAATTGCAAGGGTTACAAGAAAGACTTGTATCCAGATTCAAATGGGGACTGACTGCTGATTTGCAAAATCCTGATTTTGAAACTCGTCTTGCAATTATTCAAAAGAAGCTTCAGGACGACGGGTTGATTATCGACGACAAGGTGTTGGAATATCTCGCATATAGTGTAGATACTAATATTAGAGAGCTGGAAGGTGTGCTCATATCACTTGTCGCTCACTCCTCACTCAATAAGACAGAGATTGATCTGGAATTAGCTAAGCATACGCTTAAGTCTATTGTGAAAAATATCGAGTCTGAGGTTGGTATTGACTATATCCAAAAAACAGTTTCGGAGTATTTCAATGTATCTTCTGATGACCTAAAGGCCAAGACTCGTAAAAAAGAAATCGTAATTGCCAGGCAGTTGGCGATGTACTTCTCTAAAGATTATACTAATCACTCACTCAAAAGTATTGGTAGTCATTTTGGAGGAAGAGATCACAGCACAGTCATACACGCCTTGCAATCGGTAAACGATATGCTCGATACAGATGCCCGATTTAGGTCCTCCTTTTCAGAGCTAAAGAAAAAATTTAAAATGAAAGCCATATAGGCTTTCATTTAATTTTTATAACTCCTCTATTTTAATTCCCTAGAATAAGAACGGAAAGTAGACTTTTCGTCCTCTGGTCGTGATACCTGAGATTATTACCTTTCCTCTGATGCCTTGCAGAATTTCTTCCAGTTCCTGTGGGGTGGCTATTACACTATGATTGATTTCTGTGATGATAAATCCCTCGGGGATATCTAATTTCCTAAAAAATCCGTTTTCAACCCCAACCACTCTAATACCTGAACTAATGCCCAACAAATCACGCTCAGCCTTGGAAATAGCTTCAAATGATGCCTTCAAAGACTGAGATTGATAAACCATTCGCTTTAGAACTTCAGTGGTCCCTTCTCTATTTGTGAATTCTAAAGTTTTGATCAGGTCTTTACTTCCACGTTTCAAATTGAGCTGAATCAGGTCTCCTGGATATTTATAACCTATCGTTTCTTCTAACTGGGATCTATCTTGTAATGGCTCACCGTTGATAGCAGTAAGAATATCTCCTTTTTCTAAACCAGCTTTGTCGGCCGCCCAGCCTTTTTGAACGTGAGTAATGATCACGCCATTGAGGTCATTGATGTTTAGTTCCTCGGCAGTTTCATTATCCAAATCTGCAAATTCAGCACCGAAGAATGCCTTTTGAACTTCACCGTACTTCACAATATCGTTGAACACTTTCTTAACAATATCGATCGGTACTGCAAATCCATAACCTGCATAAGACCCAGTCATTGATAAAATAGCCGTATTGATTCCTATCAGTTCTCCTTTGCTATTGACCAAGGCACCTCCGCTGTTTCCAGGATTAATGGCTGCATCGGTCTGGATAAACGATTCTATCGGGAATTTATCCTTGAGTATATTAATATTTCTTCCTTTGGCTGACACAATACCCGCTGTGACCGTGGAGGTCAAATTGAATGGGTTTCCAACGGCTAATACCCATTCGCCCACCTGTACATCGGAAGAGTTGCCCAAAGTAATGGCCGGCAGGTTGGGTACATCCACTTTTATCACTGCCAAATCAGTCGATGGATCAGTACCTATAATACGTCCTTTATAGCTCCTTTTTTTGTGTACTACTTCTATCTCGTCAGCGTCTTCTATTACATGATTGTTCGTTACAATATAACCATCACTCGATAGAATGACCCCAGAACCTGTGCTCATGCGTTGAGAGGTGCGTGGCTCAAAAAACCAGTCCATCCAATGGCCAGTCCTGTAGTTAATCACACTCAGATTTTTTATAAACACCACACTATTAGTGGATTGTTCTGAGGCATCTACAAAGTTTTCATTAGGCAGTAAGTTTGCAAAGGAATTACGCTCATTGATCAATTGCGTCCGATTATCCTTTCCCTTTTCATACTCTGTAGACGACAGTTGTGGGGGATGATTCTCCTGCAGATAATCAAAGGTCACCCACACACCCAGGCCGGCTGACAAAAATGCTACTAGTCCGATTTTTAATAATTTAGACATACAAATTCATGCGTTAGTTTCTATGAAGAAAATTACGTAGGATTGATCGAGAAGTTAAAAATGAGCTGTTAAAGATTGTTAAGCTACTTGCTTTTCAAGCCATTCAAAGGCTTCATCTACAGACTTAAAGAACTTGTTGTGAGACGCTTCAGGAATTTTGATAGAGCTTTGAATATCATCTACTGAAAATTTGGCGAATACATCGGTCGGTGATACAGTGGCTGAATATTCGATCCCGACTTTTATCATTTCTTTGGTAAAATCACCTGCAATGTATCGCTGTGAGTCATCATCCAACATTTCAATTCCCCTTGCATCATAGAGGACTTTTTTTGCTCCTTCGAGAATCACGGCATCAATTATCCTTTGTGCCACCGCCTTTATTTCATCGAATGTACAAAACCCAGTCCACCGACTTGTAAGGATCTTATTGATAGGATTCCAGAATACTTGTACATAGGGCTTATTCAAATAAACCTTATAATTTTTGGGAATATCTATTGAAGTATTCATTTTAGATAATGATCAAAACTGTCGCCTACAACAAAAATAAGATCATTTAAAAAATTAATACAATGTTAGGTCAGATTTTATAGCTAAAAATGTTTCCAACCTTGCGCCTGAATTGCCACCGTATTATCGTTTTTGGTAATCATGTTCAATCCATTAGCTTTCTTGTTGACAAATCCTATGGCAGCAATATCCGCATGATTTTTGATTTTCTCGAAGTCCTTTTGACTGATGGTAAATAGAAGCTCATAATCCTCACCTCCATTCAATGCACAGGTCATAGGGTCCATGTTAAACTCCACGGCCATGTCGTAGGTCATTTTAGAAATCGGTAGTTTATCCTCATAGATAGTAATTCCTACATCAGATTGTTTGGCGATATGAAAGAGCTCTGAGGCCAATCCATCAGATATGTCGATCATTGCTGTTGGCACCAATGATAGATCTCTCAATTCGTGTATTACGTCCATTCGTGCGGTTGGTTTGAGCTGCCGCTTGACTATATAGTCATACTTTTCTAATTCTGGCTGCATTTCCGGATTGGCCTTGAACACTGCTTTTTCTCTTTCCAGTACCTGTAGGCCCATGAATGCGCCGCCTAAGTCTCCAGTAACACAGATGATATCGTTTTCCTCAGCATTTTTTCTGTAAACGACCTTATCCTTAGTCACCTCTCCTATTACACCAACTGAAATCACCAGGCCTGACGGAGAAGCTGCAGTATCTCCGCCTACCAAATCGACTGAGAAATCTTCGCAAGCAAAGTGAATGCCTTTGTACAATTCTTCCACTGCCTCTACTGAAAATCGGTTGCTCAGGGCTAAACTTATTGTAATCTGCTTTGGTATGCCATTCATAGCAGCGATGTCTGATACATTGACTGCCACAGCCTTGTATCCCAAATGCTGTAATGGCATATAAGACAAGTCGAAATGCACTCCTTCGAGTAGCATATCGGTAGAGTACAACCGGAGATCGTCGCCATTGCCTATCACGGCAGCGTCATCCCCAATTCCTTTGAGAGTGGAGCTGTTTTTCGTACTAAATTTGGAACTCAATCGGTCGATTAATCCAAATTCTCCTATTTCTCCTATTTCTGTTCTTGAATCTTTTTGTTCCGACATTATTCTTTGATTTCCTGACATAATTCTACTAATACACCGTTGCTTGATTTCGGATGAAGGAAACAGACCAGCTTATTATCTGCTCCTTTTTTTGGTTCTTTATTCAAAAGCTGAAAACCCTCTCCTGCCAGCCTTTTCATTTCGGCATGAATATCATCAACCTCAAATGCCAAATGATGAATGCCTTCTCCTTTCTTGGCAATGAACTTTGCAATCGCACTGTCATCATTTGTAGCTTCCAATAGTTCTACTTTGGACTCTCCAACTTGAAAAAAAGAGGTAGATACATGCTCTGAGTCTACTGTCTCTACCTTGTAACCAGGTTTTCCAAACAACTGCTCGAATAGTTGATTAGAATCCTTTAGGTTTTTGACTGCAATTCCGATGTGTTCTAGTTTCATTTTGGTAGGTAATTATTTAAACCGATTCTAAATAAATCGTTAGATTTGCAAAAAAAGTGAAACTTTTCGTGATCACGAAGAGTTTTCTACTATTATAAATTTGACCGTCGATAAGGTATTCTTAATACCCATAGAAAAATAAATATATGCTGAACGTATCAGAAAAAGCACAGAGCAGAATCGTTGAATTAAAGAAGGCTGAAGGCCATACTGAGAATCACAATTTGCGAGTTTCAGTTAAAGGTGGCGGCTGTTCAGGTCTAATGTATGACCTGTCTTTTGACGATCAGATTTCTGAAAAAGATGACGTTTTCGAAGGTGAGAATGGCGTGAAGGTTATTGTAGACAAGAAAAGCCTTTTCTATCTACTTGATACAACCTTGGACTTTTCGGATGGATTGAATGGCAAGGGCTTTCAATTTGTAAACCCAAATGCCACACGCACATGTGGTTGTGGCGAAAGCTTCGCTGTATAGAATAATCCCCTTACCGGAAACATAAAGCCGTGAAAAACTCACGGCTATTTCTTAATTTCAGGGAAACTATCATTGCCTATCAGGCCGGCAGTCTCAAATCGATTATCATCACTTCTGTTTTCAAGGTTGAGCACTCCTCTTGGACACACAGCAGAGCATACGCCACAGCCAACGCAAGAAGATCTTACGATATTCTCTCCTCGCTGAGCATACCAGCGTACATCTATCCCCATTTCACAATGAGTGGAGCAGTTGCCACATGATATACACTGTCCTCCGTTGGTAGTTATTCTAAATCTGGATTTGAACCTTTGTACTAAACCTAAATAGGCGGCTAGCGGGCATCCAAACCTGCACCACACGCGATTACCCATAAGGGGATAGAAACCTGTGCCTACCACACCTGCAAATCCAGCACCTATCCAGCCACCATATACAGATCTGAGATGATACGAACTTATGCCAAATACCTCACTATTACCTGTCCAGTAGGTGTATAGGACAGCTCCAGTCATGACTATAGCAAACACGAGTACGCTATGAATTGATATTCGCTCAAATTTCCAGGCTTTAAGAGATTTGTCGGACAGTTGTCTAAAAGGATCACCTAAGGTTTCGGCGAGGCCACCGCAGCCGCATACCCATGAGCAGTACCAGCGTTTGCCAAAAAAGTAAACCATAACCGGAACTCCAAGTAATGTCAATCCTATTCCCCAGCCGAGCATAAATAGTCCTATACCTCCATGGTTGATTAGGGTATTTAGCTCATTATCAAAAAAGAAGTCATAGTCTAAAGGCCAGATATTTTTGAAATCGAAGTACGGTTGATTTAGTCTGAGCAATATTTCTGGAATCAGGAAAGCAAGCGAGAGCTGAAAAAACATCACTGAAGCGGTACGCCAGAGTTGATATTTGCTATGACGGTATTTGATCATCATTCTAACACCCATCACTAGTATAGCTAAGGTATAAATAAAGCCATAGAGGAAAAATCGCCCAGCATCAGAGCCTTTTAGCCATTGGCTAACCGGGTCTACCATCAAGATCCAAGTGGTCATGTATTCGGGATAGAAATACAAAATGATGTAAAAAAGAATCAGAAAGCTGCCCAGTAGAATGCCAATCCAGCCTTTGTTTTTGACCTTGCTATGAAAAATCCCATCATTTTTTATTCCAGCGGGCCCCAACAGTTTTATGTTTGGAAAAATATATATCAACGCTCCAAAAATGATAAGTGCATAAATCGCAAGCATTACCTGTAAGGGACTCGATGAGACCAGTCCGACAGATGACGCCTTTGTCAAACCATACTTCAGATCTTTTATTTCATATTCATTGAATCCTTTCTCGTTGAGTACGCCATAGCTGGCTATGTTGGTCTGCACGATTTGCAGGGCGTCTCGGAGCTCTTGCTCTGACCCAAAGGTCTTCCCTTCCAACCAGCCTCCATAGGAGGTGAATGCTTCCCATTGGAAAGCGGTCAGCGCATCGGACTCACCAAACTCGGCTTTGGCTTTGTCCATCGAGAATTCGGTCCCGGACAATGATTTGACCATCCGCTCTAATCGATCATCGCTGAGCCCAAATCGCTCCAGCTGATAATTATTAATATCAGCAAAAAGTTGATCCAAAAGACTGTTGAAGGCAAAAGCATTTGAAAGCTCAGTATTCAAATGCTTTTCACCAAAGCTTTTGATCAACCCAGCTTTGGCCGAATCATCTACCATCCTATCTATTGAGGATTGGGTCAGAACATATTTTTCAGAGGCAAAGCTCATTACGAATAAACCGAACCCGATCAGAAAGAGGATAAGTCCTATATTTTGGATGATTTTAATTCTCATGAAAATATTCTTTTAAGAAGTGAAGGTTTTTGGTTTTCAATTGCCAGATGTTCGAATTTCTGATTAAAAATCTCCCGAATGGCATATTCATATTTGTTGAAAAACTCGGGATCAAAATTGGCTCTTTCCAATTGCGCCATTACCACTTCTATTTTCTCCCCATTCCGGATCCATTCGTCCCAGACCTCGTGACGCATCCGAATGCCCAAAACGTTCAACCCAAGTACAGATCGGTCAGAGGCATCAAATACCACGCGAAAGCTTATTTTGCCGTCATCGGTCTGCCAGAAGAATTGATCATGTCCTTCGGCGAGAGTTGGTGTAACGGTACCATAGGTCTGATATTCGATATTGAAGAATTTTGCTGAATTGAACCATATACCGGGTTTGTAGGCTGTAGGATTACCAAGTATAGTTTGTGCTACCACCTCTCCCATCATTCTACCTGTATACCATACCTGCTCTACAGGCCTTCTTCCAGGTGAAGGGACATTGTGCTCAGCGCAGTCACCGATGGCATAGACGTCCGCAATATTGGTTTCAAGAAATTCGTTTACCACAATACCTCTTTTGATCTCTAGACCACTGGCGGCAAGCCATTTTACGTTTGGAGACACTCCGACTGTCAATCCTACAAATTGACACTCTATTTGTTCATCTTGGTTGGTCACAACCCCAACTACTGCGCCATCCTCACCAATCTTAATCTCCTTCAGCTCAGTGGTCAATCTCAGGTCTATGTGGTGATCTCTGATTTCCTGATTGATCATTTGTGCTTCTTCGAGAGGCATCACAACATCCCAAAAGTTTTCTTCTCTGACCAACAGAGTCACATCGATTTGCCTGGAATGTAGCATTTCTGCGAGTTCTATACCTATTAGACCACCACCAACAATGACTGCTCGATTCATTTTTGAGGAGTATTCCTCGATGTACTCCAGGTCCTGCTTATGATAGAGGCTACTGACGCCTTTGGCCTCTTGCCCGGGCCATCCAAACTTATTGGAAACTGAGCCAGTTGCTAGTACCAGCACGTCATATGTAATATCTTCAACCCCATCAAGTTTGAGTCGCTTTTCTTTAGTGTCTACCTCTTGCACCCATGCTTTGACCAAGTCTATTTCATTTTTCTTCCAAAACCAGTCTTCGTAAGGTTTGGTATTTTCAAATTTCATATGCCCCATGTAGACATACATCAATGCTGTACGAGAGTAGAAATAATCCGATTCTCCTGATATCACCGTTATGCGGCATTTACTGTGCTTTCTTAGATGTCTTGCTGCAGTGATACCGGAAATTCCATTTCCAATTATTACAACGTGTTTGTTGTCTGGCATAGATTGTAAAGGTCAATTATAAGAGGTAAATAAAAATAATGAGGATATAGTTCCGCACAACTAGGTAATTCCCCTAATATTAAAGAATACCCGTAATTTTTACTTTTTTTGACACAATACTTTCTTGTCTAGTTGCGGCTTACTATCTTTGTATTGTTATAAAAATATTTCGAATCGCTATATCTTTTTGGCACGATAATCGTTATATTGAGATAAGCATTCAATTACAACATTTAAGGTTGTTGAGGTAAGTTTAGGTTAGGTTGGTTTAGGGGTTGCACGTCAAAAGGCAGCCCCTTCCTTTTTTTACCCCTTTAAGATATTGCAACGAGAGGAGTTTTCAATCAACCAAATTCAGATCATATCATAGAAGTCGCTGCTGCAATATCACCCTCATACTTATTACAAGGCACTCCAAACTTTTCAAGAAAATCTATCCCTTCATCAGATTTGAGTCCTTTGTATTCTGCATAAGATTTAAGGTATACGATCTCTGAGATTCCCATAGAAAAAATAATTCTTGCGCAGGATAAGCAGGGAGAAAGTGTCACATATAATTTGGACCCTTCTACAGAGGCGTTATTTTTTACGGCATAGAGTATAGCATTTTGCTCGGCATGTATTGCCAGCGTGCAGCTTCCTTTTGAATCTCTATCGCAGCCTTTTTCTGGAAACTCTTCGTCACAATTGTGAGTGTGTGCAGGCGGACCATTGTACCCAATAGAAATTATGCGAGTGTCTTTGACCAGCACGGCACCGACATGTCGTTTTATACAGTGAGAACGCTTGGCGAGATTGACTGCCAATTCCATATAGATGTCGTCGAATTCTGGTTTGTCCATAAGAGCTGTTTTTTTCCTTTTGCAATTTACCAATTAGGATTATTTCATGGCCATAAATCTGCGCTTTAATATGAGTCCGTATCCGGGAAGCAAAATTTTAATCATACAAATTCAAGCTAACTAAATCGTTCGTACCGCTAATACAATTACTAATCTCGCCTTCGATAGCCAAAACCGCAACGAGCAGATTCTACCCTGGCACCACTTTTCTATGCAATTCTAGGTTTTCGATAGTTGTTTCGAAATTTGTTTCATTTTATACTTAAAGCAAACCATGTTAAGCAATTGATTTATAATAATATAAACATGACACATAGATTTTATCTATCAGCAATATGTACTCCCTTAAAACTTTTCATTTCTTCTAAATAGTAGCAAACAAATGAGTAATTCTTTTTATTTTGGAGCTTTGAAATTACCCATAAATAAAGACGTCAATATGTCATCAGACAAAATCAAGCTTCCACTGGATCTCTCCTACTTATATGAAATAAGTGACCATGATCGAGAATTCATTTATGAAATGATCATGACGATAGTGAAGAATACGCCTGAGATGATAGATGAAATTGAAAAGGAAGGAAAGGCTGAAAACTGGTATGCTGTTGGGCGTCTAATGCACAAGCTAAAGCCGTCTCTTCTACTATTAAATATTGAGAACCTTTCTGCTCATATTAGGGAACTGGAGAGCAATGCTAAGGCGCCAAAAAACATCGAATTGATCCCTGGTCAAATCGCAGAATTGCGTGCGTTCTGCGATTTGATTTTGGATGAATTGAACAAACTGATCGAGTCGGATCAGTTCTAGATTATTCCCATTCAATAGTGGCTGGTGGTTTAGAGCTAATGTCATAGACCACGCGGTTGACCCCTTTTACTTTATTGATAATTTCATTGGAAATATCCGCCAGAAATTCATAGGGCAAATGACACCAATCGGCGGTCATTCCATCCACACTGGACACCGCTCTGAGGGCGACCACTCGTTCGTAAGTTCGCTCATCACCCATGACTCCCACAGACTGAATAGGCAGCAGCATAGCACCAGCTTGCCAGACGTCGTCGTACAATCCTCTATCCTTGAGACCATTGATGAAAATGTGATCTACCTCTTGCAGAATTTCGACTTTCTCTGCTGTAATATCTCCGAGGATTCTGATACCCAATCCGGGTCCTGGAAATGGATGACGGCCTAAAATTTTCTCATCAATGTCTAATGCTCTACCGACTCTCCTTACTTCATCTTTGAACAAGGTGTTGAGTGGTTCCACTACTTTGAGATTCATCTTGGCTGGCAGGCCTCCTACATTGTGATGTGATTTGATAGTCACCGAAGGACCATTGACTGATACTGACTCTATTACATCAGGATAAATTGTTCCCTGGCCAAGCCATTTTACATTCTTAATTTTTTTAGCCTCTTTGTCAAAGGTTTCTATAAATACCCGGCCAATAGCTTTTCTCTTCTCTTCAGGATCTGTAAGTCCCTCTAGTGCTTTGTAAAACTCTTTAGCGGCATCTACTCCTTTTACATTGAGTCCCATGCCTTCGTATGATTTTAGGACATCAGTATATTCATCTTTTCTAAGCAGGCCATTGTCCACGAAGATGCAATGGAGATTTTTTCCTATGGCATGATGGATAAGCATAGCTGCAACGGAAGAATCTACTCCACCTGACAATCCTAGTACTACCTGGTCATCTCCCAGTTGGTCTTTTAGACTCGATACTGTGGCATCGACAAAAATATCCGGAGTCCAATCCTGGCTACACTTACAGATATGAACCACGAAATTTCTAAGGATAGTTTTACCTTCGGTAGAATGGGTGACTTCTGGATGAAACTGGATACACCAAACCGGGTGAGTCTTGCTATGGAAGGCGGCTACTTCAACTTGCGGGGTGCTTGCTATTACCTCGAAATTGTCCGGGATACTCTTGATCGTGTCGCTATGAGACATCCACACCTGTGAATCTATGTTGACTTCTTTGAGCAATTCGTTCGTGGTATCAACCTTAGAAAGGTTTGCTCTGCCGTACTCACGAATTTTAGATGGCATAATATCACCACCAGATTTTTGTGCGATTAGCTGCGCCCCGTAGCATACTCCAAGTATTGGCACTTCGCCTATTAGGGCCCCCAGATTGATATCGGGATGGTCTTCCTGACGAACCGAGCACGGGCTACCCGAAAGGATCAATCCTTTCACGTTGTCATCAATTTCCGGAATTTTGCTAAAAGGGTGAATTTCACAATAAACATTTAGTTCTCTCACGCGTCGAGCGATCAGCTGTGTATACTGAGAACCAAAATCAAGGATGATAATCTTTTCTGCCATGCGCAAAATTAACACAGCCTAACAGACCTGCAAGTCCTCAGAGCAATTAAGTTTTTGATTTATTTTAAGAATAGAAATGAGAGCTATCAGCCACCTCTAAAAACGCTCAATCGCGTATTTTATATATAGATTGAGCGCAGGGATTGTGCGATCAAAGGATCGACCATATCCAGGTATGGTGTAAACATCCAGTGGTTGTTGTTCATCATATTTGTCCATGATACGAAGTCTAACATGAAAGCCTGCGTACAAACCTTTCCACAATCGTGTTTCCGAACTCACAACCACCTCGTACCACTGAGCAGAGAGTCCATCACGGCTAAACGGCTCTTCCAGGTCATTATAAATACCTGAGCTGCTTGTGATATCAATAACTCCTCGATCAGAAAACGACGCTCGTGCATATCTTAGAGAAAAGTAAATGTTGTTTTTGGCGGACATGTCTATTTTGTAACCAAGGCCAAATCGGAAGTAGTTGCCGTCTGAAGTATAGTTGGTGTTTTGATAGGCTCCATTAGATGTCAGCGTGGCCAAACCAAATTCGCTTACAAAGATGATCCTATTTTTGAATTCAAGCTGACCTCCCAATTCAAATTTGGATTCACTATCCAGAAATTGCCCCGCTAACTTGCCATAGTCTACTCCAATTGCAAATGCTGACAAGATAGGTTTTGACTCGACGTCTAATTGAAGTGAGTCCTGAGATCTGGCTGAGAATACAGGCAATAAAATTAGAAGAAATATAAACTTAGAATTCAACATAAATAGTCGTTTCTGTATCATCACAATCACTACAGGACAAGGATACATTATCGAAGTTTGTATCCTCAATTTCGAAGTCTGATGTTCTAATGATTACTTTATTTTTTTCGTCAGCTAGCGTTGATAACTCATATCGTACAACCAAACGATACACCTCATTGCCAAGTGCAATATTTACATCTACATCATTTGATTGCATATCCAATGGTAAATTCCACGAAACGCTGCTGTCTTCGTACATCACGCTCTGCCCATTTTTATTGTTTTCTATTGAAGTGACCAATACCTCGCCTGAATTTATCACCGTGGATACTGATGTCCATTCACTTTGCCGGACACTAATTGTAGAATCCTCTGATTCTTTCTCATCAATATAGACATTCAAGGTATCTAAATCATGGATTACCTGATCCCTTTCTTCGGTTAGATCACTGCCGTCGGCTATCAGGTCAGTGAGTGTAATCAGGCTATCAGCAAGATCATTTGCACTTTCTTCAAGACTTGAAATGAGTTCATCAAACTCTTCCAGCTCTGTATCAAGCGAATCGATGATCACGCTTACCTGATCCAGGCTATCTTTATTCAAAAAGAAAATACCAACTGAAGGGTCCCTTGCCACAGGTTCTTGCTCTTCTTCACAAGCCCAAAGGGTTGCCATGGCCACCAGACATCCAGCCACGAGTACAAGTGATTTTCTATTCAACCAAAAAAATGTCTTAGTCATATTGCAAACTTAGTTCATATGAAAGATTTTTTTTAGCATTCTAGCTTTGGTTATTCAATCCGATGTAAATTCATAATTGTTCACATTTTGTACACCTATCAAATTTATGACGCCTCTTGCCTCTTTCTAATTTTGTCCTGATCAAAAATTTATAATATGACAACAAGAAAATTATCATCCGCAATTGCTATTCTATTTGGAATGACCATTGTGGCATGTACTCCTCAAGAAAAGCAGCCAAAGTTTGAAGCTCCACTGTTTGACAATCTGGGTAACAATCATTTTAAAATCTCAACTGACAATCCCTGGAGTCAAAAATTCTTCGACCAGGGTCTAACCCTCACTTATGGATTGAACCATGCTGAAGCTCTGCGCTCATTCAAAGAGGCCGCTCGTTTGGACGATCAGTGCGCCATGTGCTATTGGGGTATGGCATATGTACTGGGCCCAAATATCAATAGTGCAATGGACTCCACGATGGTGGTCGAAGCCAATGGCTATATTGAAAAAGCGAAGGAATATTTGGGTAATACCCAGGAATATGAACAACAAATGATCCTGGCATTGGACAAAAGGTATCCAAAAAAGGAAAGTCAATCATTGGCGTCTTGCTATAAGGCATATGCTGAAGAGATGAAATCAATACAATCTAATTTCCCTGAAAATAATGATATAAGCACCTTATACGCAGAAGCACTAATGGATTTACATCCGTGGGACTATTGGAATACAATAGATGGCAATCCACGAGCCTGGACGGGTGAGATACTAGATATGCTAGAGCACACACTAAATCGAGACCCTAATCACCCTGGGGCTAATCACTATTATATCCATGCCATAGAAGCTTCAAAAAATCCTTCGCGTGCATTAAAAGCAGCTCATACTTTAACCGATTTGGTACCTGGAGCTGGACATCTCGTACACATGCCGGCACATATTTTCATCAGAACCGGAGATTACCACGCTGGATCTATGGCAGGCGAACTCTCTGTAGAAGCTGATAGCATTTACATCACCAATTGCAAAGCCCAGGGCATCTATCCACTGGCGTACTATCCGCACAATTATCATTTTCTGGCAGCTACGGCTACTTTAGAGGGACGAGGAGAAAAAGCCATAGATGCAGCTTTCAAAGTCGCTCAAAATGCCGACGCACAACTCATGTATCAGCCAGAATGGGCTACACTACAGCACTATTATATTACCCCACATTACATTCTGGTCAAATTTGGGCAATGGGACAAAATATTAGAATTGCCAGAATCAGACTTGCTATATCCAAAGGCAATCAGGCACTATGCCCGTGGCATGGCCTACCTTGGGCTCAATCAAATAGATAATTCTATAGAAGAGCTTTGGTCTCTAAAACAGATTGGTGAGAAGGATGAGCTGAAGAAAATTTCCATTTGGGAATTAAATACAGTTGATCACTTGGTGGAAATCGCAACACTCATTTTAGAGGCAGAGATTGAGAATAGACAAGGTCAGTATCAATCTGCAATCAAAAAACTGATCTCAGCTGTAGACATAGAAGACCAATTGAACTACAACGAACCACCGGATTGGTTTTTCTCCGTGCGTCATACCTTAGGAGCGGTGTATCTGGACAACAATCAATTCGAAAATGCAGAGGCTGTTTTTAAGGAAGACCTCGAGATTTACCCAAATAATGGTTGGGCTCTCAAGGGGCTGCTTCTCAGCCTTGAAGGCCAGCAAAAAGAAACTGAAGCTGAGGCTGTCAAGGCACAGTTGGATAAGGCATGGCAATATGCTGATTTTGACCTGCCTTCATCAAGACTTCTAAATGAGAAAATACCAGAATTTGAGAATATAAACATTGAGGCTCTCACTGCAAGGCTAACAACTATTCCGATTTTACCTCTATGTGGTGTGAAATCTAATTAACAATAAATTCTAGCACTTCTCTTTTGAATTATACATTCCTGACATAAAGAAATCGTGTCAGGAATGTATATTGCAATTATGGTCAAAAGAATCAAGTGGCTGGGTCTATATTTTATTATACTGGCGCACGCTGGTTATAGTCAGAACATGGTGGTGAACCCAGGCTTCGAAGAAGTATGGGAATGTCCTTTTTCCATGAACCAGTTGAAGTTCACAAAATCATGGTTTCCCTTCGGTACCGCAGATCCTTCACCAGATTTTTTTCACGCCTGTTGTGAAAACGACCTGATGGGCGTACCCAAAAATATATTTGGCTATCAGGAATCCCATAGCGGTGACGGATATATTGGTATGATCTCATATCTGACCTCAAAAAGTGGTCGTGGCTGGAGAATACCCGAAAATCATCGTGAGTTTGCTATGGTTCAACTTTCAAAACCTCTTGTAGCCGGCAATGAATATTATGCTGAGATGTGGGTAAATCTAGCTGACAACTGCGAGTTTGCGATCAATCATTTAGGAATGTATTTCACTCGAGATATGCCTACATTCGACTGGCAGGTAATGAATTTCAAACATTACAAACCTCAGGTGTCCAGTCCTCCCGACTTACTACTGGATGATATCGAAGGATGGACCAAAATTTCTGGTACATTCATAGCCAAGGGAGATGAGCTGGCATTGACTATCGGTACTTTCTATCCCGACTCATCGCTTAGAGCAAAAAAGACAAAACGTAAATTTTCAGAAGTAAGGGACAAAAGAACTCCAAAGCATTTGCAGCCACAGATTGCCTATTACTTTGTTGATGACGTGCTGGTACGCCCGGTGGATCCAAACGAATCGATCTTGCCTGATCCTGCTATCGCAGGAATAGATCCAGTCGATGATTATTTCGGTCCTGCCGAGGTAGGTAAAAAATTTACCCTTCAAAATATCTACTTTGAATTTGATAAGGCCACTTTGCTACGATCTTCCTACTTAGAACTAAATAAGCTACTCGCTTTTCTTGAGAAATATAAACGAGTTAAAATTGAGATCGAGGGACATACAGACAATGTGGGCTCTGCCGACTACAACATGAAACTATCCAAGGCCAGAGCCAAAGCCGTGGTCGACTATCTGGTGGCCAAGGGGCTCAGCGAATTTCGTTTGGAATACAAAGGACTTGGGAGTTCGAGGCCTATAGTACCCAACAACAGTCCTCAGAATCAAGCACTCAATAGACGAGTGGAATTTGTGATATTAGAAAACTAAATAGTGATGACCAGCTTGCCCAGCTGCTTGCCCACATGCATATCATCGAATGCAGAGACGATATCATCAAAACCTCTAACAGAATCTACAATTGGAACTATAGAATGACTAGTAACAAATTCGATCATCTTCACAAATTCGGAATCTGATCCCATAGTAGACCCATGGATGCTTGCCTGACTCCAAAAGAGTCGAAACATATCCAGTTTTTTTGGCGCGCCAGTAGTAGATCCGTAATGTACTAATCTTCCGCCCGGGCGAATTATCTTTAGATAATCATTCATACTTTCGCCCCCGGCGCTATCAATGATTGCATCGAATCCTCCTGTCTCTTTCAATGCCTCCTTGGCCCAATTATCATTTTTATAATTGAATCCGCCGGTGGCTCCATGATTAATGATCTGATCTATTTTGTTTTGACTTCCCGAGGTGACGTAGACTTGTGCTCCAGTGGCGGCGGTAAATTGATAGGCAAATTGAGCCACGCCCCCTCCTATACCAGTGATCAGTACTTTTTGATTTTCTTCAATTT
This sequence comes from Reichenbachiella sp., assembly GCF_039941815.1. GTDB lineage: Bacteria > Bacteroidota > Bacteroidia > Cytophagales > Cyclobacteriaceae > Reichenbachiella. The sequence continues at coordinate 264,476 of NZ_JBDVDW010000065.1, forward strand.
TTGCCTTCGTGAATACAGCTCTGTAAGCAGTAAGTCCACCCAAAGGCAAGGCCGCTGCTTCTGTAAAACCGAGATGCGCAGGTTTTTCCATTAGCCGATCCGTGTTGACTACTACATACTCAGCGAACGTTCCGTTCGTAGGCATACCCAATATATGATAGGCCGTATGCTGTGCAGCCTCATCAGGGCCCCAATCGATATTAGGATTAATAATTACTTCTTTGTTCATCCAGCCAGCATCTGCCCCTTCGCCCAATAGCGTAACTACTCCGGAGCCATCCGACCCTAATACAGTGTCATACTTTATACCCGGATACATCCCGATTCGGCACCATTGATCGCGATGATTTAAAGCGGCTGCTTTTATTTGAACCAGCGCCTCATTGGCTCCAGGTTTCGGGATTTCCATCTCGCGAATGGCTATTTTATCTTGACTTTCGTCAACTAACAATAAAGCTTTCATAGAATTCTACTGGTTAAAATGGTGCTTCACCTGAAGGTGAGTTTGCCTCACCGCCTTCATTAGCTCTTGACGGGAAGGTGACCGTATTTGGACTGGTGTCAAATTCTGCAGGTACGCCCGTGGAAGGAAAGCCACCTCCGCTATAATCTCCGCCCATAATGGATCCATCCAGATTGGCGAATTTAGTGAAGCGTCCAATAAATTTTAGTTTTACATTTTCCAAAGAACCATTTCTGTGCTTTGCGATTATTACCTCACCTGTCCCCGCTGTTGGCAATCCATCTTCGTCCTCTGTGATATCGTAATATTCTGGTCGGTAGAGAAACATTACCATATCTGCGTCCTGCTCTATCGATCCTGATTCTCTCAAATCTGATAGCTGTGGGCGTTTGTCTCCTCCTCTGGTTTCTACCGCTCTACTTAACTGTGACAGTGCGATTACCGGCACGTTCAACTCTTTGGCTATGCCCTTTAGGGCGCGCGAAATTGATGCTATTTCCTGCTCTCTGTTGCCACTGCCTCCACCTGATTTGGATGAATCACCTGACATCAACTGCAAATAGTCAATGATAATCATTTTGATATCATGTTGGGCCTTCAACCTTCTACACTTTGCACGCAGCTCCAAAATACTCAAGCCGGGCGTATCATCTATAAAAATGGGCGCCTCCGTGAGCCTGGCAGTTTTATGGACTAATTGTTCCCACTCATGTTCAGCAAGATTTCCCTTTTTTATTTTATCACTTTCTAACTCTGCTTCTGCGGAGATCAATCTATTAACTAGCTGTATCGAAGACATTTCCAGCGAAAAAATAGCCACCGCTTCACCAAAATCAACGGCAGCATTTCTCATGGCCGACACTACAAAGGCAGTTTTACCCATGGCGGGTCGAGCAGCGATGATTACCAAATCTGACGACTGCCACCCTGCGGTCACACGATCTAGTTCTGTAAATCCACTTGGTACGCCGGTCAGTCCATCCTTGTGCTCTTTTCGAGCCTCAATCTCCATAATAGCCTCGTGCATGAGCTGCTGCATGCCAGCATAATTCCTTTTGATATTTGATTCTGAGATTTCAAACAAGGCCTGTTCCGTTCGATCCAGCAATTCGAAAACGTCCTCAGTATCTTCAAAGGCATCCTCCTGGATTTTAGCAGAGATTCTAATCAAATCACGTTTTATGGCTTGCTCAGTGATTATTCTTGCATGATATTCAATGTTAGCAGCTGAATTTACCCGAGTGGTTAAATGGGCAATATGATAGGCACCTCCAGCTATTTCCAACGTTCCATTTTTACGCAGCTGGGCGGTCACGGTCATAATATCAACAGGCTCAGACTTGTTGAATAATTGTACTATAGCCTCGTATATTTTGGAATGGCGATCATCATAAAAACTCTGTGGTTTCAAGATATCAACGACTGTGGTCAACGCATCTTTTTCAAGCATCAACGCACCAAGTACAGTCTCTTCGATTTCGACAGCCTGCGGTTGCATTTTTCCCAATGGTACTAATGCAGTCTTTGACTGAGTGCTTTTTCTTGCGCTCACCTTGCTTTTAAAATTTCCCTGGTCTGGAGAATCTATATTGGCCATAATGTACTAGACGTAATATTTTGGATGAATCACTATCTCAAATTCAAGAACAAACTTATGCAAACAGGTGGTCTATTTTTTCAAAATCTCTAGTAGATTAATAACAACATTTCCACAATAGATTTAATCCACTAAAATCGACACATAAATAAACGAGAATCCCCAATATTATTGTTGCACGAATTTTAAGCACAGGTTTAATTTGCACACCTTACTAATTGTCTTATTTTTGGAAAAATTCAAGAACAGCATGAGCCAAAACCATCAAAGAATACACATTATTGCCATCGGCGGAGCGGTTATGAGCAGTCTGGCCGTAGCTCTTAAAAAGAAGGGAATGTATGTGACTGGTTCTGATGACAAAATATATGACCCCGCTGCCTCATTGCTGAGCAAGCATGACCTCTTTCCAGAACAGGTGGGTTGGCAAGCAGACAATATAGATGAATCTCTCGATGCTGTGATTGTAGGCATGCATGCCAAAGCTGACAACCCCGAACTGGTGAAAGCACAAGCTCTTGGGCTCAAAATTTGGTCTTATCCTGAATTTATCAGATCTCAATCTGAAAAGAAACAACGAATAGTAATTGCCGGGAGTCATGGGAAAACTACTATCACTGGTATTATTATTCATGTTTTGAATTATTGGAACCGCTCCTTCGACTATGTCATCGGAGCCAAAATCGAAGGCATCGACGAAACCATTCAATTGTCAGATGCTCCGATAATAATTATTGAAGGGGATGAGTACTTTACTTCGCCTCTTGACCCTGAACCAAAATTCTTGAAATATGATCACCATATTGCTTTGATCAGCGGTACTGCATGGGATCATATCAACGTGTATCCTACCGAAGATAGTTACCTGAGACAGTTTAAAAAGCTCGCTGACAATACACCGAAGGCAGGTTCACTGATTTACTGCAACGAAGATTCACACGCAAAAAAAATCGCCTCGAAAGAAGTAGAGGATGTGAAGGCGACACCTTATGAAACCCCAAAGTATAAGGTGAAAGATGGCCGATTTATTATTAATGGAGATATACCGGTAGCCTTGTTTGGTAGACATAATATGCAAAACCTGGAAGGTGCCAGGATCGTTTTGGACAGAATTGGCATTACAAAAGAGCAGTTTTACGAAGCCATTCCCTCCTTCAAAGGGGCTTACAAAAGAAATAATCTATTGGCAGAGAATGCCTCTACCGCGGTATATACCGATTTTGCGCATGCGCCCTCTAAGCTAGCCGCTACCTCAGCGGCTTTAAAGGAATTGCATCCTAAAAGAAAACTTACCGCTTGTTATGAGCTCCATACTTTTAGTAGCCTAAACAAGGATTTTTTGGCAAACTACGCCGGAACATTTAAATCACCAGACTCGGCTATTGTCTATTATGACAACCAACTTATTGAAGAGAAGAATTATGCGCCTATCACTCTTGAGGACATTAGATCCTCATTCAAGAGAAAGGATATTCAAGTTTTTACCGACTCAGGTGAACTAGAGACCTACTTGAGGGGTCAACAATGGCAAGATCAAGATTTAATATTTATGAGTTCCGGTACATTCGGAGGGCTCGACCTGGCATCCATTGCTCACCATATAGTGCAATAACGGATAGCACGGCATCACTAATAAGCAAATATTCAATGCAATTACACCTTAAGAACCCACTGGCTGTTTTCGATCTGGAAACGACTGGTACTAATGTTACCACAGACCGAATTGTTGAAATTTCGGTAGTCAAAATAATGCCTGATGGTGAGGAAATTGTAAAAACCATGAAGATTAATCCTACGATCCCCATTCCGGTCGAGACCAGTATGATTCATGGCATTTATGATAAAGACGTAAAGGACGCACCTACATTTAAATCAATATCAAAAAGCCTGGTTGAGTTCTTTAATGGCTGTGATTTAGGTGGCTTCAACTGTTTGAAATTTGACATTCCGCTGCTCATTGAGGAATTTTTGCGTGCTGATATTGAATTTGATACTACAAACCGCAAGTTTGTAGATGCACAGAAGATTTTTCATATGATGGAAAAAAGAACACTTACCGCTGCTTATCAATTCTATTGCGGAAAGTCTTTAGATGATGCGCATAGTGCTGAGGCTGATACATTGGCTACTGCTGCAGTTATCAAAGCGCAGGTCGAGCGATATGACGGTCAGACGGTGGTGGATGCTATGGGCCGGAAGCTGGGTACAATAGCAAATGACATGAAAAATCTGCATGAGGTCACTGCAGCCAACATGGTAGATCTAGCCGGAAGGTTTGTAATGAATGATAAGGGAGTGGAAGTATTCAATTTTGGTAAGCACAGACACAAACCAGTCGAGGACATTCTAAAAGCTGAGCCAGGGTATTACGACTGGATGATGAAAGGCGACTTTCCTTTGGATACAAAGAAGAGGCTTACTCAAATAAAACTTCGTGGGTTTAATACCAGATAAAATGAAGATTTAAATTTTTAATTCACGCTCTTTTCTTTGAGCTCAATCATCTTCTCTAAATTCTTGATATATGCTGAAGCGCCGCCAGCTGCATAACCTGTCTTACCGTAGGCTTGTATTTGAAAACGTTTGCCATCCGGTTTATCGAGATCAAACATCCATATGGTAGGAAATCCTGTGACACGAAAAGCCTGTTGCAATTCAACATTTTGCTGTTTCTGAGCTGCTGGTAATGCAGTTCTGCGTGGGTAGTCCAATTCCAAAAGTATGACGTTTTCTGCAGCCCACTCCTTGAATTCAGGCTGGCTGAAAACCTCTCTATTTAGTTTTTTACACCAGCCACACCAATCACTTCCGGTAAAATTTGCTAAAATTGGTTTGTTTGTCTTTTCAGACAACTGATATGCTTCTTCGACATTCACCATCCATCCTTCGTGCTCGGAATTGACGAAATCCTTCTTGCTGTCTTGAGCATTTACACCTTGAAAAGCTAACAAAACGGACAAGAAATAGAAGCTAACTAATGTGTGGGTCTTTTTTGTCATCACCTTTAAATTAATTGTGCTACTGAGTTAGACAAAAATAAGGTTTTTTGCCTGAGACTCATATTCTATACTAATATTAAACTCATTTGGTTCAGAATATTGCAAAAAAATCGATGAACGATTGAATTCTCTTGACAGAAACAAATGAGGTAATTCTATTATTTATTATATTTAGATAAACAAGAAAAGCCATGCACAGTTGCAACAAATGTCAAAAAAGAGCTATCCTACATTGTCGCGCTTGCGGCAGATACTGGTGCGCTAAATGTCATGAAGAGCATGGCAAGCCTGGATTATTTGCTGGAAAATGTGGTGTATGTGAAGGGATTGTAGTTAGGCTGGAGCATGCATAAGGCCTGCCAAATCTTAGCCGCCAACAATCTCTCTTAAATCGGACATCAAACTGTCCCAGAGTTCTTCTAATTCTTTTTCGTCATCCATTTCGGAGTAATCTGTGACCCTAATGAAAACTGACTGAGTCAATTCGTTCATATCGATTTTAAACTCTACATAGTTTGGATCCTCTTCTTCGCTGATAAACTCGAATTTGACCTGAGAATTGGTTCGGTGAGAAACCATTTTTGCTTTGTTCTCTTCACCATCCCAAATAATGGTGAATATTTTGTCTTCATTAATGTTGACATCGTCAGCAAACCATTGTGCTAATCCACTTGCCGATGACAAGTAAGGATAAAGCATTTTTTTTGACGCCCTGATCTCATATTCCCCTACAAATTTGAATTTGCTCATATCCTAAAAATCGATTTCCAATTTGCTCAATGTATGAATTTTCTTCGAATGTATCAAAAGTTTTTATAAAGACTTGCGAATAAACAAACAATGCCTAGATTTGCACCTCGAAAAATCAAACGGCGAGGTAGCTCAGTTGGTTAGAGCGCAGGATTCATAACCCTGAGGTCACGGGTTCAACTCCCGTCTTCGCTACTAGATTCACAAGGCAGTTCCTGATTTCAGGCAACTGCCTTTTTTGTTTTTACGACTTGTTCCAGGGAAAAAATGTCCATTATTAGCCAGTGATATTCGAGCGGTCAAATCCTACAATTATATATCCGATCGCAACATCCATAATGTAGTCAATAAATTCAATATTCATATTATTTTTGCTCACTTATTAAAATAGTACAAAACAAAAATGGCAGCATACGATTTTCAGAGCATTGAAAAAAAATGGCAGCAATACTGGGCTGATAAGTCCTCTTTTAAAGCGACCGTTGACAATAAAAAACCGAAGTTTTATGCGCTGGACATGTTCCCCTATCCATCAGGGGCCGGGCTACATGTAGGGCATCCGCTTGGCTATATTGCCTCGGATATTGTTTGCCGCTTCAAGCGAACCAAAGGCTACAATGTACTGCATCCAATGGGCTTTGATGCATTCGGACTGCCAGCCGAGCAGTATGCGATTCAGACCGGACAGCATCCAGCCATTACCACCCAGGAAAATATTGCAAGATATAAGGAGCAACTAAAAAACATTGGGTTCTCCTTCGACTGGAGTAAAGAAGTACAGACTTGCGATCCCAACTACTACAAGTGGACGCAGTGGATTTTTATTCAGCTATTCAACAGCTGGTATGACCATGAAGCAAATAAAGCCCGCGATATCGATGAACTGATTGCCCATTTTGAAAAAAATGGAAATGCCGGTTTGAATGCGGCCTGCGACGAAGATGTAGTAGGTTTTGATGCCAACGAGTGGAAGTCCTTTTCGGAAATACAGCAGCATGAGATGCTACTGAAATATCGATTGACCTATTTATCTGAAACCACTGTAAACTGGTGTCCGGAGCTTGGTACTGTACTCTCTAATGATGAGGTGAAAGACGGCTATTCTGAGCGCGGTGGATTTCCCGTAGTCAGAAAGCAAATGAGTCAATGGAGCATGCGAATTACGGCTTATGCTGAGCGTTTGCTGGAGGGTCTTGATTCGATTGACTGGCCAGATCCACTGAAGGAAATGCAGCGCAATTGGATAGGTAAATCCATAGGCGCCGAGATGACCTTGAAAATAGATGGGTATGAGGATACCATTACTGTATTTACCACCAGAATTGATACGGTTTATGGACTTACATTCATGGTGCTGGCTCCTGAGCTAGACATCATACAAAAAATCACCACCTCGGAGCAAAAGGAAGCAGTTGAGACCTATATCGAAGTAGCCAAAAACAAATCTGAGCGTGATCGAATGACTCACGTCAAAAAGGTTTCTGGTGTATTTACCGGGGCCTACGCGATACACCCATTCAGTGGCGAGAAATTGCCAATCTGGGCGGCGGATTATGTTCTGGCTGGCTACGGCACAGGGGCCGTGATGGCTGTACCTGGTGGCGATCAGCGTGATTATGATTTTGCCAAACATTTTGACCTGCCCATATTGCCCATTTATGAAGGAATGGACATTACTGAAGAAGCCAATCCAACAAAAGAAGGCATGATCATAAATCCTGGCATACTCGAAGGACTGACTTACGAGGAGGCCACGAATAAGGCCATCAGTTTCCTCGAAGAGAAAGGCATTGGAAGTAAAAAAATAAACTATAGAATTCGTGACGCCATCTTTGCTCGCCAGCGATACTGGGGCGAGCCTGTACCGATTTATTTCAAGGAGGGAATCCCCTATCCGGTTGCTGACGAGGATTTGCCAATCGTGCTACCCGAAGTGGATAAGTATCTACCCACTGCTGATGGTGACCCGCCACTCGCCCGAGCGGAGAACTTCACTTATACACCAAAAGGATCAAATGAGTCCTACCCTATCGAGCAAAGCACAATGCCAGGCTGGGCCGGATCCAGTTGGTACTGGTACAGGTATATGGATGCTAGCAATGAAAATGCATTTGTGTCTGATGAAGCCAGAGATTATTGGAAAGATGTGGACTTGTATATAGGAGGTACAGAACACGCTACAGGGCATTTGCTCTATTCAAGGTTTTGGAACAAATTTCTTTGTGACAGAGGCTACGCCAACGAAGAAGAACCATTCAAGAAATTGGTGAATCAGGGCATGATTCAGGGACGATCAAATTTTGTATATAGAAAAAAAGGAACCAACGAATTTGTATCCTTAAATCTCAAGGATCAATTCGAAACGTCGCCCATGCATGTAGATGTTGGCCTGGTTGACAATGATGTATTAGACACGGATTCATTCAAAGCCTGGAGGCCAGATTTGAAAGATGCTGAGTTTATCCTGGAAGATGGAAAATATATCTGCGACTATGAAGTGGAGAAGATGTCTAAGTCAAAATATAACGTAGTGAATCCTGATGACATTATCGAAAGATACGGTGCAGACACACTTCGTATGTATGAGATGTTCTTAGGTCCTCTGGAGCAATTCAAACCTTGGAATACACATGGGATCGATGGGGTATACAAGTTTCTAAGAAAGTTTTGGAGGCTATTCCACGAAAACGAAGAAGCGTTTTCTGTCTCGGAGGAAAGTCCTAATAAAGATGAACAAAAGATCATCCATCGTACAATCAAAAAGGTGGAAGAGGATATTAACAGTCTGTCACTGAATACATCGGTGAGTACCTTGATGATAGCAGTGAATGAGCTTACGGCTTTGAAATGTAATAAGCGTGAAGTGTTGGAGAAGCTGGTGATCACTCTCTCTCCTTTTGCCCCGCATATGGCAGAAGAGCTTTGGCAGCTACTGGGTCATAGTGAGGGGGTAAGCAAAGCAAGCTACCCTGCGTATGACGAGAGTTATCTGACTGAAAGCACGCACGAGTATCCGATTTCAATCAACGGAAAAGTAAGAGCTAAGATTGCCTTCGCGATTGACATGAGCAATGAGGATATTGAAAGTCAGGTACTGGCTCATGAGGCTGTCATGAAATGGACGGAAGGAAAACCTCCGAAAAAAGTAATTATAGTACCAAAGCGTATTATCAATGTAGTGCTATGACATACTAAAGATGGTCATCTTTTTTTTTGATTGCTGAATCATTATATTGGTAATTCAAACGCGCTTCTTTTGAAATTAGTCTTCCCCTTGATGCTTCCATTGGAAGTAGTAACAGACTGAATTTCATGCCTCTGCTGAGGTGAAGCATGTGATTGTAAAATTCAAATACATACACATGAAATATACTGTTGACATTACCATCAATCTTCCAAGGGCCAAGGTGATCGAATTGTTCGATAATCCCGATAATATGAAAGCATGGCAGCCGGATCTGGTCAGCTTCGAGCCTGTCAGTGGAACACTGGGCCAGCCAGGAGCCAAGTCTATTCTGCACTATAAAATGGGTAAACGTGACGTGGTAATGACCGAGACAGTGACCAAAAACAACCTGCCTGATGAAATGGCTGGCACCTATGAGACTAAAGGGGTCTACAATGAAATATCCAATCGATTTGAAGCCATCAACCAGAATCAAACCAAGTGGACATCTGAAAACGAGTTCAAATTTTCTGGGTTCATGATATTGATTGGATTCTTTATGAAAAGTGCCTTTCCCAAACAAACTCTCCAGTTTATGAATCAGTTTAAGACATTTGCAGAATCTACTGCTGAAGACAACTGATCAAGCCAAAATTTCTGTGGTCTTTTGAAGCATGTCATCGGTAAAATTCAAATGAGTGACCAATCGAATGTCGTTTTGACCGAAGGGCACAGCCAAGAGTCCTTTTTTCTTCCAGGCAGCTAACAGTTCTTTTACTGGTTTATCTTTCGCCACAGAAATGATGACAATATTGGTACCAGCAGAAATAATGTTTTCCACATACATTTTATCTTCAAACATATTGGCCAGTTGATTTGCACGGCGATGGTCATCTTTTAGCCTTTGCACGTTGTTTTCCAAAGCATAAATGCATGCAGCAGCCAAATAACCGGCTTGTCGCATCCCTCCTCCTAAGACCTTTCGAACTCTCTTGGCTCTGCCAATAGCTTCTTTGGAGCCCAACAGTGCTGAGCCTATGGGTGCACCCAAGCCTTTGGAGAAGCAGACAGATAGTGTATGAAAGCATTTGCCATGATCCAGAGGATTGTCTCCTGTTTTTACCAAGGCATTAAATATACGCGCACCGTCGAGGTGCATTTTTAGCTTATTGTCGATAGCTACTTTAGTGATTTCCTTGATCGTCTCTAACGGAAATACACTACCTCCACCTTTGTTTACAGTGTTTTCTACAGCTACCATCGAAGTCCGTGCATAATGAATATCATCAGGATTGATGTTGTCTTGCACATCGGCGGAAGTAAATCGACCTAGGTCACCATGAAGTAATTTAATGGAGGTCATTGAATTATAGGCAGCTCCGCCTCCTTCATAATTGTAAATATGCGAGGTTTGATCGCACAATATTTCATCCTGCGGTTGGGTATTGATTCTGATAGCAATCTGATTGGTCATCGTCCCTGATGGGCAATAGAGTGCTGCCTCCTTTCCAAAGTACTTAGCGATTTTGTTTTCCAGTATCATCACCGTAGGATCTTCGCCAAAAACATCGTCACCCACTTCCGCAGCCATCATGGTTTCCAACATCTCGTCTGAAGGTTTTGTGACGGTATCGCTTCTTAAATCAATCATATTAGTTATTATCAGGTCTTCGTCAGGTCTCTACCCTGACAGAATTTAAATATAGTAATCCTTTACTCTTTTAGGCATGAATTAGGTAATTGAATTTAATCTATTCATTTCTTGCTGTATCACTGCGCGCACGTCTTGTTGAAATTCCTTTAGATTGGACATCGAATATTTAGCTGGGTCAATGGGCTGATGGATGACAAGTCGACTTTTTCTTTTCCAACGCATATAAAATTTCCCATCGTCCGGTAAAATAGCCCAGTTGTCAACAATCGTGATAGGCACAATAAAAACACCCGTTTCCAACGCCATACGGAAGGGTCCCTCTTTGAAACGGCTCAATTGAGTGGTATGCGCGGAGTGTATTCCGCCTTCCGGAAATATAGTTATGGAATGTCCATTTTTAAGCGCTTCAATACTCTTGTGATAGGTGGCATATCGATCCTTCAACTTCTCCCGATCGACCGTGATGTGAAATTTCTTATAGAAATACCCGAATATGGGAATGTTGGTGATCGATACCTTGCCAACAAACTTGAAGGAGACTGGCAAAATCGGCATGAGTGTGATATCGAGAAAGGAAAAATGATTGGGGCAAAAAATATAGGTTGCTTTTCTGTCGAGGTACTGCTTGTTCTCAACCGCCGTAGTAATGCCTATCAAAGTATAGAATAGTTTGCCCCAGTAACGATTAACAGAAACCGCAAATGACTGTAAATTAAACAGTGCGGCGATCGAAAAAAGAGGTATAAAAAAGATGAAAAGGCCGAAAAAGACGGCAATAGAATAAATTAAGTAACACCTTCTTAGGGCATTTTTCATATTCAGAATTTGGAGCTTGTTATTACTAATTACTTGCTGGGCTATCTATTGATAAATCAAATGAAACTACCCTTTGTAACCAAATTTTTTGAGTAGACTACTCTTTTTTCGCCAATCGGGCGCCACCTTAACGAAAGTTTCCAAAAATACTTTTTTTCCAAAAAACTGTTCCAATTGCAAGCGAGCCTCAGTCCCTACTTTTTTGATTGCCTCACCGCCCTTGCCTATGATGATCCCTTTTTGCGATTTGCGTTCTACGAATATTTCTGCACGTAGTCTTATGATATCTTCATCTTCCTTGAATGATTCTATTTCTACCTCAGTACTGTAGGGCACTTCCTGTTTGTAATTTTTAAAAATTTGTTCTCTGATTATTTCCGAAGCAAAAAATTTCTCAGGTTTGTCTGTTAAAGTATCTTGAGGGAAATAAGCAGGATGTGTTGGAAGCAATTCCAAAATGCGGGCAAACAACACATCTACATTTTCTTTTGACAATGCCGAGACAGTCATAATCTCTACCTCAGGATACAACAGCTGCCAATAATCTATTTTGTCTGTCAGTCGAGAACCCTTGTTTAGATCCGTCTTATTGATGATAAGAATCACTTTGGAGTCGCTAGCCGTCAATCGGTCCAGCATTTCTTCATCATCGTGTTTTTCCATCAGATCAACCACGTAAAGCACAAGATCCGCGTCTTCAAGGGAAGCGCTGACAAATTTCATCATGGACTCCTGCAGGGAATATTGAGGCTTAAGAAGGCCTGGAGTATCCGAATAGATAATCTGAAAATTGTCACCGGTCAAAATGCCCATGATTCGATGTCTGGTGGTCTGGGCTTTCGATGTAATAATCGAAAGATTGTCGCCAACCAGGGCATTCATTAAAGTTGATTTTCCAACGTTTGGCTTGCCTATTATACTTACAAAGCCTGATTTAAAATTAGTTTCGCTCATAAAAGAAAATAAACCCAAAGGTACTTGTTTTTTAATCATTGGGCTTCTAGTTTTGCATCGCAATTGAGGGAAAAAGGAGTGATTTTATGGCTTACTCTTCTCAAATTGCCTACCAAAAATACATCGCGGGATGGAGCAGTTGGTAGCTCGTCGGGCTCATAACCCGAAGGTCGCAGGTTCGAGTCCTGCTCCCGCTACTACAAGAAGGCTAACATGAAAATGTTGGCCTTTTTTTTTGAAAGCTAAGCGAGTGTCGTAATTTGATTTTGCAGTCCTGTCAGGCACCTTAGTTGGTAATCTCATCACCGGTTCTTACTATAATACATGAGCCAATAGATAGTAGCCAATTAGTTTTCCGATTCTCTTTTGTAGATCAAAGCTGTAGCCATTTTGAGACAGCCAAGAAGCTAGGAAAACAACCCCTCTAGGTTGAGATTGTAAAAGCTCCCATCCAGCTTCTCTTCTACCCTCTCTTTTCCAACAAAACGATATTCTCTACATGATGGGTTTATTGGCCTGAAAAACAGTCTACATTGATCGTATAGAATGTTTTTAAGAGTACTGGCTTTTCTACGGACAAGATTCGGACAAAGTTGTGTGGATTTCTCATCTTTTTCTCAGAAAAGCTGGGAAAAAGCAGGGAAATCCTTCCTAGTTTCTGAAAAGAAAGGAAAATATGGAAACACAAGTAGTAGCATACCTGTTTGGACTAATATTCTCAATATCATCCATACTTTGGATTTGACCTTGAATCTGGAATTAATTTTCTATCAATCTATTCTACCTCACCTTCCTGATGTAGCATCTTGTTAACATCTCTTAACACGTCATCCAGTTTCATGGCAGATTGCAAGATGTAACCAAAAACCTCAGCTTTTTCTTCTTCCTTCATATCCTTTGATTGTATCAACTCAATTGACCCCAAAAGATTGGCCAGTGGAGCTCTAATGATATGGGAAATTGAAAATGCATATTCTGTAAGCTTGTCATTTTGGGATTGGACTTTTTTTGTTCGGTCTCTCACTTTCTCTTCCAGTGATTCATTGATGGTCTGGATTTTTTCATTTGCACTTTCAACCAATAGCTTTTGGTCTTTGATGATCCTGTGAGCCTTTCTGATCCTTTTATTGCTCTTGTATAAGAAAAACGTAAATAACCCTCCCAAAAGAAGTATTGTCCCGAGCAGTAGCAAATAAAGGCGACTGTATTTTAACTGAGCTTCCTGTTTGGAAATGGTGAGATTTGTTATCTGCTGTTGTTTTGCAAACGCAATACTATCTGCAATTGCCTTTTTCTCGTACTCGTACTTATACTTAAGCTGAATTATGCCCCTTTTAGAATCTTCGGTATAGATACTGTCTTTAGTAGTCACAGCTAATTCATGCATAATAAGAGCATCGTTAAATCGATTCAGTTTTTTGTATATTTTCCAAAGTGACTCAGCTGAGTGCTGGATTTCCAAATTTGCTCCTATTTCCTGAGCAAGTCGTAAAGAGCGCTGGTTAAATTCTAGTGCTGATTTATAATCACTTCTTTCATAGTAAATATCTCCAATATTGTTAAGATGCAACGCTATGCTTTTCCTGTCCCCTATCTCTTCTGAGATCTGCAACCCTCTGCGGTAATAATACAGTGCTGTATCATACTTCTCCTGGTATTGAAAATCCCCACCAATGCTGTTCAAGCATGCTGAAATGCCATTCTTGTCACCTATTTTTTCACTAATTCTTAAACTTTTCTGATAGTAATCAATGGCTTTTTCATAGTCGTTCCTTATAGAATAGATGTCTGCTATGTTACTAAGAGAAGCAGCAATGTCATATGCATCACCTAATTCCTCTCTTATTTTCAAGGCTTCTTTATAATAATCATATGCCGTTTCATATTCCTCCTGTTTGCTGTAAATAATGCCAATATTGTTTAAAAGTGTTGCTCGCCTTTTATTATCTGTTGTATGCTTAATGAGTTCCAAACCTCTGGTGTAGTGATCGAGGGCACTAGAATAATCGCCCTGACGTAAATAAACATTTCCAATATTATTCACAGTTGTAGAAATATCATTTTTATCACCAAATTCCTCTCTAATTTTTAAGCTTCTTAAAAAGTAGACAAGGGCTTTATTATAGTCGCCTGTTGCTGTGTATGAAAGACCAAGATTATTGCACGATGCACCAACACCCTTCTTATCATCTATTTCTTCTCTAAACTGTAATGATTTCAAGTAAGCCTCACGTGAGTCTGTATATTCACCTTGCAAGTGAAAATAAACGCCTTGTGTATTGAGAGCCTGCGACATTTGCTTCTGTAGATTTCTTTCCTTGGCAAAGTCGAGTTGCTTCTGTGCAAAATAGTAAGCGCTATCGGACTGAGTAAATAAATACCCATCCCAACTAATCGTGTTTATCGCTTCCAACCTGTTTGTATCTGGCTGTGAAGTGTCATTCCAAATAACTAGCAAGCTGTCAATATTGACTTGCGAATACGAACACGTGCATGCAAGAATTAAGAATACCGATAGGACATATCTAATTGATATAAGCAAGCTATCTATAATTAGGACTCATACAATTTGATCATTTTTTTTCTAACAATCAAGTCAATACTTATCAACTTCCGACTCTTCTTGCTTTTGGGGCTAGCTCTGGATTGTTTGTAATTTCTTTCAACTGAAATGACCACTTCTCCACATATTGAGTCCGTAGAAATAAATCCTCCGTTGAAAATCATATACTTACCTTTCATCAGCTACGAGATTGCGTGGCAATTCGAATGAATATTACGTTAACAGCAAAGGATATGCTCTAGGCAAAAGAAGGAAATATCTAATCCGCATTGCCCGAGAAAAAGGAATAAGCTGAATGAGAGGACATTCGCAACAAATAATGATTTTTTTACAATACAAATGTAGGGATTCCACATTTTTGCCACTTTCCTGGATACGCATTCCTGCCCCATAAACTGCCTATAGTCTCACAAACAACGTTTAATAGAACTCATAAGTAGTTGACGCAGGGTTTTCTCAGTTTTTCAAAGGAATTCCCTTCTACCCTCTCTTCTCCAACAACACAATATTCTCCACATGATATGTTTGTTTGGCCGAAAAACAGCCTTTTCAAGATGTAGAAGCTACTTTTTTGCTAATCAAGTCCTTGCGCGGACAAAATTCGGACAAAAGCATGTTCGTTTCTCATCTTTTTCCCAGAAAAGTTGAGAAAAAGTAGGGAAATGCTTCCTATTTGTTGAAAAGATGGGAAATGAATGGGAAATTTCTCATCTAATTTATCAAAATCAGGAAATGAATGGGTTAATACTATAATAATGCATACTCTTTATTCTTCTGATTTTGTAATTTGGTTTCTTTATTATGTTATGAGTTTTCACATCCGTTTTACAATCTCGTATGTTTCAGCGATGATGTACTTGATCGACTATAGCTTTCCGCATTTGACAGATATTAGGATAGTCAGAAAATTTAGCTTAGAATGTTAGTTTAATCAGAGATAAATAATTAAAAAGACCATTTTTTACAATTCTTATAGTTTCTGGAAAAGTACTTTTGTTTATTTTACTAATTAACGTTTCATTTCAAAGAATTTAGGGTGGTTAAATTTAATTTAACAGACTTCAGAAAGTTTGTGATTTTAAAATCAAGCCGATCCTTTAAAGTGAGCATTATACCATGTACAAACACTTTAATGTATCTCCAATACTATCCGAGTTCATTCATTCCTTTTGGTGGGCGGAAAACACAACAGAAGAAGGTGAAAAAATGATTATTGTACCAGATGGTTTTTTCAAGATCATTTTAATATTAAAAGACAAAAGAGTCATTCGGTACTTTATGACCGGTTTGTGGACAAAACCACAAGAATTTATAGTACCTCCAAAAACAGAAAGTATAGGTTGCCGGTTCAAAATATTAGCTCCAGAGTATTTGATCAAAAGAAGTATCCGTGACTTAGTAGATAGTGAAGAATCGCTACCCCTAGATTACCTGGATGCAAGGTTTATTGACTTTATCAATGTAGAAAAGTCAATTCGACATTTAGAAAATAGTTTGCTCAAGGTGTTCCCACAAGTGGAAGTTCAAAACCATAAAATAAGACTTTCTCAATTTTTGTATCAGGCAGAAGGAGGAATGACGGTAAAGGAAGTGGGAGAACAAACATTTTGGGCAACTAGACAAATAAATAGGTACTTTGATAAATATCTGGGTATTAACCTAAAAACATATCTGAAAATTCAGAGATCCTACTCAGCCTATTTTAAAATCCGGGAAGGTGATTTTTCGCCAACAAAAAATTACTACGATCAATCTCATTACATCAGAGAAATCAAGGAACATACAGGTGTCTCTCCAAAAGAGATTTACAAGAACAATGGAGATATATTTAGGCACATAAGAAAAAGTCAAAAATAGATAGCTGAATTAGCTCACTCAGATTATAGTTGATGTCAAAAAAAGACCATTTTATACAATTTTAAAATTCGTTGAAGAAATAGCTTTGATTATCAACAAGATTTTTCAAAGATGAGAATACTTAAGCAAGAGCATTATTTTCCGATTGTCGTTGGTATACATTTGATTTTTTGGGCTGTAGACATTTACAATTATCAAGGCCCTTTTACCGAGATTGACTCACATACAGTATTATTCGGTCCTATTGAAAACACATCCGGGCAAAATGCTCATCGAATCATTGGTGAAATATTTTCCTCTTGGGTTGTTACCGTTTTTGCTTTCAATTTTTTGATGGCATCCAGACTATCCTGGGTAGAACGCCTCTTCGGAGGATTAGATAAAATGTACCTAATCCACAGAAGATCAGGGGTAATAGCGGTTGTCTTACTCATAGCTCATGCCTTGGTAGTTCCAAGAGACCTGACCTCAGTTGGCATTGGACAACCTCTTGGTATTATTGCGATTAACCTTATTTTGATTGGTGTCATCATCTCAGCAGCACCTTTTTTCAAGAGAAAAATCCCTTATCATAAATGGGTTAACATTCACAAACTTATGGGAGTATTTTATGTCATAGGTATTGTACATGCTTTTAATGTTCATAGCCTTATTCAAGAACTTCCTATTGTGAGGGTTTATGTTTTTGGAATGGCACTTATAGGGATTACCGCATGGTTTTACAGAGCCTTTTTATTTGGACTTTTCAACAAAAAGCTACCATACGAGGTTGTTGAAGTTGTTGAAAAGTCAGACAGTATCATGGAAGTTACGCTTAAGCAGCTTGATAACCGGCTTCATTATTTGGCTGGCCAGTTTGCTTTTTTCACCTTTCCAAAGGTAAATACTAGAGAACAACACCCATTTACTATCAGTAGCCATCCTTATCATGACCATTTAAGGATAACCGTCAAAAACCTGGGTGACTACACCAGTGAATTTTCAAAGCTAGAAGTGGGTGATAAGGCCTCTGTGGAAGGCCCATATGGCCATTTCTCATCTGCTTACATAAAAGAAAGAGAACAAATTTGGATTGCAGGAGGTATCGGTATCACTCCTTTCCTGTCGCTGGGTCATGATGTTTATACAAGTGATGTAATGCTCTATTGGTGTGTGAATGACGAACAGGAAGCAGTCTATCGGAATGAACTCGATCAAATCAAAGCAATCAATCCGAAGTTCGATTATAAAATATGGGTATCTAAAGCAGAAGGCCATCTGAGTCTAGAAAAAATGAAACTGGAGAACTATCTTAACAAAGGCTACCTTATCTGTGGTCCGAATGCCTTAAAGGGAAGTTTGATTAAGCAGCTAAAAAAAGAAGGAGTCAAAGATGCACATATCTATGACGAAGAGTTTGCATTTAGATAAATCAATAAACTATGTCACAAGAATCAATTAATCCAAAAATCAAAGCAGTCATTTCAATCAGAAAAGCTGTACAAGGCATTGCAGATCAGTCGGATCAAATGAGAGAAATTGCTAAACAGCTTGACGTTGGTGTTGAGCATGCGCTTAGCTTTTTCATGGATCATACGGGTGCTGAATCTCATGAACTATATCTTGAAACAATAGACAGACACAAAAAATCTGTTTTAGAACTAAAGTCAATATTGAATTTGGTCATTGACTTAATTAACGAACGTCAATCCAGGGATCTTACCTCGACATGGGACAAGCATATTACTCACTCAAATGAGGTTAAATCATGTCTGAATTCTATGTTTCAACTAGGTATAAGTAATCTTCAAGAGTCTCATAGCCTCAAATGGGCTGAGCAATGGCAGAGAATATTTGATGAATACAATGAGATAGAAACTATATCAGATAGTTGTAAGATTAGCTTAGCGCTTATTGAATCTTGTGCGCCTGAAGAAATTGATGGTTTTACTCAAACACTACTAAAGCATATTCCTTTGAATTACTCTATAGATGAAGCTGAACAATATGAAAAAGAATATTTAACTGCTTATCAAGAGTTGAAACAGCAAGCCAATCAAAAGAAAAACCTGTGGGATAGAATATTGGATATTCTGGCAGGAGGAGCTCACACCACGCCTGCGCAAATGGTGGTGATGAATAGATGGGTCAACGGTGAAAAAGGAGATTTATAAAACAATTTAAAAAAGACAGACATGAAGAACTTAAACTATTTACGAATTAGCGGCATTGCTTTAGCATTAGCAGGACTAAGTATGATTTTAATAGAAAATATTAGTGTTGAAACAGCAAAAGTACTTGTGCCCGTATTAATTATTGCCTCTGGTTTTTTTTCTTACCTGTTTAGTTCAAAAAACAGTCACTTCAGATTAGCCAAGCAATATCATTTAATTCAGGCTATTGGATTAACCACTTGTGGCCTGCTAGTAGCCATGTTGCCTCAATCGCTAGAAGATTTCCTAACGTACATTGCTTACTTTGTACTTCTTTCGGGCTTTCTTGAATTTAGTTTTGCTTTCATGGTATTAAACATGAAAATAAAAGTCATCAATTGGGGAATGCTTATCTCACGTTTTGTCGCCGCAATGGCATCTTTCATCTCAGCGATTGTATTGCTTCTTAATACCATTTCTAATCCATTAACAGGACTATTAATTGCAGGTATTGTAACGATAATTGGTGGATTATCGATTGTGGTTTTTGCTTCCAAAATTAAGCATGCAGATCCAACCAATTTTGCAGAATGACTTATCTATGTTTTTAGTACTACTCAAAGTAACTTGTACACTACTTGCGGGATTTCTATGCGGAAGTACGCTGTATTCTTCACTGGTGGAAATCCCTGTTCGTCAACAATTGAGCGAAGAGGAGCAGATGAAAAATTGGAAGTTGGTATTTGAAAAAGCTCATAAGCTATCCAAAACATCTGGATTAATTACTTGTGTTCTGACATTAGTGGTTTGGTACATTACCTCAAACGTACTGTGGCTGGCCTGTTCCCTTATTCTCTTTTTGATTCTTCCGTACACTGTGTTGTTACTGGCCAAAACAAATGAAGTTTTGCTCCACTCGAAATCCACTATTGGTCTGTCGAAATACATCAAACAATGGGACCGCCTTCATCACGGCAGAACGGCTATCTGTTTTGTGGGATTCTTAATTTATTTAGTTGCTATTGCCAGTTAGGAGTAGTTCATTAATACTCTGACTTAATTTTTTGTTGACATTTTCAACTCCAACAACACAATATTTTCCACATGATGGGTATGAGGAAACATGTCCACAGGCTGCACTTTGGTCACTTCATATTGCTCGTCCATCAAGGCAATATCCCTGGCCTGTGTAGCTGGATTGCAACTTACGTAGACCACTTTCTGAGGGGCCACTTTCAAAATCATATTGACTACATTTTCATGCATGCCGGCTCTTGGTGGATCAGTAATGATTACATCAGGTTGGCCGTGCGCAGCGATAAAATCATCATTGAGCAGGTCTTTCATATCTCCGGCGAAAAAATCAGCGTTGTTGATACTGTTCACTTCAGCATTTACGAAAGCGTCCTGTATGGCTTCCTCTATGTATTCAATCCCTATTACTTTATCAACCCGGCTAGCGCAGTAGTTGGCTATCGTACCTGTACCCGTATACAGATCATATACCAGCTCATCTCCTTGAAAGTCAGCAAACTCTAAAACCTTATCGTATAACAATTTGGCTTGAGCTGAATTGGTTTGATAAAATGACTTTGCCCCGATTTTGAATTCGAGATTTCCCATCTTTTCGATGATGTGGTCCTTGCCGGAAAACAGGATGATCTCCTGATCGAAGATCGTATCATTTTTCTTTTGATTGATCACATATAGTAAGGAAGTAATCTCAGGGAACTTAGCCTTCAGATGATTCATCAACTGATCTATTTTTTTCTGATCTGGTTCAAAAAACTGAATCAGTACCATGAGCTCACCGGCGTCGGTATATCGAATCATAAGTATCCTCAGTAACCCGTGTTGCTCTCGTATATCAAAGAATGAATAGTCATTTGCCAGAGCGAAGCTGCGAATTTCATTCTTGATGGCGTTGGCCGGATCAGCCATGAGATGGCAGGTATCAATGTCCACAATTTTGTCAAAAAGACGTGGTACATGAAACCCCAGCGCATTTCGCTCAATCTTATCTTCGGTGGCAATTTGCTCTTTGGTGAGCCATTTTTTATTTGAGAAAGTAAACTCGAGCTTGTTACGATATCTTTCGGTTCGGGCCGAACCGATAATTGGAGCAATTTCGGGAAGGTTCACTTTTCCAATTCTTGTCAAGTGATCGGTTACCTGCTGCTGCTTAAATTCCAATTGAGAAGCGTAAGCCAAATTCTGCCATTTACAACCACCGCATACTCCAAAATGCTCGCAAATTGGCTCGATTCTTAGGTTTGAATACTCGTGAAACTTTATTGGGTAGCCTTCAGAATAAGCCTTTCGTTTTTTTCTAATCTGCACATCTACTACATCTCCGGGCACTACTCCTTCAACGAAAATCACCTGACCATCTTTACGAGCCAGACTTTTACCTTCTGCCGCCACTGCCTCCACACTGAGACCTTCGATAATGATATTTTTTTTCTTCCTTGCCATTGGCCGCAAAAGTAGATAATTCGGCGTTCGAATCGTAAACTTTCAATTCTCAAATTTTTAATACCAAAAGACTTATAAAGACAGAATGAACAAAACCATTCGTATTATCTCAATTATTTGCTGGGTTGTCGCTAAATTGTCATTTGATATGAAAAAATTATTTTTTGTATTTCTAGCTGTGGTTCTATCTAACCTCCACGCTTTGGGCTTTCATATCGTGGGTGGAGAGATTGAGTTGGTGCATATCGATGGATTTAGGTACAACCTAAACCTTATCCAATATTTTGACCGTGCTCAAAACAGCAACCCAGGTCCAGACTTTTCGGCAGTCGTATACATCTTTAGAAATAGCGACCACTCACTGATTCGAACCGAAACCCTGATTCAAGCCAGCGACGTTGAGGTCGAATATTCCAACCCAGAGTGTGCTATTGGGTCACTTCAGACTTCTCGTGTTTTTTATACCGCTGAAATTACGCTTGAGCCAGAGATTTTCAATGAGGAAGAAGGGTACTACGTAGTATGGGAACGATGCTGTAGAAATACCTCCATCTCTAATATCGTAAACCCCGGTAGCCAGGGAATGACCTATACATTAGATTTTCCACCAGTAGTAAAAGATGGAAAAACCTTTATCAACTCTTCACCACAACTGTTTCCACCACTTAGCGACTATGCTTGTGTCAACCAGACCTATTACACAGATTTCGCTGGAGAAGATCCGGATGGAGACTCCATCGCTTATTCTCTGCAATTGCCATACAATAGTACATCCCAGACCGCCCTTCCTATACCCCAGCCCAAACCATTTATTGAGCTGATTTACGCCAATGGTACCAGTCTCGAAAACATCATACCTGGCAATCCATCGCTGAATATAACCTCGGAAGGCTACCTCACCGTGAAACCCAGCTTCACCGGCTTGTTTGTCTTCTCAGTACTGGTAGAGGAATTTAGAAACAAGGAAAAGATCGGTGAACTCAGGCGCGATTTTCAAATGCTGGTATTGGATGGATGTGATCCACCTACTCCGCCTAATGCGCAGGTGCGACTACCAGGAGAGACTGAGTATTACAACGAGGTCGATATCATCAACTACTCCGCTGCAGAGGAGAAATGTTTTGAGTATCTGGTGGTTGACAATGCTGGTGAAAATGTAACCCTAACTGCAGTGGGCGTGAATTTTGATCAAAATATTGAGGGTTCGGATATTTTTGATTTTACCTCAGGTCCTATCAACGAAGATGGCGACACCCTGAGAGTCGAGGTATGTATAGCCGATTGCCCCTATTTGCAAAATGAGCCTTACATCATAGATCTCATTGCTTCTGATAATGCCTGTCCACTCCCTCAGCGAGATACGGTACGGATGATTTTCAACATCGAAGCCCCACCTAATTCAGACCCTTATTACGATAGCCCATCGTCTGGAGCCACGCTTATTCGATCCCAACCCGAAGGCCTATCCGTAGCCCTGGATGAGTTGCTCATCGGAAAGGACGATGATTTGGATTCACTCAGGTTTTACTTTTATGCGGACGGTTATGATCCAGAGGACTACGGCATGTCGCTTGACACTCTCCTCGACGAGGAAGGTGAGAAGAGAGTCAACTTCAATTGGAATACGGACTGCCAAGCATACTCCTTTGGTGATAAAAACACTTTTGAACTTGGTATCGTTTTGGAGGACTACGACACTTGCTCGTTCGACAACGGCGACACCCTTTTCTATGACCTCACTGTAGAACTCCCGCCCAACTCCTCACCAGAAATCACTGGAGCTAATGCGGTATACAATCGAGAGATCAAAGGTCTCGTGAGTTTCGATCTTAGTACGACTGATGACGATGGAGATCAGATTTCACTACGAGCAATCGGAGATGGATTCGATCTTGGTGGTAGAGGTATTACCTTCGAAGACTCGGATGGTGTCGGTAGTATTGACTCACCCTTCTCATGGGATTTGAGCTGTGATAATCTGAACATCAGTCGCACGACTTCATATACCATATTTTTCATATCCGATGATCAAGACTATTGTCAGGAGACCAATTCAGACACTTTGGAAGTACAATTCAATATTGTCGTTCCGGAAAATAGCAAACCGGTATTCGAAGTGGAAGAGTTTTATAGCCTGAACATCAATGAAGAATTTGAGCTCGATGTAGTGGCCACAGATGCTAATAACAATGACCTGCTTACCTTGGACTTGCTATCAGTCAACTCCGCACCTCCTTCGGCCGGTTTCTCATTTGAGAGGAGAAGCACAGGCAATGGTCGAGTTACATCCAAACTAGTTTGGACACCCGAATGCAGCCTTTTGGGCGACAATTTCAGTTCAGAAAATTATGTGGTAGACTTTTTTGTATTTGATGACAACTGTCCAAACCCTGAATCTGAAGCTATCACGGTCACATTTGAAGTTTCAGAACTAGAGGTCAATTATAATAACTTCTCTCCACCCAATGCCTTTACTCCCAACGGAGATGGGCGCAACGATACCTACACGCTAAACAATCTAACAGACAATGATTACAATCTCCCTCCAGACAACTGCGGAGATCAATTTCAGTCTATTGTCATTTTTGATCGTGCAGGAGGCAAGGTTTTTCAATCGGCCAATCGAGAGTTTGTATGGACAGGAGAAGGCGCAGACACCGGCACTTACTTTTACTACATCGACTACCTCAATAATGACTTCAAGGGTACAATTACCTTAGTACGCTAATCTCAAAACCCAAGGCCCAGGCGGAAACCTTGTCCGTAATTGCCGCCATCCTCGATAGCACCGAAGTAGTCTACTCTAATCACTTTAAAGAGATGCTCTAAGCCTATTCCATATTCGAAATAATGATCAGCCGCATCGGTCTTGAGATAATTGAGTGAAGCCACTACCTGCGCTTTGGATTTACGGATAAAAGGCAATTTATTCATTACAAACCCATTAAAATGATGGTCTACGTGCAGCCCTAACCAGGACCCGTTGGTGCTGAACTGGTAGTAGCGCAGCAGTTGGAAGTTGTCGTTGTCAAAATTGGCAAGGATAGATCGATTGCCCGTATGATGTTTGTAATCCACAAAGGTCATTCGATCTGTATTGAGAAAGGTACCAGCCCAAACTGTATAGTTACCACTACCAAACAGACCATAATTCATCTCCTGATAGATTCTCATAACCACCTCGTCGAAATCCACTTCTGAACCGAGAGCAGATATTCCTTTTTTATAATGTATAAATAGACTTGGATAGGCGCTTTCCAAATTGAATTTCATATCAGGTCTGGTGATGTATTTCTGCCCAAATTTGATTGTGAAACTTGTGGTAAATATCAGTGCATTGTGAGTATCAAAAGAGGCGTCGGGAAGTTCTTCATTGAAGGGTTGGTTCGCAGTGAAGTCCCGATCGTCTCGATAGAACAAAGAATAGTCTGCCGTGTTTTCCAGAGACTCTCGTTGGGCATATTCCAGGCTGGATTTTAAGGTCACGCCGTTTACCAATTCACTGGAATAATACAGTTTGGCAAATCTCTTTTGGTACAATTTCATATAGTTCTGCCTATTGAGCATGGTTTCCAAAGTGTTGATCAGTGGAGTAATAGGTACATATTGGTTGTATTGCGAGACGTAGTTGCCCGCTTCTACAAAAGCCCGGGTTCTTTTGATTGGGTTAAACTGGTAGGCATATTTCAAACGGTAATACCAATCTTCGCTTGAGAATCCATAACGTACCGTTGGAATCCACTGATACTTCCATATTCCCTCCTTCTCCTGGATGTATTGTGCCTTGAGGTTGATCACAGCCCCTTCCACCGTATTGTACTGTAGAATCTCGTGGATGGGCTGAAATCTAAAGTAGCGCTCCTTAAACGACTGCTGATAGATGTATCCACCTACAAACAAATTTTCAAAATTGAATTTATTGAGGGCTTTGTCGAGCGAGTCTCTGTAGGGCTTGGATTTCATGAGTTGCTCCAGGCTGTCCTTGCGTTGGTAATCAACAGTCTCTATTTTGGTCAACGGGATAGGTCTTATCTTTTCCCAGTATGAAAGATCTCTTTTGTTGGCTTCAGCCTCTATTTTAAGAATCTCATTGTCAAAATATCCAGATGGAAAAAGCTGAATTTGGTCTTTGGGTTTGTTCTTTACCAAATCATAATTTGGCTCTATTTGATAGTCGGAATGAATTCCGACAAAATTTCCATTTCCCCGAAATCCCAGTACGTTGAGATAATAAGCAAAACGTTGCGAAAGCAGCATCCAGATATTATCATTTACAGGTGCGTAGACCTGATGAATATTTACCCGATCTATAAATTCGATCTGATGCTCTTTGGTCAAAGTAAAATCCACGCTATGAATGCGCCAACTGTCTTCGATGATATAGATAAACCCTTCGAAGGCCGGATCGCTGCTTCTTTTAGGAATCACGCGGATCTTGTTGATCAGCAGGCCACTTTCCATCATGGTGCCTTCCAGTTGATAGTTATAAAACAGCAGCGCGTTGTTGGCAATCGGGGATACAAACCCGCGCTCAGAAAGGCCCGGAAAGGTCAGTAGATTGTCATAGAACGATATCAGCATCTGCGAGCCCTGATTGTAGCTAAAGGCTGACTGTCCACCACTTACTTTGGACGAAATCATTATTTCTTTGACTTTGTCGGGTCTGGCCACACTTAATTCGGAGACAGATTCAGACAGGTATACGATACCTGTGTCTAGCGGCACATTGACTCCGAGGATTTGGCTGGGGCGCTCGTCCAGGGTCTGCATGCCCTTGATGTATACTTTGCATCGATAGGCCCTCACCTCTTCGAGATGATACTTCCTTTTCTCCATGGCTGCTTTGATTACGGCATAAGCTGGATCGGGTCCGTCGGCATTGATCACTATCTCTTGCAGTTGAAGTACTTCAGGTTCCAGCACTACGTTGAGCATAATTCTTCGATGATCTACCTTGATCGGTATTTGCTGCTTCTTGTAGCCCACATACTGATAGACTACTTCATAGTTGCCCGGGTCCAACTCTAGCGTATATCGGCCCTCAACATTAGTAGTCGTGCCATTGGTGGTATTTAGAATGTAAAGCGTAGCATAGGGCAATGGCACCCCGCTAGGATCTGTAACAGTACCAAAGAGTTCGGAGGCCAGTCCTTTCGCACATAGCAAGGTTATCAGGGCTAATGGTAATCCGAATTTCAATAATGCACGCATGTGTTGCTCTCTTTGTCTGGTATCTTTGCCAAATTAATAAAGAAATAGATGCTAGAAACAATTTCTCTCAAAAACGAGTATTACATCTAGTCTTATTAAATTCGAGCAGAATTATTAGTGAACATGCCCAAGGATCAAACTGTCATCATTACAGGCGGAACGTCAGGAATAGGTAAAGCCTGTGCCGAACTCTATGCTTCAAAAGGATACAATATTGTAATCACCGGTCGAAACAAAGAACGACTGGATGAAGTCACACAAACTTTGATCGCTGCAGGACATCAGGCGCTGGGAATCCAGGCCGATGCTGCTAGTGAAGAGCGGGCAGCTGAGGTGGTCGAGCAGTCAATCGAAAAATTTGGCTCTATCGATGTGTTGATATGTAACGCCGGCGTATCCATGCGTGCTCTGTTTGAAGATCTGGACCTGAAAGTGTTCAGAGAAGTGATGGAAATCAACTTCATGGGTACTGTAAATTATGTCAAGTATGCGCTCCCCCATCTATTAAAATCAAAGGGTTCTATTGTTGGTATCTCTTCTATCAATGGTCATCGTGGTACTCCGGCCAGAACTGCCTATTCTTCGTCCAAATTTGCCATGGAAGGTTTTTTTGAAGCTTTGCGTACCGAACTGCTTTATCGTGGAGTACATATCCTGGTAGCCAGCCCTGGCTATACAGGCACCAACATTAGAAATACGGCACTGACTGCAGACGGTAAAATACAAGGGGAATCCCCAAAAGATGAAAGCAAGATGATGACTGCTGAGCAAGTAGCCATGCGCATTTATAAGGGACAGCAGAAAAAAACACGTGGGTTTATCCTTACACCTCTGGGCTGGTGGCTCAATTTTCTCAATCACTTCGTGCCCAAGCTGATGGACAAGATTGTCTACAATGTATTGGCTAAAGAGCCCGACTCTCCTCTAAAATCTAACTGATTCGTTTGATGGTGGTCGAGCGAATATAAACCTCCTGGCCTTTCCAGTCTACTTTGACCCAAACCCCCTCTTCGGAAAGTATATTCAGTCTATGGCCTTTTTTTATTACTTCGACCAAATCTGCCCCGGCTGAGGGTCCGGTCATCAGATAGACATAGTTTTCAGTGATAATGCCTTGTGGTTCGTCAAGCTGGAAATTTATCACCCAATAAAACACCAGTAAAATGACCACTGTTACCAATCCAAAAGGTGCCGCATTTGGTTTGGATTTCCATTTTCTAAATAAGAATACTGCTGCAAAAAACAATGCAATCCCAAATATTATCAGATTGAATCCTATATAGTACTTATTGATTAGCCCTTTAAAAAAGGTGGTATCCGAAACGGCAAATCCTGACAACTCATGCTCTTCGGCCAATTCATGCATCTTATTTTGCGCTCGTTTGTCGGAAGTTTGCATAAAATACTTATTGAGGTATATGAGCGCCTGACTGTAGTCACCCAACCCCTCTTTGATGTAGGCCATTTTCATCAGCATCTGAGGAGAAGCTTCATTTTTTTCGTCCATGATTTTTTCATAGAGCTCAAAGGACTCGGTGTACTTTTGAAGCCTAAACAATGAATCTGCGGTGGTCAGTTCATGGTTGGGTTTGGCCATGGCATTGGAAAATGAAGCCATGATCAATGCCGTAATTATTATTGGAAGAATTTTGAAGATTTTGTTTTGTTTTTTACTCATCTCGTGCCTACATTTGCAACCGCAAAATAAGGGAAGGATCAACAAAAATGAAACTTTCCTGTGCGAAAAAAGATTCGTTAGCTCAGCTGGTAGAGCAACGCCCTTTTAAGGCGTGGGTCCTGGGTTCGAGCCCCAGACGAATCACATTGATTTGATAATGGTCGGTCATTAAAGACCTGCTTTTATAACAAGAAAAAAGATCTCGGCACCGTAGCCGAGTTTTTTATTGCCTTTAAGCATAATGATTCGTTAGCTCAGCTGGTAGAGCAACGCCCTTTTAAGGCGTGGGTCCTGGGTTCGAGCCCCAGACGAATCACAAAAGCTCCGGAAACCCGGAGCTTTTTTTATGCCCTGGAGAGCAGGTAGCCTTACCTAAAAATCGGACAGTTTATAATCGAACAAATTAGTAACTAAACTGTCAAAATGAAGAAATCAATATTTACAGAGAGCCAGATAATCTAAGCGATTAAAGAGACCGAAAAAGGCCGAAAATCTGAGAGATCTGCCCGGAGTTTGGTATCCATAAGGGAACCTTTTACAACTGGCAAGAGCAGTATGCAGGGATGGATGAGAGTCAATTAAAGGAGTTGAAAGAACTTAAGGAAGAGAACAGACGACTAAAACAAATGTATGCTGACTTGAGTCTGGATAACGTCATGTTCAAAGATATCCTTTCAAAAAAGTGGTAAGCCACGCTGTCAAGGAACCTTTGCATGCACTACCTGTTAGTCCAAATCAAACATGGAGCATGGACTTTATGGGCGATGCACTTACCGATGGTCGAAGAATGAGAGTAGTTAAACCTTACAGGTAACAATAATCGAGAAGCTTTTCCAATGCTCTTTTTTCTGGTAAAGAAAATAATTTAAACCATGCCCCCAACTTTACTGACTGAGCCGATAATACCAGAAATAAAAAAACCGGAGAATAAATCTCCGGTTTTCAACCTTTTCTTCATGCTTGTCCCTCTGTTCTTGACATTTATAATTAAATGATATTCACGGGAAAACACTTGGGTAAAAAAAAGCCAGATCAACGTTATGAACTGGCCAAAGAATAATGAAGCAAATTTGTCAGTTAGGTTATAACATCTCAACTACCATTGAGAATAATTAAAGGTTAGGTCGGTTTATTTCCTTCATTAATAAACTAACTGTTTATCAATATTCAAATGTAGGATTAGTTTGAGTCTATTGAAATAGGTACTGATACCGCTATTTTATATAGGTAAAAATACCTAGTAGCAAATTGTTAATTAGAATTCGCTAAATTTCTCAGTTGGTGTCAAAATAATTATGATTAATAAGCGAACAACAACCTACTCACTTTTCCTGGCTGTATTGGTAATTGGGCTACTGGCGGCTCAGCTTCCTAAGCTGAAATTTGACTATGAACTTGAGCAGTTTTTTCAAAAAAATGATTCTGATTTAACCTATTATCAAGATTTCTCAAAAAACTATGGTTATGACAACGACTACCTGCTGCTAGGATTCGAAGCAAAAAATGGCATTTTTGATCAACAATTCCTGACCGATTTAGAAACGAAATTGGACAGTATTTCCCACTTGGAAGGTACAGTCAGAATCCTCTCTCCCCTTCATATAAAGAGCATTATAAAAACCCCTCTTGGTCATTTACCTATTCCTGCATTGCATCTCAACAACATAGAGAAGCTAAAGCTCGATAGCGCAAAATTTTATCGTCACCCGCTGTACAAGCAAATGTTCATTTCTAAATCAGGCAGTCAACTAAAAACCATCGTCATCCATAAGCGATTTGATAGCAAAGAGGCGGCTGATGAATACGTAAAAGAGATTTCTGAGTTATTATACGATTCCACTCCGAGAGTAAGAATGGCAGGAAAAGCGATTGCTCAAAATGCTTTTGTCGAGGCCGTTAGAAGTGATTTCGCACTGTTCATTTTAATTGCTTTGGGTTTGATTTTCATCCTGTTGATTATCTACATGCGCAATCTGCCAATGATAATAACCTCTTTGCTGATCCCAGGCTTATCAGTGGTATCTACCATCGGGCTTATGGCTCTGGTCGGCAAAGAAATAGATGTTTTGTCTTCATTGATTCCCACTATCTTGTTGGTAGTATCTATGTCGGACGTCATACACCTCTACTCACATATACAGAAGGAAGTGGAAGTATCCGGCAATTTGACAGAAGCCATTAGAATGGCAGTAAAGCAGGTTGGATTCGCTACTCTGCTTACCTCATTTACGACGGCCGTAGGGTTTCTTGCTTTAATCACGATCAACGTAAAACCCATTATTGATTTAGGTATTTATTCGGCCATAGGAATAGTAATTGCTTTTATTCTAACCTACCTATTGTTTCCTTCTATTCTATTCCTTAGGCAACCCAACTTAGGTCATCAAAAGCTCAGTATGCATATTGAACCCATAATGAGAGCAATTTTTATTTCCGTAATGAAAAAAGGAAAGCTCATTGTTTTCACTACCTTGGCTTTTTTGGTACTTGGGGTGCTCGGTCTTTTGCAATTGCAAATAGATGCCTATCTGGTCAACGATCTACCAAAAGACAATTTGGTCAAGGAAGACTTCATATTTTTTGATGAGGAATTTTCCGGATCGAAACCATTGACCCTGAGTCTTTGGGTACTGGATTCAGAGGACTCCATTTATAGCAAAAAGATAATCTCAGAGATCGATGTGGTAGAGCAATCAGTCAGAAGTGTGGTGAGCGCAGGAGACCTGCTGTCACCAGTACATTTTGTAAAACTTGCGAATCAAAGCTTGCATAAAGGGTCACCGGATTATTATAAACTACCAGAAAACCCTCAAGAATGGCGACAGGCCTTTACCTGGATTAAAAAACTAAGACCTGAGTCAAAAAGCATTAAAGTAAGTACTCCTGGCACCGCCCAGATCACCGGCTACTTTCAGGATTTTGGATCCAGGGATGCCACATCCAAATATCAGAACTTGTTGGCCGACTTAGACACCAGGGTAGATCATAAATTGCTTGGGTATCGTATGACTGGCACTACCCTGCTGGTGGACAAAAGCCATGCAATGCTTTCTACTAACCTGATCAAAGGGCTCTTATTTGCGATGATCATCGTTGCTATCATCTCAGCGACTATGTTCAGATCCTGCCGAATGATAATAATTACTTTGATTCCAAACATTTTTCCAATTCTGCTAGTTTCAGCAACTATGGGATACTTCCAAATTCCTTTAAATCTTAGCACGTCCATCATATTCGCAATTTCATTCGGAATAGTTGTTGACGATACCATTCACTTCTTGA
The DNA here is from genome assembly GCF_039941815.1 of Reichenbachiella sp. GTDB lineage: Bacteria > Bacteroidota > Bacteroidia > Cytophagales > Cyclobacteriaceae > Reichenbachiella. Next base: position 296,073 of record NZ_JBDVDW010000065.1, read on the forward strand.
GCAAGTTCAAACATGAATTTCAAAGAAGTGATAACAAAATATATGCTCTCAAGCGATCTATAATTGGCACGGGTGAGCCGATATTAATTACAACAATTCTGCTAACCACTGGTTTTTTGGTTTTCTGTGTTTCGAGTTTTAGTGCTTCCTTTTACATGGGGCTTTTTGTAAGTATTTCGTTTGCAACTGCGTTGCTTGCTGATTTATATCTTTTACCGCTACTTATACTCTGGTGGCTTCCGAATAAAAAAAGACTCAAATGATTCTAAGAGTTGTTATAATTTTTTGTTTGCTGGCTTGCTCTGGACCTCAAGAAAAAAAGCCTTCCAAAATCAATGGAGTTTGTCTGGTAGCTCCGTCGTTTGAAATTAAAAAGGAGTATTACGAACCCATATTGGCCACGAAGGCCAACTGGGTAGCGGTGATTCCATATGCGTTTTGCAGTCCGCAGAAGCCAAAGGTCACGTTTGATCATCCAAACCAATGGTGGGGCGAACGAACGGAAGGCATCCGTCAGGCCGTTGTTCTGGCTAAAGAGTCTGGTCTGAAAATAATGATAAAGCCTCATTTATGGGTACTCGGTCAGGGTTGGGCCGGCGATTTAAATTTCGACAACGCATCAGACTTGAACGCTTGGATGCAGAGCTACTCGAGGTACATCCTTCACTTTAGTCATTTAGCAGAGGAGCTTAATGTTGAATTGTTTTCCATTGGAACTGAAGTTCGGTGGATTGTCAAATCAAACCCGGATTTTTGGATAAAGTTGATCAAGGAGATTCGGACTATCTACAGCGGGGAAATCACGTATTCCTCCAACTGGGATAACTATCAAAATGTAACATTCTGGGATGACTTGGATTATATCGGCATAGATGCTTACTTTCCATCAGCTGACACTGAAACTCCAGCAGTGCAGGAACTAATAGATAACAATCAGTTGATTAAATCCGAATTGGAAAAATTTTCAGTCGTCCATCTTAAAAAAGTGCTATTCACAGAATTCGGATTCAAAAGTGTGGATTTTTGTGCCGCAGGACATTGGGTTTCACACGACAAAAAGATTAATATTAACCTAACTGCCCAGGCGAATGCATATGATGCTCTATTCAAAACGTATTGGAATCAAGACTGGTTTGCTGGTGGATTTGCCTGGAAATGGCATTACAAACATTCTACTACAGGTGGCGATCAAAATAGTGAATTTACTCCACAGAATAAATTAGCTGAAAAAATACTTAAAAATCGGTATTCTCTCGATCGTTAGTTTTGATTAAATTGTCCACATCAACCTACCTCTCCTTTCACATAAATTTGTGAATAATCCATTGCATTTTATGTAAAAAGTGCAATATTACAATAAGTTAATTATCACGCCGGAGGATTCTCAATGACGCCGGTTAATCTTTAAACCTAAAATTACAATTATGAAAACTAAATTACTCGTACTAGCCTTAGTTGGTATTTTCGCATTTAGCTCGGTTCAAGCACAAGAGCAAGGTGACATGAGAGCCAGCATAGGTCTTGCATTAGGATCTATTGCAGGGATTGACACTAACAATGGTGAATTTAAAATGGGGTTAGGGATCACTCCTGGTTTTGAATATGTATTTGTTGATGCTATGAGTGCAAACGCATCTTATGATTTCTACTTCAAAACTGAAGAAAATGGTGGTGAGTACAAATACAGCTCATTCAACATTGATTACAGATACTATTTCATGACTGACGATCTTCAAGTATATGGTCTTGCAGGTCTTGGATTTGTTAAAGTCGATTTAGGTGCAGCTGGAAGCGCTTCTGATACTGGTCTAAACCTGGGATTAGGTGCCATTTATCCTATTGCTGATGCCGTAGGTATCCATGCTCAATTGAAATATAATACTAAGAAAGCTCAGGATTTCTCTGGAGATGAAAAAGCTAACCTTGCAATCAATATAGGTGCAACTTTCATGTTCTAAGAAGAACTCAATAATATTCAACTAAAAAAACCACACCTAAGGTGTGGTTTTTTTATATCCTTATTTGTGCCATTCTATCTATTCCATACTTCGTGAGGACTTTCTCAATCGCAAAACAAACTCAAGTATCATACTTAGAAGAATCACTCCCAAGCATCCTATCAGATTGTACCACAGATAACCAATATCAGTACGAAGGAACAAGACGACAACTGTGACCTGGGAGATAATGGCTGCCCAGAAAACAGCCGTACCAGCAACTAACCGGAAGAAAAAAGCCACAAGGAAAATACCGAGGATATTGCCATAGAAAAGAGACCCAAGTATATTGACCATCTCTATGAGATTTTCAGATTGATGCGCCATGAATGCAAAGCAAATGGCTAGTATACCCCAGCCAGCAGTCATAAGTTTTGATACCCAAACGTACTTTTGATCGGAGGCCTCAGCATTGATTAGGTTTTTATAAAAATCTATCACTGTAGTCGAGGCCAAAGCATTGAGTTCGCCAGAGGTAGATGACATAGCAGCAGAGAATATGACCGCTATCAGAAGTCCGATAATACCTTGTGGTAAATAATTGAGAATAAAGGTAAGGAAGACATAATCTGAATCCTTGATCTTGAGCGTGTCATCTACAGACGTGATTAGATTTTTCATTTCAGCTCTGGAGTCATTTACACGCTCTGCGGTGAGTTGCAATTTTTGTACGGCGATTTCTTGTTCGTCGTTCGATCCGGATTGCATAGCCTCTTTGTAGGACAGCGCAGATTCCTTTCTTTTCTCAATCCAAAAATCGTGATCTTCTGTGATAAGATCTATTTGCTCGGTGCCAATTTTTTCCTCTACTATCGCTATACTCTGCTGGTTGAAATGCACAGGGGGTTGATAGAAAATGTAAAACACATAGAGTAAAGCCCCAGTCAGCAAAATGAGAAACTGCATTGGGATTTTCATCACCGCATTAAACATCAATCCCATTCTACTTTCTGTGGTGTTTTTACCTCCAAGATATCGCTGTACCTGAGATTGATCTGTGCCGAAGTAGGATAGCGATAGAAACAGTCCGCCAAAAATCCCTGACCAAACAGTATACCTTTTCTCAACGTCAAAAGAAAAGTCTACTGCGTTTAGCTTATCCAAACTACCAGCGATATGCAGCGCCTCAGTCATGGATACAAAGTCGGACAGGTAGTAAAGGATATAGAAAAAGGCAACACCCATTCCGATCAGTATGACCGTCATCTGATGTTTTTGCGTCAAGCTCACAGCTTTTGTTCCGCCACTTACTGTATAGATGATTACAAGTACTCCTACTAGAAGGATAGTCCAAGACAGACTCCAATCCAGAATGGTAGATAAAATAATCGCAGGTGCGTATATGGTGATTCCTGCAGCTAATCCTCGCTGAATTAGAAACAAGAACGCACCGAGGAGTCGGGTTTTCTTATCAAATCGCTTCTCCAAATACTCATAGGCTGTATATACCTTGAGTTTATAATAAATGGGTATAAATACAAACGCTACTATTATCAAAGCTATGGGAAGTCCAAAATAGTTTTGAACGAAGGCCATACCGCTCTCATATCCTTGACCCGGTGTAGAGATAAAAGTAATAGCGCTAGCTTGGGTGGCCATCACAGAGAGGCCAATCGTGCCCCATTTCATACTACTGCCTCCACGCAGATAGCCGTCCATACTACTGGTACCGAGTGTTTTGTAGACTCCATATCCAACGATAAGTCCGAGGGTTCCGAATAATACAATTAAATCGACTGTACTCATCCGAATGATACGCTAAACCAATACAACAATAATATGACTACGGCCAGATTTGCCAAAACCAGTAGGTAGATGGCTTTCCAGGTTTTAAAAAAAGGGGGTTTGTCTAATGAATCCAATTCAAATAGGTTTAGCGTGAATAATTATTCTTTGCCAATAGAAATCATATTGGTAAATATGCGATAGGCACCGGATACACCGGCTGGCAGCTCCCTAAACCATGAATAGCCAGAGTAGATGTAGTATCCTTCTCCATACTTAGCCACCAACAGTCCTCCGTTTCTTGGCTCTTCACCAGGGTCGTTGGACGACAATATGGCCTCATAATTTTCATCCCACTCATTGGGAAAGTAGAGTCCTCTCTCTTGCACCCAATCCTGAAAATCAGCTTCAGATATTTTATTTGGATAGTTCAACACTGGATGGTCAGGCTTCAATATCCTAACTTCAGCCTCTTCTACAGTGACTCGATCTCTTGATAGTTTCAAAGGATATGGTCCTAAATCCTTTGTCACTAGCTGGTGTGCTGTATTGTATTGCACGATCATGGTTCCGCCGTTTTTCACATATTCCATAAGCTCAGATTGGTAGAACTTCAGTCTGTCGTTCGTATTATAACCACGGATACCAACAATCACTGCATCATAAGCTTTCATTTTTTCGGCGGTGATATCTCCATTAGTGAGAAGGGTCACCTCGTAACCAATCTGCTCCAAGCTGGCAGGAATCTCATCACCTGATCCAACTATGTAGCCTACGCTTGATCCCCTCTTTTCCAACTCTACCTTCACTACTTTTGCTTTAGACACCGGAAATAAGGCTTGTATTGGAATATGATCATATTCTATTCTAACCAGACTATTGTTAAAAGTTTTGCCACCTATTTTCGCTACCGCACCGATTTCCCCCGTATGGGCTGTAGCTGGTGGTGTCAATTCAAAACTGTAGGTTGCCTCTGCACCTTTGTCTCCAAGCTCGAATGGGTAGCTAGCAGGCGAGACAGCCCATCCCTCGGGTATTTGTAGTGAGACCTCACCCTGCAAATTCGACTTGCCTGCCATACAACGCACATTTATTGTTTTAGACTTTCCATTTCCAAAAACATAGACCTTCTCTGCGATATCCAAGAATATCGGCGGAGTGATCTCAATCGGCCTATAAGCCTCCCCTGCTACGGGATCGTTTTCCTTATAAATAACTGGTAGCTCATATTCCAGGAACGTGCCATCGATTTCTATAGTGGCCACCCATGACAGCGCCGCAGCATTTTCTGGAGATCCAATCAAATTTTGATCTGCTACCTTATACATGCCCAAAGTGCCTACTTGCTTGAGCCAGTACGGATCTGAGTAGGCTGCTCCCTGATCTAGGACATAGTTCATGTCCATGTTAAATGGCCGATTGTTGTGCAGCTTTTGGCGGATGGTAAAACTCTGATAATCTCCAAGTTTGATAGTGGCCAGTCGCATATCCACATCTGATCTATTGATGGATTCAACACTGAGCAAAATTGAATCTCCCGGAACATAGGCAAATTGATCTGCTTTTACTTCCATGTATAGACCGGTACAGGCTTTAATCAGATCTTTGATTTCTTGTTGTTTGATATTTTTCCAGTACTGATCTCGAACCTTCGCCAACTCCTTATATGCAAGAATCAAATCTTCAACTATTATAGCAGGGTTAGCAGGGTCATAGTGCATGATCGCGTTATCCACATGAAATCCTACTTTCTCACCCCCTTTGACTCTTTTCCAGCTGGTATCGATTCCAGCAAACATGTCTAATGACTTTTCGCCTGCGGTATGGTCAAAATACTCAATTTGTGTGCCTCTGCTGCCTGTAGACCCGAAGCCCTGACTCTTATGCATGCTTCTACTCAAAGATGCGATCTCTGGGTATGACTTTCCTAAAAGTGGATTGTAGGCACCCAGGTCAAGTGTAACCAGTGAAGCCGTGTCCATTTCCAGTCCTGATCTTTGGTAAAAGAATGGATGCGTGTTGAACAATAACCGTTTGGGCTGCCAAGTCCCGAATTGTGCCGCTGACTCTGGATATTTCTTCTTGTCGGCAGCTAGCTCAAACGCCTCCTTGGCTAGGATCGCAGAGGCCGTGTGATGACCATGACCACCTAGTCCGTTACCTGGAAATCTAGTGATTATGATATCCGGCCGATGTTTTCTATATATCCTTACAAAATCTGCGAGTACCTTGTCTTTTTCCCAAATATTGAATGTCTCTTCTGGATTTTTCGAGTAGCCAAAATCATTCGCCCGGCTAAAATACTGCTGACCTCCATCCGTGCGTCTAGCAGCTAGCAATTCTTGCGTACGAATCAATCCTAATAGCTCTCTGATTTCTGATCCGATCAGGTTCTGCCCACCATCACCTCTGGTGGCAGATAGATATGCCGTATTGAATTTCTTTTCGTTGGCCATATAGGCAATCACTCTGGTATTTTCATCATCAGGATGAGCAGCCACATAGAGCACAGAACCTAACACGTTAAGCTTTTGAAGCATCAGCTGAATTTCGGCTGCATTAGGCTTTTTGGGTTTTTGTGCAGTGGTCTGTTGTGTAATGAAAAGGGCTAACAATAAAGTAAGCAATCGGAATGCACTCATAGGTATATTTTATTTTGCAACAATAATAGTCGGCTATAAATTAAGAAAAAAACAATAAGTGCTAAACGGTTAATTTCAATTCGAGTTATGACCTTTAGAAGCACAAAAGGCCCACCCCAATGGGGCAGACCTTCATCCTACTTTAACCTAAACTTAAATGATTACTTATCCTCTATTTCTAAATCTTCTTCTGCGTTTTTGCTTCGGATCGATCTCTACTTCTTCTGATACACCGTCTTGAGTTATGGTCACCATATTGTCGCAAGTGCCATCCCCAAAGTCAATCACTTTCTCACTTTCTCCTTCCACGTTGATTGATAGTATTCCTGAAACCGGAGCAAAAAATCCTTCTTCTCTACAGGCACTTAGTGTAAGAATCGGAGTAGTTTCATCTATTACATTCTCATAAGTAAGACCGTCGAAATTCACTCCAGTAGCCGTTCCATAATGTACCACTTGAATTTTTTCACCGTCCTCGTCCTGCGTAGCTATCCTTGTATGATCGGCTTCTCTAGTGGCTGAGCTCCCGTCTTCAAAAGTGATTTTACCGCCTGTCAATGTTGCGTTGTATTCTTTCTCTGTATCGGTTCCAGACACATAAGTCATCACTCGGACGCCTTCGATTTCAGTACCGTCCACGGTAAAGTCTTCGAGTGTGATTGTTCTTTTGAATCCCGGGACATCTCTTTCCCCTTCATGTGTGATAATGATCTTACCAGTTCTCACCCGACCATCTCGTCCTTCACATCCTTCTTCGCCAAAATCGATAGTTTTTGTGGATGTAGCTTCATCCTCAGTCACAGTAACGCAATCTCCGAACCTTTTTCCACCTCTAAAAAGTATGCGACCTCCAGACACATCCAGAGCGCTTGTAGCATAATCAGCCACTTCATCCACCTCTTCGTAAAGCTCATTTGATGAGGTTTCAAAACTGGCGTCCTCAATAGCTATATCGATGGCACTATCAGACAGGTTTTCGTTATCATCGGTACATGAGTAAAAAGTGAAAGCAGCAATTCCTAACAAAAATCCTAGTATCTTTTTCATAATTAAAATATTTAATGGTTGTCTTTTTCAAATTTGTTTGGCTCTTTGACTACCACAGATACCAAAGGTTTAATTGATGAATAGATTTTTTAGAAAAAAACCTTAGAAAATGTCAAAAAGGTTATGTTTGATTGAAATAAGCATAAATGAATAAAAAAATTATCTCTCTTCTACTTGCAGTTCTCACTGCAATAATTGCAACTGCACAGGTCAATCTTGAGTACTATTTACCCCAGAATGTCATACTCGATCCAAATATTCCCACTCCTGCTTCAGTGCTTGGACATGAAGTTGGCGACTGGCACGTCAGTCATGATAAACTGGTTTATTATATGTATGAGCTGGCCAGGACTTCTGAGCGTATCAAAATCGAAGAATATGGACGAACCTATGAAAACAGACCCCTGCTCCTACTCAAGATTTCGTCCGAAGACAATATCAAGAACCTTGACCAACTACAAATCGAGCACAGTAAGCTTTCGGACTACCGGCAATCGAGTGACTTGAGTTTGGACAACATGCCAGCGGTGGTCTATCTTGGTTATAGTGTACACGGTGATGAGCCCAGCGGTAGCAATGCAGCGCTTTTGGTCGCCTATTATTTAGCAGCAGCAAAAGGCAATGAAGTGGATCGATGGCTGGAGCAAACTATTGTTTTACTAGATCCGAGTTACAATCCTGATGGATTGAATCGATTTGCGAACTGGGTAAACAGCAAGAAAAGTAAAAACCTGGTATCAGACCCTGGCAATATTGAACAAAACGAACCCTGGCCAGAAGGCAGAACCAACCATTACTGGTTTGATCTAAATAGAGATTGGCTACCAGTACAACATCCCGAGTCAAAAGGGAGAGTATCGATATACCATCGGTGGAAACCCAATATCCTCACTGACCATCATGAGATGGGTTCGAACAATACATTTTTTTTCCAACCAGGAATCCCAAGTAGAAACAATCCCCTGACTCCCGAAAACAACTATGTCCTGACTCAAAAGATTGCTAAACACCATGCGGCAGCATTAGATGAAATCGGGTCGTTTTATTATTCCAAAGAGTCGTTCGATGACTTCTATATCGGCAAGGGTTCGAGCTACCCGGATATAAATGGAGGCATTGGAATTCTATTCGAACAGGCCAGTACCAAGGGCCATTCCCTAAACACGATTCATGGCAAAAGGAGCTTTCCATTTGCCATACGCAACCATTTTACAACCTCTTTGTCCACACTTAGAGCTTGCTTTGAGCTAAAGGACGAGATTCTTGCGCATCAGCAGAAATTCTATAATGACATTCCATATCTGGCCGACAGGAGCACCATCAAGGGTTTTATTTTTAAATCACCCAACGATTTGAGTAAATTGAAATCGTTCTTGTCAATATTAGAAACGCATCAGATAGAGGTATACAAATCCAACAAAAGTATCTCTGGTTTCAAAGCAGAAGATTCCTTTATTATTCCTTTAAAGCAAAATCAGTTTAGAATGGTGCAAGCAATTTTCGAAACACGGACCACCTTCAATGACAGTTTGTTTTATGATGTATCAGCGTGGACTCTACCGTTAGCTTTTGATTTAGATTGTGTTCCCTTGACACAAAAAGATTTTGGCTCCTCATTGCTGGGCAAAAGAGTTGAAACTACTAATCTTAGTAGTTCGGATTTAGGATTTGAGCCAAGCCAGTACGCTTATGCTTTTCATTGGCTGGACAGCCAATCTCCCGCCTTGCTCTATGATATTCAAAGCAAGGGCTTACGTACCATGGTCTCTACTGAACCCTGGACAACTAAAAACCAGCAGAAATTCGATCGTGGGGCCATCGTGATCCCTGCACAGAATCAGCCGTTAAGAGATCAGGAGATCTATCAACTACTGATCAATTTGGCGCATAAGCACAAAATCTCTATAGTCAGTATTTCTTCCGGTGACAATCCTGACTTAGCCCTAGGTAGTCCAAAGTTCAAAGCTTTAAGCAAACCCAAGCCATTGCTGGTCATTGGATCAGGGATAAACCCTTACGAAGCGGGCGAGGTATGGCACCTCATGGACCAGAGAATAGGCCTTGCTCTACCAATGGTCACACAAGAAAAGCTCAATAGCATTGAGCTTAGCTCATATGATCAGATCATACTTGTAGGTGGGAGTTATGGAACCCTCTCCCAATCGAAAATCAAAACATGGCTACAATCTGGCGGGGAGATAATAGCCTCAAAAGGTGGAAGCAAGTGGCTCTCAGAAGCAGGACTATCGAAGGTGAAATTCAAAAAAATTGCTTCAGACTCCACTCGTAAATATCTGCCATATAACGAAAGAGTTAAATCTACCGGAGCCCAGCGTATCGGCGGATCTATATTTATGGCGGATCTTGATCTTACACATCCTTTGTGCTTTGGATTTCAAGATGGAAAACTACCACTTTTCAAAAAAGGGGTGATGACCATGGAATTAGCTAAAAATCCCTATTCCCAACCTATACACTATTCAAGTGCTCCGTTGTTGGCAGGTTATATTTCAGACGAGAACTTAGTGCGAATTCCCGATACTCCGGCCGTATCATTATCTGCTTATGGGCAAGGGTTGACAATAGCTTTCATCGATAACTTGAATTTTAGAGCGTATTGGCTCGGGAGCAGCAGAGTCTTTCTAAATGCGCTTTTTTTTGGCAGTATCATAGAATCAAGTTCAGCCAAATAGCATTTTTTCGACCAGAATATTACAATATTCATAATATCCACTCAGATATTTGACATTATTTCAATAATTCAAAGTCAGCGTTGCAATTCGGGATAGTCTTTCTTCATTTTCATGCTATTTTCATACAAATACATATCTTTGCCCCCCTTAACTATCCAATTATTTTATCCGAGGTCTTTTATTAAACAGAGACATCAGACCACTAAAAATACTAAGAAATGAAATTCAAATCAGGTGTTCTCACTGGGGACGAAGTGACCGAATTATTGAACTATGCGAATGAAAATCAATTCGCTCTTCCCGCAGCCAATGTAATAGGCAGCAGCTCAATCAACGCCGTGCTGGAAACGGCCGCTGAATTGAACTCACCAGTAATGATCCAGTTTTCAAATGGAGGAGCGGCCTTCAATGCTGGAAAAGGATTGTCAAATGATGGACAAAAAGCAGCAATCGCCGGAGCAGTAGCCGGTGCACATCATGTGCACATGCTAGCAGAAGCCTACGGTGTGACAGTAATATTGAATACTGATCATTGTGCAAAGAAACTTTTACCCTGGATCGATGGTATGTTAGATGCAGGAGAAGAATTTTATGCCCGTACCGGCAAGTCTCTTTTCTCTTCTCACATGATTGATTTATCGGAAGAGCCAATTGAGGAGAACATCGATATCTGTAAATCTTATCTCGAGAGAATGACTAAAATGGGCATGACTCTGGAAATCGAATTGGGTATCACCGGAGGTGAAGAAGATGGTGTAGATAACTCGGATGTAGATGAATCAAGACTGTATACACAACCCGAGGAGGTGGCTTACGCCTACGAAGAGCTTGGTAAAATAAGCAACAGATTTACTATCGCTGCGGCGTTCGGAAATGTGCACGGTGTATACAAGCCTGGCAACGTGAAACTGACTCCAAAGATTTTGAAAAATTCGCAGGATTATATTCAGGAGAAATATGGCACCGGACCAAATCCGGTAAACTTTGTATTTCATGGTGGATCTGGATCTACCAGAGAAGAAATCAGAGAAGCTATCTCTTATGGTGCTATCAAAATGAACATTGATACTGATTTGCAATGGGCATACTGGGCAGGTATCAAAAATTATTATGAGGACAAGAAAGGCTACCTACAAGGACAAATAGGAAACCCAGACGCTAGCGATGGCCCAAATAAGAAGTATTATGACCCAAGGGTATGGACTAGAGAAGCTGAGAAATCATTCGTTGCTAGATTGAAAGATGCATTTGAGGATCTCAACAACATCAACCGCAACGCCTAACAATCCATATCACTGGCTGTTCCTAAAATAATAATTCAATTTTTAGGATAGAATATTAAATAGCACCGAGTTTTATACCGGTGCTATTTTTATTTATAAATAAAATTTCTTGATTCGAATCATTTTGAACACTGATCATTTAATTACATTTTTGTCACTTTAATATCAGAGTACACAAACCCAAAAATCAGAACAGTGAAAAACATTTCAGTCATCGGATCCGGAACCATGGGCAATGGAATCGCTCATGTATTTGCACAAACAGGCTATCAAGTCAACCTCATTGACATTTCTCAAGAAGCACTTGATAGAGCCACAGCTACGATCAGCAAAAACCTGGATCGATTGATCAATAAAGAAAAAATCACTGAGGAGGTGAAATCAGAAACCCTTGGCAACATTACTACCTCTACAGACCTGGCCTCAGGTGTGAAAGACGCCGATCTAGTAGTAGAAGCAGCTACTGAGAATATGAAAATCAAGCTTGATCTGTTCTCACAAATTGATCAACACGCCAAAAGTTCATGCATTTTGGCCTCCAATACTTCATCGATATCGATCACCAAAATCGGATCCGCTACAAACCGGAAGGATAAGGTAATCGGAATGCATTTCATGAATCCTGTACCGGTCATGAAGCTGATAGAAGTCATTAGAGGATATAGTACCAGTGACGAAACTACAAAGATCGTCATGGAACTGTCGCGTAAGCTTTCTAAAGTACCCGTCGAGGTCAATGATTATCCTGGCTTTGTTGCCAACAGGATACTTATGCCTATGATCAATGAAGCCATTTATACACTATATGAAGGAGTCGCTGGTGTAGAAGAAATTGACACCGTAATGAAACTGGGAATGGCTCACCCTATGGGTCCGCTTCAACTGGCTGATTTTATTGGACTAGACGTATGCTTGTCGATCATGAAAGTATTGCACGATGGCTTCGGCAACCCGAAATATGCACCATGCCCGCTATTGGTGAATATGGTAGAAGCTGGCGTACTTGGCGCTAAGTCTGGTGAAGGATTTTATAAATATGTGGCTGGATCTAAAGATCTGACTGTATCCAAGCAATTTCAGAAATAAATGGCGAAAGCAAGAAAAAGTAAACCTTCTGGTAAAAAAAGTAAAGGTGGCGGCAGTAACCTGCCCGCCATCTTTGTAATCTTAGCTATAATAGCAATGATAGCCATCTATGCTGTCAAAGAAAATCCGGATTGGAGTAAGAAGTTTGATAGTCTAACTTCATCGGAGACTATCCAAAAAGATAAGACCACCGGTAATACAACCGCCAAGACTCAAACATCAAAAAATAGTCAGAAGGAGACTAAGAACAATACTGCAGAAAACAAATCAAGCCAGTCAAGCACATCTACCACTGCGAGCAGAGATAAATTCGACGATAAGGCAATCAATGCCCAAGACGGAGCAAAAGAAACAGCCAAGATAAATTCTAATCTACCTGTCTATAGTGAAGACGACAATTATTACTATTCCTCAAGTTTTGACTTTGCCTGGCCAGCATATACCCAAGATGATCAGATAGTCGAACACGCTTACTATACACTTAGGTACAACGAAAAAACCGAACAGGCCGACTGGGTGGCTTACAGGCTCAAGGCCGTAGATTTAAACAAGTCTAAATTCGAACGCAGCAATAATTTCAGAATGGATCCAGACGTAAAAACCAAATCAGCCAGTACCAGCGATTATAAAGGCTCTGGATACGATCGAGGTCATTTGGCCCCTGCAGCAGATTTTTCATGGACCAAAGACGGTATGAGTGAGTCCTTTTTCATGAGCAATATGAGTCCACAAGAGCCGGGATTTAATCGAGGCATTTGGAGAATGTTGGAAGAAAAGGTAAGAGATTGGGCAAAGAGCAATAGCGAAGTCTATGTAGTGACAGGCCCCATCTACAATGGTAAAAATGAAAAAATTGGTAAAAACAAAGTAGTGGTTCCAAATCAATATTTCAAAGTTGTATTAGAGCTAAATGGAAAAGAGGTGAAAGGCATCGGGTTTATTTTGGAAAATAAAAAAGCTACTCAATCACTAAGCGAATACGCCATGAGTATCGATGACGTAGAGAAAGTCACTGGTCTGGATTTCTTCCCAATAGTTCCTGACCAACTTGAAAACAAAATTGAAAGCACTTACAACTACACCCTTTGGAAGTAGGCTTTATATCTAAACTCTCATCATTTTTAGACAAACCAGACTATATTACTTTGCAGTAGTATGGTAAAATTCTGGTATAATATGATCTTGGTGTTATTATTGAATTTTCAATTCAATACCTCTCTGAGTCAAAACTATTCTGAAGCCATCTATGACTTGAAAGAAGCTGATTTCGATTCAGCATTCGTTTCGTTAGCTGGCTCTTGGGAGTTTTATTACGACGAACTACTTTCTCCAAATGAGCTTTCAACAAAATCCCCCAAGGACTACCTTTTAGTACCGAAGTCGTGGCATTCGCAAGAAGAATTTCCCTTGCTTGGCAAGGCAACTTATAGATGCCAGACAATTATGCCTGCCTCCTATCATGGATTGCTTCTTTACATTTCGATGATTACTTCATCATCCAAAATATGGGTAAATGGAGAACTTAGATCTACCTCTGGCCTAATCAGTGAAGATGGTGATACCTACAAGGCCCAACTTACCAACAATTATGTACCTCTCCCCGATGGGAAGGACACCCTTGAGATTGTAATCCAGGTGGCTAACCATACCTACTTTAGCTCAGGACTACTAGGTACACCTATCATCGGGAATACTGCCGCTATTATCAAAGAAAAAACCTTGCGCAATGGAATTGAGAATGTATTTGCGGGTAGTCTGATTGCCATTTTTATCTATCAGCTGTTTTTGTTCTTTTTGTACAACAGAGGAAAACCAAATTTGTGGCTCGCGCTGATCTGTCTCGTGGTTGCCCTGAGAAGTATGATTCTCAACGGAGGGTCTTTTTTGCTCCCATCCATATTCCCATTAGTATCTTTTGAAATCTGGAAAAAAATAGAATTTGGTGGCATCTATCTTATCGTTGCTCTCTTTCCATTATATGTACATCACTTGTTCGAGACCAGCTCATCAAAAATAACTGTCAAGGTATTTGTGGCTAGCTCTATACTCTTGATTTTGCCAGTGATATTTACAGATCAGCACGTCTATGGCCAATTACTCGATGTTTCTCATATTGCTTTGATTGCAGCATTTATATTTGCTATCTATACAATAGCCAAGGCCTGGCTGAAACAGGAAAACCCAGATGCACTGTATATTTTCCTGGGAATCATAGCTTCCTTTCCCTTTATCCTTTTGGAAATTCTCAAGAATACAGCGTTAATTGATTTTAATATCCGTTTCGGATATTTGGTAGAAACAGGACTGTTGGTATTCCTGATCTTTCAGGTGTACATGCTAGCCAATCACTACGCCAATTCATTCAAATCCCTTGAGGTAATTAAACTGGAACTTGAGGCAAAAGTCAATGAACGTACATCGGATCTTCAAAACTCAAACAAAATAAAAGATCGCTTACTTTCGGTGATATCACACGATGTAAAGAGCCCATTGAATAACTTGAGAGGGCTTCTATCGCTTTATCATTCAAAAAGTATAACTCAGGAAAAACTATCAAATTTTATAAAGCAGATAGATGACAGCTTGAGTAGAACCAATGGAATGGTGGATAATATTCTCTTTTGGACTACGAGACAGCGCAAAGGCGTAAAGGTCAAGATCGAAAAAATAGACGTTGTCCAAATCCTCCGGGACATTATTATGCTAATGAAAAACCCTGCTGAAATAAAGTCTATTAATATTGAGTATGAGGCTGAAGGGCCAATCAAAATTGATAGCGACGAAGGAATTGTCAATTTTGTAATCAGAAATTTGCTAGCTAATGCTGTAAAATTCTCTACTCAAAATGGAGAAATCAACGTAAAACTTGAACAGAATACCAGTAACATTAAACTTACCGTCGTTGACCACGGAGTAGGCATGACAGACGAACAAATCGCGAGGCTCTTTGAATCGGAACGTGCCGAAAGCACACAAGGTACTGCAGAGGAAAAAGGCACTGGATTGGGACTAAATCTAGTCAAGGAGTATCTTCAGGAAATAAATGGCGAATTAGCAATCACTAGTAAAATAGGATTAGGCAGTATTTTCGAAGTAACGATTCCAAATAGTCAATAATCAGAAATAAATCGTCTGATACTCTGACTTATTTGCAATACTTCTTCTGAGCTGCTTCTGCTTCCCTTACTCCCAAATCTTTAGCTGTTTTAAAATCTGAACAAGCCGACTTTTTTCTATCTGCTTGCATCTTTATCGCACCACGATAGAGATAGGCCTCACCTAGTTCGCGATCAAGATTGATGGCATTGTTGTACGACGTCAAAGCCTCAGCAAAGAGTCCCATCTGATGCTGCGCTCTCCCCAACCAAAAATGTGCACTTGGTAAGTTGTCGTTTATTTTAACTGCAGATTCTCCGTAGTATTTAGCTTTTTCGAATTTATGATCTCGATAATAAAATTTTGACAAACTCAGCAGTGCGGAAGTATTCTTCTTGTCTATATCAAGCACTTGGGTGAAATCGTCAAAGGCTTTTTGAAATTTTCCCAACTCCTCAAAAGATCTTCCTCGATTGTAAAGCGATTTTACATGCGAGGGATGCAATTCCAGATATTCATTATATGCCGTGATGGCTTCAGCAAAATTACCCTCGCTGAACAAATCATCCCCTTTAGTTCTTTCATCATTCTCACAACCCACCAGCACGATCAATAGTGCCCACGCCATCAAATATTTCATTTCTTAATTTTTCTGCAAACTTAAATCGAAAGCTTAGATAAATGGAAGGAATCTTATCAATTTGCTGATAATATCGAGGCTTTAATTGAAACCACCTGTACAGGGTCCACCGGATCATTAGAAAAAACCGTTATCGACTTATTCTGATTTCCTCTTCTACCTACAGAACTAAATGTTCCTTTTAGCACAGCGGATTTACCTGGCTTGATATCGTATTTATTCAGCTCGGCAACAAAACAGCCACAATTCGATTTTATCTTTCTAATATTCAAATTTGATCTACCTGTATTTGTCAAAATAAATTCAGCTTCTCTGCTCTCACCAGATCTCATTTGACCAATATCCTGCAATCTATCAGTGATGGCCAGCTTAGGAGCCTTTTCCTTTTCTTCCTCCGACAATGGCGGGAAATATTCTGTGATAGAAGCTATTACATTTATTTTCTTTGCGTCAGCACCTTCTTCATCGGTATAAAACTGAATTCCATGACTATTGTGACCAAGATTATCATCATGGTCAGGATTGTAAGCAATCACTACCGATCCCACTTGCTTTGGCGCAAGCACGTCCGGCTCAAATGATAATTGGATAAAATCAGGGGCTTCATATTCACTCTTAAATCTAAGTGTATCCGGGCTATCATTATATACAGCGAAAGGTATCCTGACCATTTTCTCAGTTGTAAGTCGCCCAATATTTACTGACCTGCTTTTGAACCTTGTCTTACCAATTTGCACGGTCATCTGTTCTTCCAATGACTTCACCTTAGGAATCACCTTGCCTCGAATATATGCCTGTACGACAGCAGGGTTTCCATTGGTAGTAATTGTTAATGACTTTCTAAATGTCCCGGGGCGGTTTCTTGGGTTGTATTGAGCCTTTACAAAGCCCTTTTCTCCTGGCAGCACAGGTTCTTTAGACCATGCTGGAGTAGTACATCCGCAAGAGGCACGTACGTTGGATATTACCAGTGGAGCCTTACCCGCATTTATAAATTCAAACTCATAAGTTGCCGGGCCGTCTTCCTCTTTAATATCACCAAAATCATGATCCGAAATTATAAACTCAAGGGTTCCTTTATCTTGTGCAAGGATCGTGTTTGAAAAAGTAATGAGAAAAACAAATAACGTCGATTTTATGAACTGCAGCATATTTTTCATGATTGGTAAGGCGCAAATAAACAATAATGTCTTAACGTAACAAAGGGAAATAATTTTATTAATTTGCGCAAAAAATTTACCATGGCAAGAGTACTAACAGGGATACAAAGTTCGGGACGACCTCATCTCGGAAACTTACTAGGGGCAATTTTGCCAGCAATCAATCTTACCAATAGTGAAAAGCAGGAATCTTTGCTTTTTATTGCTGACCTTCACTCCTTCACCACAATCAAAGACCCTGCAACAAGAATAGAAAATACTAAATCTATCGCAGCAGCCTGGTTGGCCTGTGGATTGGATACCTCCAAGTCGATTTTTTATCGACAATCAAAGATACCAGAAGTATGTGAACTAACTTGGTATCTGAACTGCGTAACGCCATATCCTATGCTTGCGAATGCTCATTCATTCAAGGACAAGGCCAATAGGCTTTCTGATGTCAATGCTGGGCTCTTTGATTATCCAGTATTAATGGCTGCTGATATTGTGCTCTACGACGCCAATATAGTACCTGTAGGGAAGGACCAACAACAGCACATAGAGATGACCAGAGATATTGCTAAAGCATTCAATCATCAGTTTGGTGATATATTTGTGATTCCAGAGGCCAAAATTGATGAAGAAGTCATGACTATTCCCGGTACGGATGGTCAAAAAATGAGTAAGTCCTATGGAAACATTCTGGACGTATTTTTACCAGAGAAAAAGCTAAAGAAAAATGTCATGTCTATCGTGACTGACAGTACACCTATGGAGGAACCCAAAAATCCTGATACCTGTAATGTGTACAACATCTATAAAACGGTAGCCACTAGTGAGCAAAAAGCTGACATGCGTAAAAACTATGAAGGCGGCAACTATGGCTACGGACATGCTAAAACAGCACTTTTTGAATTGCTGTTGGACAAGTTCAAAGAAGAACGTGAACGGTTCGATCATTTTATGGAGAATGAATCTGAAATAGAACAACATCTTCAGGAAGGAGAAGAAAAAGCAAGAAAAATTGCTCATGAGGTAATGGCAAGAGTAAAAAACACTATTGGGTTTTAAACTATGGATGAAAATATCAAATCAGTAGTCGACAAGTGGCTGAATAGCAACATCGACGAATCAGACAAAGAATCAATCAAAGCACTTATCGAAAGTGGCAATGATACGGAATTGACAGATTCCTTCTATAGAGAACTGGAATTTGGTACTGGTGGGCTACGTGGAATCATGGGCATCGGTAGCAACCGAATGAACAAATACACGGTGGGTAGTGCCACTCAGGGACTGGCCAATTACATCAAGGGGCAGTTTGCCAATGAACAAGTATCCGTTGCAATCGCGCATGATTCTCGAAACAACAGTCGGTTTTTTGCGCAAATAGTGAGCGATATTTTTTCAGCAAATGGCATTAAGGTCTATCTTTTTGATGATTTGAGACCTACTCCAGAATTATCCTTTGCGATTAGAGAACTGGGATGCAAGAGTGGTATAGTAGTAACGGCGTCACACAATCCCAAGGAGTACAATGGATACAAAGTCTACTGGGATGATGGCGCTCAGATCATAGAGCCACACGATAACCTGATCATTGAGGAAGTTAGAAAAATCACTAGTTTTGACCAGATTAATTTTAAGGCCAATCCTGAGTTGATAGAATCCATCGGTGAAGAAATAGATGAAAAATATCTTGACGCTGTTTCTAAATTAAGCCTATCTCCCGAGGCAATAAAGAATCAGTCTGATCTCTCCATCGTATTCTCTCCTATCCACGGTACAGGCATTACGCTGGTTCCCAAAATCCTTGAAAGATTCGGTTTCGATAATGTTACTATCATCGAAGAGCAATCCGAACCTGACGGAAATTTTCCAACCGTCGTGTATCCTAATCCTGAGGAGAAAGAGGCCTTAACGCTTGCTCTGGAGAAAGCCCAAGCCATAGGAGCAGAATTGGTGATGGCGACTGATCCTGATGCTGATCGTGTGGGTATTGCTATTAAAAATGAAACCGGAGGATTCTCACTGCTCAGTGGCAATCAGACTGGAGCACTACTCATCTACTATCTGTGCCTCAAATGGAAAGAGAATGGCAAGCTTGACGGAAGTCAGTACGTAGTGAAGACGGTGGTCACCACCGAGCTCATCAAAGACATCGCTACATATTTCGGAGTAGACTGCTTTGACACCCTGACCGGTTTTAAGCATATTGCTGGCCTCATCAAGAAACTGGAAGGTCAGCGAACCTTCATTGGTGGAGGCGAAGAAAGTTATGGGTACCTGATAGGAGATTTTGTAAGAGACAAAGACGCAGTAGCTTCTTGTGCAATGATAGCAGAAATGGCAGCTTGGGCAAAAGACAATGATAAAAGCCTCAACGAGCTACTGGACGAAGTATATTCGCAATTCGGAATGTATCAGGAAGACCTCATCTCTCTGACCAAAAAAGGTAAATCCGGGGCCGAAGAAATCGTGCAAATGATGCATACTTTCAGATCGAACCCACCATCGAAACTCGCAAATTCCGAAATTGAATGGTTAATTGACTATCAGGATTCTACGGCAAAGAATCTTTTGAGTCATTCTGAAGAAAAGATTAATTTTCCAAAGTCTAATGTTTTGCAATTTGTAACCAAAGATGGATCAAAGGTATCCATGCGACCATCCGGTACAGAACCCAAAATAAAGTTCTATATCAGTGTAAGGTCAGGTTCGGACTCAGAAAGAGATTTTGAGGAGGAAAGACAGCTACTAAATAACAAAATTGCGAAAATTAAAGAAGAGCTTAATTTACTGTAATCAACAAGCTCATTTTCTGGTATTTATGATAAATTTTGAATTTACCAGCCACTAATATTCATGAAAAAAAATGTTTTGAATATATTGCAATGAATTTGTGCATTAATTTGGATGAATAGCGATATTTTCGTCAAACATTTTAAGCATTGTTTATTTATCGAAAAAATGATTAAAATATTCTGAATATATTTATATTTCAATTCTAATTATTTTACCACCTGAACATAAATTAATTCAAATATGGTAGTGCCCTTTTTGCTCATCATTGTCGGTTTCGTAATGCTTATCAAGGGAGCCGATTTTTTAGTGAATGGAGCTTCCTCACTTGCCAAGCGATACAACGTTTCGGACATTGCCATAGGACTCACTGTTGTAGCTATGGGCACCTCCGCGCCCGAATTGGTGGTCAACATTATTTCAGGTGCCTCGGGTGAAAACGATGATATAGTATTTGGCAACATCATTGGATCGAACATATTTAATATGTTTCTGATTTTGGGTATTGCGGCCGTAATTTACCCATTGACTGTTCAGAAAAATGCACTTTGGAAAGAGGTGCCATACTCTCTATTAGCTACAGTAGTACTCTTCTTGCTTGTTAATGATCAATTAATACTTGGTGCTGATACCAATGCGCTGAGCTTGATTGATGGTGTCATTCTACTCGTTATGTTCGTTGCCTTCTTGATCTACGTCTTCCAAAACATGAGACGAACCGGAGATCTTGGTGGTGATATGGATGAGATTGAAATGTATGGTAGCCTTAAGACTACGCTCATGATTGTCTTTGGCATAGCAGGGTTGGCCATTGGTGGTCAGGTCATTGTAGACAACGCCATCATCATAGCCGAACATTTTAATATCAGTCAGAAAGTAATAGGGCTTACAATTTTGGCAGCCGGAACATCCCTGCCTGAGCTAGCCACTACCGCGGTAGCGGCGTTTCACAAAAAATCAGATCTGGCAGTTGGCAATATTGTTGGATCTAATATTTTCAATCTGCTTTTGGTTCTCGGAGCCACTGCAACATTGAACGCACCAATTTCATATGATTTAGATCTCAATCTGGATTTATATATTGTAATGATTGGAACTCTGATGCTGTTCATATTCATGTTTACACTCCAGAAATATAAGTTGGATCGAGCTGAGGGTGCTCTTTATCTGGTTGGATTTGTAGCTTATTGTGTATTCCTATACATGACTCGTCTGTAAGAAGACAATTCACCAACAGTCTTTCTTTTCTTTAACGATTATTAACACCTTTTAACGATCCGTTAACGGTACGACGTTTGTTCTTGTGATATTTTGCAAATGCATTTCTGCAAAGCAACCTTTTTTAATCTGCAAGCATTGAACAAGCAAGGATATATCTCAAATCAAAACATCATTTTGGACGACAGTCAACTAACAGACTTGTGCAAGGCCGGAGACTCAATGGCTCAAAAGGCACTATATGAAAAGTATGCTAACAAGATGATGCGTACATGCCTTCGCTATCTCAATGATGAGATGGAAGCTGA
Source organism: Reichenbachiella sp. (assembly GCF_039941815.1). Lineage (GTDB taxonomy): Bacteria > Bacteroidota > Bacteroidia > Cytophagales > Cyclobacteriaceae > Reichenbachiella. The sequence goes on from NZ_JBDVDW010000065.1 coordinate 317,749, forward strand.
GGATGCTATGATCGACGGGTTTATGAAGGTCTATTCGAAAATTGACACGTTTGAATTTAGAGGTAAAGGAAGTTTGGAAGGTTGGATCAAAAGAATAATGGTAAACGAATCTCTCATGCTGCTTAGAAAAAGAAAGATGGATCAGGTTGAGCTGGACAAGGTTCATCACTTGTCATCTGGTCGTGAGAATGCCGAATCCCAGCTTATGGAAGAAACCATCGTCAATGTGATTCAGGATCTACCCAACGGATACAGAACAGTGTTCAATATGTATGTGATAGAGGGGTATTCACACAAGGAAATAGGCGAAAAATTGAATATCAGTGAAAATACGTCTAAATCTCAGTTAAGTAAGGCGAGAGCCTCTCTTTCCAAATCATTAACAGAAATAGGTGCAATATGAAAATCAACGGAAAAAATAAGTCTCAGTCCCATGATCAGTTAGATTCAAACGAGTCATCAACAGATCAGGTAAGCAAGCAAGCTGTTCGTGTGGTTGAAGAGGTGCCTGTCAAAAATTTTGATCCCCTAAAGACCTGGGAGAAACTATCACAACGACTGGGTCAGGTAGACAAACGATTCGTAACATGGGGACTTGCAATGGCGGCCTCCTTCTCTCTTTTAGTTGCAGCAAATTTATCTCTGCCTGAGTGGAATTTCATAAAAGATGAAATTGCTCCAAGCGCACAAATCGGAACAGGTGAAAAGATTGCTGAGTTGAGCAGAACACAATTAAGTCCGGTACTTATCAGTAAATTCAACGCTGTGCCTGTTTCGATGCCAATTTCAAAAAACCAAAGAATTCAAATCACTCCTAAACTGAGCCCAATAGAAAAAACAGTTTTGGTTCGTGACAAAAAAGAAATCCAGGAGGTAGAAATTTCTCCTTTGTCCAATCCATTTGTATCTGGATTTGCCAAAGTAAACTTTCAAGCTGAGGGGCTTACACCTGAGATGGGAATTGATTTTAAAGTAGCCGAAAATTACACCGCCAAGAGGAGAGAAATATACAAGTTAGGAGTATCTACACAAATCAATTTCACCAATAGCGAAACGAGCGAAAGGAAGATACATCCGCACACCTTTTTTAATTTTGAATTTACCTCTTTAAACAAGAAAACAAACAAGGGGTGGACTTCAAGAGCGGGTTATCTAATCAACCCGGATGGTCAACTATTTCAGGATACTACCATCAAAGTTTCACTATTCAGAAATCTTGGCAAGCACTTAAAAATTGGTCCTGAGATAATTTTTACCGACAACTTCAAAAGGAGCTACCCAAGCATCTCGCTGGTCTTGGGTTAGTTTATCAAGCGAATTGAAATTTCATGTATTTGATATTTTCTCCTTGATCGTAAAATAACTTTTCATATTTCGTCTTGACTCCAAAATGCTCGTCCATATATTCGGAGTTGTATAGGTCATGGGTATATTCAAGATTTTTCACTTCAATCTGCTTATTCTGAAACAGCTCAAGCGTGTAATCAAAAATAAAAGTATTGTCTGTCTTGAACTTTACCCACCCATCTTTGGAGAGTAGTTTTTTGTAGGTATTAAGGCATCTTGGACTTGTCAACCTTTTCTTTTCATCTTTGTCTTTGGGTCTTGGGTCGGGAAACGTCACCCATATTTCGCTAATTTCTTCTTCACCAAAATGATTTTCCAGTAGTTCGATCTGGGTGCGCAAAAATGCAACGTTCGACAGGTTATTTTCGACAGCATAAGAGCTACCTACCCATATTCTAGAACCTTTGATATCCACTCCTACAAAGTTAGTATCAGGCATGTGCTCACCAAGGCCTACCGTATACTCTCCTCTACCGCAGCCTAATTCAACGACCAGGTCGTTGCCATTTTTGAAATGGCGCTCTCTCCATTTTCCAATGAGTTTTCCAAAATTAGGTTTGCCATCTTCCACCACATTGTAGCGCTCTGCATTGTCTTGAAATCTTTCAAGTTTTTTTCTTCCCACTTTTTATATGTCTTTTATTTCAGCTACCACAAAGGTACTGCCTCCTACAAAAATTAAATCCTTCGGCCCTGCGTTGTTTATTGCTTGCTGATATGCCTGATCTACTGTCGCATATGTGGTGCCCTCGAGCCCATAGGGGCTTGCTTGCTTCCAAAGAGCTTCGGCATCCATCGCTCTAGGCACAGCTGCAGCGCAAAAGTAATACGTTGCGTCTTTAATCAATAATGGAAGTATTTTATCGATGGACTTGTCTACGACTGCGCCCCAAACGATATGTAATTTATTATAAGATAAATTTGAAATTTTTTCCATAAGCCAGCTAACAGCTTCTTCATTATGGCCGACATCGCAGATAGTTAGCGGGTTGGCCGACAGCGTCTGCCAACGGCCTTTGATACCAGTATTTGCCACTACGTTGGCAAGCCCATGTCTGAAATGCTCATCTGAAATGGAAATTTGCATGGCATTCAAAGCTTGAGAAACTCTAGTCACAGTACCTATATTTAGGTTTACTACTTCGGTAGCCAAATCTGATATATAATCCATTTCAGGTATTGAATCGTGATTAGGACCAATGACTTCAGCGCCTTTTGCACTACCCACCTCTCTGATGACTTTTTCCGCAGACTCGGGCAATTGCCCAATAACCATCGGTATATTGTCTTTAATAATTCCTGCCTTCTCTTTTGCAATGCTTTCGATGGTATCTCCGAGCATATCCTGATGATCCATGCTGATAGAAGTAATGACGGATAGAATTGGCGTAATGATATTAGTAGAATCCAAGCGACCTCCAAGCCCCGTTTCAATGACTGCAAAATCTACTTCTTGCTGAGCAAAATACTCAAACGCCATAATCACTGTTATTTCAAAGAATGACGGTGAAATTTTCTCTATATCAGCCTTGTGACATGTAACAAAATCCACAATGAACTGTTCGTCGACTTCTTCTCCGTTGATTCTGATTCTTTCTCTGAAGGATTTCAAATGAGGAGAGGTGTATAGGCCTACCTTGTACCCTGCGGTTTGTAATATCGATGCAATGATATGCGAAGTAGATCCTTTTCCATTTGTGCCAGCTACATGAATGGATTTGAATTTGGAGTGTGGATGGTCTAATACTTCGGAAAGAAGTAACGTATTCGTCAGATCTTTTTTGAATGCCACCTTACCTACTCGCTGATACATGGGCAGCTGAGTATATAAGAAGTCGAGGACCTCCTTATAGTTCATGATTTCTATTTGGATTGGATAATAAATGTAATTTTTCCTATAGATCTGGCAGCAGCTACCCTATTGTCTGATTTTCGACTGAAGGTAAGCTCCATTACTGCATCCCTGTATACCTTCTCTACCACAGGGGATACTGTTTTCTCTAAGGTTTTAATCCCAATAATCTCACCTTCTTCATCTATTGTGATTTCAAAAACTATCTTGCCGTTCTCAGAAGATTTGTCATCAGGCTCAGGTCTAAAATCCCAATCCCAGCCGGCCAATTCTAAACTTGAGCCGGTGCCGCCAGAATTCGTGCTGCTATCACTTTTCTTAAAGATTGCTCTTTCATCAATTTCCGGACTTTCGACAATTTTTTCTTCCGACTGCTCCTCTTCTGTTGGTTTTTCGGCCTCTACCGTCTGTGCATCACTTCCTTGATCTGGTTCGTCAATTATCTCTGGTTGATTGGCCTGCGCCTCTGTCGTCTCATCTACTATATCAGGGCTGTTGATGTCTTCGGTAATGGATTCTTGCGCCTCATTTTCCGTGGATTCCTGAATTGGTTCCTTTACTTCACTCGCAGCCTCTTGCTCTGATTGTTCATTAGCTTCTTCCACTTCGGCTTCTGCCTCCTCAGATTGCTCTTCCACCACTTCGTTTACTTGCTCTAGGTTATCTGATGGAGCTACTTCTGATCCCATAGAGAGCTCTATACCATATTCTGGAATAGGCGGATTGGGTTCTGTCCAAGCCAGAATAAGGAAAAAAGCCAACAATAGAGCCAAATGAATTCCGACTGAAATTGCAGCACTCAATTTTTGGTTTCTATTTTCTTGATTTTCCAATGTTAATCGGGTTTTGTCGCCAATGAAATCTTCGCCTTCAACTTGGTGGCTATACTGGCTACGTTTACCAAATGTTCTACGGGTACAGTTTTATCACAGTGTAGCACTACTACTCCTTCCTTATCACTAAGCTCTGCTTTCAATGTTGATTCCAGATGGCTAAATGATACTTTTTTATCATTTACATAGTAATTCAAATCCGGCGTAATCGTCACGCTGATCTTTTGCATTACGATATTAGAGCTTTTACTAGTGGGTAGATTCACGGGTAAGCCTGAGGGTGTAATGAAGGATGAGGTGAGCATAAAAAATATCAACAACAGGAAAATCACATCTGTCATTGAGGACATTGAAAAGGAAGATTCAACCTTATGTTTTGAATTTAGATTCATTTCTTCTGAGGTTCTTGGAGCAAATCAATAAAATCAATTGAGGTGTATTCCATACCATGAATAAGCTTACTTACTCTGGTCACAAGATAGTTGTAGGCCAGGTAAGTCAAGATCCCAACAAACAAACCAGCTGCAGTGGTGATCATAGCTTCATAGATACCGCTAGAAAGCAGTTTAGGGCTCACTGCCCCTTCTTCCTGAGCTATAGATATAAATGCTTGTATCATCCCTGTAACCGTACCTAGGAACCCTATCATAGGAGCTGCTCCTGATATTGTAGCCAAAAGGCCGAGGTTCTTCTCTAACTTGTATATTTCTATTTTACCAACGTTCTCGATAGAAGCTTCGATTGTTTTAAGTGGACTTCCGATCCGGGATATTCCCTTACCTATCATTCTGGCAATAGGTGTAGACGTGCTATTGCATAGCGTCATTGCGTCGGTGATACTTCCATTCAATACCATTTGCTTTATATTATCCATAAAGGCTTCAGGTGTCTTAGCTGCATCTTTTATGGTAAACAGGCGTTCCACAAAAATGTAAATTCCGATGATAGATAATATAAGAATGGGTATCATCATAAATCCCCCTTTAAATAGTAACTCCAAAACGGATAGTTGTTCCAGAGCCTCTTCTACAGGCACTTCCTGTAGCATAGTGCTGACAATCATATTTAACATTTGCATAAAGTGTTGTAAACAAAAAAAAGGCCAATTTGACCTTTTTTATTTTTTTGTAAGTATTACGGTAACGGGGTATCTACATCAATATTGCAGTGCCCATACTTCGTTTCCATATTGCCCTTTGAAGTTGCCCAACTGACTTGCAGCATCGCCATAACTGGCATAGTCTGCGATAGATACACGATATCTCTTGGACTTACCGTAAGGGTGTATGATTTTGACTCCATTTCCCTGACTACTCAGGACGGTGGCATAATCCATTGCCAGGTCTTCATCGATAAAACTTCCTATGATTACATATGATCTTGAAGTTCGTTCCTTCACCCTGATTATTTCACCCGGGTTTGCTGTAGCAACCTTAGGTTCAGGTTTTACCTCTACCGGCTTTACTTCCTTTTTCACCGGTGCAGGTGCAGGCTTGGTCTCTTCTGTTTTCGCTGGAGTAGTAGACTTAGGCTGCTCTGTCGGCGGTTTCTTGGTTCGTTTCTTTGGAGTCTCTTTTTTCGCTATTACTTTTTCTTCTCCGTTAGAGGTTGAGAAATAGTAGAATACTCCACCTATGATCGTAATGATCAATACTCCGATGATTATTACTTTAGCAAAACCTCCTGAAGACTCTTCATAAGAATAAGGCTTATAATTAGGGGGTAATGAAGGAGTCTCTGGCTCTTCAAATGCTGGCTCATCAAGGGAAACACTATCATTCGCAAAGATAGAATCTCCATCATTGGAAGAATCATCTGCTGCAAATAGCGAGGATCCGATGTCATCACTTCCTATATCTTCACTTGGGGTTGACGCTTCCATCGCTGAATCCCCTTCTTCCTCGTCATCAAGGATTCCAAGAGCGGCCAACTGATCTGGGCTATCAATGTTAGCCAAAAGATCGTCAGTATCCATCGAGTCGTCGGAGGACAGGTCAAGTCCTAAATCGTCAACCGATGATACATCATCGCTTTCACCACTTGGGCTATCACCGATCAGGTCGTCATAATTGATATCAGAACTAAAATCCGGAGACAATGGGTCTTCTTCTTCGTCACCAAGCCTATCAGAAATGAGCTGAGCGCTGTCCAGTACGTCTTCTACTTCCTCTATCCCATCATCCAGAGCAGATCCATCCGGCGGATCCAAATCACCCGGTTGTAACCCTGCGTCATCTGACGATTCTGGAACATCTATGTCGTCTAACACACTCATATCTATTCCTTCGGGCTCAGGAAGAGTTTGTTCTTCACTTTCTGATTCAGTATCTTCTGAGTCATCCAAATTGAAATCTAATTCTTGTAATTCATCAAATTCCAAATCTGGTAAACCAAAATCCTCATCAGACTGATTTGACTTGTTTTCTTCTTCCGAACCTTCGTTGAGTTTATCGTCGGCCATATCTAAGCAATTACCTTATTAATTAATATAAACTTATAAATCACACCTTAAATGTATAGAATTATTTTTAAATAACAACTTTATGGTGTCCTTTGTATTTTCCTATAAAATTATCTAATAATCAATCAAAATATTAATTTAATCCAATATATCTGCAATGAAATTATTACTAAATTCAAAATTACCAATTCGATGCTTCAGTGATTATTATTTGCTTTCTGGTCAAACTTTAATGGGATTGTTTCGGCGCTTCGCGGGACTGCTATTTATTGTGCTTTTGCAGATGGGTTGTGAGCGCAAATCTATAGAATTCGAAACCTTTGATAGCAGCCTTTGGGCAGCCGAGGGCGCCTGTAAGGAATATCGGATGAGCGTTATTGAGGCCATGGAGGAACAATTCGATCAGTTTTTAGGCATGAACGAAACTGAGTTAATCCAATATTTAGGTAATCCTGATGAAACTCATCTATATACTCGGGGTCAGAAATTTTTTACTTATCGACTCACTTGTGCTGATTCTACGTCGAACACCAAGATATTGAGAATACGATTTAGTGCACTGGATCAGATCAACGAGGTTCTTGTCCTTGATTGACATTGTTACAACGGCACCTCTACTTCTATGATTTCAGAGGCCCCAAAAAAACCTAATATCAAATCGTTTGGATCGTCTTGATTTTTCATGTTTCCTTCGATGATCCCTGGTTGAGTCCGTGGACTCAGGGTAGAACTACTGGTTTGTTTCTGGAGATTCTGATAAAAATCGTAGGCTCTCTTGGTCAATGACATGTGTTCGAAACTAGGCCTGTCTGATTGAGTAAAAACCACATTTCCAGCATCGTACTTAAATTTATTTCCATTTGTGAATCTATCATCAAACAAAACCAATTCTTCTGGCTGATTTCTGAGTTCACCATTTACATAAATCTTCCAACGGTAGTAGTTATCTACGTTAGGGTCATCATCGACAAAGGCCGAAACAAAGAAATTTTCATCGGTAGGGTCTATTTGGAAATCTGCAGGATCCGCAATGAAATTGATAAATGCGTCTTCAACGGGAGTCAAAGCCGGCATCAATTCCTGGGTAGATGTATAGGTTTGTTCCTCATGAATAATCGTCAGTTGATAAGTGTTGTTAGGCACGCCAATAAAAGTAGATGGGTCCGAAAAATACCGACCTGATTCAGTTACTTCTATAAAATCAAATCTATTCCCCATTTGATCCGTCACATAAACCTCCGCTCCGGTGATTGGCGGATATCCAGACTGATCAGAATATCCATTACTCAGGTTAAGTTTTATCTCATACGGCCTGGCCTCACTGGTGACCCATCCAAAGACTACTACACTTGAGGAACCGGTTCCGATATCCAAATTGATCTGATCTAAACAGGAGAATGATATCAAACCTATCAAACTAAAGACGATATGATGGGTGAAATTTCTCAAAACTTAAAGTTATAAGTGACAGAAGGGATCATCGTTCCTAATACCGACAGCTTTTCTACAATTGAAACGCCTGCTTGATCTTCACTTTCTCTAAAGTAATAAGCCTGCGCGTTTCTTCTGGCATATACGTTGTAAATCGAGAATACCCAGCTACTTTCTGCTCGCCTTTCTTTGCCATTTTTTCTGATTTTTTTCAAATTCAAGGTGGCCGCAATGTCAAGTCTATGATAGTCGGAGAGGCGATCCAGATTCCTGTCAGGATAATGCGGTACTAGTAGTCCATCTATTTCATACTTGGATGACGGGAAAGAGAACGGTTTGCCTGTGTAGTATACAAAACTTGAAGACAAGGAAAGGTATTCTGTGAGTTGGTATATTCCAGTAATCGCTATATCGTGAGTCCGATCGTAATTGGTAGGGAAAAAACTGCCTCCGTTAATCACCTCTTCCGGATGTGCGCCATTCACCTGCCTTTCGGATTTTGAAAGTGTATATCCCAACCATCCTGTAAGTTTTCCGAACTTCTTTTTTAAGAACAATTCCATGCCATAAGCTCTCTCATTTCCATTGAGTGTTTCGGTTTCTATGGACTCATTAAACAGGAGGTCGGCACCATTTTTATAGTCGATAACATTTTGGATTTTACGATAGTAAAACTCCAATGATAAATCCATATCAAATTTTTTCACATATTGATAGACGCCAATGGTCGTCTGATGCATAGTACTTGGAAGCAAGTATTCGCCACTGATTTGCCAAAAATCTGATGAAGCCGGCGACAAGGTATTGGACAGTAGATGCATATATTGTACTGTAGCAAAATGCCCAACTTTCAATGCTGTATTAGGATTGAGTTGATATTTGGCCGAGAGTCTGGGCAGAAAATTGTGATAGAATTTTCGCGCTCCGCTGGTTCCTGCTTCGATTGTGTCGATCCTTGAGTCTATTGATTTGGACACTGATGGGTCATAGATATATAAATCAGATTTTCCAAAATTGAGAAAACCAGAATATCTGGCGCCTATGGTAAGGGCAAGGTCTCCAAAATGTCGTTCGTTGGATACATATATAGAGGGTTCTATTCCCAGCTCATTATTCAGTTTGACGGGATTTTCAGAGGATCTTAGGCCGGGCACTCGCTCTCCCGGGCTCATCAGATGAGTAATGATTTCGCCTCCAAAGCCGAAAATATTTCTTGGACTATAGTAGGAGCTCATGTCAAACTTTGCCGCTAAATCTGATATTCGCGACGTACCTACAAAATTGGCTTCTTCACTTTCTTCTATTACGCGATATTCATATTGGCTGAAATACGTCGTAAGGTTCATAAAGTGCTTGGATTTATGAATGCGATTCCAGCGAACGGAGATGACTCTATTGCCCCATTTCTGAATGGCATCTATTCCAAATTGGTTGGCATCCGCCCCAAAATATCCTGAGAAGTAAATTTTGTTTGTGTTGTTTATATTGAACTTGATTTTAGTATTGATATCTTGAAAACTGACTCTACTATTTGCAAGTGTGGGGCTGTTAGAGTTTCTTAGGATTAAATCCCAGAAGGTACTTCTTGCAGAGAGTAAGTAGTTGGCATTTCCATCCATTATTGGACCTTCGAACATGATTCTACTGGTAATCAATCCTAACCCTCCTGAAAAATGAAAATCGTTTTCATTGCCTTCTTTCTGCCTGATGTGCATGACAGAAGAGCTCCTACCACCATATTTTGCAGGTAAATCTCCCTTCAGGATTTCGACGTCTTTGACGGCGTCAGGATTAAAAACTGAAACCAATCCGAAAAAATGGTTGGAATTGTAAATGACTGCTTCATCTAGCATAATAAGGTTGGCATCTGACGCACTCCCTCGTACGTTCACTCCTGAGACTCCCTCTCCTACATTAGATATTCCCGGAAGCAATAGAGAACTCTGAAAGACGTCTACCTCTGCTATATGTGGAATCTGACTAGCCATGTCCATGTCCAGCTTATTTGAACTGAGTAGCACATTTTGAGCTTTGATGTCAAAAAATTCTTTTTCTTCTACCGTTACGTTATCAAGCTTCTTGGAATTCTCTATCAATTGAAAATTGAACTGGAAGTCTTTGTTTAGTTCGATAGTATAGCTGATTGTCTTGTAACCAATAAATGATACCAATAGGTCATATTTCCCCTTTGGCAGCGTAAAGGCATAAAACCCATAGCCATTGGTGGCAAGACCTGTTTCTATATTTTTGATATACACAGTGGCTCCGATCAGCGCCTCACCGGACGATTCGTCTTCTACCAATCCACTCACCGAATATCTGTATTCATTCTCTGGCCGGTCATAGTATCGAATCATTAGCTGACCATTTAGATAAGCAAAATCTAAATCCTCATTATGACAAATTCGTGAAAGGACGTCTTTTACGTCTGTTTCCTTCGTTTTGCCAAACTCGATGACTTTGTCGAACGGGATAATATTGTCGTGATAGGCAATATTGAAACCCTGGTCAGGCAGTAAGGACTCTAATATATCTCTGGTTTTATATTTCTTTTTGTAAATAATGACTTCTCTCTCAAGGATAGAGTCTTGAGCACAAAGCTCACTGCTCAGAATGAGTAGTGAAATAAAGAAGAAAAAACACTTACTAGTAGTGGGGCGACGCAAATAAACCATTAAAAAGATGCAATTCTATGCCAAATTTAGGCATTGCATCTAAAGGGAAGAATTTATAACAAAAAAAAACCACGCATCCGGCGTGGTTTGTCCTTTGTACTTCGAGTTTCTTTATTAGCAGCCTGGTCCAGAAAGTCTAATGACTTTACCTTTCTTTTCGTTTTTAATGTTGGCTATGGCTTCTAATGTTGCTAGTATTTCATCTAAATCTTTGTTTTCAAAAGAGGATGTTATCAGACAGTTTTTGATGGTGTCATCGACTTTTATTTTTACATCAAAATGCTCGCTTAGTGTATTCACTACTTGTGATAAGGGAGAGCTTTTGAACACAAAATCCTTAGTCATCCATGATGCTGCATTATCATTAAAAGATTCGTTCTTGATCAATTGATTCTTTTCAAATGTAGCTTGCGTCCCTTTGTGAAGAACTACTTCTATTTCACGATCATCTGCTAGCGCGAAAGCCACACGCCCGCTTGTAACATTGATATTTGAATATTTTGCTGTGGAGATCAAATTGAAAGAAGTTCCAAGAACTTCTACCGTAGTTTTTTCACCTGAAATAATAAATGGTCTATTAGGATCTTTAGCAATATCGAAATAAGCCTGTCCGTCTAAAGTGACTACTCGTTCATCTTCATCAAAGGACTTTGAGAACTTGAAGACTGAGTTTTCATTCAACCAAACTACCGAACCGTCGGCTAGTTCTATCTTTCTGGTTTCATCATTTGAAGTGCGCTCCACTAAAAGATTTGAGTCAAATTGCAGTTCGTGTACCGCAAAGCCCAACCCTATAGCCAAAGTAATCATGGCAGCTAGTCGATATAGCCAGGTTTTGCTTGAAGATGATTTCTTGTTGATTGCATCAGATACTGTATCCCATGCCTGATCTACATCTGGCTGGAAGTATTCGGTATCAATAAGTGAGGCTTGATAAATTTTCTCAATTTCATCAAATGCTCTCTTATTCGCCTTGGACAGAGCTACCCACTGCTCCACCTGGAATCGCTCTGTCTCGTCGAGCTCTCCCTTTAAATAGGCCAATATGTTAAATTCCAATTCTTGCATTTTATTCGTCGTTCACTGATATGTCAAGCAAACCATTCGATCCCCCTATAAAAACTTAAATTAAATTCATTAAAACGAGTAACATTATTTTGTCCCATATAGGGTTGAGTTGTTCCCTCAATTTTTTTAAAGCAAGTCCAATTTGATTTTCAACAGTTTTTACTGAAATCTCCAACTCCTCTGCGATCTCCTTGTAGGTCATTCCTGCATTTCTGCTGAGGTTGAATATTATTCTGCACTTATTGGGAAGTCTCTGGATCGCCGAATGCACATGCTCATTGAGCTCACTCATTATTAAGTCTTGCTCCCGGTCTTCCTCCTCCATATAGCCAATGGATTCGAGGTCGACTTTCTTTTGTTCTTTGGGCAGTTGAAGCTTGAGATAATTGAATGATCTATTCCGAACTGCTGTAAACAGGTAGGATTTGATAGAGGTAGTGATAGTGAGATTTGATCTTCTCTCCCATATATTAATAAAGACCTCTTGAACCACCTCTTCAGCTATCTGTTCGTCTCGCACATATTTTAGGCAAAACTTAGTCAAGTCTGAGTAGTAGGTTCTAAAAATTTGTTCAAAAGCTCCCCTATCATGATTGGATAGGCGAAGTATCAATTCATCTTCGTCTGATATGTGCACTTATCTTGTTTAGGTATTATAGGCAAATGTAGTAGAATTACGAAATCGACCAAGCTAAGTTGGACTGATTCTACTGAATTGCGTCGAGGACATAGTTTCTAAGGAGGAACGGAGCCGTCACAGTGAAGTCTACTTGCTCGTTTTTACCTGTGATGGCTACCACCAAATCCAGATGCGGTATGACGTAGAGTCGCTCTTCTCCCACTCCGGCAGCAAAAAAAGCATCGTTTTGGCTGAGCGCACTGAGAAAATTGCTGGTGTCGGCATATCGCCACCACATCCATCCGAAATTGTTGGTATAGTCTACACTGGATTGAACATCGACAGATGCTTCGGCATATTCCTGACTGATGATTTCTTGTCCAAACCAGTCTCCTTCATTTAGGTATAAATAGCCGAGTTTTGCCAGATCAAGGGTAGTCATTGAAATCCCCCATGCATTGTTGGCATTGCCATTAAATTCGCTTATTTGAAAATCATTGACTCCCAAATCTTGAAAAAGCTCATCTTGTAGAAATGTCTTGTAGCTGTTTCCGTATTGACTTTCTATGGCAGCGGCGATAAGCAGAGGGTTGGCTCGATTGTGAGAGAATCGTCTACCAGGCAAAGCATCTACAGGCTTAGTAATTAGATATTCCACCCAATTGTCGCTCCTAATAATCTGATCAATATCGTTTTCCTGTCCGTCAAAAATGCTCGTAAATTCGTTCCAGCTTAATCCACTTTTCATCGTCATAATGTGTTCGAAAGTGATTCCTTTTTTTAGGGGGTCATCTTCAAACTCCTGCGCATACTCAGGAAGATATTTGTACAACGAATCATCCGTGGACAAAATTAATCCCATATCTACGGCTCGTCCCAGAGCAATATTTGAAATACTATTCCCAATGCCTCCAAGGTCAAATAATGTACTCCTATCAGTTCCGAAATAGTAGTTTTCGTAAACCAACTGACCTTCTTTGATTACTACAATTGAACTAACGGCCTCATTCGGATTTGTGCGAATAACCGAGTCCATAGACATCAAGCGGTCTGCATCTAGTGCTACGGAAGTAGGATGCGCTACTGGCCAGACATTTTGATCCGGCGGCAGTTCATCATAATAATAGCAACCAGACACGATCAAGCTAAAAATTAATAGAGATATGCTGAGGTAGACTTTCATCTGAATATTCCGATTTTAGCTACCAAACCATAGTTTATACCTTCAAAATCATCATTCTCAAGGCCTGTGATAGCTAGCCCGTTCATCCAACGATAGCCAGCAAATCCATTGATTACGAGGAAATCAGTCAGAATCAAATCCACACTACCCTGAAGCTGTACTATACCTATCCGATCCGCCAAAAATGGCTGGCCTGAGTCCACTTGATTCCATTTGACTTCTCCCCATCCAATTTTTGATTCAAGATTGAACTCGAACTTTTTTTCTAAATGGGTTCTGTAGCCAACTAGCACACCTGCATGTTTATAATTCATTTGGAAAAAATTAGGGAAGATGAGTTGTTCTCTAAAACTGTTGCTTGTATGACTGGTGCCATACATACCCAATTGCCAATGCCGCTTGAGAATGACAGCCGCTTGCAACCCAATGCTCGTAGTCTGTTCCGAATCCACCAATGCGTTTTCCACCACTCCTCCTATATATCCATATAGCTTCCTGCTTTGACCTTGTGAATCCAGCTGAAGCGAATCGGATTGTCCATAGCTCTGAAGAGCAATACAAACACCAAGAAGAAGTAAAATTTGTTTCATAAAATTATTCCCTAGGCTTACAACAATTGGATTCCTGCTATTGCCTATTGAAATATAAACTAAATTGACTGGAATCCGAATTGGGGCAATTTATATCTCACTCTAGCTACGTGAAACGACACATTTTGATACTTTTTTGTTTGTTCAAATTAAGCCTAAGCTTGTAGTCGCATTGGTTTTTCGGACATAAAATTCTATTATTACGTAACCAACCCTTACTACATTGGAAGAATATACAGGCCGAATACTCGAAGTCATAGCGACACTTATTCTGAGTTCATATTTCCCCATTCTGACTTATTCATTTTTCAAGTTTCGCCTGGTGCGAAAAAAAGAGGAGTTGATGCTTCTTATTGAGAGGCTGAACCTGACCGGAAGTATTAGTAAAGAAAATCTTCATGAAAGAATAAAGAAAGAATTTGCACCAGGGGATTATTTTCTTCCCCTGACCTTTCTCACCATGCTCACTTTTTTAGGCATGTTTATGTTGTTTCTCTCATGGGCGATCTATGGCATCGAGGGAGATTATTCAAGTGTCTTGTTTTCTGGAAATGAATTCTGGACCAAAGCGGACACCTTGCAGACTGAGCGGAGAAGTTTGGCGGTAATAGCCTTCGCTATTATGGGTGGTTATGTAAGTGCCTCGCAATACATTTATCGTAGATTTTCTACCATAGACCTTACACCAGGAAGTTTTTTCTCTGTGAGTTTACGAATAGTCTTTGCTACCCTTATTTCACTAATGATCATGTTTGTATTGTCTGACACCCCGATCGTAAACAGTAATGTCATCCTGGTACTGGCTTTTCTTACGGGCGTATTTCCAGACACGGGACTTCGAGTCCTAATGGAGAAGATCACAATTTTTTCATCTAAAATGGACGATCAGCATATCAATTTTCCTTTGGGCAAAATTGAAGGCATCAGTGAAATGCATAAGATCCGACTCAATGAAATTGGAATTGACAATGTTCAAAATTTAGCACAGTACAATTTTTTTATGCTGATCATCAAGACGCCGTTTGCAGTGCGTACCTTGCTGGACTGGGTGGCGCAGGCCAAATTGCAACTTGAGTTTCAAAATCAGACGGTAGAGCTTCAGAAAATAGGTGTTAGAAACGTGCTTGACTACATGGACGCATTAGTTGGTCACCCTGACCGATTCAAGGAGATTTCAACCATTTGTGACATTAATGAATTGGCGCTGAAAGTGAATTTCGAAAATATACAGAACGACGAGTCTGTTTCTCTTTTAATGCACTTTAGAAATAATTTAGAGAAGCTCAATATGAAGTAGCGAGAAACTCGTCACTAAGATACGTCTAGCATGTTTGGCACTTTTTCGTGAAGACGATTAAATTTCTTATCATATTTAGTCTTGATCAGAAGTAGTGCTACCTGGCAAGCCTTACTTATTCCCCACTTTTTTTGAGTAAATCTAATCAGTGTATGCGGATGAATTCTAATGAGATCGCCTTCCTTTTTTTTGGCACCCAGAGCCATAGACCAGTCGGGCACTAGTCGAAATTTTTTGTTACTCTTGGCTTCTTTCTTCATTGAAAAGGCTGATTATCTTATTAATCAAAGATATACTTCCAGACTAAAGAATCCAAAATAGAAAGGCCCTCCAGATGGAGAGCCTTTCATACACAGGTCTAATCCTATTCCTAAAAGTTAAATTTGATTTCTGCGCTGTACAATCGGCCGATAAATGGCGAAGCTGTAAACTCTCTCACTTCTGAGTCGAACAGATTGGTCACTTGTCCTGAGACGGTCATGTAGTCTGTGACATTATAACCAAGGCCGATATCAACATTGACGAATCCGCCAAGTGGCCCATAGTTCCAGGTATCTGTACTTCTGGCGTTCTCCACTATTGGGGTACCACGATAAGTCCAGCCTGGCTTAGTTTCTGATGCGATCTGATAACTTGAGTAATAGTTGTAAGCTTGCACCCACCTCATGAATATAGTACCAAACCATTTGTCTGACGCATAATTTAGTCCCAGACTCATTTTGTTTTTTGGTGAATTGACCAGGATGTCGAGGTCATTGACTTCTCCATCATTGTTGAAGTCATTTTCCAAATCGTTTTCATCCACTGAGTAGTTGAAGTAGGAATAGTTTAGATCCATACTCAAGTTGTCAGTAAAGTAATAATTGATTCCAAAATCTGCACCGTAGGTATTGACTTTACCAAAATTGATATAGGTTGCTACCAGACCGCCGTAGATTCCATATCCGGATTGCACCTGATCTATTGGCGTATCGCCCCTTTCAGTGGCTACGCCGACAACTGTCACTGGGCTCAGGAAATCTTTGGATATGTTGTAATAGGCGTTAGCATCGAGAAAGAGTCTGTTTGGCAATATTTGTCCTTTATAGCCCAGCTCAAACGTCTGTATCTTTTCTACTTTTTGCTTCTCTACTCTGGTACCATCACTCAATGTAAAACCAGCAGCATTTCCTAAAATCAAACCGCTGAAGAGGTCACCATACATGTTTAAGATAGTCGGTGCCGCTATTCCCTGACCATAAGTAAGCCTCCACGAGCCATTGCCCATGGTTTTAACAAGCCCGAGTTTCGGAACGAAATTGAAATCGTAGATTTCATGATTGTCCGCTCTAAAAGCACCTACGGCTTTCCATCCTCCGGCAAATTTATACTGTAACTGTCCATACCAGCCCATCTGATAGACATTCAGATCATCGGTATCGTCGAGCAGATAAGTATTATTACTATTGGCCATATCCTGTTGGTACTGAATTCCTGTGACCATCTCCAGGTCACCAAAGGCCTGATTATACTGTATCTCGCCATTTACCCTCTTGGAGTCGTCCTGAAAAACTGCACCACTGGCATATGAATTGGGACCACTGGCTTGTGCATGTGTCATGCCAGCGTCTCTGCCTCTGTAATATTGCTTGGTACGTTCGTCTATGGCATAGGTGCTATCCGTTTTACTGGAAGTATAGTATACCTGCGCAAACCAATTGTTGGACGTGAATCTCAAGTGCGTAAAGAAAATATTCCAGTCTTTGATCTGGTTTCTTCCGACGTTGGTTGGTGCAAGATATGTGCTATTGCTATAGCCGGAGGACAAAATCAAATCTGATCCTGCAGTTGGGCTGAAATACAAAGCTCCTTCTACCCTGTTGAAATTGAAGTCATTGTCCAATTCAAACTCTTCATAACCTTCTTTGATCCCGTCGGCATTTCTATCAATGTATACCGAATCCGCAAAGTTAAATTCTTCACCTTGCGTGTGCTCTGCTGTGAGCTTAAAGCTAAACTTGTCATTGATCACCTGTGCGTGTCTGGCACGAATCGAGAATACGTTCTGATTACCTACTCCGGCGGCCAAAGTAGTGCCTTCGGAAGTTCTTGGGTCTTTGGAAATAATATGCACCAATCCGTTGTGTGCATTAGGTCCGTACAGTGCTGAGTTGGGTCCCAGAATCACCTCTACCCGCTCGATATCTTCTTTGATCTGCGTATTGAGTGGTCCAAGTGGCAGGCCTGTTGCTATAAGTGACGCCAATCTCCCATCTGCAACTTGCAAATTTTTCGAGTTGAAATTACTATTAAATCCACGAATATTGACGCCCGTGCCTACGACTCCAGACCGTACATAATCAACCCCCTTGACTCTGGCCAGGAGTTCTCCTGGGTTAAAAGATGGTAGTTGTTCAATTTGTTTGGCCGTAATCACGCCGATAGTGGCTGGAGACTCCGTGAGCTTTTCAGCCATTCTTGTTCCAGAGATTACTACTTGATCACTCAAGAATAAGGACTCTTTCAAACTGATTGTTCCGATGTCCTGATCGCTTCCAGTCATTGTGACTTCCAGGCTTCGGTCTTTGTAGCCTACGTATGAAATGACAACCTCGTATTTGCCATCGGCCACGTTGTCAATTTTGAAGGTACCATCAGCTGCTGTAATGGTGCCTAGATTTGAATCAGTTAGTCTTACGTTTGCACCTATCAACGGCTCATCAGATCCGGCTTCTAATACCTTACCTGAAATTGTGCCTTGTCCTTGTGATTGAAAGCAAACGAAAAGAAGACTAACGAGCATAATCGTAAATGTTCTATTCATTGTTTTGTTTTTTAGTGTATCATCCTCAACCGATGTATCGTCGGCTAATTCTTTAAACTTAGAGAATGCCCTAACCTGATTTGGTAGATGGACTGAATACGAAAACATTGACTTTAGCTACTTTTTTCAATAATTATCAATTTAAATATCTAATAATCAAATACTTACAACTAATAATATAGGGTACGACTTAATTATGGGTAAATTTATCAGGATACACTGCCAAATTAAGCAATAATATAACTGAGTCCGAATCAGATTCGGATTGGAAGTATTTCAAAAAGAATTAAGCTTATTTGGCTTGCCCGTGCAATTCTGATTTGGCCAGGGTTACGGTGCGTGGGATGTAATTTTCCAGCTCGGTGAGCACCTGGTTGAGAATAAAGGATTTGTGAGGATCAGTGAAATGCTCGCGAGACAAACTTACGATCGAATCTAGCATGGTCTCGGCGTTTATCTTACCCGTTTTGAGTTGGGCTATTTCGTAGTACCATTTTATTGTGGGGAGGTAAATATCCTTGGTCTGATCGCGCTGATCTTTTTGCAGCAATTCGTACCGCTTAAACACCTGCAGCACTTTTTCATATTTCTTCTGCCTGATTAGTCCTTGGACATATCCAGTGAAGAAAGAATACCAGCGCTGGGTCAGAATATCGTTTTTATGAATCCTAAGAAAGGAGTCCGCTATGAGTTCACCACGCTCCGGTTGATTATTCAGATTGAGGCATTTTATATAGAATGAGACGAACCCTATTTTATGATAAAAATTGTCAATGTTTCGAATTTCTGAGAATGACTCTTTGAGGAGATTTAATGCTTCTTCTATTTTTCCTTGTCTGATCAGAATTGAGCTGAAATTGCTCAGATACTGCACATGATCTGAGTTTTTTTGCCTGATGGATAGATAGCCATATTCTTCTGCCTGCTGTAGTACATCGAACTTAGAATGGAGCATCAGTCGGTTGGCGTAGTAATTATACAAAATTCTTCGGGTATAGAACTTGCCTTCGATCAGCAGCTGATCCAGCTCATCGTACACTTCTTTTAGTTT
Source organism: Reichenbachiella sp. (assembly GCF_039941815.1). GTDB lineage: Bacteria > Bacteroidota > Bacteroidia > Cytophagales > Cyclobacteriaceae > Reichenbachiella. The sequence continues at coordinate 336,959 of NZ_JBDVDW010000065.1, forward strand.
GTCAAACTCTCGGCTGTTGAAGTATAGGAAAGTCAAACGAATTACAGCCATGTATCTATTGAATCCATCAAGTGACTTGTCATGAAACAGGGACAGCATCCAGGTTTCCCATTCGCTGGTGTCTTTCACCTTATTATTAAACTGATCTATCACGCTGACGGTGGCCTCATGCAGTTTTCTATTTACGGCCTTGGACTGATCATACTGTGGCTGGTACTTCTCTATAAAACTGTTGACCATTTCGTACGCATCATATCTTAGTCTGATGAGCAGAAAGTGTCTGAAGTTGATCACCATTTCAAAAAACTTCATGAAGTTGTGAATGGGGTGCTGATAGTTCTTTATCCGCCGCAGGAGTACTTTTTCTTCTTGAGGGGTGATCGCGTCCGTGATCACTTTTCTATCCATCTCATTGATCCACTCGAAGTATTTGTCTACGTCGATCGCATCCAATCTATCCTGGACCCATCTGATCATACCAGAATATTTCCGCTTATCTATAAAGGTATTGAATGGCTCTTTGCTGCCTCTATTATGGGCATTGATTCTGATTTTATTGAGGATGCTTAGTTTTTGCTCATCATCAAATTGTTGTATTTTCATCAGATAGTCTGCCTCATGGGGTAGAATATCTGATGCAAAGACTGTAAATTTTTTGAGCTTTACCTTCAAATCGTAATCTAGTTAGTTAAGAATTCATCAAGCAATTTATTGATTTCCTCAGGTTTGTCATAGGAAATAAAATGCCCGCATTCCGGGATCATTACCAACTCTGCATTCGGGATTAGAGATTTTCCCAATTCGCCTACTTTTTGCGTATCCAGTGTAGGATTTAGGTTTTTGTTTGGAATCAATGCATCATTGGCTCCATATACTATAAGTGTTTTCTGACGAATTGTGCTGAGCTGACCAATAATAGGTTCGTCTAGCATACTCTGTAGTCCACCCACAATAGTTTGACCATAAAGAGCAAAATCTGAAGCCTGCTTCATAGCTATACGATCCTTAATCATAAAATCTACTGCATCAGGCATCTTATAAAAGTTCAATTCCCAGTTTTTTCTTATCTGCTCATCGGTCGCTAGTTTGACAAAATCAGGAGTAAAAACGGCTTTGAGCCAAGTGGATTGATCGCTGCTAAACGTTTCAATACCCGCAGGAGCTAGCAAAATTAATTTATCAAATGCATCTTCTTTTTTGAGCACGGCAGTCACAGCGACTTGCCCACCCATGCTGTGACCCACGAGTACCACCTTCTTCAAGTCCAGCTTTTCGATCACCATCAAAACGGCATCCGCATATTTACTCATACCGGCACCAGAGTTCGATTTTGTAGATCTTCCGTATCCCGGCAAGTCGATGGCTATACATCTATATTTTGACTGAAGTCCTTCAATATTTTTGTACCAGGCAGGCAAATAAGTAGCCAGACCGTGGATAAATAATAGGATCTGATCTCCTGAGCCTTCATCCACATAGGCAATATTAGTACTGTCATTTATGGACACGTATTTGGTCTCGTATTTATACTCCGCAATCTGATCACTTATGTTGGTTTCGTTGGTTTGTCCAAAACTGATATTATCGGTGATCATGGCTATGAATATAATTAAAGTTTGAACTGAAATTTTCATGACTTATGCTTTTAGCAGTTTTCGATCTATTTTTCCACTTTCGTTTTTTGGTATAGCCGTTAAGACTTCAAGGTGCCTGGGCACTTTGAATTTGGCCAGATGCTTTTCAACATGAAGAGTGAGTTCTTCTAGTTCGATGGTTGAGTTGTTCTTGGTGGTCAAAAAAGCCTTGCCCACTTCGCCCCATTTTTCGTCGGGCACACCGATAACGGCGACCTCATCGACCTGAGGCAGTAGTCTTATGACGCGCTCAACCTCCGCAGGGTACACATTTTCGCCTCCTGAGATAAACATGCATTTGATTCTATCTACGATATAGAGAAATCCTTCAGCATCCATTTTGGCAAGGTCACCGGTACGAAACCATCCATCGGTGAGCGCTTCGTTGGTAGCTTTTTTATTTTGCCAATATCCGGGAGTTACGAGCGGACCCGAGAAACACAACTCACCTATCTCGTCATTCTTTGCCTCTCTTCCATCGGCAGTGAGAATTTTTAGATCTGTATAGAAATTTGGTAGCCCAATAGACCCCATTTTCCTTTCGGCCTCTCTCTGATGCAAAGAAGTCAGATTGGGACCTACTTCTGTAAGGCCATAGCCTTGTCTTATTTTTACTCCTTTGTCGTGCCAGGTGCGAATCACATCAAGCGGTAGCGCCTCACCTCCGACAATAAAATAGCGCATGTTGGACAAATTAACTTGGTCGAAATACTCCGATTCTGCCATCATTTTGAGCATGGTGGGTACGCCCATGAAGAGTTGACTTTTTGTTGCCTCAAGCTGCTTCAGAAGTAAATCTGGATCAAACTTTTTCATCAGGCTTACAGATCCTCCTCTATGCAAGAGTGGGGTAAGTAATACATTCCAGCCTCCGGTATGAAAAGCCGGCATGCATGAGATGGTATGATCGGTCGGGGTGATTTCCAGGCTTTGACTAGTATTTATACTGTTCCATAGTAGCATCTTATGTGAGTAGATGGCACCTTTCGGAAATCCTGTGGTACCCGATGTATAGAGTATAAATAGCGGATGGTCTTCGTCAATCTCCAGCGATGTAAAATGACTCGATGTTGCACTTTTCAATGTATCTGCCAGATCCTCCATCCACACTACTTTTAGATTCTCCGGTCTGTCTTTTATCAAATGCTCAAACTTCCTTTCTACTACTAATAATTTTGGTCCTGCATCCTTAATCAGGAAATCTACTTCCTGCGTGGATAACCTATAATTGATGGGCACCAACGTGATTCCGGTTTTTTGCGCCAGCGAGAATAACACTACATATTCTATGCAATGCTCGGCAAGAATCATGATTCGATCTCCAAACTGAAGTTCTTGCTCTATCCATTTATTAGCCAGAAAATTGGCCTGATTATTCATATTCTGGTAAGTGATTTTTCGACCGGATTCACTCTCTGTGATGGCGACCTTATCCGGCGAGTAAATGGCCCATTTCGATAACCAGTCTTTTCTATACATGTGCCTCCTTGTTTTTGATTGAGTAATGCATAATCAAACCTACTACAATAGAAGAAAGAATCGCCCATGTACTCGCAATAGCAGGATTGTTGACTGTCTCTTGCATGTATGGAAGAAACCTGCCATAATAGACAGAAAAGTGCACGAGTAATGCCGTTATGGAAGCTACAAAAACAGTTTTGAGCCTGACTTGTTTTAAAAACATACCGAAAATGACAGGCACAAAAGCGGTCGAGAAATAAGCATAGACTCCATTTTGAGCAAAGATGCCTACGCTTAAATTGGGACGCAGTAATTGCTCATAGGACAGTCCAAAACTGAGCAGGGCCAGTAATATGATCATCCCTTTGTTAACTGCGATCTCTCGTTTATCTCGCTGACCATTTGCATAGATATATTTACCAAAGAGGGGATTGATGAGGTCTGCTGTGAGTGAAGAGCTCAGCGATTGGATCAGCCCTTCCAGCGTGGATAGGCCTGCTGATATCAGCCCCAGAATGACAAGCACCCCCACATAAGTTGGGAATCGTGAAACAACATATGCGGATACGATACCATCCATCGGTATCGTTGACCCGTTGATGGAGAGCTCTGGGAAGTATAATCGAGCGAATAGTCCGACAATTACGACTTGGAAAAAAACGATGAGAACGAGTATTCCAGTGATGAGATATCTGTTGACATCCTTGTCATTTTTTAACAAAAGTGACTTTGTAATGATATGTGGCTGGCAGACGATGGCGATGCCGATCACTATTTGACAAAAAATGATCTCGAAATAATCTCTGAATAGCAAACTGTCAGGGTTGGTCCATTCAGCAAAATGGGGACCTATAGACTCCAGGTGCCGTAAAAAACCGTTGACTCCCTCACCGAAGTACTCTACCCCAGATGCCAATAGGACAATGGCCACTACGAACATAAGTACGGCTTGAATCGAATTGGTGTACACCATGGAGTTGGCGCCGCCAAACATCATATAACCAAAGACAAAAATCACCACGCAGGCCAATACTGTGACGGGGTCTGCACCCAATGCACCGGCCAGCACTTGCGATAGCCCCACACAAATCAATACGATGAAGGTCACCAGCAACAGGGATACGAATGCAAAAAACAATGCGTAGGCTTTGCTATCATACACTTTTCCCATCCACTGTGCCATTGTCAAAGCACTAACGTTGGTGCCATATTTTCTAAATCCTTTGGTCAGCAGGATGAGCGAAACGAAAATGGCCAGAGGCATAACAATCCCGAAGGACAACACGCCACTCAACCCATAGAGGGCAATGAAGCCGGGATTGATGATGAAGGTGGCTGCACTTGTCATCGAGGCAGCCAGTGCCAACCCTACTGCAAATGGCGAGAAATGCACGCTACCCACAGCATAGTCAGTAATGTTTTTGATTTTGAGTGAGCCTCTGATTACAAAAAATAAGATAGCGGCCATATATATGATGACCACTATCCATGTGGCTGTAACCTGCTCAGTAGATGCGACATTCTGCATAGCTAATCCTTTAAACCAAAGTTAATACTGAACAGCAGCCGCTGCAAAGGCCAACCCACCACCAGAGCCGATGAACATAATCAGATCACCACTCTTGAGTTTGCCCTGTGCCTTAGCATCGTCCAGAGCCATTGGAATACATGCTGAGCCTGTATAGCCATATTTATTCATCACCATATGTGCTTTTTCTCTTGCTACGCCTAGATTATCCATGGTTTCGTTTATCGAATTGAAGTTCAATTGAGTAATGAAATAATGATCGAAATCATCAGGGACCTTATCAATACGCTTGCAGATATCGAGCGTCATTTCGGTCCATGTTTTAGGGTTCAATTCTTTCGGAAATTTGTGAACAAACTTGAGCTGGTGGTCATGATTAGCCAATACCTGAGCGTTTGTCGGCTGATGCGTAGCCCCAGCATATATACCCATCCAGCTATTGTATTTTCCTTCTGTTCGAAGGTCGCTGGCCAGCCAGCCGTCATTTCCATCCTTGGCGGACATGACTACTGCTCCTGCCCCATCAGCAAATAGGGTGACGGTTTTCTTATCTTCTTTGTTGAGGTACTTGCTCATGGCATATCCGCCGATGACCAATATGTGCTGATATCTGTCGTCTGCGCTGATGTACTTTGCAGCTACATCCATGGCAGTCACAAATCCAGCGCAAGCAGTATTCAAATCAAAGGTTCCGGCATTTTTTAGTCCTAATCGATCCTGTATGACCGAAGCGGTAGACGGTGAAATATACTCAGGTGTGTCGGTAGAGATGATCAGCAGATCAATGGACTCCGCAAACAATCCGGCATCTGACAATGCTTTTTTTGCTGCAACTTCACAGAGATCCGCGACAGACTCATCTTCTGCGCACCAGTATCTGGTGGTGATGTTCACATTTTCTCTCAACCAGGTGTCGACATCTTCACCAAGAACTTCATTGAAGTAGCTGTTTGGAATTTCTCGTGCAGGCGCGTGCGAGCCTATACCGGTTATCTGTGCTTTGTTCATGCTTGTAGAGTTAGGTCTATAATGTTACCGCACCGTCGACGCTAATGACAGTACCAGTAATAAATGAAGCGTCATCAGAGGCCAGAAATACGTAAGCGCTGGCTATGTCTTCTGGTGTACCGAGTCGGCCAAGAGGCGTTTTGGAGATCATCATTTCGATTACTTTTTCGGGCATGGCTTTGACCATTTCAGTAGCTATAAATCCGGGTGCTACGGCATTGACAGTGATTTGATATTTGCCTAGTTCGCGTGCCAGCGTCTTGGTCATCCCAATGACTCCAGCCTTGGTGGCTGCATAGTTTGTCTGCCCAAAATTGCCCGCCAGGCCTACTACTGAGGAAGTATTGATTATTCTCCCCGATCCATTTTCGATCATATTGGGACTGGCCGCTTTGATACAGTTGAATACTCCGGTCAGGTTGACTGCGATGACCTGATCCCACTGGTCGTTCGTCATTTTTTTGATGGTAGCATCTCGTGTGATTCCTGCATTGTTGATCAGAATATCGATACGGCCCAGCTGCCGAATTACTTCTTCTGCAGCGCTGTTTACAGCTTCTGGATCTGCAGTATTTACCTTTTGAAAGATGGCCTGAATACTTCTACTCGACAATTCATTTGCCAATTCCTGACCTTGCGCCTCGTCAATATCCCAAATAGCAATTTTGGCTCCTTCGTCAGCTAATTTCAATACTGCTGCTCTACCTATGCCTGCAGATCCACCGGTAACGATCGCTACGCGATCTTTCAATTTTTCCATATGTCTTATTCGCCTTTGTGATTTCAACTTTCTATGCTCTTCCTGGCGAACCACGGTTGGCTTATTCAGTCGAGCTGAATGTTGAGATCAGTTTTGTTTTTTTGTATAAAGTAAAAATATATCTACCCCATGGACTATTCTTTTGATTTTTGTCAATTCTAACTGTGACTATTGGCAATATTGAAATATTAAATAAGATATATTACTGATAATCAACAGTTTAATATAAATATTTGATGGTTGGACTTTGAAAAATGGTCTGTCAACAAATTTCATCGCCAAATGGTCAGCTTTCCAAGACCAGATTAAGGAATTAAGCCGAATGGCCGAGAAGCAAAAAACCCAGCCGAAGACTGGGTTCTTTTTTAACACTAAACATAAAAATCGATTGACAACAGTATTTAAATTATAAGACCATTTGCATCGCTATTTTATGTCACCTTCTGATTGTGGGATTGGAGGATTTAAGGGCTGGCCTGCATTGGATATCTTATATCTACGCAGGCATTGCAGCTATTTTAATATCATTTTAAATTTTTTATTTCTGTCCTGGGTTCGTACATCAAAAATGTAGACGGTATTTTCTGCCAATTTTGGCAAGGTCATGCTGGCTCTCTCATCACGTACGTCCAGCCCAGATTTGTGTATCATAGCTCCACTAGTCGTATAAATTTTGAGTTCACCGACTTGATTGACTACACTGCCTAAAACCAAGTGAAGTTGTCCATCTGACACAGAAAACTGGAAATCATGTAGTTCTTCTCCGGGTACAGTGGTGACTACCTCCGGTGTGTTAGAGATGGGTGAAGTTCCTACTTCATACCAAACCGGGCCGTCTTCCGTGACATCGATGACCTGTGCTTTCTCAGGGAAGCTGATCATTTCATCGGGTATCTTATTTGCATCATACCCGATTCTTCCGTTCTTCGATTTTTGTCCTTTTTCAAATTCTACCACCGCATGCCCTTTTGTAGGGTGCGAAAGGGTGAGTAGGAAGGTATTTTCCGTCTCTTGCAATTCTACCACGTCCAGCGCTTTTGCTTTTGCACCTTTTGCCTGTATTACATTCATGAAGTAGACTTTTTTTTCTCCTGTGCTTTCCATTTGCAATCTATGGGGAACATCCATTGACCTGGGTGCGCAAAAATCACAGCCATTGACAGAGGTCTCATCGATCACAGTAATGTCCAATGTCCTGGGAAGTAGAATATCAATGATAGCTTCGTAGTCTCCGTTTACTGTGGAATACTTTCGCTCGGAATGCCTTATAGGTTCGCCTTGCACATGCAACAATGAAGTTTTAGTGAAATCCTGTCCTTTCTTAGATTCGGTTCTATCAAAAATCACAACCGTTTCCAGAGGTCTGATGAATACGGTCTCTCTTACAAAATTTTCAATGTGCTCATTTGTGAAATTCGGATCAGTGGGATTGTCAATGTTGATGTAAGCTGGCGTGATATCATTGGCGGCATAAAAAAAATCCTGATGTGTCATCAATCTATCCACGCTGTCTATGGTATACCCTCTAGACGGAGAGCCTTCTTTTCCAAACAGTATTGTGTTTTTTGAAATGCTACTCTCTACGTTCACCGCAAGATTGTTGTCATAATCTGGCACCATCCAGCCACTACCGTACCCCCTACCTGTCGGTGGAACGATTAGAAAACGATTTCCTTTCACAAGTGTGAACGTGCCGGCATCGAAGTGCTCATGTCCTCCGCCCGGAGCTTTGCCGAGTTGTACGCTCAATGCTGCGGCATCTTTATCCCAAGAGGTCCTCGTATATCCATAGGGTGTATGCCCACCTCCGGGTCCGAAATAGTCCAATGGCAATTCTGCCATGTCTGCCGAAGGAAGATCATAGGTGACGGATTCTAAGTATTTTTTGGGCGGGTAGTTGTGCTCGAAGAAACCATATTTATCCACCCAGCCTCTATAGTATTCCGATAGCTTTCCTACTCCGCTCCAGAGCAGGGAGGCTGCCAGCATCGAATTGGCATGCCCCTCTCCCAGCACTTCACCCCAATCGTTGGTATTCATAAATGCTCCGCCATCACCGTATGGAAACGGCAGGTAGGACGCATGTGTGGCATTAGGTCCGATGTAGGTTTTGTCGGGCGTAATGTTGTAAATAGTATGCATATAGGCTCTTTCATAGAATTTTGTGTCCCGCACATAGTCATAGCCAGCATTAGCCATAGATATACCGGCCACTAAGATTTGATAGGAGAGCATGGCATAATTGTATGAAGCACCTTCGGAAGGGATACCACTGATTCCCCCGGTAGATGCATATTCTTTAAAGTTTTTGAATCGCTGGTTGATCCCGTTTTCCAAAAGCTCCACCGCCAGTGACTTGTTTTCATTGTAAATCAATAGGCCATAAGTGACGCTTTGTCTCCAGTAGCCATGATTAAAGTTACTTCTTGGCGATTCTGGATTGCCCCAGTTTGCCCCGTTCCACATGGGTATCAAGGAGTCCAGGGTACCATAAAACAGTTCGCGATCGTCATCCGAGAGAGCATCATCGCACCAGTCAAGGATTAGAAGTGTCTGCTCCATGTACCACCGACATTCGTTGCAGGTGTTTTGTCCGTCCCTATAGTCTACAGCGTCCATATCTGCCAAGGCAAGTTTTGCCCAGCTTATGGCCTTTTGAGCATACAGGTTTCGCTCTGAGTCGGTGCGTACGCCCTTGGCCAAAAGATTAAACAAAGCAGCATCCACAGCATATCTCGAATTGAAAATGCCATATTCTCCAGCTCGTGGTTCGAATGGATGGTCTTCAAACCATTCTTTGGCCTTCGCCAGAGTTTCGTCGTTGAAAAAAAGACGTGGATGCTCCGCTGATACATTTAAATTGTCAAGTGATCTATTCTGAGCATTTGCAGTGAGTGATGCAATTGTCAGAATGATAATCAAGAGTAATGGGAGTACAAGAAAATGGTTGTTGTTGTGAATTTTGATGTTCATATTGATCTTTTAAGAGATAAAATTTAAGGTTCTTCCTGAGCAGGTAGAAGGCCATTTTTAGCCCTAAAACCTTACGATATTAAAAAGTATATCTGACAAAAAACGGGCGGCGAGAGAGGAGTTGAAATCGCCATTTTTTGAATTGACAAATGGCCGTTTTCGGTTAGCGTCGAAAATGGCTTTTTTAGTGAAAAATATCTGAATCGGCTTCTAGCGAGTGTTAGGTCGGCAGGCATTATTTTAACCTGGATTTAATGCCGTTTAGTTAAGGGTTTAATTTCAATAGTCTATATATCTTTAGAGCAGTCTATCTAATTCGCTTTTTTTCTATGCATCCCACATTACGAATATGAAAAACCAACTTGACTATTATCTGATCGCAATATTTTCAGTTTTCTTAGGCTCTCAAATTACAGAGGCTATCATTTTGGTGCCTTATTGGAAATCTCTTTCTGCTGCTGATTTTTATAGCTACTATCAGGATTTTGGCCCATCTATTGGGCGATTCTATACCATTCTAACAATCGTGGCTGCCATAATTCCATTTGGCTTATCACTGTTCTACTTTCGGACTAAAGCTGCCAGCCTGCCCTATGCGATCATATCAGCGTTGTTCGCTATTTCCTTTGTGTCTTGCTTTTACATATACTTCAAAGGCACAAACCAGCTCTTTTATCAATCCGCATTTAGCCCAATTGAATTGAAAAATGAATTGATAGCCTGGGGAAACTGGCATTGGGGAAGAATTATTCTTGAAGCGTTATCGCTTCTCTTTTTGGTATTTGCGGTGGCTAAAAGGAAGTAGATTCAATCTTGTATTTGAGATTCTTAGCATACAAAGGCAATTCAACCTTTCTCTCATGCTACACATTTTCGGTTTCCTAATGCGGAACAAATCAAAACCCAATAGAGTGATTTTGAGCTGGTCGGTTATCTAAAATAAACCTGGAAGAGTATGGCACTCTTACCTGGGCTTTCTTTACTCTGGATGATTTTTGTAATCACAAGCCTGTCTACCGTTGCAGAGTGAACACCAAAGTAGTAGGTTCCGGTGACACTGGTTCTTTCCTCATTTTCATATAAATCCAGCCTTAGCTGGAAATCAACTGAGTATTCCCACTTACAGTATGAGGTCACAGGGGCTTCCTTTTTGCCTTTTGTGAAAAACGAATTTCCGTTTGAAGAGAAATCCAACCGTTTAATGGCATTGCTCACCCTGTATTGTCGACCCTTATTGTTCACCGAATGAGAGTACTTCCAGGTTTTGCCAGGAAGCATAATCTCAATGGTTGATTCAGGAATATCTGATGAAATTTCCTCCAGTGTATTTAAAGCATCAATCTTTTCGATCCCATTTAGATTAAATCTTTCATCGAGCGAGGCAATCTCTTTTGCAAGTGCCTCATTAAACTGACCTTTAGAAACACATATGTTTAGGAATACAAAAAGGAGGGTGAGTTTGAAGTTAATAGTTTTCATGGCAATTGAGAGTGATTTTTTCGATCGGCTAAACTAGTCAATACAGATATCTTTCGATGAATGTGAATTGCCTAAGCGGAAATAAATGATAACTGTTTTAGCCGCAAGAGGTCCATGCTAAGTGATATCCAATCAGGAGACTTCTTAGTCTTCAACAAAAAAGACCTCCGCTATGCCTAAGCTCCAGTACCTTTGCATGGTTGGACTTTTGTCAATTACTTGAATGTTTCATATTTAAGGATTGAATAAAGAAACCCATATAAATCTTCTTCGGATCAAATAAGACAATGAGTCATCGCATCGCCATCTCGCGTATAAAATCAGAAATAAAGTTGACCACTGCACGTAGCGGTGGTCCCGGCGGTCAGCATGTGAATAAGGTAGAAACGAAAGTTGTACTGCGATTCAATGTGGCGGAATCAATGGCTCTGACTACGGATGAAAAAGAGAAGATTCGCGAAAATCTGGGGAGTCAGCTCACCAAAGACGGTGCAATTATCATCACGGCTGAAAGTCAAAAATCTCAGCTTAAAAACAAAGAGATCACCTTCAAAAAATTAGATCGTCTGTTGGCCAAAGCCTTTTTTGTACCCAAAAAAAGAAAAAAGACCAAACCTTCCAAATCATCCATAAACAAGCGTATCAAAACCAAAAAAAAGCATGGTGAGAAGAAAAAATGGAGACAAAAACCATAACTAAAGCGCTGCAATAGGGAGAAAGAACCTCATGAAACACAATAGTTCGTGACGGTTACGAGTTAGAATATCATCGTTAAAAAAAGGTATCTTTAGCCATGGATTTGTCGAGACTCAACGTAATAGATGCGGGCATTTCTTCCGAGATGCCCTTTGATCAATCCAGGCGTATCAGATTGGTCAACGTGTCAGCCCTACTGGCTTCCGGCACCACCGTTCCGTACCTCTTTATTTTCTTTGCCAAAGGCCTGTTTTTGGGTCCTGTAGCCCTGGCCTTCTTTTTTAGCTTCTGCTCTTGTTGGTTTCTAAACCAATATCAGTACTACCGTACCGCAAGAGTAGTGCTCTACATTTTTTCCTGTGCCTATTTGTTTATTGTTGCCTCTGCGCTGGGGCGTGCAGCTGGCCATCAGCTGATGTTGATCCCGGTATTGTTGAGTGGAGTGCTCGTTTTCGAATTTCAGGAAAAGGCTAAACTCTTCCTTTTCATAGGCTTAGTTTTAGCCTCCTTTCTAGCACTCGAGCTCAGTGATTTTTCTTTGTTTTCGATTACAGTATCTACCGAAGAGCAGCTTTATTTCTACTATGGTAGCTTAACCGTAGCAGTTTTAGGTGCTGCCGTGATTGGTGTTTTCTATTTTTTCCTCTACGGAAAACAGCTAGAAGAAAATCAGGCCATGATCAAGACAGGTCAGGAAATCGAACAAACCATCAATTACTTTTCCACTTCCCTATTCGGCAAAAATACCGTGGATGAAATCCTTTGGGACGTAGCAAAAAACTGCATTGGCAGGCTGGGATTTGTAGATTGTGTCATTTATCTGTTGGACGAGGAGCAAGGCGTTTTGAGACAGAAGGCTGCCTTTGGTGAGAAAAACCCATACGACTTTGTGATCCATCGACCTATTGATATTCCTGTCGGAAAAGGTATCGTGGGTTTTGTAGCCAAGCATAGCGTACCGGTGATAGTCAACGATACCTCCAAGGACGAAAGATATCTCAAGGATGATCAGCTAAGGATGTCTGAAATGGCCGTGCCGCTCGTTTACAATAAAAGAGTGATTGGGGTAATCGATTCCGAACATCCTGAAAAACACTTTTTCACCGAGCGTCATCTCAATGTCCTCAAAACAATATCTTCGCTCTGCGCAAACAAGGTGGCGCGGGCACACGCTGATACCGAACGAAGCCGTGCCTTGAAAGCAAGAATGGAGGCCGAGAAAATCAAGACATTCGATGAGTTGAAATCAAAATTTTTCGCCAACATCTCCCATGAATTGCGCACGCCGCTCACTCTGGTGATGGGCACCATTGACAAACATTTGAGTGACAACGAGAACAACGACTGGCGTACGCTGAAAACGCATACTGATCGGCTACTCCGATTGATCAATCAGCTGCTGGATCTTACCAAGGCCGAATCCGGTCATTTCAAATTGAATAATGAGCCAGCCGATATCACGGCATTTCTAAAAAATACATTGTCGCTTTTTTCCTCGGTGACCTATTCCCGCTCTATTGAATTGAAAAAAAGCATCCCAGAGGAGCCCTTGTGGCTAATGTTTGATCAGGATGCCTTAGAGAAAATCATATTTAACCTGCTCTCCAACGCCGTCAAATTCACCTCTGAAGACTCTGTGGTTGAGTTGTCCGTGAATTATGAAAAGGCGTTGGTTATCAAAGTGTCAGATGAAGGCGATGGAATCCCTAAAGATGAAATTGACAAAATTTTTGATCGGTTCTATCAAATCGGAAAAAACCATAGCTCCGGAACTGGCATTGGGCTGGCACTCACCAAGGAGCTGGTAGAGTTGCACAAGGGAACCATCACAGTGGAAAGCGAACTTGGGCGGGGCACATCATTTATCGTGTCCCTACCCTTAGAAGTGGCCGAAGTACCAGACGATAGATCATCGGAATTGGATAATTATCCGCCATTTGCACCCGACGATAAAACCTTCACTGATAAACCTGAAGAGCATAAACCATTGGTATTGCTCATAGAGGACAACGAAGAATTGTCTACGTTCATCAAAAATGAGCTCTTTTCTGAATTTCAAATTATCCAACAATATGATGGCGCTGCCGGCCTGGAAGAAGCGAAGATAAAACTTCCTGACCTGATCATCAGTGACGTAATGATGCCCAAAATAGATGGTCTAGAACTCTGCCAGCTACTAAAGGAAGATACACTGACTGACCATATTCCGGTCATTATTCTAACTGCCCTGGCGGATCAGGAGAGCAAACTTGAAGGACTGCAGATGGGTGCGGATGACTATCTGGTAAAACCATTCCATGCTGATGAGCTAAAAGCTCGAATGAACAATCTGCTAGATCAGCGAAAAAAACTAAGCAAGAAGTTTAGTCAGGTGATTACACTCCGGCCCAATGATATTGTGATCACCAGTGTACAAGAAGTCTTTATCAAAAAACTGATCTCCACCGTAGAAACCAACATGGGTAGAGAAGATTTCAATGTTGAAGAGTTGTGCTATGAAATGGGAATCAGCCGAATGCAAATGCATCGAAAACTTACTGCACTTACCGGACAATCGACCTCAGCATTCATCAGACAACTAAGATTGCAAAAAGCGGTAAAGTTGCTCGAATCCGGGCAAAACGTGTCGCAGGCAGCCTATGCGGTGGGATTCAACAGCCTTTCGTATTTCACAAAACTGTTCAAAGCACAGTATGGGGTTCCTCCTTCCGAACATCTCCTTGCCCAATCCTAATACTATCATCCAAATATCATTCTACTGCTTACCTCTCTTTATAATGTTACATATGAGGTTGGAATAGTTACATATTTTAAAACTGGATTGAGCCATCAGGTGAATCTTGCATGCGGATGTATTACCCACAATCTCAACTACGCGTATGGCCATCAAAATCAACAAGCCTCGAATTCATCTCTCATCATTTTATCTAATCCTTTTGTTATGCTTATCAATCCGTTGCTCGGAGGACGAGCCTGCGGCCACTCCTCCCGATGAGACGCCCGACGAAGTGCCTGATGAAACAGTGGATACCGTGACCATAGAAGATGCCGAGGTCACCATTTCTGAAAATCCCGACAACGGTGCTGTGCTGGCTACCATGAGTGCTACTACCACCAGCGATGAAGCGATCGTATTTGCTATCTCTTCTGAAGACCCTGCGGGAGCCATGTCCATAGATGCTACGTCTGGTGAGCTCGTAGTATTGGACTCAGCCCATTTCGATTTCGAGGTGAACCCAAGTCTAACTGCCACCATCTCTGCGACCAGTGGTGAAATTTCGGCATCTGCCGATGTGACCATCACCTTAACGGATGTTGACGAAACAGAAGAGCCGTCCAGCCCTGAAAATATTTGGGAACAAGTAGGAGAAGATATTGAAGGAGAAGCCGACGGAGATCAGTTTGGCTATTCTACAAGCTTGAGTGCCGATGGATCAATACTAGCTGTAGGCGCAAAAAACAACGATGGGAATGGATCAAATTCGGGGCATGCACGTGTGTATAGAAACAATGGTGGTATCTGGTCACAGATCGGCAATGACATTGATGGCGAAGCCGCTGGAGACCTCGCTGGTTGGGCCGTGAGCCTAAGTGATGACGGCACTGTATTGGCGGTGGCCGCAAAATTGAATGGCGGTACTGGAATATATGCCGGTCATGTACGGGTCTACGAGAACGTCGGAGATCAATGGATGCAGATGGGAAGTGATATTGACGCTGAGTCAGACAATGATCTGAGCGGGCAATCCGTCTGCTTGAGCGGAGATGGCTCCAGAGTGGCTATTGGCGGTCATTACAACAAGGATATCGGAATTAAAAGAGGCCATGCAAGAGTCTTTGAGTACGGATCAGGCACGTGGAATCAGATCGGAGCTGATATAGACGGTGAATCCGACTTTGACGAGTCTGGCTGGTCGGTCGGTCTCAATCACGATGGATCCGTAGTGGCTGTAGGGGCTATCAAAAACGATGGGAATGGACAAGATGCTGGTCACGTGAGAGTATTTAGTGACGCGACTGGCTCGTGGGTTCAAATTGGCGATGATATAGACGGCGAAGCCTCAAAGAATCAATCCGGTCATGCTGTTAGTTTAAGCGATGATGGCTCCATCATTGCCATTGGAGCGCCTCTCAACTCCTCTTCTGTTCATGAAGGCCATGTTCGAGTGTTTGAAAACGTCTCAAGCTCCTGGATTCAGATAGGAAACGACATAGACGGAGAAACCCAAGGCAGCCAGTCCGGATATGCCCTATGCCTCAACGGTGATGGCACCTCAGTAGTCATTGGAGCTTATGGTTATGAAAACACCACTGGCCAGGTTCGTGTTTTCATAAATGAATCAGGTAGCTGGACGCAGGTGGGTGAAAGTATAGATGGGAAAAGTGAATACGAATACTTTGGGTTGTCGACCAGCATAAGTGCTGATGGCAAGATCGTAGCGGCTGGCTCACCCGTCGATAATGGTTCCAGTGGTCGCGTCAAAGTTTACCAGGTAGAAGAGTGATAGCGCTCTTCGTTCCAAGACTCCGTCAACACACAATAATCTAACAACTATAAAACACAGAACTAATGAAAAATCTACTGCCATTCATCCTTCTATTGCTCTCCATCTCATGCTATAGCCAAGTGCAAGCGGATGAAGATGCCATACTTCAAATCATAGAAAATCAGCGTGTAGGCTGGGCTACTAAAGACCTGGCACTGAGTGTAAAAGACGTAGATGAAAATGTTGATTGGACCAATGCCTTTGGCGACAGGATGAAGAGCAAATCCGAACTTGAGCTTCTGCTTAAGGAAATATACTCTTTTGATTTCGTCATGAAAGGCAAGTCAATATCCGCATACAATGACATCAATTTCTTAAGCCCCGACATAGCACTGGTTCGATCCAAAACTGTGGTAAAGGGTCAGGAATGGAGTGATGGCCGGGTCATGAAGGATAGACACAATCATCACCTTAGGGTATTCCAGAAAAAAGATGGTACCTGGAAAGTCGTGAGCCATCTGATCAGCCAAGCCTGGGAGAAAAAGTAAGTTTAGATTTGATTTGTTTTGGGAGGCTATTACTTATTAGCCAAGTAAGTTAGAAGAGAAACCAATTTATTCATCAATACTGGCAATGCATTGTTTTGATCAATACTCTTGATGTCTTTCAAATTTTCATGAAGAGAGCCAACGGTCAAATCATTTGGAGAATTTTCTACATCATAAAGTTCACCCTGCCCAATTACCCAATAGTAGTCTTCTGTCTTTTTTCATTGTCCGTAAATTTAACTCCTAAGAGCTTAACCTATTGTCTCACCAAATGTAGCAAGTCCATATATGTCACACGTCGAATTAAATAGTGTTAGAGTTTTTTCAAAGTGTGCAGCGTAACGCAGTCTCATTATTTATCTGCTTCTTACCATTGCTTTTTTTTGATTCTAAAGTAGAATCAACCCTAGCAGCAGGATTAATTGGAAGCATTAAAGGGATTAACATAAAGCAGGCCTTAGCATATCTATGGAAAAAGATTCCAAGTAAAGGAAGTTTTGATAAAGCACTTCATCATGCATTGGCTACAGTTGATATTCACTACAATTCTCAACTCTTTGGAAGCAACATAAAATTAGTATTTAACAATTACCCAGAGCTCAAGGATCGTCTAATGGAAATTATCAATACAATTAACACTGATCTTTAAAAATAATCCGCTTTCAGATTCCACATTATTGTTAATCTGGTTCTATACGTTATTGCTAATTTGCGATTTTTTTTTAAAGTTACAAATACATATATTGATGATATTGTTTGCAATAAATAATAATTCCAACCTATGAAATTCTCATCGCGCCAAGCACAGACTGATATCTTTATACAGGATCTAAATCCAATTTTTTTTTGGAAAATTGTTTACTTACCAATAAGTCGTATGAAAAAACCTTTGTGCTTATTCATTTATCTGAGTCAAACAAATATTAAGCCCGCCCTGACCAAAGCATAGGTCATAATTCGAACATTTCAACAGAATTAGATGAGGATTAACCTTTCTGATATATTAAAGCAGCCTGACCCACCTCTTTTTATCGGTTTAATGTCCGTTTTTGGTGGTCTTTTAATACTGGTGGGTTGGGAGTACGATATAGCAATTCTCAAGCGTCCCATAGAAGGACTAGTAGCCATGAACCCTATGACTGCGTTTTCATTTATTTTATCTGGCCTTAGTATCATCTCATTGCAGTGGGTTGTCAAAAACGAGTCCTTTTTTTATATACCAATCACTCTTTCTGCATTAGTAATAATCATCGGCACGGTAAAATTCGTACACATATTCACTGAATCTTTGGCCATTGATCAGCTGCTTTTTTCAAAAAAATTATCAATAGACAAGATGGGCAATATATCTAACAGCATGGCTCCAAATACAGCTTTAGGATTTCTTTTGTTTGGAATTTCTAGTTTGTTATCCTTATCTACACAAGACAGAACAAGAGCATCTGCTAATGTATTGGTCAGCTTTGTATTTGTCGTAGGTTTCTTATCTATTATAGGCTATGCTTATGAGGTGACTGAGTTTTATGGCATACTCGCCTATTTTCCAATGTCACTATATACGGCCATTTGCTTTGCCTTAGTATCAATCGGCATTCTATTCATCAACAGTAAAAGCGGTTTTATGAGCACCTTGACGGGACCATATTCAGGTAGCAAAATAGCGCGAATCATTATCCCATTTATCCTCATCGTTCCTGTTCTTCTTGGGTATTTTATTCATGCTAATTCTAAAACCATTATAAGTTCCGAACTAGCTATTTCCGTCTTGATTACTGGTATAATTATCGCATTTCTCATTGCAACCTCGTACCTCATACAATCGCTAAATAATAATGACATTGTTCAAGAAAAGCTAAAGTTAAGTCAAGAGCAATTTCAAAATGCATTTGAATTTTCAGCTATTGGTATGGTTATAGTATCTATTAGTGGAGAATGGCTTAAAGTCAACAATCAACTAAGCAAAATAATTGGATATTCTAAAAATGAGTTACTCAAAATCTCTTTTCAAGACATCACACATCCCGATGATCTAGAAACTGACCTTGAACATCTAGACCAACTTTTGGATGGTGATATTGATAGTTATCAAATGGAAAAAAGATACCTCCATAAAAACGGACAGATCATTTGGGTACTAATCAGTGTTTCACTGGTAAGAGATGCATCAAATCAACCCATTCATTTTGTGTCTCAAATCGAAAACGTAACCCAAAAAAAACTGGCAGAGGAGGCACTTAAAAAAACATCGGATAGACTGACTCTTGCCACTCGGGCAGCTAAAATTGGTATATGGGAATATGACGTACAACAAAATTTCCTGGATTGGGATGACATCATGTATTCACTTTATGGTATAAATAAGAACTCTTTTAGCGGTGTCTACGAAGCCTGGAGAAATGGACTACACCCCAATGATGTTGAAAGATGGGATCAGGAAATAAACCTGGCATTAACCGGAGAAAAAGAATTTGACACAGAATTTAGCGTGATTTGGCCAGATCAATCTGTTCATCACATAAGAGCCTTGGCATTGGTACAGCGAGGTCACAATGGTGATCCAATTAAAATGATTGGCACCAACTGGGACATTACAAAACAAAAAAAAGTGGAAAAAATTGGTCAAAAGATGGCTGCACTAAAATCAAAAAATCAGGAAATGGAGCAATTTGCATACATTGCCTCTCACGATCTCAAAGAGCCTCTTCTCACCATCAAAAATTATCTAAAACTACTTACTGAAGAGCATGGAAAGGATCTGAACGTGCAGGCCTCATACTATACTTCATCAGCAATACGAGCAACGGGTCGCATGGAAGAATTGATCAACGGTCTACTTGACTATTCTAGACTTGGGAGTTCTAGCAAGCAATTGATAGACACAGATCTTAACCAACTGGTTCGGTCCGTGGTCCACGATCTAGATGGGCTAATCAAGCTTAATCAAGCAACAATTAAGACTGCTGACCTCCCCTCAATTATGGTCTTCCCACTAGAAATGAAACTTCTTGTTCAAAACTTAATCCAAAATGCGATAAAATTTAAAAGAAAAGACTGCGAACCATACGTCCAAGTGAGCGCTAATCAACTAGATAATGGTTGGGAGTTTAAATTCGAGGATAATGGAATTGGGATTGAAGAAAAAAACAAAGAAAAAATATTCGCCATTTTTCGAAGACTAAATAAGAAAAAAGAATACGAAGGGAGCGGACTTGGACTTGCCCACGCCAAAAAAATTGTTGAATTGCATAATGGGCAGATTAGAGTGGAGCCGAATCCAGGCTTTGGAAGCTCCTTTTATTTTACTATTATTACTTAATAACTATGAAAAAATTAGACTGCATACTTCTAGTTGATGATGACGACGATTGTAATTATTTCCATAAAAAATTGTTAAAGGAAATGGAATGCGCAAACCACGTTGAAGTAGCTACAGATGGACAAGAAGCACTTGATTTCCTCTTATCAATAAAGAACAATAAACACCCTCAACCTCAAATAATATTTCTAGATATCAATATGCCAGTTATGGATGGTTGGGAATTTCTTGAGGAGTACGAAAAGCTAAAACCCAACCAAAAGGCTCAGGTAGTCTTGGTCATGCTGACTACCTCTTTAAATCCAGACGACCATGAGCGTGCCAAAAAGTTCTCTGTACTCAGTGACTTTCATAATAAGTTATTGACTGAATCCAAGGTCATGGATCTTTTCAAAAAACATTTTCCTGAACATCTATAACCTTTTTAAAAAAAAAATTGCCTTTGTCCAATCGGACAAAGGCTAAACTAACAGAATCATATTTATATTTTTTTGTTCAGCTAGTCTGAAACATTATCTCCTAGAAGTATATCTTTTTCTTAAATTTTTATAGTATGCTCTTCTTTTAGAATATTTATATTGTCTGGCTACTCTGTTTTGTGCACCAAATACACAAAAGCTTAATTTGCCCTGTATCATTGGCTTCATAATATTCGCTTTGACTTCTACCCCAGCACTTACGAACTGGTTGATGTAATGCTCTGCCCCCAAAAAGTTACTGACTCCAAAAGCACCATCCACAACAGCTACCCTAGCTATTACATATAAGTCCCACTTTTCAACAGACACAAAGGAGAATGAAGCATACATTCCTTTTTTGTTTGAATATTGTATCGAATGACTGTTTGACTCTGTATTATTTGATAATGCAGGAGTTACCTCATAAAAAGCACCAAACCCTATGTCACCAATGTAACCAGGAAGAGATGCTCCAATGCTGGCTCCCCCATGAGAAGAAGGTTCTGCAGAATAAAGTGAAGCTTTGATCGTTTGAGAAAAAGTGATCTTAGGCATTAATAATATGCTTGAAATGATAATTATTTTGTTTAGCGTTTTCATGATCTTTAGTTTATGTTATGAATAAATTATAAAGTAAAAGTCATGTAATACGCGAGCATTTATTATTCGTGATATTCGTATTTTGTTTATTACGTAAATCTCGCAATACTCTCTACTCGATTGATTATCAATCAAGTAGACAACAAGTAGACAATTTATATACTATAAGCATCTGAAAATCAATCAAAACAATTGCTGAATTAGAGAGCCGAGTCTCTTATTTCGGCTATCAATAGGGTGCATAATAAAAAAGAGGGTCATTACTGACCCTCTTTTTTATTATGCATCAAAGTAAAAGAACTAAGACGCTATCTTGTAGGCCTTAAGTTCATCAAAGTTCTTTTCTACCGAATCAAGTACTGCAATGGTGAGTTCATCAATCTCCAAAGATGTCAAGGAGGAGTATTCTTCCAACTTCATCAAGTCTGATTGCAATCCGATTAGACCAAGGATTTTTGCCGTATATTGCCATTTATGAACAAGTTTCTTGACTTCTTCCATATCTCTATTCCTTACGCTATATGTGAATTTCGAAATAAACTCTGGATATTCAGATATATAAATATCTACTACTTGTTCAATAAGACCGGGGTCATTTGGAAAGGCTTTTCTTAAATAATTAAAGCTTATCATAGGTGCGTTTTTTAGTTGTTATCAATTTTATTAAGCTACTTCTTGTTCAATTAGTACATCGCTGCTAGTCCACTTTTGAATTTTGGAAAACAATTCTTCAGCTTTGAATGGTTTAGGTATATAGTCATTCATTCCATTGTTAAGACATGCTTCTAAATCGCTTCGAATAGCACTGGCAGTCATTGCAATAATTGGTATACTGCGTTGTGGTTCGGGAAGTATGTTACGAATGATCTGAGTTGCTTTTACCCCCCCCATTTCAGGCATATGAATATCCATCAGGATCAGATCGTAACAATTATCTTTGAGCATATCAATAGCCTCTTTCCCATGGTTAGCCAGGTCAAATTTGACATTCTGTCCATTCAGAGTGGCTTTGATTAGCAATTGATTCAATGGATGATCTTCAACTACCAAGAGCTTTACGTCATTAATTTTTTCTATTCGTAGCTCTTCTTGTTGAGCAGTGCTGGCAGAATCAGATTTGGTCAGATGCAGCGTGAATTCGAACCTTGAACCCACTCCTTCTTTGCTATTTACTGTAATTTCGCCACCATATAGTTCTACCAATTTTTTAACAATCGGAAGTCCTAGACCTGTTCCTCCATATTTTCTTGTTGTATCTGCAGATGCTTGAGCAAAAGTTTCAAAAATAGTATCCAATCTATTGGCTGGAATCCCTACCCCGGTATCTGAAACGATAAACATTATTTCATGCAGTCCATCTTCAACTGACTTTTCTTTTACTTCTAGTCTAACTTCTCCGCGCTCTGTAAATTTCAGGCCGTTACTAATCAAATTGGTTAGAATCTGGTTGATCCTAACTGGATCTCCCATCATATAATCTGGAACAGAGGGATCGACCTGCACGATGAGTTCCACTTCATTACTGTTTCTAGACAATGCAAAAGATTTGGCACAAGAGTCGGTCAAATCCCTTAGGTCAACATCTGTTTCCTCAAACTCAATCTTACCCGATTCAATTTTACTGAAATCTAATATGTCATTGATTATTCCAAGTAGGTTGCTTGAAGACCATTTGATTGCTTTCAAATATTCCAACTGCTTGCTATCCAGTGATTCATGAAGCATTAGATCTGTGAATCCTATTATACTATTCAATGGGGTTCTAATTTCATGGCTCATATTAGCTAAAAATTGCTCTTTGGCTTTTTCGGATTCCATGGCAGCTTCCTTCGCTTTAATCAAAGCTATTTCTAATCTTTTTTTCTCTGTGATATCGGTCTGAACTATCACATAATTTTTAATCTTTCCTGATTCATCCAAAATCGGCGACATAGAATTATGAGACCAATATTTTTCTTCGTCTTTAGTAAAACAGAGCATGTCATACTCATAGGAAACTCGTTCCTTTACTACTTTCTTGATAACCTCAGGATTTTCAAAAGGGTCCTCCCCCCTCTCCAATTGATCTGCAGCAATCCTATCAATCTCATCGTTATCATAGCCTGTCAAATTCACAAAAGCATCATTGACCCATTCAATCTTTTTATTTTCATCAAATATGATGACAGGATTCACTGTCTGCTGAGAAACCAGGGATAATTTTTTCACTTGTAATTCGGCAGTCAGTAGCTTTTGTTCCGCTCGCTTCTGAGTTAGAATTTTTTCAATTGTTAGCGGAAGTACCTTTAGGTAATTTCTCGATGAGTCCTTAATTAAAAAATCGCATGCGCCCCTTCTCATAGCCTCTATCGCAACCTCCTCATCCCCAGCACCGCTTGTGAAAATTACAGGCGTACCTTCAATCTGAGCTAGGACATCAAATGCATCTCCATCTCCTAGGAAGTAATCTGTTATAACCACATCGTAGTCATTGTTTTCAAGCGCTTCTTTTGCGCTTGCTACAGAACCTGCAATGTGGTAATTAAAATCGGGCATATCTCTACTTACAAATCTTTCAAATGCCTTCTGATCTATTTTGTCATCTTCTATTAATAGTATTTTCGTTTCCATGATATTTTTGTTCAAGTGTTAAAAATTGATTGCCTTTTTTAAACCACAGCTGATTCGCTTAATAACCAGTAGTTGTAAATGGTTTCCATTACATTTAAAAATTGAGCGTAATCAACAGGTTTAACCATATAGCCAGCGACATTTTGTCCAAAACTATCCAGCCTATCCTGCTCTTGCTTCGAGGTTGTCATCACCACGATGGGAATTAACTTCAAAGTATCATTGTGCTTGATTTCTTTCAAAAACTCAATGCCATTCATTTTTGGCATGTTGAGATCCAGCAAAATAAGCCCAGGCAATTGGTTGTCAACATCTTGTAAATACTCTAAGGCTTCTAAACCATTTTGCCGGATTACCAGAGGATTTTCTGAGTTCAAATGCTTCAAGACTCTTTTTACAGTCATTTGATCTACTTTATCGTCTTCTACTAGTAATATTGGTAGTGAATTTTTCATGTTTTTATGTTTTTGGTTAGTATTAATTTTGTGGAAGTGTGAAAAAGAAAGTAGTTCCTTTATCTAGCTCTGATTCAAGCCATACCTCACCTCCATATAGTTCTACACTTTTCTTTACAATGGCCAGTCCTACACCAGTACTTTCATATTCATCACGTGGCTTTAATGTTTGAAAAATCTGGAAGATTTTGTCAAAATATTGATCTTCAATCCCAGGACCATTGTCAGCCACACTAAATTTCCAAAAGTTGTCTTTTGCCTCGCAGGCTATCCTAATCTCACCTTGTTCTTTGTCCATGTACTTTACAGAATTACTTATGATGTTTTGAAAAATCTGGTGTGCACGAGTTCTGTCTATTTTCACTTTAGGCAATGGTTCATCCATAATAAATTTGAACCTTTCTCGAGGAACTACCGCATCGTAGACATCCTCAATTATCACATTCATGTCTTCTGTATTTTGTTCTTGCGTCACCCTTCCAACTCTAGAATACTCTAGAATTCCATTAATAAGCCCCTCCATACGGGTAACCCTACCTCTTAATAAATTGAGTTGTTCGCAACCTTCTTCATCTAATGAGGAAGCATAATCAGTATGCAACCAGGAAGCCAAAGTTCCTATTGCTCTGAGGGGAGCCTTCAAATCATGAGATACAATATGCGCGAAGTCCTTAAGATCTGCATTTGCCTTTCTAAGCTCTTCTTCTGCATTTTTCTTTTCTGATATATCAGCAATTATTTCAAAATAGCCGATGGTCTCTCCTTCATTTTTTATTGCGTTTACAGTAACCCATCCATAAAACGAACTACCGTCTCTTCTGACCATTTGCATTTCTCTACTTACAGGTTCTCCTTCATCTATAAGATCCGTGAAGAGTGAAAAGCCAAGTTCTGGACTCTCAATGCCTTTCTCCTCCACAAAGCCTTCCAAACAATTTTTGCAATGAAAGATGCTTGGTGAAACTTGACCAAGAATATCTTTTTCAGAATATTCAAAATACTTTTCTGCCGCTGGATTCATTCCAGTTATAATTCCTAAGGTATCTGTTGCTACTATCGCAAACTCTGAGTTATTAAGAATAGATCGAAAGAAAGAGTTTAAATATTGAATCTCTTTTTGATGGTTGTCAAACGCTTGGAAAACATAACCATGAACGGCACCATTCGCTTTATAAATGGGTTCACCCGAAAGCAATACTGATTTCAACTCACCACTTTTGTCCTCTATAAAGGTTTCCCATTGTTCGCTGTAGTTTTCAACTACTTTGGTTAAATCTGACCTTAGAAATACAGACTTGATATGTTTGTCAATCAATTTTTTTTGACCTATTCCTAGCTGTTGACATATAGCTTTATTTGCTTTTTTAATCTTATAATTAGAATCTGTCACCACCAAGTAGGAGCTCATAGATTGCATGATCTGATTCAAATAGTGCTTAGAGATATTGGAGACTTTAAGGTCAATAGTTGTTCTATATCCTGCGTACACTACAACCAACGTAAACAACCCAGAACAGCACATCGCTATTCCCATAGCAACTTTGTGTTCTGCCAGTTTATCCGAAACCAAGAAATACACCATATAAAGGTCTGATATACTAAACCCTGCAAGAAGGATAAAAGACAACCACCAAATCAGGCCGTAAAGTTTCCCATTCATACTCTTGTAGATTCGCAGCATAAGAAATATCGAGATGGTCAAGAGAACAAAACTTGAAACCGCTAGAATATTTGAATATGAGAAGTAAGTTTCCATTTTTTTTGAATTGATTTATCCAAAAGTATGGAGCTTATATAGGCCTCGGAATAGGTGATAACCGTATATTGAATTATCCGAGAATTACGTAAAACAAAACTATACGTATTATAAAAATATAATTATTTCAAGAAAATATAAATCATTTCATTCGATACTCCATATTAAATCATAATTAACTTTGATTTTTTTAAGTTATAGACTACATTAATTTCAGCAGCATTTAGGGAGTAGAATAATAAGCAAGCAATTTAAAAACTGCGAAGCTTTGAGTTTCGAAAACTATCTATGAGGAGTCTATGTCTTGTTCAAAATAAATTAAGCCGCTTTGCGGCTAATATTTAACGAACAACCTCATCCCTATCTTCGTAACCCATCAGCTGTGGCAGCTAATTTTTCATGGTAAATAATTGAGTATGACTATGTCTAACACTCATAAAAGAGGCATGTACAAAAGAGGCGTACATTTCTCTGAGGGCAGCCTACTGGTGGTGGTTCGGTTAGTTTGTAATGCTTATTATTTCTAAACACGCTTATCTACTATGATTACTTCTTGGAATTTTGTACTCGCAGTCACAATGTGCTTTGCAATAATGATATTGCATTATTATTTGAAAAAAATTAAAATCAATAGTAACCCCACTCCTGCTTTTTTTGGACTTGGCTCTGCAGGTTTTACCATTAATAAGGTATCTCAAGTAATTACCCATTCTACACTGTGGATCATTCCGTACATCATTGTGGGATTACTTCTTTCAAAGATTTTGGCCTATGGCTCTTTAGGCGATGAAAATTGGCTAAATATCATCCAATTATCCACCTTTGGAATGGTTCCGTTCATAATTTTTCTTGCCCAAATTATTTCAAAACGAAACACGCTCGAATCAAAGTCTCAAATTATTAAGGACAAAACTGTAAAGCATCCCGAACTATTGTCCGAATCAGATCATTATCAGCTCGCTCTTGCCTATTCTGAGAGACAACTATTTATAGAAACAAAAAGAAGACGGGTTGCAGAATTGAGAGCAAAAAGACTTGAAGACAACTTGTCAACTCTTCAGGAAAAGTTTGACCAAAAAAGTCAAAACCTTCAAAACTCTCTGAATCTTGCCTTCTCTGAGCTCAAGGATTTTTCTTACGCTATTTCACATGACCTTCGAGCACCATTGCGGATAATTGATGGTTTTTCTTCTATGATTAGGGACGACTATTACCAAGCGTTGGATAAAAAGGGGGTGGAATATTTAGAAACGATACAAGCCAATGTTTTAAAAGCCAATGGACTCATTGAGAATATTCATGATTTTTCTTCTTTTGGATTTAAAGAAATCAACAGGCAGGAAATTGACATGAACGCCTTATTCAATGAATTAATTCATGCGAAGCCCATTAATTGTGATATTGTTCTTAAGGAGAATCTACCAAAATTGTATGCAGATAAAGCCATGGCAGTATTGGCATTTTCTAGTCTTCTTGATAATGCTGTTAAGTTTAGCCGCAACGCTGAAAAACCCTTAATTCAAATTGGGTACTCAAGCTCTTCCTCAAATGAAACAGTATTCTATATACGTGATAATGGAATAGGCTTTAATATGAAAAATTACGAAAAAATTTTCAAAATTTTCAAAAAACTGCACAAACCCAATGAGTTTGAAGGGTCGGGAATGGGACTAACACTAGCTAAAAAAGTTATAGAAAGACACAATGGAAAACTATGGGCAGAAAGTGAATTAGGAAAGGGTTCGTCCTTTTATGCATCAATCCCTTCCACAAGGAGCAACAAAAACAGAGTAATAAGATAATAATATATACACCAGCTAAATATAACTTAAACACTACATGAACTAACCAAGAAGTTATGAGAGACAGAAAGGAAAAGGAGAAAGAAGAGGAAGTAATATCTCGTTTTTTAATACTAGAGGATGAAAAGGATGACCTTAAACTTACGCTTAGGAGTATAGAAAAGGATAAAATTCAATTTACCTATCGTGCAGTTGATTCAAGAAAGGGTTTTGTTAAGGAGCTCAAAGAGTTTGACCCACATATCATCATTGCCGATTATAACCTTCCGGATTATTCTGGCATGCAAGCTTTGAAATGGGCATCTGAAAAAAGACCCGACATTCCATTCATATTCGTAACCGGGTCATTAGGGGAAGAGAATGCGGTAGAAACACTAAAGCAAGGTGCTTCTGACTTTGTGCTAAAAGGAAATTTAATTCGATTACCGATGACCATCCGTCGAGCCCTCACTGAGGCCGAAAGTCATAAGGAAAAAATTCTTGCCCAAAAAGCCTTTCTCACTGCAGAATCCAGGTATCAACAGTTGATAGAAAACGTGCCCGTCGGTATTTGTGAACTAGACCTGAAAGGACATATTACATCCATCAACAAACAGGCATCTAATATATTTGGCTTTAAAAAAAACAATACGAAACTGTCAGAATTATTGGATGAATACGATTCTGATCAACTTAATACATGGTTAAAAAGCAAAATAAATGGCACGGCATTTAACGGGGCCTTTCATTCACGTAGTCGTCAAAAATTGATAGACCTCACACTCATTCCTCACATTGATATGGTGACTGGTTCAAAAAGACTCATAGGAGTAAGTCAGGACATCACCAATCGATCAAAAATGGAGCAAGAATTGAGAGATAAAAACACACTCATGGAAGGACTTTTGGAGGCAATTCCTGATAGTGTCTTTCTCAAAGACAAGAAGTTAAAATATCTAATGGTCAATAAGTCATTTTTAAAGGCCACAGGGAAAAAACTAAATGAGGTGCTAAATAAAAAAGATGAAGATTTTATTGAAATAGAAATGGCTAACAAGTACAAGAAAGCCGACGAAGAAGTCATAAGTTCTGGAGAATTAGTAACAACAATGCACAGCCATCGCAATGACAATAATGAGACCTTATTCTTCGACACGCATAAAAACCCGATCCTAGATGGTAAAAAGCAAGTGATAGGCATAGTGGGTGTGAGTCGAAATGTCACAGCCAGTATTAAGGCACAAGAAAAAATGAAGCAAAGCGAATCCATGCTTCTAGAAGCAGAAAATGTAGCTAACATGGGCAGTTGGGAATTTCGCATAACCGACGAAAACATAATTTGCTCAATCGGAGCTGCTCAGATGCTAAATGTACAGCTATCTGATCGAACTTTGAAATACAAGTCATTTCTTAAATTTTGCCATAGCTTGGATAGACCAGCAGTAATCTCTGGCTTCAAGCGTGCTATTTTGGACGGTGAATCATTTATGGTAGACCACAGAATCATACAAGGTGATGGCTCCATTCTTTGGTTTCAGACCAAAGGCAAACCCTATCAAAACCAGAGTGGAAATATCGATAAAATAGTTGGCACTGTCCAAGATGTTACTGAACAAAAAAGAAACCAGGAAAAACTTGAAAAAAGCAAGATGCTTCTAAAAGAAGCTCAATCTATTGCCAACGTAGGCAGTTTTGACTGGGACATTACTCAAAACATACTGCGATCTTCAGAAGTATTTACTCAAATTCTTCAAATCGGGCATAATGATATTTGGCTGACTTTCGAAAATTATCTGGAAAGAATCCACCCCTTAGACCGTGAACTAACTAGAAAAAAAATATATGACGCGCTGTCAACTGCCACAACATATGATGTCGAACATAGAATACTTCTTCCTGACAAGTCTGTTAAAACTGTGCGAGCTATTGGTAAATTCAAAACTGACAACCAGGGTCAGCCTGAGAGCCTGTTTGGAACCATTCAAGATGTGTCAGACAAAAAGAAAGCAGAAACTGCATTATTAGAAGGGCAAGAAATTGAAAGGGCAAGAATTGCCAGAGAAGTACACGATGGAATAGGTCAGTTACTTGCTGCCACCAAATTCAATTTATCCGCTTTAGATGGAATGCCAGAAGAGGTGAAAGAAAAGCATATTGACAAAATACATAATACCCTCGAAATGACAATTGACGAAGCTCGGAGAATCACCCGAAATCTTTCCACCAAGGTTTTGGAGGAGCTTGGGTTTGAAAGAGCTGCACAAGAATTATGTACAGAGGCATCGGAGTTGAAAGCCATTTCTTTTGATATTAAAATTGAAGCGAATGAAGAAGATATAAGTGAAAAAATGAAGACTACTATATATCGAATTCTTCAGGAGTCTGTAAACAATATGGTGAAATACTCAGAAGCAAAAAATGCCTCAATTGAACTAGTAAAGAAAGAAAATCACCTTCATCTTGCAATCGCAGATGACGGAAAAGGCTTTGATATAGCCGATCCTAAGCACCGAAAAGGAAATGGACTGTCAAACTTAGATCAAAGAGCAAAAAGCCTTCATGGATACTTAGATATTCAGTCAAGTCCTGGAAAAGGCACTGTCATCCAAGTAAAAATTCCATTTGAAAACAACCCAAACTTATGAGAAAAATAAATGTAGTAGTAGCAGATGATCATGGTCTTATTCGTGATGGTATAAAAGCCATGCTGAAATATGAAGATGGTATAGATATAGTGGCTGAAGCCGAAAATGGTCTTGATGCCACAATTCAAGTCGAACGCAATGCACCCGACATTGTGCTAATGGACATTATGATGCCCGAAATGAATGGTATTGAGGCTATGAAAAAAATCAAGAAAAGCTCCCCTGATTCAAAAATAATCCTCATGTCTATGGAAATATCTGAAGAATTTATATCCGAGGCACTCGAATACGGCGTATCCGGATACCTTCCCAAAGATGTAAGAAAAGGAACGCTTATATCTGCTATTGAAAAAGTATACGCAGGAGAAGAGTTTTTTGATCCAAAGGTCTCTGAAGCCATATTCAAAAATTATTACAAGAAAAAAACAAAAACTCCATCGGAAGTCAGAAAGGGGTCAGGAAAAATAAGCAAGCGTGAAGAGGAGATTTTGATTTTAGTATGTCAGGGTTTAGGCAACAAGGAAATTTCAGACAAACTATTTATAAGTGTACGAACGGTAGACTCACATAAAAGTCATATTATGGAAAAGCTCGGGCTAAAGAATACTGTAGACTTAATCAAATTTGCGATTAAGAACGGATTTATAGATTTGTAGCAATAACTGTTTGTCAGTTTAAAAAGGTGGCTTAGTCAAGTCACCTTTTTTTTTGTTCCCCTAGAAAAATTACCCGCTAATGCACCACACGGTTTGCATGCCGTAAACGTGCTTCCATAATATAGTTACCACCACATTTTAGTCAAATCACCTAAAGATTTTTTTGCGAGAATCTAGTATTCTATACAAGTCAATTTGATGGCACCTTTGATTCATCGTCAAAATACAAAGACCATGAAATATATCATACCAAAGAAAAGAATTACAGTCTTAAGAATTAAAAAACCCATTCTTGAGAGTCAGTATTACGATCCCTATCTGCATCTGGTTTCTCTAATTTTTCTGATTACACTATTGTTTCAATAAGGGCATCCATCATTTAATTAGGACAATAATGAAAATATTAATAGCCGATAGTAACACTGTGAATCAAAAAATTACACAACACATACTTTCTCAGCGTGAGATACAGTCAGATTTCGGTAATGACGCTACCGAGTTAATTAATCTTTTGAATGAAAACAACTATCTGCTAATTCTGATAGACTTGAATATGCTTTTAAATAACGAAGAAAGCATTCAACAAAACCTGATGACTAAATTGAACCAGACACCTCTAATAGCCTTCACTGAACCTTCTGATTTCAAAGCCTACAACTTATCCAGTAGCCTACGTATCGATGGCATTCTAAATAAGCCTTATGAAATGAGAGAACTATTTGAGATGATTGAAAAACATACTCCTTACAACTCAAATGTTAGGGAAAAAGAGTCCCAGGAAGAATTCAAAAAGTCCCTCTTCAAATATGCGGACAACAGTGCCGAGTTTGCCTTTGAGCTCGTCGATTGCTTTATAGAAAATTATGAAGGATATAAAGAGCAGGTGGCTTTGGCGCTTACCAAAAAAGATCCTAAGAGCCTAAAGGAAGCCATTCATAAAATCGAAACGAGCAACAGAATATTTTCTATCAACTCGCTAGAAGAAGTGACCGAAAAAATAAAATGCTTAATACATAAACCAACAAGTGAAATTGATAGAAATATTATTAACCAGCTTGAACTAAAATGTGACTCGATTATCATAAAACTTGATAGTGTAAAACAAAATATAAAATCATGAAAAAAATTCTAGTATGCGACGATGACGAAGCGTTGATCAGCATGATTCGATTTAAACTAAGCAAAGAAAACTACGGAGAAGTAGTAAAAGTAGCAGATGGCAGAGAAGCCATGCACGAACTGATCTATCACGATTTTGATATGATAATCACTGATATACACATGCCCTATTTCTCAGGATTGGAATTGGTCACATTTGTTAGAGAAAAGCTTGGAGACAAAACTCCTATCATAGTCCTTTCTGTTGAAGGTATCGAAAATACAGTAACAGAAGCTTTTCAACTAGGCGCAGACGATTTCATAAGTAAGCCTTTCAGCCCAAATGAGTTATCCATGAGAGTCAAAAGACTTCTAAGCGCCTAATGGAAACACTGAGCACCATATGGAGAGAGAGCACTTCCTATTACGAATTGTGTGCACTATTTTTTGCCGGTTCGAGTGGCCTAATTATTTTAGGTATTACACTAAATAGACAGGTATCAAGATGGAAGCGCAGCAAGCTATTGAGACCACATAACTTAATAAAAAATAGTCTTAATACAATAGCTGCGCTGGCTCCAGACATTGAAGAATACGCAACCGAAATACAAGAAGCTCAACAACATCTTCAGCAAGTCACACAAAGATCTCCAGGTCTGGCACAGTTTGTTATTGATCGCCTGATTGAATTACACAAAAACCTTTCAGGGATTTCCGCTCGGGTACTTAAAAAAGTTTATGATGATCTTCATCTATACCGCGTCTCCAAACAAAAACTAATGAATGGCAATTATGCCACGGTAATAAAGGGCATTCAAGAACTTGCTGAAATGAGAAGACACGAAGACATCGAATCGATTGTGGGATTCCTGGATTACTATCATGAGCTAGTCAGATTAGAAACTAGAGTAGCACTGATAAGCCTCATTCCTGAAGATCCTTTAATATGCTTGAAATCAATGAAGGATCCTCTAACCAAGTGGGAAGAAATTCTAATTTACAACAAATTACGTAAGCTTTCTCCAGAGCAAGTTCCTGCATTTAAAGCATATTTTGATCATACTAATCCAACAGTAATATGCTATTGCATAAATATGGCTGCTCGATTTCTTCAATATGACGCCATCGATCTAATGACGCGACTTATTTTTCACAAAAATGATGCAATTAGCTGGCAGGCAGTTAATGCTTTGAAAATGTTGGAAGCGGATCAAGCGGCTAACTTCATTTTGCTTTTGCTTCAAAAAACCAAATCAATAAAAGTTAGAGTAGAATGCATAGAGTGCCTAGCTCAAATTGGCGATACCAAGAAACTGGCTCCATTGTTCAGAAAAGCTATTGATAAAAACAAAAACTCTGCGGTTACCAAAACTTTATCCAAAGTGTTTGTCAACTGGGACAAAAGTGGGGCTAAAAAATTGTCAGAAACCAGATTCAAAGGAAAAAGCAAATTGATGGTATCACATTTCTCAAACTCTCTAATCCACTAAGATTATGTTTATTGAATACTTCATATTAATACTCAATCATTTTTTCATAATTTATGCGATAAGCATTACATCCATTTATTTTGTACTTACTATCATTTCATTAATTGAAGTTTTAAATTATAGAGACACAAAAAAATTTATCAACTATAAGGAGCTACTCTCATCACCGTTTGCTCCAACGATCTCACTCATAGCCCCAGCCTACAACGAAGGGCTTTCAATAGTTGAAAACATTCGCTCATTGCTTTCAATTCAGTATAATGCTTACGAGGTAATCATTGTGAACGATGGTAGCACAGATGATTCTATCGAAAAAATGAAAGCCAATTTTTCTCTTGAAAAAGTCCCATTTTTTGTGGATGAAAAAATTAAAACGCAGAAAATAAAAGCCATCTACAAATCCACAAACAAAGCACTACACAGATTGCTGGTGATTGACAAAGAAAATGGAGGAAAGGCTGATGCTCTTAATGCAGGACTAAACGTATCCAGCAAAGATCTAGTCACCTGCATAGATGTAGATTGTATCATCGAACCCGAGGCACTACTTCATTTAGTCATGCCTTTCGTAGCTGATTCTAAAAAAGAGGTAATCGCCTGTGGAGGGGTGATTAGAGTAGCCAACGATTGCGCGGTTCAGGACGGTCGATTACTGGGTGTCAGATTTCCAAAATCATCGCTGGCCAGATTTCAGGTATTAGAATATTTGAGAGCTTTCTTGCTTGGCAGAATGGCTTGGGCCAAGATAAACGGCCTTATCCTCATTTCTGGTGCACTTGGCATGTTTGATAGAAAAATTGCAGTAGCAGCAGGAGGATACAATACGCAAACAGTCGGTGAAGATATGGAATTGGTTGTTCGCATGCGATCATATATGACCTCTCAAAAAAAAAATTACAAAGTAGCCTACATTCCAGATCCACTATGCTGGACTGAAGTACCAGAGACTCACCAGGTCTTAGGTAATCAAAGAAACAGATGGACACGTGGAACTATTGAGGTTCTCAAACTTCATAAGGCTATGTTTTTAAATAGAAAATACGGTGTAATGGGGCTCATTTCCTACCCTTTTTGGTTTCTTTTTGAATGGTTGGCTCCTATCATAGAAGCACTAGGAGTAATCTATTTTCTAATACTTGTAGTTGCAGGACAAGTGTTTTGGTCGAGTGCTCTTACGCTCATCTTAGTAGCATATACGCTTTCCATTTTCTTTTCCCTATGTGCACTACTGGCTGAAGAACTATCATTCGCCAAGTATGAAAAAAAATCGGACTTATGGAAAATGTTTATCACAGCCATGCTCGAACCTATATTGTACCACCCAAAAACAGTCTATTGGTCATTAAAAGGTAATTATGATCTATTAATGGGCAAAAAAAGCTGGGGCAAAATGGTAAGAACAGGATTTAAAAAGACCCAATCATGAAATATCTAACTACATCTATTTTACTATTGTTTCATCTGACAATTCAGGCTCAGAGTTACGAACAATATATGTCAGAAGCCAAATCACTGGCTGTATCTGAAAAGTATAATTCAGCAGACTCGTTAGTTGATTTAGCACTTGAGAGCTTTGTAGATAACCACGACCTTCTTTGCTTAAAGGCGAGAATAAGTGCTTGGCAAGGCAATTTGGCAAAAGCAGACTCAATCGCAGATCAGATCCTTCTTCGATCCTCTGAGGCTCTTGAAGTTTTTGAGATCAAGGTTTCCCTCTCCTACTGGTCTAATAAATATGAGAATTTACTTACTCAATCACAAGAATACTTGGCGCTGTACCCAAACGAAATTGTCTTTAAATATTACGAGGCCTACGCCTACCATAAGCTGGGAATGGACGATAAAAGCACATATCTGCTCAAGCAACTATTGAAAACTACAGAATATCTACCGGCAATCCGATTGCTTAAACATGTCAAATCTAAGCATTACAGCTTTTTAGAAACAGAAGTGACTTATGCTCGCTTCAGCTCAACTTTAGATCCATGGAAACAAATAAGAGTGGGGTATGGAGTAAACAAAAAATTACCTTGGAATGTCCACCTACTAACCGTAGATAGATTTAGTACTAAAGGTTTTAGTCTCGAAATGGAGGCTTATCCGCGACTGTCTCGCAATTCGTATGCCTTTGTGGAAGCCTCCTACTCTCCAAATAGCTTTATGGCCAACTATTCAGCTGGTATAGAAGTATTTCAAAACTTCCATGATTTTGAGGTAAGCATTGGAAGCAAAAGATTCGAATTCGATAGAGATAAATTCTTTATACACAGGGCAAGTCTTGGATACTACAAAAAGGAGCACTTCGCTACCTATAAACTCTTACTTTCTCGCGCACTCAACAAAAGCACTTACACCCATATTGTACGAACAAGGGTTCGTCTTGGATCATGGCATTCAATCGAAGGGGAGATGGTATCGGGCACCAATGTACAGGAGTACTTCAGTCCAGAAGGTGCTACAAGCATCTTAGAGAACAAGAGCATAGGATTGAAATACTCAGTTGATCTTAGTGAAAATGGCTTATTGCAAATTGGTGCTGGGGTACGATCGGAAGAGTACCGCCTTCATTCATTCAGAACCAGAGTGGATCTCCAAATAGGCCTTAAAATAAAATTGCAATAGTATGCATTCTACGTAATTCACCGAATATTATTTATCCTGAATTAACCTAGTTTTTTAGTTTCATTCAACCTCTATTTTTAATCCTAGGTAGTTAAGTATAAAACTAAAAATTTAATGAAAATGAAAAAAGTAAAAAATTACAAACTGGTCTACTTAGTTCTTGGGTTTGTTTTGATAAGCTGCTCAGAACAAGAAGATCCGGTGGCAAGTAATCGAAATGGAAATCTTGTGGTCAACAATGACTCGGATAATCTGAGCCGACGCATTCTAACAGTAGCCGATACTGTTGATGTCGTGTCGAATGACCCGAATGGTAAAAAGAAAAAGGATTTCACATTAGTGATGACATCTGAGATTGCCTGTCCAGAAGTGAACGGGGAAACATTGATGGCCAATTCATTGGACATGAGGGACAATTTGGTCGCTGTGTCTTATGGATTAAGGGGAGATGCCCATAGTGGAGCAGTAGATCTAATGAGTCTCAATGGCGATAACCTTATGCTAAATTCACAAGTAATATCAGCTAACGCAGATGTCAACGCAGTCTATTTTGACGGTTCCAAACTGTATTTCGCAGGAGCAGCTTCAAGTACAGATACTGATTCAACGGCATATGTGTATCAACTTTCTGTTAAGAAAAACCAGATGGAGATCAGCAGTGCAATATTCAATTGGCTCGGGGGCAATACTGCCACCGGCCTAGTTCACGAAGACAAGCAAATTTATGTTACTACTGGTGACAACGAAAGTACAGGTGGTGGTCTGCATGTAAGAAGTGAGAATGACTTGAGTTTTTTGTCCTACAAACCACTGCATGACGCAAGATGGGTAGATATTAAAGATAAAAAGGTCTATGTGCAGCAAGGCACTCCAGGTAACCTATCTGTCATCGGAATGGAAGACAACCAGGTTCAGAAATTTGGATTTGCTGGACTTAATACCCCTGAATCTAAGTCTACTTTTGACATAAGTGGAGATTTGATATTCCTTGCATCTGGGTATGATGGCGTTCAAATCGTCAATAGAAAGACGGGCACTACAGTAGGTGAAATTGCCATTCCTGAAGGTAGTTCATCGGACGTAGTCTCCAATTCGGTATCAGTAGAAGGTGACAAAATATTCATCTCAAATGGAGAATCTGTGATCGTGGCAGAATTTGATAACAAGAATACATCCAATCCAAGTCCTGAAATAATTGGTACACTAGATTTAGGAGATCATCAGTCTATCAATCATGTGCGCTACAGAAGTAATCGACTCGTGATAGCCTCTGGTTTGGGAGGAGTAAAAGTAATCAAGCTTATTAATAAGTAAATTGGAGCTAAGCAGCAGAGAGACGGCCAATTGGCCGTCTTTTTTTTGCCCTTTAGGCTCCTATTAGTGGATTTACCTATAAAGATATTTACGGAATTCACGGCTTGCTACAGACCACGCAATCATAGAAATTTGATTATAACAAAATAGTTACACCATGAAACGCATCATTATATATTTCCTACTTTCTATTCTTCTGCTTATCACACATTTGAGTTTTGGTCAGCAGATGAGAATAAGTACTACCGCTGAAAAAACTATCATGGGCGTGCAAGTAGGCACACAAGTAAGCTATCGTCTAAAAAATAATTTTACATTTGGAGGCTTTTATCAACGTAATTTTCGTGGAGTCAATGAGATTAACAATGACGTTTACGAATATGCTGGGGCATCAATCAGTCATCCAATTGCTAGATGCGAAAATATAATGATCAGTGGCATACTTCGTGGGGGCTTGAGCAATCGTCGATTTGTAATTGTGACTCCAGGGATAGATACTGAGCTCAAGTTAACGAAAATGCTCTCTGTTAGCGTAGGTATGAGTATTCGAGCATCAGAAGCTGCAATAAATGCCAAACTAATTCTAAGCTTATAATTCAATTATGAAACTCTTTACATTAATATTCATATCATTTGTTCTAATCAGTTGCGAACCTGAGTGGGAAGAACCCTACAAGGTCTATAAAATCAGCCAGGGAACACATACACCTCTAATCCCTAAAGTATCCTCCATGCAATCGGAAACGCTGATGTTTAATGCGATTTTTGACGAATCAGCCATATATCAAAATATAACTGAAGAAAATCAGCAGGATATTAACAAACTAATGGGATTCTCAGACTGCAATTCAATGCATCACGACAATAGTGCCAGATTCGGTTGGAGATGGTTCAAAGATCGACTTGAAATACATGCATACTGCTACGTAAATGGCGAACGAGTCACTGCTTACATTGGAACCGCAGAAATCAATGAAAAGGTGGACTACTTGCTAAATGTGTCAGACTCACAATACAGTTTTCAGATAGGTAACGAAGCTCCCGTCATTATCACACGTGGAGATGTTTGTAACATCGGAGTATACTATATGCTATATCCTTATTTTGGTGGCGACGAAACTGCTCCTCATGATATAAGTATTCAGATCCGTACGATATATTAAATTCTTATGGAGCTATATCAGAACAGCTGTCAGCTCCCTTGATATAGTGAATGTAAAAGTGCTTCCATCTCCTTTTTTGGATTCCACACCAATATTTCCGCCGTGCAGCTCTACAATTCTCTTGCAAAGTGATAAACCTATGCCAGTGCCAC
This sequence comes from Reichenbachiella sp., assembly GCF_039941815.1. Classification (GTDB taxonomy): domain Bacteria; phylum Bacteroidota; class Bacteroidia; order Cytophagales; family Cyclobacteriaceae; genus Reichenbachiella. Next base: position 375,649 of record NZ_JBDVDW010000065.1, read on the forward strand.
TGTAATTGGTTTTGCTATGCAGACGCTTAAAAACCTCAAATATTTTCTCCTGATACTTTTCTTCTATTCCCATACCATTGTCTGATATTTCAAAAAAAAAGTGTGATTCATCCGAATATCCTTTGACCTCAATGATAGGTGCTTTATCACTTCTATATTTTATAGCATTGGAAATTAGATTCAAAAACAGCTGCTTGATCATTGTTTTATTAGCGTAAACTTCAGGCAGAATATCAAATCTAATTTCCGCCTGGTTTTCACTTATTAGTGAGCCTAAATCATCCACTATGCCTCTCAATGCGAGGTTGCACTTCACATGCTCTAACTTACTATTTTGCGTACCCAATCTAGAGTAGTCAAGGATATCATTGATCAACTGCTTCATTCTCCTAGTAGCCTTATCTATCACCTCAAGAAAAAACTGGCCTTCATCATCCAGTTTATCATAATACTCTTCTCTAATCAGTGCTGAATAACTTGACACAGTACGAAGCGGTTCTTGCAAATCATGTGACGCCAGGTAAGCAAATCTTCCCAAATCCTCATTGGCCACTTCTAAATTATTTTTTTGAACCTCCAAATCCTCGCTGAGCCTCTTCGTTCTGATCTGAAGCTTGTAAAGTGAGAAGATTACAACAAAAAGCACTAAATCCACCACTAGTCCAAACACTCCGATATATACTGGAAGGTCTTCCTCATATCGAGCCAGTACACTCGGCTTGGTATGCAAATATAGTTTCCATCGCCTTCCTTGTACCTCCAAGTTGATCACCTCTGCCCTTTGCGGATCGTGTCTGATCTCTTTTAGATGGCATATTTCATTAGAATCGAACAACAACGACTCTTCTGACAATTCATTATCGTAGAGTTCTATCTCATACTCCATTTCTTCTTCACTCAAAATACCCTTCATCAGATTACCTGCCCTAAACGGACTATATACCCATCCTACCAAAGCTTCCGTACGTTCATTTTTAGTTGCTAAGGAATCTTCTGATTGATAGACCGGCAAATACATCAAAAAACCTCTCTGAAGATCCTTATCTGTTTCTTGCACCAATGTAATGATACCAGAAGTCGCAGCCAGCCCGGTACTTCTTGCTCTGGACATTGCAGCTCGTCTCATATCATTTGACCACATATCATACCCAAAAGCCCTTTTATTTCTCCAATCAAAGGGCTCCAAATAAATAATAGCAGAATAGGTATCTCTATCACCCAAGGGTTTAATATCATATTCGGGAAACCCTTCTGACCTTATTTGGTCAATGTGCTCCTTCTTTTTTTCACTTTGCAGGATCACGCTAAAACCAATCCCTTGAAGTCCTGGCAAACGATCTGCTAAGGCGAGGCTTGCTACATACTTTTCAAAATCTACACGGCTGATCTCTTTTTTACTATTGAAAAGGCCTACGCCTCCCCACAAGGCCTGCTCATAATATTTCATTCTAAACTGAATAGCATCAGTAATTTCCAAAGCCTTGAGTGTGAATCGTTCCTCAGCCATTTTTGATGAATAGTAATAGGAAAGCCAAGATGCTGAAATTGTGATGAAAATTGAAATGGCCAGCACAATCCAAGCCGTATATTTATTATGGAAAATATTGACTACTCTGTAAAGTTTTTGTGTCTTGTTCATTGACTAAATGGTGATTAGGTGGTTTTCAAAAAATTATCTTATACTCCAGGCCATAGCCCAATCCATAATGATCTGACGAAAAAAAATCGTTAACCCTGTACTCGGCAACTATATAAAACTCATTTATGATTCTTATTCCCAGTTGATGCTCTGTGACCCACTTGGTCTTGTTCTCCTCACCACCTGATCTGAAATTTTGATCTGCGAATCCACTGATATAAACACGGCGATTGAGTAACTCAGGAAACAACAACAATCTATAAACATGCTCCATCTGGGTGAAATACTTGACTGGTTTATCAAAGTCAAATTGAAGTAAATGGAAATTAAGGCTATAGGTGAGATTAATTTTACTGAACAGACTTTCCAATGGCGTCAGATTGTTCAACCTAACCCTAAACCCCAACCTCCAGTTGTCGTTATCCTCTCCCGTACGAAGTGTCCATTGAGATGTAAAGTCGACAGGACTATTTTTAGCTACTTTCCACCTGATATTCTGTTCTGAAAAAAAACTTTGAACATCAGAAGTATTGGGCGCGCCTGAATTATTGGTAAGCGAAAAATACTGTATTCTATCCGTTACATTAGCCAACGCATTGATTGTAAGTTCGCTAAACGCACGTGTATCACGATAAGCGTTAAAATCAACAAAGCCAGAGGCCTTACTGTTTTCATTTTTTTCAGTTACATGTTGTCCAATAACTGAATAGCTTAATCCAAGTACAAGCACAATAATACAGCTCGATCTGGGTCTAAAATCATAGGTTAGGCACATCATTTAAGAATTCAGTACTATAAATCAATATAACAAAAAGCATTGCGGACACTAACTAATTGCGTTATTTTTTTAAAATATTATTCATATGAATATTTAGATGAATACATTATATGTTTGTTATCATTTTTCTATAAATATATTGACCGTACCAATAAGGCTTCTTATATCAGAAAAAAGAATGCTCATGAATTGATTGAACAGATATTTTAATCCTTACAAGAATTAGTACTACAAAATCAGTCTATATCAAGGTTTTTTTGTAGTTGTGTCGCTTCAATAAATTTATTGTGCTACACTGGCTATCTATCCATTAAAATTTGGTATAGATACAGCTTAATATAGAGAAGATCACCACCACATAACGTAAACCATACCCAACCACTAACTTACACTATAAACAATAGAGCATAATCAAATTGTGGGGTAAAATGTGGGGTCTGTTTAGACGTTAAAAAACCCTAATTAATTGATAAACAATTAATTAGGGTTTAAAACTTGAGGTCCCGAGCGGATTCGAACCGCTGTACGAGCTTTTGCAGAGCTCTGCCTAGCCACTCGGCCACAGGACCTTTTTTTTCGGGGTACAAAAATAGAATTTATTCCCTCCCCTGCAAACTATTTCAGAATTCAATTAGCTGAATCACTGCCTTTTGCTGTAACGCACAGCATAAAAAAAAGGTACACCGAAGTGTACCTTTCATTCATATATTTATAATTAAGATTTAGCCTCTTCAGAAGCTTCTTCTTTATCGTCTGCTTTTTTGTCAGCCGCTTTCTTAGCAGGTGCCTTTTCAGCTTTTGGTGCAGCCTCTTTTTTAGGAGCTGCTTTCTTAGCTGCAGGCTTGGCGCTATCTTCCATTTGCTCTTTCAATGCTGAAAGTGCTGCGATATCACCCAATGTTGATTTTTCAGAATCAGCATTTACCTTTTCTACCCCTTTGCTCTTCGCACCGCCTGCTTTCTTCTTAGGAGCAGGAGCTACAGCCTCTACTACCTCATCAGAATACGTCGCTACGTGAGACAAAGTGATTTTCTTATCATCCTTAGAGAAGTCAATCACTACGAAGTCCAGGCTATCACCTACTACAGTTTTAGAACCGTCCTCTTTCTTCATGTTTTTGGTAGAAACGAATCCTTCCAAACCATAAGGCAATTCCAAAATAGCACCTTTCTCAAGGATGTTGTTTACAGAACATTTGTGAGTAGTACCTCTGGCAAATACAGTTTCGAATGTATCCCATGGGTTCTCTTCCAATTGCTTGTGACCCAACGCCAATCTTCTGTTGTCCACGTCAAGCTCAAGTACTCTGACTTCCAGCTCTTCATTTACGTTTACAAATTCAGAAGGGTGTTTCACCTTTTTAGTCCAAGAGAGGTCAGACACGTGTACCAAACCGTCAATTCCTTCTTCCAGTTCGATGAACAAACCGAAGTTAGTCAAGTTTCTTACGATACCTTTGTGATCTGTACCTACCGCGTACTTAGTCAATACATCTTGCTTAGTCCAAGGATCCTCGGTCAATTGCTTGATGCCAAGAGACATTTTTCTATCATCTCTATCGATAGTCAATACGACTGCTTCCAGCTGATCTCCAATATTGATGAAGTCCTGTGGATTTCTCAAGTGCTGAGACCATGACATCTCTGATACGTGGATCAATCCTTCTACTCCAGGCTGGATTTCAAGGAATGCACCATAATCAGCCACATTCACAATCTTACCTTTGATCTTAGAGCCGATCTCAACAGATTTGTCTAGTGAATCCCATGGGTGCTCAGACAATTGCTTCATACCCAGTGAAATTCTCTTCTTATCGTCGTCGAAGTCAAGAACTACCACATTTACTTTTTCATCCAGGTTCAATACCTCTTCTGGATGATTGACTCTACCCCATGAGATATCAGTAATGTGAAGCAGACCATCTACACCACCCAAGTCGATGAATACACCGAAGTTGGTCATGTTTTTGATCACTCCTTCCAGTACCTGACCTTTTTCAAGGTTCTCTAGGATTTGAGCTTTTTGTTTTTCGAGGTCTTTCTCAATCAAGATTTTGTGAGAAACGACTACGTTATCATTAGTGTAGTTGATTTTCACAACTTTCACTTCCATTTTCTTATCTACAAATACGTCGAAGTCTCTGATAGGCTTCACGTCAATTTGTGATCCAGGCAAGAAGGCTTCAACACCGAAGATATCTACGATCAAACCACCTTTGGTTCTTCTCTTCACCATACCATCGATTACCAAATCTTCGTCCGCAGATTTTTGGATTTTCTCCCACGCACCTACGATTTTTGCCTTTCTTCTTGAAAGCACCAACTGACCGTTGTTGTCTTCCTGCTCCTCGATATAAACCTCAACAGTATCGCCAGGCTTTAGATCAGGAGTATCTCTGAATTCTGAAGCTGATACCAAACCGTCAGATTTGAATCCAATGTTAAGGATTACATCTCTGGCAGTCATGCTCACTACTGTACCTTCTACTACCTGCTTTTCTTCGATAGTATTGAGCGTACCTTCGTATAGCGCTTCAAGATCTTCTTTTTCTGATTTTTTGTAACCGTCACCGAAGCCTTTAGGCTGTACGTTGTCCCAGTCAAAATCCTCATCATCTTCTACTACTGCAGCAGGTTTAGCCGCCTTCTTAGGAGCTTTCTTTTCTGCTACCGGAGTTTCCTCTTTAGCTTCTTCTACAGGAGTTTCAGCTTTCACCTCTTCCACTGGAGCTTCTTCTACAGGTGCTTCTTCTTTTACCTCTTTGGCAGGAGCAGCAGCTTCAGTTGCTTTTTCCTCCGTCTTTGCCACGTCGTTGGTAGCCGCTTCAGCAGCCTGGTTTTCTAGTTCTTCTTTGTTTTCCATTATAAAATGAACCCATGATTTACAGCTACATTCCAGGTTCGGGAGATGCGCCATTTTGTTTGTAGTTATTCTGCCAGGCAGAACCCATCCACTCGAATGGAGCGCAAAGATAGAAATTTTCTTATTTAATAGAGGTATTGAAAGGTAAAAAAACTGCTGTTTTTAGTGCCCTCTCATTGTTTTAGCTAAGATAGATTCATGACACCAGACACATAAGAAACATTTTTAATTAATTTGCCCCTGAAAGACACTATTGATCAAATGAAAATAATTGAGTGCCCAAGAGATGCTATGCAAGGATTGCATGAGTTCGTCCCCACAGACTTAAAAGTCCGCTATATTAATGAGCTGCTCAAAGTAGGGTTTGATACCATAGATTTTGGCAGCTTCGTTTCTCCAAAAGCCATTCCCCAGCTCAAGGATACTGCCGAGGTATTGTCCAAACTAGAACTGGATGATACCAATTCCAAGCTACTGGCCATCGTGGCCAATGCGCGTGGGGCTCACGACGCCTGCGAACATGAAGCCATCGACTATCTGGGCTTTCCGCTCTCCCTTTCGGAAACCTTCCAACGTCGCAACACTAACAAGAGCGTAGCCGAAGCATTCGAAGACGTCAATATCATGCAGGATCTCTGCCATGATCACAACAAAACATTGGTCACCTACTTATCTATGGGCTTTGGCAATCCGTATGGCGACCCGTATGAAATGCCTTATGTGGCAGAGTTTATAAGTAAGCTGAAAGCACTCGATGTGCAAATAGTTTCATTGGCGGATACAATAGGTGTTTCCAATCCTGATAATATCACTCAGTTGTTCAAAAGTATCTCCGCAGAATTTGACGGAATAGAATTTGGCGTGCACCTCCATTCAGATTTGGACACTGCTGTAGAGAAGATAGATGCTGCCTACAAGGCTGGATGTCGTCGATTTGATGGGGCTATTAACGGCTTCGGTGGCTGCCCTATGGCCGAAGACAAGCTGGTAGGCAATTTGGCCACTGAAACAATCCTAAGCTACTTCAAGCAGCACAACATTCCGGTGACGTATGACGAGAAGGTATTTCAATCGGCTTTGAATATCGCTCCTGAAGTATTCTTAGGTAGATAATTCTATATTATCAGTCTACATAATTAGTAGTCTCTACTCAATAGAGCGCGACATACACTTTGCCCGGAAGTGATTTTACCGCTCCCTCAAACTCCAGACTTAGCAAACTGCTCACTGTTTCGTTGATACTCATTTGAGTTTTCCAACTTAACTCATCCAGCTGTAGTCCAGATTTAGAATCTATCAGGATTCGCATGATTTTTTGCTCCGCAGCCTTCAACTCACTTATGTCAATCTTAGTTTTAGCAGGTTTCACTTCGCCTTTTTCCCACCCCAACAGGTAATTTAGATCGGCAACACTGGTATAAATATTCGCCTTTTGTGATCTGATCAATCCATTACATCCTTCTGAGTATTTGTTTTGCAAGGTTCCAGGCACAGCGAACACCTCTCTATCATAAGAGTGGGCAATATTGGCTGTGATCAACGCGCCACCTTTATTGGCAGCCTCCACTACGACAAGTGCCTCCGACATACCGGCGATGATCCGATTTCGCATTGGGAAATGGTGAGGATCTGGTTTCACTCCGGGCAAATACTCACTCATCCACGCTCCATCAGCAAGCATCTCTTCTGCTACCTGTCGATGCGCTGCCGGATATATTCTATCCAGACCACCCGCAAGAACAGCTACCGTAGGAAGATTATTTTTCAACGCAGCGCGATGAGCGGTTATATCAATTCCGTAAGCCATGCCACTCACTATCACCGCGTCATATCCGGCGAGATCTTCCACAATCTTCTGAGTAGTTTGCCGGCCGTATTCGGTAGCGTTTCGAGTGCCTACAATGGCAATCATTTTTTGATTTTCAAAGCGAGTCGAGCCTTTAGCGTAGATCAGCAAAGGCGAATCATTGACTAATTTTAATAGTGACGGATAGTCTTTGTGGTAATAAGGAAGGATCTGAATTTTATAATCAGCGCACTGTCTCATACATTGCTCGGCCTTGTCTAAGAGATCCATTGAATTGAGCGCCTCTATCGTCTTGTTTCCGATGTTAGGAATTTTCAGCAGAGCCCCTTTTTTCTCCTTAAATATAGCAGCGGCCGAGCCACAATAACTGATCAGTTGCTTGGCCAATATATCTCCAATACCAGGTGCAAGCTTCAGTGCATGCACATAGCGTGCTTCTTCTTCATTCATAGAATAAGCAGGAGTAAATGTTTAAATAAAATCTAATTAATTTCCTATAATACCGTCTCGAAGTTCTACAAGGAAACTCTTTATTCCCTTTAAGGACTGGATCATGTCAATCTTCTCCATGGCAGCGTTGGCATCGTTCTTAATAAAGTCCCTAGCCCCATGAAGGGTATATCCCTTCTCTTTTACCAGATGATATATCATCTTGATTTTCTTGATATCATCAGGTGTAAATTGCCTATTACCTTTTCGATTTTTTTTAGGACTAATAATATCAAATTCTGTTTCCCAAAAACGAATAAGTGAAGTAGCAACACCCAGATCATCGGCAACTTCGCCAATGGTATAATATCTTTTCGTTATTTCCTTTTCTTTGTACGGCACAATTCTAATCGTTAAGATAGGTAATAAAACCTGAATCGTCAATCAATAATTTAGATTCAGGAAAATCTTTTTTTGTCAGCTCACGGATCACTGAAATTGCTCGCTTTTTAGGGTCAATTTTTGGACCGCCAGCGCCTGGTTGGTAGATAGGAATCAATCGGCCGTGCAGAAATTTACCCTCACCGTCTGTACTAATTTTCACAATTGGAGCGATTCCGTTGACCCCGCGCAAATTGAATCTACCATAGGTACAGAAATTTCCCATGCTATAAGTAATGAAGCGATTCTGGTATACTTCTATCGCTCTTGAAACATGCGGTCCATGACCAAAAACTACATCTGCTCCGTGATCAATTACGTCATGAGCAAACTGATATACATTCCCTCTGTTTTCACCATAAAAGTTCTCAGTTTTTCGAGTGACATGCTGATATTTCGACCCTTCCGCTCCTGCATGAAATGATACAATCACCACGTCTGTCAATGAGTCCAAATGAGATACTACTTCCATCGCCCGGGTTTGATTGTGAATACTGACCGTTCCGATGTTCGGAGAAAAAGCCACCATTCCATATTTCATTCCGTCGATCATAAATATAGTCCAGGGTTTGCTCAATAATCCTGCATAGTTTATCTGGAGGGAGTCCAGTGCCCTCGTGGTATTCTTTCTACCCGGCTCTCCAAAGTCACCGGCATGATTATTAGCGAGACTCACAACATCGAACCCGGCCTCTTGCAGATTGATCAGGTACGACTCTGGAGTTCTGAACAAATAACACAGTTTTGGATTTCTACAAGTTTTTTGATCCCCACCCTCATTTAGGATCACTCCTTCCAGATTTCCGAAGGTGACATCAGCCTGCCTGAGCGTGTCCGATACTTCAGCCCAAAGCCCCTTACCATCATTTCCTGGTAGATAGTGAGCGGCTGGAAAATTTGTCCCCATCATGATATCACCAACACCAATCAACGTAAGCGTATCTTTTATCAGTCTTGAAAGGGAAAGGTCCACCTCTTCCGACAGGGAATACAGTGTATCCTGATTGGTGGTAATCCAGTATTCAGGCTCTACATGCACAGTATCTATATCTTCTGCCCCATCTTCCACAGGAAGAGTAGATACTATTTGCTGTGGCTTACAGGCTACAACAAAAAGAGAAATGAGTATAAAATGGAGCAGTCGCTTGAACATGATCCAAAATTAGAATTGATCGAGTAAATCTTCCTTACCTAAGCTCCAGAAGTTTTCCACAATAGACTAACAAGCATAAAAAAAACCTGATCTTTCGATCAGGTTTTAGATTTCTTTGCCTTCTAATATTTTAGAAGGATCCTAAGGCTTGATTTTCTATAGAGGCCAGTCTAAGGATTTCAGCATATTCTGTAGGATTCAGGTCTTGATGGAAATAGTGAACAGGGTTGATACGTTTGCTGTCCTTATGCACTTCATAATGCAAGTGTGGCGCTGTAGATCGGCCTGAGTTTCCTACATATCCTATGCATTCTCCTCGCTTGACCTTCTGCCCTTTCTTTACATTAAACATTTCCATGTGAGCATACTTTGTCACATATCCAAAGCCATGATCAATCTCAACCTGTCGTCCGTAACCTCCCAAACTGGAATGAACACGCTTGACGACACCATCTCCGGTTGCATAGATCGGTGTTCCCTTAGGTGCCGAGAAATCGATGCCCGGATGTAGTTTTCTTACTTTTAAAATAGGATGGACTCTCATTCCAAATCCAGAAGACAATCTCTTCAACTCCTTGTTGGATACAGGTTGAATGGCAGGAATAGCTGCGAAAAACTTGTCCTTATTTGCCGCCATATCCAGTAGCTCATCATAGGACTTGGTCTGGATATACATCTGCTTTTTAAGATTATCCAACCTCTGATGAACATTCACAATCAGTTCGGTTCTCTCTAAACCCTTACTTGTCAAGTTTCTATAACGATTGACTCCACCGACTCCTGCATCACGGATAGATTTTGGAATAGGCTCTGCTTCGAAGATTACTCGATATACATTATCATCTCTTTCCTGCAACGAGGCCAACATATCTGAGGCTTCTACCAGTTCTTTTTGTAGTAATTCGTAATAATATTTGAGTTCTTCGTTCTCTTTTTCTAATCGAGCCTCAACAGGTGATTGAAAATAAAGATTATAGGTATAGAATATACCTACTGCAAGTATCAAAGAAAAGGACAGAAAGCCCATCGAGTTGAGGACGATATCCCATGAGGAAACTTTGACGCGTTCGTACCGACAAGATTCGGTATCGTAATAGTATTTTATTCTAGCCATATTAAATCAGAATATCCTAACTTTGTGCTTCGTTTTTCGGGTGGTTGTTAATATTTCTACTTAACGGCTTTAAATATTACAATTATGACCGCAATTTAATACAATTTTTTAAATAACAAATAAATTCATTCGCAAGCGATTGAATATCAATATATTAGATGGAATCAAAAGAAATTAGAAAACGGTTTTTACGCTTTTTTGAGCAAAAACAGCACGAAATAGTACCATCAGCACCTATGGTCATTCAAAATGACCCTACCCTCATGTTTACTAATGCTGGAATGAATCAGTTTAAGGATTACTTCTTAGGCCATTCCGAACCTACATCTAATAGAATCACAGATACTCAAAAATGCCTCAGAGTCTCTGGAAAACACAATGACCTTGAAGAGGTGGGCATGGACACCTATCACCATACCATGTTCGAAATGCTCGGCAACTGGTCTTTTGGTGATTACTTCAAAAAAGAGGCTATTGCATGGGCGTGGGAGCTGCTCACTAAAGAATTTAATCTACCTGCAGACAGAATGTATGCCTCTGTATTTGGCGGAGATGATGCTGAAGGCCTGGCTATGGATCAGGAAGCCTATGATTACTGGAAAGAAATAATTCCAGAGGACCGTATTATCAATGGATCTAAAAAAGACAACTTTTGGGAAATGGGTGAGACGGGCCCTTGCGGACCGTGTTCAGAAATCCATATTGATTTACGTACAGATGAGGAAGTAGCAGCTACGCCCGGAAAAGATTTGGTAAATATGGACCATCCACAAGTGGTCGAGGTCTGGAACCTGGTTTTTATGCAGTACAACAGGCTCGCTAATGGCTCGCTTCAAAATCTACCGGCGCAGCACGTAGATACCGGAATGGGCTTCGAACGGTTGGCCATGGCTATCCAAGGGAAAAAGTCGAACTATGATACAGATGTCTTTACTCCGCTCATCAATTTTATGGCTGATAAAGCTGGGGTAAAATATGGTGAGGACGAAAAAGTAGATATTGCGCTAAGAGTCATCTCCGATCATATCCGTGCCATTGCATTTGCAATAGCCGATGGTCAGTTGCCCTCCAATAACAAGGCTGGGTACGTGATCAGAAGAATTTTGAGACGGGCTGTAAGATATGGCTATACGTTTCTAAATCTCAAAGAGCCATTTCTCAACACTATGGTTCCCATATTAGCTGATCAGTTTGATGGTATCTTCCCTGAATTGATTGCACAGAAGGATTTTATCGAAAAAGTAATCCGAGAAGAAGAATTATCCTTTTTGCGCACGCTAGATAAAGGCCTATCTAAGCTGGACGTGATCATCGAAAACGTAAAAAATGGTAGCAAAATAATAGATGGCGCTACTACTTTCGAATTATATGACACCTATGGTTTCCCGTTTGATCTTACTTCCCTTATTGCAAGAGAAAATGGTCTAAGCATAGATGAAGAAGGTTTCAATAAGGAAATGGAGGTTCAAAAGAATCGTTCTAAAAAAGCGGCTGAAACTTCGGCCGGTGATTGGATTGAGTTGAAGCCAATTGAGGAAGTACAGTTTCTTGGATATGAATCGCTAACGGCCACTTCGAGCATAGTGAAGTATAGAGAAATTGAAGAAAAGGGTAAAAAACTTTTTCAGATCGTACTAGACAAGACTCCATTCTATGCGGAAAGCGGTGGGCAGGTAGGTGATACTGGATATATCTCAGCAGGAGATCAAAAAGTGAGTATCATCAATACTAAAAAGGAAAACAATCTCATCATTCATTTTGCTAATGAATTACCCAAACAGCTTGATGCTGAATTTGAGGCTGTTGTCAACAAGAAAAAACGAAAGCTGACAGAAAACAACCATAGTGGGACTCACCTACTCCATGCTGCTCTACGGCAGGTACTAGGCGAACATGTACAGCAAAAAGGATCTTTAGTCAATGAGAAAGTACTTCGATTTGACTTTTCACATTTTTCAAAAATGACCGAGGAGGAAATAGCTGAAGTTGAGAAAATTGTGAATCAGAAAATTCGTGAAAACATAACTCTCAGCGAGCAGCGAAATGTTCCAATTGAGAAAGCCAAAGAGATGGGCGCGATGGCTCTGTTTGGTGAGAAGTACGGTGACTTTGTAAGGGTCATCACCTTTGACAAGGACTATTCAGTAGAATTGTGTGGAGGCACCCATGTACCTGCTACCGGCACCATTGGTATGTTGAAAATAATATCTGAGGGCTCTGTAGCTGCTGGTGTAAGAAGGATCGAGGCGATTACAGCTGATAAGGCTGAAGAGTACTACCAAAAACAAGATGAGCTGGTACATCAGGTCAACGAATTGCTAAATCACCCCAAGGATCTGGTAAAGGCCATAGCATCTCTTGTGAAAGAAAAGCAGGATCTGACCAAAACGATAGAAACAATAAACCAAAAGGAAGCTGGTGCACAAAAAGAGGTGCTCCAGAAATCCCTTCAATCGGTCAATGGATACAACATTTTGATATCTGAAGCTCAATTGCCTGATGCCGAGGGATTGAAGAAGCTTTCTTTTGAATTTAAGAACGAATTAGACAACCTTATAATGATAGTGGCGGCAAACATTGCCGGCAAACCCCAAATTTCGATAATGATTTCTGAAGAGTTGGTAAAAAAACTAAACCTTCATGCAGGCCAGCTAATAAAAGAACTGGCTCAGGAAATCAAAGGTGGCGGCGGAGGACAGCCATTCTATGCAACCGCTGGTGGTCAGGACCTCAGTGGATTGCCAAGAGTGGTAGACAAAGCCAAAACCATAATAAATGAAATCACAAATTATTAAAAGGTTTTGAAAGACATATTAGAGAAATACGACCTGGTAATCGGGCTGGAGATTCATGTGCAACTCAATACAAAAAGTAAGCTTTTCGCCTCCGACAAGAATAGCTTTGGTGATACGCCAAATACGAACTTGAGCCCTATCACACTGGCACATCCAGGTACTTTGCCCAGGCCAAATCTATCGGCTGTGAGTCATGCAATCAAAATGGGGCTGGCTTGCAATTGCGAAATAGCGCCACATACCACTTTTGATCGTAAAAACTACTTCTACCCAGATCTCCCAAAAGGATATCAGACTACCCAGGACCAGTATCCCATCTGTGTAGGCGGATATCTGGACGTAAAAAGCGGCGAGCAGACAAAACGCATTCGTTTCAACAGGATTCATATAGAAGAGGATGCCGGCAAATCATCTCATGATGCACAGCATGACGGGTCTCTGCTAGACTACAATAGAGCGGGCACTCCGCTTATTGAAATGGTAACGGAACCGGAAATCAGCTCGGCCGAAGAGGCTGCTAATCTCCTCACTGAGATTAGGAAAATAGTAAGGTACATCGATGTGGGTGATGGTAATATGGAGCATGGCTCGCTTAGATGCGACGCCAATATATCGCTAAAGCCAAAAGGAAGTTCGACCTTAGGCCGAAGAGTGGAAATAAAAAACATGAACTCTATTCGCAATGTACAGCGTGCGATCAAGCATGAAATGATAAGGCAGTCTGCCTTGCTAGATGCCGGTAAATCTGTATTGCAGGAGACTCGAGGATTCAATGATGAGACTGGTGCCACGATAGGCCAAAGAACCAAGGAGGAGGCCAACGATTATCGTTATTTCCCATGCCCGGATCTATTACCCATAAATATCTCTAAAGATTGGATAGCCGAAATTCGTGCGACTTTACCCCAACTTCCGCACGAAGTACTGGCTGATCTTCAAGAAAATTATGGTTTGAATCTCTACGACGCCGAAATCATAGCGGAGTCCAAAGGGCTGTCTGACTATTTCTATGAAACCAGCAAATTGTCTTCTCATTACAAAAGAATAGCCAACTGGATCATAGGTCCGATCAAGAGCTATCTTAATGATTCGAATATTTCTATAAAAGCCTTCGTGATTACCCCAGATATTCTATCAGAAATAATTGAGCTGGTCCATGAAGACAAGTTAAGTTTCTCTACCGCTTCCACTCGTCTACTGCCTGCTTTGATTAGCGACCCAAACCAGTCTGTGTTAGCCACTGCGCAACAGTTGCAACTACTACAGAGTGATGATCAGGATGAGTTGAAGGAGATCATTCTACAGGTAATAGACGATATGCCTGATAAGGCAGAGGCTTATAGAAATGGAAAAAAGGGTCTCCTGGGGCTATTTATGGGTGAAGTCATGAAAAAAAGTGGAGGAAAGGCTAATCCGAAAGTGGCAAGCCAATTAATTGCTGAAATATTAGATAACTAAACCTGATTGGCTTTTTCTCGTTGAAAAATCCTGTCGGAAATGATAAAGAATTATGATTAAAAATACATTAATACCCGTCCTGCTTATCGCTTTAATAGCTATCTCATGCTCTGACACAAAAAAAGTAAGCATCTCTGGAAACTATGAAACTCCTCTTGAGGATCAAATGGTGAAAATCGAGCTGGTAAAAAATAATGAGCTGGCAGTGGTAGATTCATTCTACCTAGACCCCTCTGGGGCCTACGATCGTACGATATCAATTCCTGAGGCAGGTTTCTACCGAGTGAATTTTTATAATCGACACCTCACCAATGTCATACTTAATGACTCAGATGTAGAGTTGATCAAAAATTTAGATGATCCACGAGGAGGCTATAAAGTGGCAGGTTCTAAGGATATGGATTATATCTATCAACTAGCTCAATTGCGTCAAGATTTCGAGCAGCAGTCGCAACAACTCAACGGAGAATTTATCAAGGCAAGAAACAGTGGTGACGTAACAACACTCGAAGACATCCGCAATAGATTTATGCAGATGAAAGCGGACAATGAGAATAATATTAAAGCTGCCATTATGGGAATGGATTATTCCATAGCGGGAATTCTAGGCACTTCTTTTCTTGACGAAGAAAATGAATTCGATTTTCTCGACAGCCTATCCGACAAATATCAAAACGAACTGCCTAATTCGAGTTATACTAAAGAACTGGTCGAAAAAGTAGAGTCCTATCGAAGGCTAGCCATAGGCTCTATGGCTCCGGATATCGCTCTACCTAATCCTGAGGGAGAAGTAATCTCTTTGAGCTCGTTCAAAGGCAAATACGTAATGATTGATTTTTGGGCTGCCTGGTGTAGACCATGCAGAATGGAAAACCCAAATGTGGTTCGAATGTATGAAAAGTACAATGAGAAAGGATTTGAAATTTTTGGTGTGTCGCTGGACAAAACCAAGGAATCATGGATAAAAGCAATAGGAGACGATCAGCTCACTTGGGCTCAAGTTTCGGATCTTAAGTATTTTGATTCTGAAGCAGCTAAAACCTATCAAATAAATGCGATCCCTGCAACTTACCTGATAGATCCGGAGGGAATCATCATAGCTAAAAATCTTCGTGGACCTGAACTGGAAGCTAAACTCAGGGAGATCTTTGGATAATCACACATTAGACTAATGAAATAGGGTTTTTTTCAACAAATTCTTTTAATTTGACGGCCATTCTATAAAACCCACCTACCCGCCTCGTAATTAGTAAAAGGTTGAATATGTTGAACCGAGTGAGAGCTTTCTCATTTGAGCGTCTGCTGTATACGTTCGATCGTGCATCATGATGCTTATCAAAAAGCAACCCGATGATTGCAAAAAAGACCATTATAGACCCAGTTGAGATTCAAATTCAATTAGAGACCGCCTTCAGAGAAAGGGTTAATAATATTGATTATTCAATATCTCTTGCCAGCGAAGCACTCAATAAAAGTAAGGAAATCAATAATGCTCAATTGATCGCATGGTCCAATGCCTACCTGGCCTATTTTAATATGATCATTAGTGATCATACCGCATCAGAAACTCAGGCAAATATCGCCATGGATATTTTCGAAAAGAGAGATGATCGAAAAGGCCTCGCGCTTACCTATTTCACCCTTGGAAGTATCCAATATAAAACTGACAACTATCACCTAGCGCTCAAACATCTATCAGATAGCTATCAAATGTATCAGGCAGCGGGTGACAAACTCGGACAGTCGAGAGCTTTGAAAGCCATAGGGTCAGTATATGAATTTTTCGAAGAGTACGACAAGGCTGAGGAAACCTACGGTAAATGTATCGAACTCAGCAGCGAAATTGATGATTTGAACGGTGTATCTAATGCATTGAATCCTCTGTCAGGAATACTGATTAGGAAAGGTCTTGTGGATGAGGCACTAAAAATTATTAAACGAAGCATTCGATTAAAAAAATCAACCAACGATCAACGAGGTCTTGGTTTTGCATATTATGGCTTAGGCAAAGTGTATTTGGCACAGAAAAAATACGATCTCGCCGGACAGTATCTATCCATGAGTTATGATATTCACTCTGCCATGAACGAGATAGTAGGCTCCATGATGACTCTGAACAAGCAGGGCCAAATGCACTTCTCAACTGGAAATTTTGATCTGGCCAAAAGGCTTCTTACTGATTGCATTCTGAAGGGTGAAAAATCCAAACATTTTCTAATCACCCATAAATCTTACAAAATACTTTATGAAATCCACAAGAAGGAAGAAGACCATCAAAAAGCTCTTGAATATTTGGAATTGCACCTGGCACATAAGGAAAAGGTAATAAACAAAGAAACCAAGAACGTAATCAATAGCATACAATCTATGTCTCGCCTCGAGCTGCTTGAAAAAGAGACCAGATGGCAAAAAGAGGTGAACAATAAAATAGAAAGGAAAAACAAAGAGCTGGACTCCTTTGTATATAAGGTCTCTCATGACCTCAGAGGGCCAATTTCCTCGCTTATGGGATTGTTTGATTTGGTGAGTTATGAAGTCAAAGATCCAAAGGCTTTAGGTTATTTTGAAATCTACAACAAACAGATCGTTAGGCTAAATGGTATCTTGATGGATTTTTTAAACCTTATCCAAATCAAAGAAAAGGAGATACAGATCGAGGAAATAGACTTCGAAGCATTGATTGAGGACTGCCTGAATTCCTTTGAATACCATCAAAATTTTCATAAGATTAATTTTGAAGTTCGGATCAAGGAAACTGCAGCTTTCCGATCAGACAAAAGTACGATCATTTCGATCCTTCAAAATCTTTTGGAGAACTCAATCAAGTATGCCAATCTTGATGGTGCTCCTTTCGTCAAAATTCACATTCACGAAGTTGAGGAGTCCATTTCAATAAAGGTGACAGACAATGGCCTTGGAATTCAAAAAGAAGATCAGAAGAAAATATTTGATATGTTTTACCGATCGCATACAGATATTAACGGCACAGGGCTGGGTCTGTATATTGTAAAATCTGCTGTTGAAAAGCTTTCTGGTAAGATTACGGTCAAAAGCAAAGTCAATCAGGGTTCAACGTTGCAAGTATTATTGCCATTCGTCAGCTCTTAAATACCTGCTGCAATACTCCCCAAAGTTTCTTTCTCAAATCCGTAGAGCCGGAAATATTAATCAATGAATCCGCAACGATAATCTCTATTCCATCCATGGTAGTAGCTGCGTATTGCATAGTACTTACTGCTATGGGTAGCTTATGGTTAGGTGTGAATGCTATTACCTGTTTATATCCATTTATTTCGGGGTTGGTCACTGCTACATTTAGGAAATCCACTATTGCTATCGACTTACCAATGGCTCCCAGAATTTTATCAAGATACTCCTTATCGCCAACAGCAAGTTCTGGCTCCGATGGGTTATCAAAGATAATTAGGATGTCATTGCTCGGAATAGGTTTCTCCAGTACTGGTTCGGGCTCATTGGCCTGAGCCTCCTGACTATCATCTGAATAACTTGTAGTATCCTTAGGGTCAACCGCTTGAGCCTCGGCTTCTCCTTTTTCGTCGATCAAGTAAATATTCTCATTGATCAAAAATTTTAGAAAATCGTTCGAATCAGTCATTTTCAAATATTGATTTTAACTCCGTCGCATCTTTGGGATTCATCTTTTTCGCTAAAACCAGACGAAGTTGACGACGTCGAAGTGCCCCGGCGTACATTTCTTTTTCATCATCCGTTTCTGGAATCACTTCGGGTACATCAATTGGGCTTCCTCCTTGATCAACCGCCACAAAAGTGTAAAATGCCTGATTACTGCTGATTTTTTTACCTCCGGGTATATCTTCAGCGGATACATCTATAAATACCTCCATTGATGAGTTGAAAGATCGAGTCACCTTCGCTGTCAAAGTCACCACGTTACCCAAAGCTATAGGTGCGGAGAATGATACATTGTCTACCGAGGCTGTCACTACTATTCTATTCGAATGACGTTGTGCGGCGATGGCTGATGCAACATCCATCCAATGCAGAAGTTTGCCTCCCATGAGGTTGTTGAGCGTATTGGTATCATTGGGCAGTACCAATTCCGTCATAATGGCCAAGGATTCCGAAGGTGTTTTTTTCTTTTTTCTACTCATATATCTATTTTTTCCAGCCATCGTCGCCTAGCAAAGGCACAAAGCTAAAGTTGCTATATTCTTCTTTTGTTATACTCTGATCCGCTTGCTTAGTCAATCGAAGCATCTTTTGTAGCTTCATATCACCTACAGGTATGACTAAATGACCGCCTACTTTGAGTTGATCAATCAATGCTTGTGGTACCGTGGGTGCTCCAGCAGTAACTATTATACCATCATAGGGAGCAAATTTTTCACACCCCAAGGAACCATCACCAATTACAAATTTTGGCGTGTATCCCATATACTTAAGCATTTTCTGAGCGACAAGCGAGAGGTTTTTTTTGTATTCAATAGTCACAAGCTCTGCTCCAATTTCAACCAATACGCAAGCCTGATAGCCTGAACCAGTTCCTATTTCAAGAATCTTACTTCCAGATTTCACCTCTAACAGATCGGTTTGAAAAGCAACAGTATAAGGTTGTGAAATTGTTTGTCCTTCTGCGATTGGAAAGGCCTTATCCTGATAGGCATGATCAACAAAAATATCATCAAAAAACCAGTGACGTGGGATTTTCCCAATGGCATCCAGGACAGATTCATTTGATATTCCCTTTTCACGCAATTTGCGTACGAGGGCCCGTCTCATGCCTTTGTGTTTATAACTATCCTTCATTTCCATGAGCTGTCAAAATTAGAAGATAAATTAATTATTGATCATTTCACGACAGGTATATTTTGACTAATCTTACATTATTATCATATTTTACAAACTTATTAAGCATGTTCACAGGCATAATCGAATCCGTTGGAATAGTTAGATCCATTGATAAAAGTGGGACCAACTTAGACTTCACTATTGAAAGTCCGATCAGTGACGAACTAAAGATCGATCAAAGTGTAGCTCACAATGGTGTATGCCTAACTGTAGTAGAGCTTGGAGAGGGCTGGCACAAAGTCACTGCTGTAGAAGAGACATTAATCAAAACAAATTTGGGTGAGCTAAAAATAGCTGACACGGCTAACCTGGAGCGATGTATGATCGCTAATGGCCGTTTTGATGGTCATATCGTGCAAGGACACGTGGATCAAACTGCTAAGTGCACCAATAGAATCGAAAAGGACGGAAGCTGGATTTTTGATTTTGAATATGATTCAGGCCCCGGAAATGTTACCGTAGAAAAAGGATCTATTTGTATCAATGGGATCAGTCTGACCTGCTTCAACTCTACCGATAGCAGTTTTTCAGTGACAATCATTCCCTTCACTATGGATCATACCAACTTTGGAACACTGCAAATTGGACATACCGTAAATTTAGAATTCGATATTATTGGGAAATATGTTTCTAAACTTTTAAATAAAAACTAAATTAACAGATTGAATAAAACTAACGGACTTAGGCTATGGCATTGAATTGCATGGTAGTAGATGATGACGAGCTCGCCAGGCTCATGATCAGAAAATATGTTGAGAAAACAGATTTTCTGGAAATGACTCATGAGATGTCTAATGGCATCGAAGCTTCCAACATTCTACTGCAGAAAGATAACCCTGATGTAGATATCATATTTCTAGATATAGAAATGCCTGAAATGTCAGGGATAGAATTGATGGAATCTTTGACCGCAGACTATCAGGTAATTATGATTACCTCCGCAGAGAAATATGCGGTAAGAGCTTTCGAGAAAAATGTCACTGACTATCTGGTGAAACCTTTCAGCTATGGTCGATTTCTAAAGGCAGCAGTAAAAGCGAATGAAACATTGGAGAACATTCGCAAGAAGGCCGAGAGCTTCCATGAGCTTTATGTGAAATCAGATTCTCGTATCTATAAAATTATTTTGGATAATATTCTATTTATCGAGGCCATGGCAGATTATGTCATCTTCAATACAATCAAAGGCAAGCACATAGTGCATCATACTATGAAAGGCATCGAAAAGAAACTACCTGCCAGTACTTTTGGTCGTGTGCATCGCTCCTATATCATCAACTATGACAAGATTGACTACTTTGAAGATATGAATGTAGTCATCAATGAAAAATACATTCCAGTAGGAGTTTCCTATCGGGAAAAGGTATTTGATCGACTCAATATGTTGTAGACCTTTTCGATCTCAAAAAAAATCAAAAATAAAAGCCCTTACTGAATATTCAGTAAGGGCTTTTTAGTTTCAGTCATTAGCACCCTTTTAGTGCGTGACCATTAGTTTCTTAAACTCGAATTTGGTCTTCTCTCCACGGATTGACATATAGTATAGTCCGCTAGGGAAATGATCAATGTTAAGGCTAAATCCTTCACTACCTCTTTGAATTGTACCTACTTCAAACACTCTACCCGTTTGATCGTAAACTTGCCAGTTCATATCCTCATGTATCAAATGGTCAAATAGTATGAAAACCTCATGATCGGTCGGATTAGGGAACATGTTGAAATCTTTAGCTTCCAACAGATCATCTCCTATGTCCGTAACAGTCGCAGTATTTTTGTTTGCTACAAAATCATTAGCGTTTTCTATTCTAACAGATTGATAGATTTCTTTCGTCCTACTGTTTTGTATAAAAACAATGGCTGACAAATTAGCATCATCTCTGATATTCGCAAGATTCCAAGAAACTGACAATTCGTCCAACGTCGGTTCACCATCTGAATCATCAAACATGAGTGGATCTCCGGCAGTCAGTTCAGAAGCCAGTTTGACATACTCTCCTGAGCCAGCTGGCAAGAGTTTTCTCATTACATATCCAAATCCGTCAATTGTCCCTGTGGAGACTCCAACTGAAACTTCTACAGTATCTTCCAGTACTGCCACGTATGCTCTAAACTCTGTGCCCGTCGCATAATCTTGATTCGCTATAAATTCTACGGTTCCCTTTATTTGAGAATCTGTCGCCGAAGGATCAGGAGTCAGTATTATTTCAAATCCAGGGTCTTTGAGTGAGTTCAAACTAAGGTCTGTCTCATCCCAAGTCAAGTCGCCAGATTTAGCTGAAGCATCCGTGCCACCAAACTGTCCATCAAGTATAGAGGTCACCTGATCAACATTATAATAAATAGCTCTTGCACTCGGACCTGCAGGATTGATCTCGTTGAATGGGTCTTCAAAACCAAAATCTGCATGATAGGCTAGTGTCACTTCATCACGCGCTGTGGTTGTGGCTGAAGGCAGAAGATCATTAATGTCAGATTTTAAAGAAATGGTTGCTTCATTCATCGCTATACCTTCTTCTGAATCATCATTTGTCGCACTTACAAATTGCTCAATCATTACATTTTTGGTTCTATCCTGTATGATAAAATCATCAATAGCAAATCCTAAGAATCCATCTTTGCTTGCATCTGTAGAGGCAATAGCAAACCTGAATTGTACCGCTCCTCTGTCTGCATCCGGTATCTCATCCAATTTATGTCGTGCACTAGTCCAAATCGGTTCACTTACTTTTCCAGACCAACCTACTGAGGTAACTGCACCACCGTTGGCTGTTGTCTGCTGTTGTCCTGGATCCGCGCCAACATTATCAAAATTGTACCATTCCAGACCGGTGGTTGCATTGTCAGCAAAAGTGCCCAAAGTCGTCCAACTCTGCCCTCTGTCAGTAGAATACTGAATTACCGCTCCATCCTTATCGTTCTCAAAATCATAAATCATATTGAACTGAACCATGGGTTTGGTCAACTGAGAAATATCAAAAGAAGGGGTATATAACCAAGAATCTTCTAAGGTGATATAATGATTATCTCCAGTGTCATCCAAGGTAGACCATATCCAGTTGTCAGAGGATACCGGTTTCTCAGGGTCATTTGAAATAATTCCGTCACCATCAAAATCTACCTGACTCCATGTCCAGCTAAATTCACGCAAGTGAGCTGTACCTGTTGCCCCTTCATCTTCATCAAAGATATCGATGGCATCATCCTTCATGGTTTCTGCATACCAACCTTCTTCATCCGGGTCAAATGTCGCAGTATTAAATGATTGGACATATGGGTTATCTGGAGTGACTTCGATATCCGAAATGATATTGACATCTCTGGCAATAGTAGTCTGACAATTATTGCCAGTAGTCATAGTCATGGAAACCGTATATAGCCCTGTAGAAGAATAGGTGTGCTCTATAGTAGGGAAATCATCATCCGACCCAGGTGTTGCAGGGGTAGGCGTAGTGATTGAACTTCCATCGCCAAAATCTGTATCGATTGTTACTATTCTACTGCTTTCAAGTTTCACTTCATTTGCAAAGAAAGATGTGACTTGATTCACAATTACTGTATCCCAAACAAAGGCCGGACTTGGACTGATTAGGACCGGAACAGATCTGATGTTGTCATCAGAAGGACGCTGTGGATTAGAAGCATCATCGTCATCGTCTTTTAATGGTAGGCCGTCGTTGTCGTCATTATTGATACAACCAAATGCTGTTTCCACCACAAGTCTGGCTTCAAATATTTCTTCCAGATCAGTAGCATCAGGAATGATGAAAGTAACAGCAGGACTTTGTACATATGATGTATCATATCCGACTCCTTGTTCAGTTTCGTAATACCAAGTGTAACTTAAATCTCCAAGCGAGTAGGGAGAATTAACTTCATCTGCTAACTCAGCATCAAACACGACATCTGGAGACTGACATCCACCTTCAATATCAAAAGTAATGACAGGCAAATCGTAAAGTCGAATGGTCTTTTGAACGTTATTTGAACAGCCATTATCGTCATCATAACTAAAACTAACCACGAAATCAGAATTCACATCACCTACGGTAATTTGATCTCCAAATTCATTCACCGGAGAAAATACTGCTTCAAGATTAGCATTAGTGGACAAGGTATTTCCATCAACAAAAAATTGTCCTGCGCCATCTCTATCAGCTATACCTGTCAAGGCTATGTCCGGTTCACTTTCACAAATCTCATAAGTGCCATTCAAAGCTGTGGCGTTGAGACCGGCGGTCAAACTGGAAATATCCAATCCTGGCAGGGTGTTTACAACCACATCTGTTGTAACCGAGTTAGTACATGCCGCAGCCTCTGTCGAGTTGGTGTATGTAAATGTCACCGTATGACTTGTTTGTGTACCTCCTTCTGTAACGCCTCCTGCATTGGCATGGGCAGTGGTAGGCAATACATCCGCTGTTCCATCTCCATTGTCTGTAATTCCGCTGACACCGGTGCTCAAAGAAAACGAACCTCCATTCACGTCAGCTGCATCTTCCTGCCCTTGCAGTCCAGCTGTTCCTGTGTCTACACAGAAACCGTTGGCCAAATCGTCTCCTGTCTCTACTACAATATTTAAGGTAGGCAACTTGGTGACTTCAATGGTAACAGTAATTGAATTTTCACAATTGGTTAAGCCATCGCTGTAGGTAAATGTAATGTCATGCATGGTGCTCGGATCGGTTCCATCAGTGACTCCTGCCCCTTGCGCTGCTAGCGTTGGGTTGAATGTAGCCGTACCATCATCGTTGTCGGTCAATCCGCCAAACTGAGCAGAGAAGGTTCCATCAGTTGCATCTAGACCTTCCTGAATACCTTTGATGGTAAATGTGGCATCATCGTAGCAAACCGCTGACGCGTCAACGTCCGTGTCATCTGAGGCATACACAATATTCAATTCTGGCTGAGGCTGAATAATTATAGACTCCACCGTGAAATTATCACAACTACTTCCTCCGTCTGTATAGTCGAATCTAATATAAAATGTATTTGCTACACCTATTCTGGTCATACCTGCGTCAGCCGCTATTTGAGCTGGGTTAAATTGCGCAGTACCAGTTCCTCCATCCGTAAATCCGGTGGTCGACAAGGCATTAACATTGCCATTTGCATCCGCAAGTGATGTAAATATGTCGAATGTACCTGAGAGTGCATTTGAGAATACGTTAGCTGATCCAGATTCTTGTCTTCCTTGTATATTAAATGTCGCCTCATCGTAGCATATAAATGTGCCGTCGATTTGATCGCCATTGCTGTTACCCCCAGTTACGGACTGGTAAGTTAGCTGTAAAGATGGTAATGGGTCAACCGTAATCGTACTTGTGATTGAGGTTGTACATGCATCATCATCCAGAAAAGTAAAAGTAATATTATGCGTGGTCGGCTCACCTTCAATTGAGTTTCCTGCTGCAATTGCTGCAGCCGCCGGATCGAATTCAGCTGTATTATCAGCATTATCTGACAACCCGCCAGTATCAATTGACCAAGTACCTGGACCAGTAGTCTTATCACTCGTACCTTCAATGGTAAATGTCCCTGCATCATGGCATAGTGCAGTACCATCGACTGCATCTCCATCAGAATGAGCTCCGACATTGTCATCGTATAGGATATCCAAAGTTGCCAAAGGATGGATGATAATGTCTATTTGCTGTCCAAAACTTTCACAGGTACCATCAGTAAACTGAGTAACAAAAATGGTAGTTGTCCCTGGTGTGTTGATATCCAATCCAGTAACGGCTGCAACCTGAGCAAATGTCACACTTGTCGTATTCGACGCAAACAATCCAGAAGGATTAGTTTGTGTTCCACTGGTATACCAATTGATGGTTGCTCCCACTTCGAATGCGTCAACATCAAAAGTTGTTAATGATACATCCGTAGCTTCACATATTTCATACTCATCAATATCAGGATCTGCAGACTCTACACCATCGGTGGAAGGTCTGTCTGGTTCTGGATAGATGACTACATCCACCTGAACTTCTGACGTATTAGCACATCCAGCAAAACCTAATCCATCAATATTGTTGTTTTCTACTCTGTATAGATAGAATGAAGTAGTCCACAAAGGAGTGGTACCCGTGATAAAGCCATCTGTATCAAATGTAGGGTCACCAAAAGTGCTTTCATAAATTTCTGTATCTACCAGAGGGTCTTCTCCTGATACGTTGTACCATCTTAGCAAGTCACCCGGATTGGCGTTACTAATAATAGCTACAGGTGCAGCGATATCATCGCAAGATGCTGCTATCGTATTCACCGTTGGTGCCTGTGGTGTTTCTAACACATGAATGGTTACTTCTGTAGGTAAACTTTCACAACCAGCGAAAGATCCAATATCAGATGTTTGAGTAAACCAAAAGCTATAATCACCTGAGTTCGGTGTTCCTCCCAAATTGGCAACAGCCCCACCATCAAAATCCAATTCGTCAGGTGTCAATTCAGAATTCAGAATTGTTTTTCCTGTAGGGTCATTCGTCGTAGTTATTCTATTTGTGCCTGCCAATGCATCAGCTTCGGTTTGATACCAATAGAAAGTCACTGCTTGTGGTACAACATCCTCATCTTCACCTTCAACCTCAAGGGTTGCGATAGTAGAGCCTTCACAGTAATAGAAGTCTTCTAACGTACCAGCCGCATCGTCCTTATCTTCAATAGGTGCAGATGGAATATCATATGTGTTTACCTGGATCAAAACTCCCGGGCCTTCACAGCCAGTATATATTGCACCGTTGACATCAATAATATCCGTGGTCTGAGTGATCAGGAAGTAGTTGACATCATCAGATGGTTTTCCAACCAAGAACAATTCTTGAGCTGTGATTACCGACCCTTCTCCCGTGCTACCATCATCAGCAGCAGCATTAGATAGCAGTGCATTTTTGTTTCCAGAAATGTCTGAAGTGTACCAATTGAATTTTTTCAACGCAGAATAAGAAGTTCCGTCAGCCAAAGTGCTAAAAGTCCCATCAGTATATGTACTAATTGCACTAAACGTATCGCTGGCACTCAAATCATCATTACAGAAGTTGAGTACGATTGGCGTACCAACCTCTCCTACACCAGCACCGTTACTTTCAAAATCCGGTTGATCAGCTTCGTCGTTATTGTTTTCAAAAACTGTAGCGGCTATAAGAATTTCTGCACTTTCACAACCATCAAAAGTTGTAGATGCATTTCGATCAGCCTTTCGAGTCACCCAGAAATAATAAGTACCTGGAGTTAAATTGCTGTATGCATTAATTGCTGAGCCCGTCAATTCAGAATCATCAATGGATGAGCCTTCTTTGATAGCTGTGCCATCGTCACCTCCTGGCTCAAATACTCCATCGCCATCATCTCCATACCAGGTATAAACAATTCCTGCCTCATTGATAGTGGTAATATCTGCGATAGCTGAGCCTTCACAAGTAAAATATTCTACTTCGAAGCCATCCGCCGTTACAATATCAGTAGGGGTTGCGTTGATATCGATGTCGATCGTTCGCATGGCAGACTCACATCCGTTGTAGATGAAACTTCCCGATCCAGCACCAGTATCAAAATCAGTTTGGGTAAACCCAATGCTGTATACTCCTGGTGTACCAGCTACAATGCCCACATTTGCAAGTTCGGCTACTGTCAAAGATTCAAGATCAGCATCCAAATCAGGAATAACTGTTTCAGGAATCCCATCAGCTCCAACATTGTCATAATACCAAGTGAAGTATGAATCACCAGCTAAACTAGTAGTAGCATAACTACTATTGTCTGCTGTCAATGGAATCAACGCATCCGAGTCACAGAATTCTAGTAAAATAGATCCGTCAGACTGAGCTTGGGCACTTGGCGATACATCATCTACAGAGGTATAGGTCACTAGCTCAGGAGTCGGTTGTGTGTCATAGATAGTAACTGTAATCGTTAGAACATCACTCAGGCATCCTACAAATGGCGAGCTTTCAAAGCCTCTTCTTCGTACGTATATGGTTGTTGTTTCTTGTTCTCCTGCTGGAGCACCAATACCCAAATCAGCCAATTCAGCATTGGAACCATCTCCGGCCAGAGAGAAGGGAGAACCAAACCCAATATCATCGTCCCATTCAAATATTTCACCTGTGATACCCTGCAGATCCAAGTCAAAATCTGTTGGAATTTCATCTTCACAGAACTCAAAAGCCACTTGAGCCACTGGATCAATACCACCTACTAAAGCAATTGTAGGTGTATTCGGCTTGGCGTATAAGTTGAATTGAGTTGTCGTGGTATTCGTACATCCCGGAGGGTCACCATATGCATCATCTGCAGCGTCCGATGACACCCGAATTTCATATAGTCCTTCACCAGCTGTACTCGCAGAAATACCAGCATATATACCGGTGTGGTTCAGCAATTCATCGAAGTCGATATTAGTCGCAGAAATAGATTCAAAGCTAGTAGACGAAGGTGAAACTTGTCTGATTTCATAAGAAGTAATCGTAAGGGCTTGTGATCCTCCATCATTGGAGACAGTACCCGTTATTGTTACGTCTGTGTCATCTGAACAGAAATTATCGCTCACGTCAGATACACCCACGCTCGTAATAGCTACAGTCGGTTGAGGATGTATGATAAATGTAAATGTACCATCAACAAAGTCTGTAAAACCATCATTGACTACTCTGCTGATACGAATGAGTTTGGTGTCGTCTACTGCTATTACGTCTATACCGTCATCGGACTGGGCATACGCAAGGGCAGGGTTAAATGTCCAACCGGTTGCAACATTATCTGTCCCAGACATCACACCACCAACAGGGTGAGAGAACCGAACAAAGGTATTTGTACCCAGAGTGGTCGCTTCGTTGTCCAATGTTGCCAGGACATCTAGTTCACAAATATCAGCAACAGGATCAACATCAAAAAGGTCCGTAATATTTGTGGCCACTGAGATAACAACCAGCGCAGTATCCGCACATGAAGTTGAATTATTCTGAAGTACATACTCTATACTATGAACACCGCTCCCCGCATCACTTGGTGTGAAAGAGGCCGTGTGTTGATCAATGCTTGAGGTAGAGGTATTACCCAACCCAGGGATACCAACGAAGAACCCCGTATAACCGCTTAGGTTACCGTCTCCTGCATTAAATGTTGCTCTGTCGCCTAGTAATGGTTGTGGATCAGACAAAGTTTCGGAGAAAGACCCTCCATTGGAAGACTCAACGATAACTTCCACTTTAGGATCCAGCGTGACTATCATTTCGGCAGTTATGCCGGGGTCACTCACACAACCGTTGTTGTCCGTCAGTGTCAAAGTATAAGTATGCGGATCAGTACTTACAAATGGAGTACCGCTCGTATTGTTAGGTGCTGTAAATGATGGATTGAAATCTGCTGTGGAAGTGCCCATATTGTCACCAGCCCACAAGAAAGTATAACCAGAAGCATCTAGCGCACTGTTTCCAGCATCGCCAATTTGAATATCTTCATGACTACATACCCCAGATAAATCTGATCCTGCAGCTGCTTCTGCATCAGGCAGAGCTCGGATCAATACGGATACTTCTAAAAATGTATCACTTTCACAACCATTACTATTTGTTTGGGTGGCATACACATTATAGGTTCCGGCTGTCGTGTATGATACGCCTAACAATTCAGCAAAGGTTGGATCAAGTGGATCTCCAATTCCTGCTATCGGGCTTGTATAATCAGGGTTACCAGGACTACCTCCATCTTCAGGATACCAAACCACATTGGTTGCAGCATTCAGAGTGAAGTCAAAATCTCCTACCTCGTCTACTCCTCCCAAACCATCTACATCATCAGGATCAATATCCTGACAGAAAGCAATATTAGTATAGGTATTCTGGGTTGGAGCTGTAACAGATTCAACATCCAGATTCATCATAGTAATGACGCTGCTGGCATCAAGTCCATAAATATCTGCTGCACCAGGGGTGGCAGTATCTCTGATGACCTCTCCGGTCGAAGATACATTATCAGAGATTTGTTTGATTTGCAATCCATTGATTCTTATGACATCAAGTTGATCAGCTGTAACATCGGTATCATAGGTAATGGTAATTGTGGTTGCAGTTACAGTTATTTGTAAGTCAGAGACATCTCCAATCACATTATCATTTGATACAGAACCAACGCCAGGTTCAAATTCAAAATCAGAACCAATACTCAATATAAGATCGACATCATTGGCACTTATATCTCTAAAATCATCTACGTTCAACTCTCCAATGACAATATCCTCTTGTAGATTGATTACATCACCAAATAGACAGGTAGTCATCGATGACGCTGTGTATGGGACGGCCACACCTACAGCATCGTTATCCACAACCGCACCTGTGTTGGTAGTGATTGTCCAAGAGTTAATCAGTGGACTTGGCTGTGAATCGTTGTCTGTGAAAGCACCTGCATCTACAGTAATTGTATAGGTAGTAGCAACATGTAGTGGATCCGTAGGATCAATTGTAATAATGTTTGTACCGCTTCCTGAAACCTGAGTAATATCCGTAACGGCAATGGCTATTGGGCTTGGACCTCCGGTAAGTGTTATGAAATTTCCCGATTCAGTGAACACCGGTCCTTCAAATTTCAAAATTAAATTGTCATCAATATCTATTGATGGTGTAGAAACTGTCCCGGCCGTTGCACTTGCAGCAGTACCTGAAGATGCTGTGATGACATCACCTGTCTGAATACCACCTGAGGTCTCTGTACCTATATATAGAATATTATTAACCTCATCGTTGTAAAGCACATCTCCTGAGCCTCCACTAGGTGCTCCATCAACATCGGGAGTTAGGTTGAACCTACCTGAAAGCCCAGTGTAAGGCACAGCCTTAGTAATGTTGTCCTCAGGGAACCAAGAAGCTGCAGGGGTAGGACCTGAAGTAGCTGTTCTAAAATTCCATGATCCGTCGTTAGAGTTTTGTACGTTGATACCTGCATTGGCTAAACCGGTCGCATCCACAAATGAATTTGCATCCAATACCACATAGTATTGCGTGTTTCCTACTACTTCTATTGGGAAGGTTACTCTTGATCCTGTAATTCCAGTAATGTCTGTATCATCTTCGATAGTTGCTTCTGTGGCAGGAATCGTCATGATTTCATAGTCGTTCGATACGAGTTGAATTCTTAGACTACCTGTGGATGCTGTTACTCTTTCTGCAAAATCAATTTCGATAGTACTGGTAGCAGTGCCTACACTTACCGCATCGTCGCTAGGTGTAATTGCTATTACTGCGGGAGCCGTAGCATCATTAGTCGTTGTGATATCCCAGGTGCCTGAGCCACCGATAATACCAGTCGATCCAGAGGCACCATCATTATCCAGATATTCCAAATCGGCAATCTCAATATAGTATGATGTGTTTCCAGAAAGCTCCTGTCCTACTTCATCAGAAATGTCGTAGGTGAATGTCACTTCACTAGTTGCATTGTCAACCACTGCAGATGCATTAGCCACTGGAATGGTGTGAGCCAATTTACTGTCACCACTATATCTGATTTCAATGTTTCCTGCTTGAGGGTTTACAAGTTCATTGAAAGTCAACACGATCTGATCCTGACTCGTAACATTAATACTACCAGTTGGAGCAAAATTGTTTACGATTGGATCTACTCCATCGTCTGAAGTCACAAATCTCCACTCATTGGCGGCATACCCGGCAAAATCATTGTAGTTGGCTGGTGCTTCGTTGATCACATCTGTAATTGCACCATTGTCAACAGTGATGTAATAGTTTGTTCCACCTGAAGGAAGATCAAATTCAAAGCTTAGCCTTGTATCAGAAACGTAGGTCAGGTTATCTACTACAACATTAGCAGCCCCAGCTCCGGTACTCCGAATTATGATGTATCCATCTACAGCATTTGTAATTGACTGCGTGAAGCTCGTATAAGTTGAGCTAGAATAGTTTATTGTACTTCCCAATTGCGAATCAAGAGAGACTCCATCCGAGGAATACCAGATTTCAAAATCTGTTGCTATAGTATTTGCTGCGGATCGGTAATCAAAGCTTACTCCTGAAATATTGGTAATAAGTGGAGTAGTCAAATTATCACCCAATCCAAATCCAATAGAAACGGCATCACCAACTCCTCCATCAGCTAATAAGTTACCTGATGCAGCTGCATTGGTGAATGAGTAAGTCCCGGTGACATAGTTTGGTGACCCAAAATCGAAATCTTCTGGCACTTCATTGGCTGTGTTAACACCAGCTCCCAGATCAGCGACCACGTCCAGAGTGGCGACAGCAATAGCATCTGCACTGGTATAATATAGATTTATTTCTCCAGTACCCCATGTAACATCTTCGTCGAATTCCATTACAAAAGTGCGACCTGACTGAGTGGTAATATTTGCGTCAACAGCGGCATTCAGATTGCTAACTATTGGGGCCGTATCATCCATTACTGTCGTGAATGTCCATGCAGGGTCTCCGCCTATCGCTCCTACGGTTGGGTTTCCGCTCAAATCAGCTAATCCGCCGTCCTCGATTTGGACAAAGTATTCTGTATTATCTTCTAAGGCATCCGTGAAAGGTCCAATGGTGATTTTTGGCCCTTGTGTGGAAACCAGTAAGATGTCGTTTGCCTCAGCTACAAGTACATCAACTCCCGGAGCAGCTGTTTCTCTTATTCGAACATACCTTCCTGATACCCCGTTGACTGGTTCATCCATTGTTAGTTCGAATGTAGGGTACAAGCTTATACCGCTGGCATCATCTACAGGTAAGTCGATCGAAACCAATGAAGGTGTTGAGCCCTCAATAGCCGTCGTGAAATTCCAACTACTCGGTGAAGAAATTCCGACATGTGCATTCCCCGCATAATCAGTCACAGCGCCGTTGTCTATCAAGACATAATACGTATTAAGCCCAGAAAGATCGTTAGCTGGATCGATGATCAACTGATCACCATCTAGCGTAACATATCCATTGTCAATTACATCAGGTGTTCCATTTGCCGGTGCTATGTCCTCTGATACGTCAAATGTATAAATCGGAGTAGTAGTCGTTGTAAGCTTTATCTCTA
Organism: Reichenbachiella sp.; assembly: GCF_039941815.1. GTDB lineage: Bacteria > Bacteroidota > Bacteroidia > Cytophagales > Cyclobacteriaceae > Reichenbachiella. The sequence goes on from NZ_JBDVDW010000065.1 coordinate 407,982, forward strand.
TATCACCAGTACCTAGTGTAACAGGTTCATCATAGGTAATAACCATATTCGTGCTAACCACTACTCCTGACGAGGTGGTTGCTGGAGAGAGTGCCACACCTGATGGTGCTGTCACATCATCACTAGGGTCGATAGTAAAGGCCCATGTAATTTCATCTAATATACCAGCAAAGTTGTTTCCATTTAGGTCTTCAATAAGATTACTCCCAATCACAATGAAGTACTCCACTCCACCCGATAGTGGCAAGTATGAAGACATGTCAACTGATAAAGTACCTACTCCAAGATTATTACTTATTGACAGTTCAGGATCTGTTTCATCAAATTCTACAATAAGTAAATCATCATTCGGATCTCCTGAAGTGCTTGTATTTGCATACAATCGCAGCACACCATCATCAAACTGAATATCTTCGTCAAATTCGATAGTCAATGGATCTGGAGAAGCGTCAATAGGCCCGGTATCTAGATTTGAATCAACAATTGTTGCACCATTCGTTGGTACAGAAGTGCCGTTGAGTGAAGGAGCAGTGACATCACTGTTTGTTGTAAAGCTAAATACGTAATCTCCTCCACCGTTGTCGATGGAAGTTCCATTTCCATTTTCAAATACAGATTCTGGAATAGTTACCGTGATATTCTCGGCAGTAGCAAAAGCCGAAGCTGGAGTAATCGTAATTGTGCTGGTTCCGTATCCAGTGACTTCTGCTGAAGTCTGGCCATTAGTATTATAATCGATTGATCCTGTTGCTCCATCTCCTGTGATATTTATTCTATCAAGAGTGGTTGTGGCATCATTTAAATCAGGCTCGTTTACTACATCATCAAAGTTGATTATGATGGTAGTAAAAGTAGAAGCACTTGGCTCCAGGTCCACCGGATCAGTGCTAGTAATAATTGGTCCATTATCAGGTAAGAAAAAGTCCCAGTCAGTTGTATTTGTTATACCCGCATAATTGTTAGTACCAAAATCTACAAACGCCGTAGAAGCAATTCTTATGGCTACAGTTTTATTCTTTGGTAAGAGATTGTCAAGTGTAATCGTTACTAAATCTGTAGTAAAATCTTTGCTTGACAGAACAACCTTGCTTCCATTGGTGACATCAATGTTTTCAATAGTACTAAAGTCAGTCACATTAAGAATATCAATCAAACCAGTGCCGATTTGCACATCTTCCGAGAATTCGATGGTCAAAGTAGTAGTGGACACTACATTAAGATCGTCGTTTGCAGGAGTGAAAGCCTCCACGGTCGGTACCGTCGTATCTTGAATGGTTATATCTGTGTAAACCATATCTGCTACATCGAGGTCGTAGAAATCAGGTATATCATCTCCGTCTTCGTCGTTGCCAGTAGCGATCACAGATTCATCAAAACTATCATCGATAAAATCACCATCACCATCTACTCCGCTACCTCCGGTGGTAGCTGAATAGGCTACATCGACATGATCAGGTACCCCGTTGGTATTGATATCCACCAATGTCGGTATGTTATCCAAGGTAAAAGTCCCATTACTGAAAACGTTGTCAATCACTACATTGGAAAGGCTCAAAGTACCAGCGGTGAAATTGGCAGGAACTGTACTAATGACACTACCTGCTGTGAATGTCAACGAAGTAGCTCCAACTACATCCAAATCAATATTATCATTGGCATCCCTGGCTTCTACATCCAGTGAGAATCCGGGATCTCTCTCGATTACAAATGGATCGCCTAGATTAGAAGTCAGGTCTCCAGCCGTGCGAACGAATCCTGTAGCTTTGACCTCTAGCTGATTGTCACCAGTATGCACAAAGTTAGCGGTACTGGCACCTCCAGCAGCAGCATCGATGAACTGAGTTCTGCCTCCTCTATCTTCTGCAGCTGTAATGGTCAAAACAATCTGCTCGTTGTCTGTGATTTCTCCAATTCCCTGCTTGAATGTGGCCCAAACTTCAATGATTTCAGTAGCTCCATCTGCTGCATCTGTATTGTTACTATTGCCCCAATCCATAACGACGGTACTACTGGAAGGTGAGACTTCTATTTCATTGACTCCATTTCCTATGATTGCCATTTCATCAATGTTCTGCCATCCGGCAACATTAAAGGTAAGAGCGGTTAACTCGGTTTCCTGACCATCAGTATCTGGCAAAGCTCCACCATCTCTTAGGATAAACCTTGCAATTAATAACTCATCATCTCCGGTATCATCTATGGTGCCTGCGTCGTAGAGTGAATAGTCAATATTTTCTGGGTAGTTAAATGATGGGTCTTCAATAATATCAGATGTGGCTAATGAGACATCAAATAAAACGGTAGTCACAGGAGACAACGGTGGTGTATGATTATCTGTAAACGTAACCGTCTCATTCGTTTCAGCATTCGTATATATCAAATCAGACCAAGAGGCAACACCACCAATCCAATTCTGAGTAAAAGTGCCTACAAAATTACCTGGGGTTAATGCACTACTTGTGGCATCATAGTCAGTAGGTGTAGTATTGTCATAATCAAGATCAAGATTACCATTCGCATCCTGTGCTTCTATAGTTGCACTAAACGCAGTCGATAAACTAACTGAAATGTCTTCAAGGCCAGTAGTACCGGCGTCAGTACTTCCAGCAAAGTTTGTCAAAACCATTTGTGTGGCATTCACAACAACCAAGTTGTTTACTCCTAATGTCGGAGTAGCTCCGCCAGCATCTGAAGCATTAAACTGAGAGCCAGCAGCATTGGCTGATGCAGAGATCACTGTAAAGTCAATTTGGTTTGCATTGTCAACTATTCCAGAGATGGCGTTGAAAGTAACTACCACACTAAATTCAAAAGTTCCATTATCAGTAGCTGTAAAGCCACTGAGGCCAGTAAATACTGCTTCGTCAGAACCTACTCCTGTCAGAGAAACTTCCGATGATAATGCGGCTCCTGTATAGGCCTGATTAAACAAGGCTACTTCCTGAATTAGTGTTGGATTGGTAAATTGTAGTGTGATGGCGTCCAGCGTAGTTGACACACCATCTGTATCGGTTCCTCCACCGTCTCTTAAACTCAATTCACCTACCTTCAATCCATTAGCTGAAGTTACCGTAGCTCCGGTGTGACTGGCATAATCCAATGTGGCTGACAACGTACTGTTGTCAATGATATCAGAATCGTTGTTATAGATATTAATAGTAGTATTCGCTGTTGAACCTGCACCTATTCCGTCATTCGGAATCAAGTCCAAAGTCACTGAGGCCAATGGCGTTGGGTTAGCATTCGAATAAGTTACATTTCTTAGAATGGTATTAACATCGGTGAGTGTTGCATCATTGATCGTATTAAAATCAATGGTCAGCGTACCGGACGCATTTGTAAATGCGGCAATTGGGGTACCGCTTCTCTCGATATTGGCCCCGTTCAAGATATAGGTGGCGTCATCATTGTAGGTAAATACATCAAAGGCATTCGCTCCACCGCTTCTCATAATAGTAATTGAAGAGCCATCGAAATCATTGGATGTGAGCAGATCGGCATCTGCATAGGTAGCACCATCCTCTATGATTACAGCACTTCCACCCTCCAAGTAAGGATTATCTGCAGTCGCTGCTATGGAAATAGATGGCAAGTCATTCTGAGGGTTGACTGTAATATCTACGTCTGCCTGGTTTCCATCTCCAATACCATCGTTGAATACAAAACTTACTGTTCTTACATTTCCTGTTGGATCATTATTGTTGCTATTGCGGTAGGTGATATTTCGTAGCACAGTTTCTGTGTTAGACATATCTGCTGTAGCATTGAAGGTAATAACCAAATCGCTAGCACCAGTACCTCCGGCAAAAGTGCCTATGTGAGTTCCTGAAATGCTAATGTCCCCAGTTGTGGGATCATCTAATGTGATAGTACCTCCAGTATCTACACTCAATACGTCTTCGGCATCCACACGATTGTTGGATATAGATACTGTGAGTGTTGATCCGGTAATGGTGGCCGGATTATCACCGTCTGTCAAGGTTGCCGGCGTCGCGCTATCAATTATAGTTGCAGAGCTGCCTTCAGTAAATGTGAAATCATCTGTTGCATCAAGATTGGCTATTTGACCAAGATCATTGACAGCAACTACAGTTATATCAACATTTGCCGGATTACTATCTGCACTTCCATCATTGTAAATGAACGTAACCGTTCTGACACTAGCTACCGGCACGGCAGAATTGATATTGTTATAAGTAATATTTTGAAGAATATTAGTTGCATCTGCTAGTGTAGCATTAGCAGTAAACGTTATCACCAAATCGGTACCTGAGGCACCTCCAGCAACAGTTCCCATATCCGTTCCTGTAATTAATATATTGCCTGGAGTAGTGGTAAGATCAATTTGACCAGCTCCTGTCCCCTCGTCCACAATACCCAATTCATCTTCGGTTACCTCTACATTATTAGTGAATGATACGGTAAGTGAAGCTCCCAACAAGTTGGCAGGTGCATCTGCATCTGAAATAACCGCTGGAGTCCCCCCATCAATAATTGTGGCTCCCTGATCTTCATTAAAAGTAAAATTATCTGAAGCATCTAGATCGCTAATGACTCCAATGTTGGCTCCAACACCTTCTACATTGAATACATAGACACCTTCAGCATCCGGATCATCACTATTGATGGTTACAGTTTCACTAAATGTATTTGCAGTAGCCGGAGTAAAATCAATATTAAAACTTTGTGTGACTCCGGGAGCTAGTGTGAGCGGGAAACCTGGCCCACCTGTAATAGCTGTCAAATCCTCTGTAAATGCCGCTCCATCGGGGTCAACCGTAGAAACTGTGATGTCTCCTGCAGCCGTGATGGTCAAACTTGCAAATCCTTCATTTACAATATCGTAAGTAATGGTGGTAGTTGAAGTCAGATCTCTGGTCTCAAAATCCGTCTCGAGAGTTGTGTTGATTGCGGTTTCGCCGTCAGCGATAAGGTTACCGTTAATCGATCCATAAATGCCAATGTTGGGTGTAGTTGCAGCTGTGGACGCAAATGCAGTAGAAACATCAAAATTTGACACAGACCCGGAAACAGCCGGAAAGCCTGTTCCTGTAAGTGTACCAGCGTTGTCTCCTCCTTGCCCGCCACCAGAGGCAAAATCTGCAATAGAAGTAATATTTAAGCCTGTTGCACTGTTGTCTCCTACGGGATTCCCGTAATTGAAATCATAATAGGCCATCAAATTAGCTTCCCCAGTTGGAGTCACTATTCGGGTTGCAGCATTCGCTCTAATTTCAGAGGGGGTTCGCTCAACGTTCCAGATACGTACTTCATCAATCACTCCATCAAATGGACTTGTATCGTCTTGCCTTATTCCAATTCTAAGATCAGCTGCTGCCTGTGTCGACCCAGCTAGAGCATCGATACCTACTGAATTTGTCAATAATTCTCCGCTGTTATAGAAATTTACTCCGGCGGCAACACCTCCCCCATCATATGAAACAGCTAAGTGTATCCACTGATTTAAAGGAATAGTTTCAACCGTTGTAAGTGATATCTCATTATTAACGCCACCATCAGACGTTAGGGCTAAAAATGGTCTTTGCGAAACGATACTGAACCTATATCCTCGAATAGGAGGTCCTGTCTGAATTTTATTCAGAATTGTTCCATCGGCCGTGGCATAAACCCAGGCTTCAAAGGTGAAAGGATCATTAGAATCGAAATCAATTGATGTGTTATCGGCAATGTTTATGTAGTCATCAGCTCCATCAAACTCAAGGGTATTGTCTACTGCGTCTACCAAGAAGTTGATTTCAAAGGTTCCCTCATCAGCATCATCACTATTTATGGTAATAGTTGCTGCCTTATCATCAGTGTAGGTAAAGTCATTGTTAGCCTGATAAGTGACTGTGAAGGTCTCAGAACCAAGAGCTGCAACAGTGGTAGGTGCCCCGGATACAACAAAATCCGTATTGTTAGACACAATCGAGCTAATATTTAAAATTGCTCCTCCTGTATTGTTAATGGTAATAACTCTTGCGACGGCAGAGTGTATGCCTATATCTCCCATGTCTGTATCATCAGAAACGCTGGCTGCTTCTCCGTCGGTAATCACAGATCCACCGGCACTTTCTATGTCTATCTCGGGATTGGATCCACCAAATCCCTGTATATCAAATGTGTATGGGTTATTGTCTCCATCATTTGCGACTTGCACAGTCACAGTTTTAGTACCTGCTGATTGTGGATCGAATTCAATGGTGAATGTATTCACTGCTCCGCTTGAGACAATTTGTGAAGGCTGCGCAGTAATGCTAAAATCAGGAGTAGCTGATCCAAAGGAAACTGAAGTTGTAGAAAGCAGATCCAAATCTGTACCTCCAATGCTTGCAATATCAAATGTTACCGTGGCGACTGCGCCTCCGGCTCCATCAAGAGCCACTGCTCCAAAATCCCTATCATCACTTAGACCAAATCCTGTCTCTCCATTTGCAATATCGATTTGGGCCGAATTGCCTCGAACTACCATATCTGCAGCACGCACGTACGACTTTACCCAGTTGGAATTATTGACATCGGCAGCTCCCAGATCAAATCCGGGACCAGTAGCCAGTGTTCCATCATAAGTAGCTCCCAAATCATCACTATTAACTAAAGTAGTCACCCCACCGTTAATGGCTCCGGCAACACCTTCATCGAATCGGTAGTAGACCATTAATCCGCCTTCATTTCCGCTAATAGTATTAGCCATTACAAATTGTACCAGATCCTGATCAAATCCAGAATCCCAGAAAATCAATTCATCGATTGCTCCATCGAAATACCCGCTGCTTGCGTTTCCATCATCACCAATACTCAGACCTGATCCGGCGATTGCCAGTGATACAGAATTATTTACTTGTGGTGCTCCATCAAGTACGCCATTAATATAGAAGAAAGTATTTCCTCCACTTTGGCTGGCTATCGCAATATGAGTCCAGACACCCTCTTGTACAATACCGGCCGCGGATTGTGCTTCTAATGAGCCTACTCCATCATATACTTCAATAGTACCGTTATTAATAACTATAGAATTGGAGCCACCTCCACCTTGCTCTGAAAGCAGTCCATTGATACCCGTGGCATCGTCCATTTTGAGCCAAGTCAGGAATGTCCAACTGTCGGCGGTAGATATATTATTAAAAATATCTTCCCCACTTGCGATATTGACCACATCATCAACCCCGTCAAAATCCAAAGCATTGTCGTCCAGAGAGTAGGCTGCAATATTGAAATCATAATCATCTTCACCAACTGTAGGGTCGTCGGTATTGATGTTGATATTATCCCCGGTCGTGCCATTATTAGCACCGGTAAATCTTGCAATTACATCAAAGCTTTCGCCTGGCCCCAAGACCGTGGAAGCCGGAGGGAACTGATCATAGCTAAAGTCACCAGTAATCGTACTGATACTGTTTATGGTTAGGTCATTCAGTCCGTCATTTGTGATGGTATAGGTTTGAGCAATGGAAGAACCATTATCGGCCCTTCCCATGAATGTAGCTAGATCCAAAGTTGGAGTTGAATTACCGTCTCCGATCTCTTGATCCAGTCCATTAAAGAAGTTGTTAGTAACAATTATGTCCTGTAAACCTGTGGTCGAAAAGGCATTAGATTCTACATAGTTACTCTCATCGGCTAAAGTCCCTCCTTCAAAATCAAAATTGACAAAAGCCGTAGTAAGACCTGAAGTCGAAAGATCCGTAGGAGAAAGGGTTGTGTTTTCTAGTGATGTACCTTCTGTTACTCCATCGTCCATGTTGAAATAGGCTACCAAACCGGATTCTGATCCAGTCAATTGTACCATGGCATGTTGTCTTAGTTCAAACGGAGTCCTGGCGATATCCCAAATTCTGACTTCATCGATTTGCCCGTCATAGTTGTTTGCAGCGTTGAATGAATAACCCAAATACGTCTCTCTTAATGACCCGCTTGAGGCTGTACCAGTAATGTCGGTGTTGTCTTCTTCTATACCATTGACGAAAATTGTTAGCTCAGCATTGTCGTAAGTCATGGCTACATGTGTCCATGTACCAGTTCCAATAGTACTGGAAGAATTCAATAGCTGTGGAACCCCTCCAGCAATAATTGCAGCTTCAAGATTACCTGCAGGAGTAACTGCCAGATAAAATTCTCCATCATTGGTAGATCCTGATTCATCGTATCGGCCAACAATGTAACTATTGGTACCTCCATAAGAGTCCAGTTGAATCCAAGCCTCTACAGTTAATTCATCATTGGCATCAGCAGGATTAAAAGAAGTCGGAGTAATATTTAGACGGTCATCTGCTCCATCCACTGATCCTTCGAAATGAAGTGAATTATCCATCGAATTAGCTTCCATGTTGAGCAAATAAGTGGTCTCATTGGGATCACCAGCGCTGGTAATCGTAATTATGGCACGGTGCTCACCATAAAAATATTCGTTGTTTGCCTGATATACTACATCAAAAGTCTCTGAAGAGGCAGCTGTAATCGAAGCCGTTCCTGCAGAAATATCACCAATACCTGACCATCCTGTCACAACAAAGTCTGATTCATCAGACGTAACATTAATGCTTGAAAGTATAGCGCTTCCGTTGTTTTCTATAGTGAAAGTTTTAGTAATGATACTATTGATACCCAGCTGAAACCATGAATCTGTACTACCACTTGGGCTGTCATCGGAATTGATCGGATTTCCGTTGCCTGTTAAGTCTATTTCAGCTTGCGCTGCGCCAACCCCTGTTACGTCAAAAGTGTAGGGATTTTCATCAGGATCATCACTCCCAATGGATACCGTTGCATTGTATGTGACTGATCCAACTGGAGTAAATTCCACATCAATAAAGTAACTACTGCCAGGTGACATAACAAGCGGGAAATCTCCAGCATTAAGATTGAGCGTAAACTCCGCATCGCCAGTAATTGAAATATTTCCAACAGCAGAAATGGTCAAATCTGAAAGCCCAACATTTTGGATTTCATAGAATTTACTTTGTGTATATCCTGTGGACTGAGTTTCCCAGTCAGTATCATAAGCCGTCGAAGCCGTACTGCCATCTGGTATTTCAATGCCAAACTGATCAGACAGGTAGATGTCCTGTGCAAATACTGTCGGTACTAATGATTCTACGAAATTTGATTCGTAGTCAGAATCTGCCAATGTGAAATTGACCAGTGCTCCATTATAAAAGCTACCTCCATGGTCTAAATTCTCATCGATTAGTTCGGTGATTAAGGTATTGTCATTTCCAGCATCACCCTGATTAGATTTATAGTATGCAATCACATTAGCATTGGGCAAAGTGATGCCAGTGGTGGCGTCAGTAGTAATCTGAGCAGGTGTTCGAGCGACGTCCCAGATGGCAAACTCATCGATGGCTCCATCAAAATTATTGCCTCCTCCGAAATCCTGACCAATTTCAACATTTGTATCGGTGGTATTCAGTCCGGGTATGTTATGTGTGGTCGAACCCGCAACTCCATCCAGATACATGGTCACTGTTGTACCATCAAAAGTGACTGCCACATGATGCCAGTCATTGTCAGCTACGAATAAATTAGAGGTGAGTGGTGTTGTTCCGTCTGATGAAAATACAACTTCGTCCCCTGCATCAAATCTCAATGAAAAATAATTATCTGTAGAGACAGCTCCATAAGCAAAAAGTGTTTCCGAAGTTGCCAGGTTATCTCTTTTAACCCACATTTCGAAGGTTCTGGAAGCATTGGCAGTCGGTGCCACTCCTGTCAGTGGTAAGTCAACCAAATCTCCATTACTTGCATTGAATTGTAGCGCATTTTCATCCGGGTCTTGAATAGTAAAGCTTAATGACGCAATGGACAATAGATTATTTCCATCTTTTTGGATATAATAAGCTACATCCGTGCCTATTGGAGAATTGAACAGCGGCTCTACCTGCCCTTCGCCATTTATACCTGCACCATAAATTCCAACTTTTGACCCAAGCGGCACAGCCACTGTCTGCGCTGATACAAGCTCCTCTCCGCTCACAGATCCGAAGCCTGGTGCATTGCCAGTAATTGTAGCATCTGTCAAATCCGTAGCTGAAGGAGGGGTGACTGTGGCTAAAAAATCAACCGTAGTACCTGAAACATAATCAACTGATCCACTTTCTATTGCTCCACCGGTATTTAGGTTGGACTCATTGTCGAGAACTGTGGCTAAATCCACAGCAGTACTTTCGAATACAATAACACCACCTCCAGTAGCGTCGAAGTTGTAAGAATTACCACCATCCACATCATTATTCGCCACATAAATATCGGCTACAAACGAATTGAAGGTACTCAACAGGATACCGTCTGAAGCACCGGCCGAACCAGGAACGAAGTTTCCGTCGAGGGTGATATCCACAGTACCACCATTACTGGCATCATCCAAATTCAATTGAATACCAGCGGCGCCATTGGTTAAATTGACTTCGTTGTTGGAAATTTTTGCTACATTATGAGAATTGGTGTTTGATGATATTTGATAATCAATACCCACCTGATTTGAACCAGAAGCGCCAAGGATGTTACCATCAATTTCTACATCTATTAAAGCGTCATCCTGGACAGAGACCTGAATACCGGCGACAGTATAATCATCAATAAATGCGCCTCCTGCTCCATCGTTGTTGTCATTAATTCGAACAATCCCTGTTCCAGCATTAAAGTTGGCACTAATGCCATATGCTGAGGCAGAAACGTTATTTCCAGAGACATAAAATTCCGTATTTCCAGAACCATTGTTGACTAGATCTATGCATCGGCCAGTACCGTCACTTACAACAACATTATCGATTATAGTTGCCAATATCTCACCACTCGAGACGTTTCTCGTATATAATCCACCCACATTGACTGAAAATTCATTATTATCAACAACCACATTATAAACATTGTCAGTTTGGTTGATGATTCCGAGGCCTGGAAAACTGTTAGTATTGAAAGCTGTACCAACTACACCTATACTATATGATACTCCTCCGCCAGCAATTCGATCGTAAAGCACCGCATGAGTTGTACCAGCAGTAACATTTTGGATCGCACAATTCGTTAAATAAAAATCATTGACATCTGTAAGATTGATGGACACGCCGTCGAATACTATGCCATCGATTGTCAAATTAGCATTAAACGAACCGCTATTATAGATTTGATTTGCTCCCCCTGCATCATCAATAGTAACCACGCCTTGACCGGTTATCGACAAGTCTCCAGGGGTTGCACCATTCATGAGACTGAGATCTAAATCTGCTGTTGGGGAGTACGTCCCGCTTCCAGTCTCGATGACGATGACATCTCCAGGTGTAGCTGCATTGATGGCATCCTGTATGGTTGTATAATCTGCTCCACCAAGGTTATTAACTGTTATTACATCAGCTAAGGCTCGGCCGGATCCAAATACAAAAAGAATAAGACATAAGAAGAGCGTGCGCAGTCTGCGTGAAGGTAAATTCTTAAGCATAGCTTGAGGCGTTAACATTACAAAAATCCAATTTCCAATCAGTAAATTACGGGTGTAATTTTTTTTATGAGGGGTTGAACTTTTCGAATAACACCTTTTTTTTATTGCACTTTCCCAATTTGCAATAGTATTAATGAAATAATTCCTACCCATTATACCCTAATTCAATATTAATATAGTTACTTAACACGTACTATTCAAATAATAAAAATAATTCTTTGAATATTTATATTTTAGTTTCTAAGAAACTCTCCGTTCTTGTTCGTTTTCATCAAAGACATCATGGTAGCACTCCCACCAAAATGTACCGTAGCGCCTATGACCATGGTGCCATCTGATTTTCTTATAATGGCGTTGCCAGCGTCGCTTTGCACACTGCCATATTCCTGAACATCTCCTTCATATACTTCTCCCACACTATTAGTAGGAAGTAATACTATTTCATCTTCTCTAGGATCTGCACCATCAGTAAATGAATTAACCGTCCCCACCACAAAAAAGTCTCCACTGGCGGTCTGTGCCAAGTCTGCTCCTTGAGTATTCCAATCTTGATTTTCATCTTCAGGATACGTCAAAGTCTTGATTTGCGCTGCGCCCAAATTCGACGAAATCTTTAACATAAAAGCATACTGAACGCTTCCAGTACCGGTAGTGCCAACAATTGCTATTCCCGGATTGGTATAAATCATATTGTAGCCTTCATCATTGTCGGCTGTACCGTACTCAATTTGATTGTTTTCATTTCCACTGATAGGGTTAAATTCCTCTACCAATACGTCAATTCCTCCATTACCTACACCCGAGGTGGTAGTCAGAGCTCCCATATAATAGTAGTTATTGCCTGCCACTAGCAGACTACGCCCAAAATCATCACTACCAAATCCTTTCACTCTCTCCCAATTGACGGTTTGAAAATCGTTTGAGATGCGCATGAGTAGTACACTATTGTCACTAAATGATGGATCGTTAGAGCCCGCTTCAACAGTACCTAGAACTAGTAGTTCATTGTTTCCAATGGGCAAAACATCAGCACCACTTACTGCTTTAAAAGATGGAACATAGGAAGCATTAACCGAGCTTCGTTCATCATAATACCTATAAATGAGTGTATCTGTGACAGTAAAACCCGTATTGTCAATGGTAAGATTCGCAAGAAATAAGTGATCTACCTGTACCTTTTCCAGATCGTCATCTTCTCTGTCGAATGATGAGGTACCTACAATGTGCAAGACGTCTCTGGCCTCGTCATAGTACATTTTAGATGGAATGTCTATAGTACTTGTAGCCTCTGTATTTCCTGTAATATCGTTATCTATTACGTTCTCCCACATTCGATTGCCTGCTGAATCAGTCCTGACCAGATAGATGTCTGTATTATCTACATCAGTCCTGGATCCCAACAGCAGATATCCATCACTCAATTCTATCAAATCGATCGTTTCTTCTGCGGACTCCGAACCGTAGTATTTTATAAAAATGTCAGAGGTCTCGAGGCTGTTGGAGTCTTCACTCATACATCCACAGAGCCAAAATCCTGACAACGCACAGAGAATAAGTATGTTGAGTATTCTATTCATCTACTTTACTTTTCTTCTTTTTACCTGACAGTTTTTCCAGTTTCTTACTGGAGTACTTTTTAGGTTTGTAAATCGACTTGATATAACCGATGGACAAGCTAAGGTTATTCAAAATCTTATCATCATCAACGTGTGCCATATCAAGCAGCAACTTTTCATTGTTGTATCTGTAGCGAGTTCTAACCGTATTGGCACCAGCCATATTATATCGTGCTTCTACAAGGAAGTAGTCCGTTTTGCTTTTGAATTTTGCCCCTAATCCAATGAAATAAGACCAATTGATCTTTTTTCTCATTTCGTCATCTAGAAGAGACAGGCTTGGCAACTGTCTGGTAGCCGTACCCGATCGGCTACCGCTTATTGTGCTGTTCAATAAATAATCAAATGATACTCCTGTTGTCACATATGGAATTGTGTTTCCCATGGGATATCCATATCGAAGGATCAAGGGTACCTTCAGCTGACTCTGGGATTCTGTCAGTGACACTACAAAGTCTATTGACTCAGGGTAGTCATCACCTAGCGAAGTAATGTTGTTATATCCTATGTCATACTTGCTAAGTGCCCAACCGAAGCCACTAATGACTTCTAGATTATCAAGTATTGTATATTCAAAGGTGATTTCGGCTTGAAAGCCAATTCCGGCTTTAAAATCTTTTGACACTTCTCCTTCATTAGAATATGAACCAAATTCACCAATCGATTTTACATAAGTCTGATTAACACCAACTTTAGCACCAATTCTAAAAATAGGCTCAGATCTATATTTATCAAACAAGTATTTGAGTTCGATCGGGTCATCTGGACTTAGTGGATGTTCAGGATCAGCGCTTAACAGATCGATGACCGCTTCTTCTGCGTCAGGCCCATTGTCGTTGAACAAATGCACCAAGGCAAGTAGGCGATAAGCGCGGATTTTTTCTTCTTTGGAGAAGCCTCCTTTATCAAAGCATTTACTGTTTTGGCCATTGAGTAAATCAGAAATTTTGCTCAAATCCCCTGCGTCGAACATATCCTCTGCTCTATTCAATTTTTGAGTACAATTTAAGGTTTGACGCTGCTGGGCTTGAATATGACTATTTACCCCCAAAATCAAAACCCCAAAAAAGAAAACTGCCGATATAAATCTCTTCATCATTATTGATTGTCCTCACGTTTAGGTTTGCCTTCACATGTTTCTTCATAGTCGATGTCATCCCCAACATAGGCGTTCCAAGAATTTTGGCTCATGTTATGTGCAAGTTGCACATCGCCACAAATATTTTCTGCCATTTCATCAGGATGTGTAGGCCAATATCTAATGATTCCGTCACCAGCTCCTGTCATAAGCGTACTGCCATCAGGCGAAAAAGCTGCCGACCAGACCCATCTCTTACTTCCGCTACCTGTGCCATGATCATCAAGAACAATTGGAAGATCGTTTAGATGCTTCATGACCCAAATTCTTGCAGTGCCATCAAAACTAGTAGAAGCTAGCAAACTATTGTCATTGCTAAATTCCAGGTCTGTTATTTTTGTGGCGTGGCCAGTAAGTGTTCTCAATTTTTTGCTTTCATTAAGATCCCACAATATCACATCTCCTTCCTGGTCACCTATGGCAATTATAGAGCCGTCATGATTAAATGAAATAGCATGTACGGCGCTACCTCCTTTAATATAAATAGACTTTTCTTCGTTTTCGTTATCCAAGTCCCATAGATAGACATTTCCAGACTGGCTGCCACCGGCAAGGTATCTACCATCTGGGCTCAATGCCAGGGCATGAACTCTCGAGGCGACTCTTGCTATTTCTATGTTACTATTGAAATCGTTTTTTCGAATGACTTTGTCTCCTGACGAAGAAATGAATCCTTCATTTTCATTCAGAAAAACCAAATCAAAAACTACTCCTGAATGTCCTGTCAGTTCCTTAGGATCGCTTCCTTTCTTCTTCAAGTCATAGAGCAATATTCTGTCATCGTCTGTACCAACAGCCACCCATTTCTCCTGAGGACTCAAATCTACCACTCGGTTCACAAAGTTATTATCAACAAGTACTTTACTCTTGCGACGATCGCTAGTCATATCCCATTGCAATAGTTTGCCATCACTACCTGCTGAAAACATTCTTTTACCATCTTGTGAATATCGAACTGACCTTACAGCATTTCCTGCAGTGTGACCTTTATAGTGATTGAAAATATCAGTACTATCTGTAAAGAGAAGTTTTTTGTAAGCATAGTATACCCCGGAATACACATCCGCATTGTATTCCTTCACACCATATTCTTTATCAAACTTCCAGGCTTGTCGGGCGATTAAGGCTTTCTGCTCCACATCATCATCAATACCCTTAGATTTGATCGCCATAGAATTGGCAATCGCTTGATAACGTAGGGCTAGCGCAGCCAATCGCTGACGTTCGGCACGTTCGGCATTCTCCTGTGCCTGGGCTTCAGCAATCCGAGCCTGTTCGGCATTTGCCTCAGCCTTTTTCTGGTTCTCCTGTGCAAGTGCCTGCGCTTCAAGTGCAAGTTTCTGCTGAGCTCTCGCTTCCGCTTCCGCTTTTCTTGCATTGTCGGCCTCAACTTGCGCTCGTTTCTGCTCTTCAACCGCCTTACGCTCTGCAATTCTCGCTTTGGCAGCAGCCTCTACCGCCTTCTGTTCTTCTTCTTTCGCTTTGGCCTCATTCTCTTTTGCAAGCTCCAAGTTCAATTTAGCTTGTATGGTCTGCTTCTCTGCTTCGTTCGCTTTAATGTTGGCGTAGACCACAAAGAATATACAAATCAACATTGCAAATCCAAGTACCATGGCCACGATTCTGGACCTTTGTAATGCTCTTTTCTGAAGGAGTTCCTTATTTCGTTGTTCTGTTTCGTATGCCTTCTTACTAGTTTCAAGAAAAACCATGGTTCTCTCAAAAGCTGGATCATACCGCTGTCCCCATACCAGCGTAGGTTTATTTTCTTCCTGCCAGTTTAAGGCCAGCTGTAAATCTGGCATTTTCCAAAGTCCAGCTCTACCTAGTTGAAATCTTTCTGCAGACTCAGCGAGTTTCAGATACATTTCCGCTGATCGCGACTCTTCATCCAACCATGATTTCAACCTGGTCCAGATTCTCATCAAACTTTCGTGAGAAATATCAATTACCGTATCGGAATCTAATCTAATCCCATGCGGGGGCATAAGCAGTGTCCTTCCTGGCTCGCGGAATTTATCAACCACGCGGGTGACTTCCTCTTCATTGACCCCGGATATGGCTGCAATAGTGGCTAGCTTAGTAGGGCGTCTGATACCAGATGTCTCTGTGCCTCGTTCTGTCAGGGCCTTAAACATTGACTCACAAATTTGCTGCTCTCTCTTTGACAAAGAGTCAAAAGCTTCATTTGCATGTTGGGAAAGAGCCTCACGTAGCGTGCCTATCGCATTGTAGTGCTTTAGATCCATCGGTTCTCCTTCTTTCCTGTATTCTTTCCAAAACTGCCAGGTACGCATCAATGCATGTTGAAGAATAGGCAACTGATCCGGGTTGTCTCCTACGTCATTTAGTAGTTGCTGCGTCAATCGAGGAGCAATTTTACCTCCTCCTACGGCTACTGGACCTTCAATAGCCAAACGCTTTTGATCGCGAGTCATTTGAGGAATCAGGTAGTGACTATCATTGATCATTTGCGTCAAATCAGGGAAGGTCGCACAATCACCAATAAAGTCAGAACGCATGGTAAGAGCTACATATATAGGTGCGTCATACTGATGCACTGCTTCCAGCAATAAGTTGACAAATGCGGAAGATTCATCCAGATCGGATGATAATGTTTCTAGTTTTTTGTATCTAAATAGTTCCTCGAACTGATCCACCAGTATGAGAACATTTTCCTGTTCAGAGCTTTTCAGTTGTTTGACAGCTTCAATTAGACCCAATGAACTACTTCGAAGGACGGTGGATGTAATAGTCTTCCTGATCAGTTGTTCTTCATCGTCCAGGTCATTATAGATCTGGTCCTTATTCAGCAGCGCTTCGGCTAAATTATCAATAGGACCACCTCCAGGTCGAGTAACTACGATTCGCCAGTTGGATCCGGCTTGTGTCATAAACCCTCCATAAAGTGTTGGAATCAAACCACAATACATTAATGACGATTTTCCACTACCAGAAGCTCCTAGAATTCCTACAAACTTGTTTTCAGATAGTTTCATCAATACCTCATCACTCTGACCTTCTCGGCCGAAGAAGAGGTGACTTTCTTCAATTCCAAAAGGCCTAAGCCCAGGAAATGGATCAACAAACTGTGTGATATCAGCCTGTTGTTCTTGTCCGATTTGTAATTCTTTTTCGCTCATTAGTCTTGTAGTTTAGCTAAAAAAGGTTCGATTTTTTGAGGGGCAAATGTTCCATCACCCAACACCATAGTGCCGGAGTGATTAACAAGATTGTCCACCTTACTATTATCTTCTGTGAAGATTGCTGTTGCTTTCATAGGTTTGGTTCTTCCAAAACCTGGAGCCTTCAGTAAATCTTGCATTTTTGTTCGAATCCATTCTGGTGATGACTTACCATAATATATGAGAGAGGCATCACATCTTCTTAAGTTTTCCTGATGAAGGTAGCGCAAATCCATCAAATCACCTTCAAACATTGAAGTTACCACGCTAAAGCCTTTATCCTTTAAGCAATCCATCACCGGCTTTACTGCATCTTGATCCTGCTGATCGCAGATCAGATATATCAAGTTTCCATCTTCGATAAGCTGCTCATCAACCTCAATCTCTTTTGCCTTGAACCTGCCTCCAGTTACCAATTCTTCTCGGATAATAGATTTTAGTTCTTGTAATGGGATTTGGAGTACCTCAGCCTCATCAAGTGATGCGGCATCACTCTTCAGGTCTTCAATAAATATTTTTTGACGTTCACTGACATTTTTTAAATCTGGCGAAAGCCAAATCAAACGGCTAAATTTCTCTTTACCTCCATGTTTAACATTGTAGTCATGCACATCATGGGTATGCTTGGAGGCGATATTGTTTTGTATATCCACTACTGAAAGTTCTGACCCGGCAGGCTTGTATCCATAGTCTTCACCTATAAGGTGGATGGATAAACAACATCTGTCTAAATCCTGTTTGATCAATGGTTCAAGTGCGTGAACATCCTTCGGGAGTGACTGATCTGGCAATACACGGTATCCATGGCGAATGAGTTCGCGTTTTACCGTATCTCTCTGGATAATCATATCCACTCCTGAATTGGCCAAATAAATGGTTTTATCCTTACCTACTTCCTTGATTTCCTTCTTCTTAGTTCCTAATTCGACCAGTTTGGTCTGAATTTGATAGATGTCATATGACATATCTACCATTTTCATCCAATAACTTCTTTCAGCCTCATTGCCGAAGAATCTTTTAAATTCTTGTGGTTCTCCGGTGAGTGGATCAATATGGAAGAAATCATATGAAAGAATGTCTGAATATTCCGGTAAGAACTCATCTACATCAATCGGGAATTTAATGACTTTGAATAATCTTGACAGCCCTCCCATGGAAAGAGTACTGCTCTCTTTTGAAGTGCTGGCAAAAAGATTCACTCCGTTTGTTAGGGTTGGATTGTTCAAGAAATCTTTAGAAAGAATAGCTACCAAGACTCCGCTCGACGCATAAAGATCGGCATGACTATCATTCTCAGAAACCATTTTTATCTGGGGTTTTACGCCCGATACCTGCTCCAATAGAGTGGACAGAAATTTGTAGAAGTTAGTTACCCAACCTTTGCTCGAACCACCGCCGATAGGCTGATCATCCGCGGTGTGGTAGGCAAGCAATATTTCCTGTTCAATATTCATTCGCTCAATTATTTAAGTAGCTGGTTTAGTGAAATATCGATTCAATTTCCTCTTCAATTTCAGATTCATTCACAATCGTGAGAATTCCATCTACCATCTCGATGTTTCGCGATACAGCGTCATACAATTCTCCTTTATCTATTGTCAGAAGCAAACATTCTGTTTCTGTTGTTAAAGTATAGGGACATATGTCAGAGGCTAAAATCAGCTTGTGACCCACAATATCTTTTTGAGACAATTTCCTGGTTTCACCAGTCTCAAGGGTCAGCGTAAGCTTTCCTTTGATCACGATATACACAGGTGCGTCTCCAGTGTCGCCTACTTCCATGATATTCACATTAGGCTCCACCATAACCTCTTCGAATCTTTTGGCTAAATCCAGCAGAATCACTCCAGGAATATCCATAAATGATGGGATTTGCTTTAGCAAAACTGCTCTTTCAACGATCAATAGTTTCTGATGAAATTTCTCTTCATTAGACTTGAAGACCGGAGGAACGATGGCTTTGTCTAATTTTTTCTTAACAGAGCTCTTTAGTCTCTTTGAATGGTATTGATACAGATCTGAATCTAATTTGTAGATTACGGCTGCTGCGGTTTGAACCATGGTAGAATCTGGATTGAAGAGGTTAGCTACCAAATCATCAGTGACCTTCTGACCACGTATAAGAGTTAGCTTATACATAGCAAGGCATTTGGTCCACTTGTTGATGTTGTTGTAATCACGATTTACAATCTGCAACAACAAATCAGCATAATCTTCAAAACTCTCAGGTGGATAAAAGTCATGTAGCTTACCCAGTTTTTCAGCTGGTGGATCGTCATCAAGGACTGCTGTCAATTTGGGCCGAAGTATCTCATCAACAAAAATTCCTAACATCTCAATACCAAATGACACACTATCTGTAGTACCTACTTCTATGTTGTCTCTGACCAGCTTAATACTTTGAGAATCATAGATCATGGCAAGTAGCATAAACAGATGCTCATAGTTTTTCTTATTTTCCTCTTCTAGTGCTCCTACGATAAGTTTGTCAAAAAAGTCATCCCGAGGGATTTCAAGCAGGGCTTTGATGTTCCATGTTAAATCACTAATTGTGCTTTCAATTGCAAGTTTTATTCTGGCTGCTTGAAAATCTTTGGCTTCAAATCCAATATAGCTAAGTGATAAGAGCAATTCTGAAATGATATTTTTATCGGGGAAATCAATTTTTCTCCAAAGCATTTCGGTAGCCTGTTTTCCTCCAACCTTACCAAATATTTGCATGATACGTATCATTGTATCTAACTCCTGTCCTGTCTTATAAAAAGCAGAATCAATAGCATGAAACATGGTCTCACCTGCAGAAATCAGTGAGGAGTCAGCGACATTGCTATAGGTTGGTATGTGCAGGTTTTCTATGAGAATAGACCAAAATTCTGGTCTTTTTAATTTCCCTGCACTTACCATGGCAGCTCGTCTAACTGTTGGATTAATATCACGCAGTAATTCGACCAGGAACGGTACAAACTTGTCATCATCCAATTTGGCAAGTACACGTGCTGCATAGATTCTATCATTCAAATCGGTGGAACGCACTAATTTCTTAATTCCAGTCTCAGTCAGCTCATAGTCGACCATTTCTTTAAGCTTTTTAATGGTCTCTATGCCTACTTGTTTCACTTCCTCATCGTCTTCTTTCCTTATTTCTCTGGCCAGAATTTCGAGTGTATTGAAGCTTCTGAGATTACCCAGTCGAGTATAGGCGTATATTCTAATGTGTTTGTATTCAGACCGAATGAAGTCCAATAATGAGAAGTCAAGCATGATCGGTTCCATTCGTTCGAGCAGTTTGAGTGCATTTAATATGCGCTCAGGGTTTCTTTTGCGTAACTCGGATTTCAGGACGTTTACAGTGTTGTGATCATTGCGTGTACCAGAACCTTTCAGTTTTGATTTTTGATCTTCAAGTGTCTTTTTCAGCTCAATTTTATACTCACTAAAGAGTTTCCCTGCATAAAAAATAATCAGTGCCGCAAGCACCATAATGAAGTATGCGTAATGTATCAACTTAAAGAATGTCAGTGTACCCAAGGCGATTTGGAACGCGCCAGCTGTCAATACCGCGATTTCGTTGACCACACCCTCAATTCTTGATTGGATATCGAATCGAATTTTAACATCGAACGGGAGGAAAAACAGTTTAAAAGCTGGGTTTTCTAAAGCGTCTTTTAGTGAGGATGTAAATACTTTTCCTACTACAAGGAAGATAAAGAAGAATAGGAAATCTTCTGTTTTAATATCATAAACAAACAAGTGCCCTGAGAAGATCGCTCCCAACGTAAAGAGTGCTAGAATAAGCGGCATCACCATCAAGGATACTTTTAAACCATACTTACCTATGATAATATCATTGATAAAACTCTGAATAATGAAACTGAGCACCATCACTGTACCATTTGTAAATGATAAGAAGGTTCTCAACTCTTTTTCATCAGGGTACATTATTTCCGTGGCCGATAAATATACAAAATTGGCAAATACAGCAGAGGCCATTGAGAATATCATGAAAACACATAACATCCTAAGGTATTTGTCCTTGAAAAGGTCCAAATATGTTATTTTTCTAACCTTGGCATCAGAAGGTCGAATTTTAGTAGCAGAATCGAGATTAAAATCTTTGACTATGAGTACCGCAAATATCAATATACCAAAAGCGGCTATAGTTGACAGTAGCAACAAATCGTGTGTTTCGTCTATGGCACCTATAGCAGATAAAAGCGGAATAGAAAAGAAGGCAATCATTGTAGCCACTAGCTGGCCAGTATCAATTCCCCCAATAATTCTCTTTGCCTGTTTTAAGTCCCAAATTCTACCAAACACCCCCCAAAAAGAGAGTATCGTAATAGAGATCACGGGACCCATCATTACAAAAAGTATAAATGGAAGGTAGTGAAATCCAAGATGGTCTGTTCTATAATCAGTATACCAGAAGGCACCTCTAATGCCGGCAATAAACACGAATACGAGAAAGGTGATGGTAAGGAGAAGTGTGGAAAAATTGATATTCTTCTGAAACTGAACATAAAGTCCAGCACTAATAATACCCATCAAACCGGACAAGAAGATCGCTCTAGCAAGATAATGCTCTCCAACTGTGGATACGAACAGAGTTTCCGCTCCTACAGTATAGGTTGCGATGAGTACACCCATGAAAAAGCCTTGACCAAGCAATAAAAGCATGGGTTTTTCTTCACCGGGTTCTCCTCCAAGAAACGCTAGAAATGACTGTAGCAAAGTTCCGAGTTAGTTTAAGTATTCTATAATCTTTTAATATAAATTTTATTCTATCCTATTCCAAGGAAAATTAGACTTTTCCAAGAATTACACGGCCTAAAATATAACTTTTTAAAGTTTTAATTGAATGCACTAATCATCCATGAAAAACTCAACCTTGATCCTGAGCTACTAAATTAAAAACCAAACATAAATAAAATAAACCGTACAATGCAACACAATTTTACTAGAAGAAGTAAAAGAAATCACCTATTCATTAGGTATTTATACTTACACTGAGATACGTTCAATTTTTCCCTCATATAGTCCTATTTTAAATTTGGACTTTCCTTCGATCAAATATCTTTCGCAAATCATTTTTTAGCACCCGTAAATCTGTTAATTTCGTGCTTAGAAGTAGAACCCAAAACCAATTAAACATGCATCAATATGGATTGATACCGACTAAAAATGGTATCGAAACTTCAGGCATCAAAAAGGCGCAAAGTATACACTGGAACCTTACTCCTGCTGAATTAGTAGAAGAGGCCATTAAAAACAATGAAGGGCGAATCACTGATACAGGTGCCCTTATGTGCGACACTGGAAAATTTACTGGCCGTTCTCCCAAGGATCGGTTTATTGTGGAAGATGACAAAACCAGAGATACAGTATGGTGGGGAAACGTCAATATTCCAATCTCTGAAGATCAATTTGACAGTTTGCACAACAAAATGATTTCTTTCCTTGAGGATAAGAAACTCTATGTACGTGATGCATATGCAGGTGCGGATAAAACCTACAGACTGAACCTAAGAGTCATCAACACCCTTGCATGGCAGAATCTATTCTGCAACAATATGTTTTTGAGGCCGGAGCAGTATAAGCTTAAGGACTTCGATCCCAACTTCACCATTATTTGTGCGCCAGAGTTTGAAGCCGATCCAGAAACAGATGGCACTCGCCAAAGTAATTTCGCTATTATCAACCTGACAAAGCGAATCATTCTTATTGGTGGTACTGCTTATGCCGGTGAAATGAAAAAAGGCATTTTCTCTGTCCTGAACTACCTATTGCCACAAGAGCGAGGAGTGCTTTCCATGCACTGCTCTGCTAATATTGGTCAAAAAGATCATGATACTGCAATCTTTTTCGGTCTCTCTGGTACAGGTAAAACCACCCTATCGGCTGATCCAAATCGAGGTTTGATAGGTGATGACGAACATGGCTGGACTGAGGACAACGTATTTAATTTCGAAGGTGGATGTTATGCAAAAGTAATTGATCTCACAAGAGAGAAAGAGCCAGAAATATTTGATGCCATTAAGTTTGGTGCCATTGTTGAAAACACAAGATTTCATAAGGATACTAGTACGGTTGACTACGCAAATGTCTCTGTCACCGAGAACACCAGAACCGCATACCCGATTAACCACATATCGAATGCTGTAGTGCCTTCTATTGGCGGCATTCCAAAGAATATATTCTTTTTGACGTGTGATGCTTTTGGTGTAATACCTCCTATTTCGAAAATGACTAAGGGTCAGGCGATGTACCATTTCATATCTGGCTACACTGCAAAGGTGGCTGGTACCGAAGCTGGTATTACCGAACCTCAGACCGCTTTTAGTGCATGTTTTGGAGCACCATTTCTTCCTCTTCATCCTACTAAATATGCTGAGATGTTAGGGGAAAAAATGGAAAAATACGAAGTTAACGTCTGGTTGATTAATACCGGTTGGACTGGAGGTCCATATGGAGTAGGTTCTAGAATGAAACTTCGATATACTAGAGCTATGATCACAGCTGCCTTAAATGGCACATTAGATAATGTTGGGTTTAGAACACATTCAATTTTTGGAGTTCAAATTCCGTTGACGTGTCCAGAAGTACCTTCAGAAGTGTTAAGTCCAAGAGAGACTTGGAAGAATGATCCCGGGTATTACAAAAAGGCTAATGATCTGGCGAGACAATTCGTCGAGAATTTCAAAAAATACAGTGACTTTGCGAATGATGAAATCATGTCAGGTGAGCCGGTTCCTAATCCAAAATACGATTAACTGGATCAAGATTAGAAATTTAGAGCCCTTCTTTCCAGAAGGGCTTTTTTTGTCCATACCGTTTACTTTGATGTAATGCTAGTGAATGGAATTACTTCTGAATTGCATGAAATAAGATCTTGGTGCTATATAAGAAGCACAGCAACTAGACTAAATCGCTAAAAATAAAGGATCTTGTAGATTTTAAACCAGCATACCTACGATGGTAGCTGATAGCAATGAGGCCAATGTACCTCCTAAAAGCGCCCGTAAACCTAGCTGTGATAGCAAAACTCGTTGAGATGGGGCAAGCCCCCCTATTCCACCGATCTGGATGCCAATAGAGGCAAAATTCGCAAAGCCACAAAGCATATAGGTGGACATGATGATTGACCTGGTGCTGGTAAAGGCTCCATCACTTTTGAGGCGTGCCAGGCTCTCGTAGCCAACGAACTCACTAGCGATGAGTTTTTCTCCTAATAATCGTCCAACAAGTGTAATATCCTCCTGAGCTACTCCAATAAGCCACATGATGGGTGCAAAGGTGTAGCCTAGAATAAATTCAAAGCTCAGCCCTGAATAATTGCCGTTAGTCATGGTTGCAATAAGATCGTTGAGCCCTAATAAAGCGCCTACTTCTCCTAACCCAAAATTAATCATTGCCAAAAAGGCAAAAAACACCAATAGCATAGCACCGATATTCAATGCCAGTTTCAACCCTTCAGTGGTGCCATTGGACATGGCATCAAGTAGATTGCTGCCTACATTCAAACTACTA
Organism: Reichenbachiella sp.; assembly: GCF_039941815.1. Classification (GTDB taxonomy): domain Bacteria; phylum Bacteroidota; class Bacteroidia; order Cytophagales; family Cyclobacteriaceae; genus Reichenbachiella. Next base: position 432,885 of record NZ_JBDVDW010000065.1, read on the forward strand.
ACTTCAACATTTTGATTGATGTTTTCGGTCTGAGGGATGAGCACCTTAGATATAACAACTGCACCTGGCGCTGCCATAATGGATGCTGCGAGCAGATGCTTTGCAAAAATGAGTCGTTGAACCGGATCACTTCCACCAAGAAAACCAATATACGCGGCAAGTACTCCCCCAGCCACAGTGGCCATGCCTCCTGTCATCACCAACAGCATTTCTGATTTGTTCATCTTGTCCAGGTAGGCTTTGATCATGAGCGGAGCTTCTGTTTGGCCCAGAAATATATTTCCTGCGACGCTAAGACTTTCGGCGCCACTCAATTTCATGGCTTTGGTCATCAGCCATGCCAATCCATAGACGACCTTCTGTATGATTCCCAGATAGAACAATACACTGGTAATGGCTGAGAAGAATATGACTGTTGGTAGTATTTGTAATGCGAATACAAATCCGTAAGATTCGATATCCATAAATCCTCTAAATAGAAACTCACTCCCTATTTTGGTGAAGTCCAGTATCTTGGTGAAGATGCGGCCAACTACCTCAAATAGGCCTCTGACCATAGGAATATGTAAAATTGAGAGCGCTAGTCCCAGCTGTATTGCAAGCCCTATACCTACCACCTTCCACGAAATAGCATTTCTATCTGTACTAAAAATCCATGCAATGAATATCAGTACTGCCATGCCCAATATTCCTCTGGCCACCGCCCATAAACTATATTCCTCATCGCCCTTTTGATCAATCGACAACAGATTTGGTTGCGACTCGACGGTAGGAGTTTCCTGCAATGCCATAGTTGAAGTGGTATCCAACTCGATATCCACGGTCTGTCCTGCAGAATCGAGAGACAAAGACGCTTTGTCTGTCGAATTCGATGGCTGGGCCTGTAGCCCAAAGCTTAAAATGAACAGCAGGTGTATTAATCCAATAGTTTTACTCATAATAGGGCATAAAAAAATTCCAGCCAATGGACTGGAATTGCAATATAATAATTTCTATGTCTTGCAGAATATAATATCTATTGAACCAGGACGCAGCCTGCTCCCGATAGGTAAAATTCATTCTTTCCTGACTTTGTCAGCTCCAGATTGAAGGTTCTGCTTAATATTTCGAAAATAGAATCCATAGGTTGATTATCAAACTTAGCCGACATCTGGCAGTTATAGATGTCTTCATTGGATACTTCGATTTTGACCCCATACACCTCGCTCAATACATCTAATACAGACCTTAGATTTTCATCCTCAAATTCGATGAGTTTAGTTTTCCATGCCAGATAATTATAGTTTGCAATTGAAGACTTCATAAACACTTTTGCATCCGGTACAAGTCTTCCGACTTCTCCTGCTACAAGCTCCACTTTTTTGACTTCACTTGTCTCTTTTTTACTCACGGCGACTCTTCCTGATTTTACTACTACTTCAGTACTCGCATTAGCGGCAGCCGTATTCACAAGAAAGGAGGTCCCTAAGACTTCTATTTTTGAAAGCTCTGTATTTACTACAAATGGCTTTGATTCATCTCTTTGGATATCGAAAAATGCTTTTCCATTCAAACTCACGTTTCTGATTGTTCCACTAAAGTCAGCATTATAGGTAAGGCTCGAGTGACCGCTGAGGGTAACGATAGAGCCATCTGGCAGTGCAATAATTTCGATATTATCTCCTGCAGCCACTTCCACTTGATCTGCTACTCCTGTAAAACTCTTTCCTAAGAACACCAGACTTATAGCCAAGACGGCAATTGCAGCATATTTATAATAGGCTTTAAACCCAAATGATTTGCTTATTGTTTCCCCATTTCCTTCTATCGCCTCGATTCTGCTCATCACAGCACTCAAAGCAGCACCAGAATTTACTTCTGCGTTTCTACTAAACTTCCAGGCCTGGTGACATTCCAAAAACACCGATGCATTGTCGTCGCATTCGCTTCTCCAATCCTCAATTTTTCTAATCTCGCTGGGGGTGAGATTTCCAGAAAAATATTTTACTAACTGCTCTTCCATAATTACGGTTTATATCGGTGTGTTAACAAGTCATATAAATACTACCCTTATAACAACCAATGACAAATTTATACATCAAGGCGCATATTCAAAAGGCATATATTCTGCCACACGCTCCCAAGACCAATATCCATAGGTGGTAACGGCCAAAGGTTCGTTAAAAAAGCCCTTTGAGTTGATTGTAACCACTGGTAAATTTAATTTAATAAATGACACCTGGCCGACATTTCTATTGATTCCAACCAACGAATTGTTGATTGTAGTGGCGTCTTTATTAGCCATCTGCAACTGATCGAAAACGTAGGCGGTACTCTCATATTCTCTGGTGTATATCACCAACAAGTATTTAGTGAATTTCAGTGTGTTGTCGAAGGCAAATTTTTCTCTGTCAGCGTGGAGTTTAGCTGGCAGCTCAAAGTATGAGTTGTTGATAGTATTTGGCAGCTCATCTACTTCGTCAATCACGAAACCTTCCCTTTTCAGTTTACCATTGGTCAAGGCTCTCAAAAAATGGGTCATCGACCCTTGATAACTTTTTTGACGGTTTCGTATAATTCTCTTTCTTTCTACATTACTATTGACAGGTAGCTCCTCGAAATTAGAAATCCCGAGTAGGCGTGTGACCGTGGGTGTATGTTCAAACAACTCAAGGATATAATTGATTCTATAGCCAAGTGCAAGGTTTTCAATAATCAATGGCTCGTCTGCGGTGGCTTTCAACTCTCCACTCACTCGGTCATATTCAATATTTAAAACTTCAGAATTTAGAATATTACATTTACCTGCATTCTGAGAGTTTCCCAAAAACTCTTCTTTAAAAACTCTATATCCGCGCTGCCAATTTTTTTGTTCCTCACTGTTGGCAACTACCTCTACGTCTGCCAATTGGGTGATTTTAGGCTCCAATTTTACTGGTATATGCACGAATTGTTGATCCCCTTCGACGGTCACCAAGCTATGCGCCAGATTGTAAACAATATGCGAAAAAACAATTTCATACCGACCGGGCGTAAGTCCCTTTAGCTCAAAGTTTCCATTCACATCGGTGGAACTCCCCTTTAGGGTACCTGCAACATAAACATTGATTCCGGGTATGGGTTCATTGGTTTCAACATCACGAACATTTCCTCTGATATTGACTGTCTCGAAGAAATATTGCGTTTTTGAAGAGGATTTACTCTTGAACAGAATGATCTGGCCGTTGATGATTGTGTACTCTACTCCTGTACCTAAAAGCAGCCGATGAAGCACGGTCTCCAGGTTGGAATTTTCATAGTAGAGTGTGAATCGTTGCCTTTCATCAATGATGTCTGAACTATACGAAAAGAATACATTAGTCTTATAGCTAATATAGTTCAGTGCGCTATCTATAGTCACCTCCCTAAGGTCGATTTGAAGTTTTTTGCCCAGGACTCTTTTCTGAGCAACACAGGTATTCGACAAAATAATCAAACCAACTACCAAAGGCAGCGCACAGCTCAACATGTATGCCAGGCGTTTGATCATTTTATTTTTGGGGTATTTCTATCGTCTAAATTCCTTCAGGCTCTCTCTAAGCACTCGCAGGGCCTTTCCCATCTGAACCTCTATAGTTTTAATGGAAAGTTCCATGTGATCTGCAATCTCCTGATATTTTAATCCCTCAAATCTACTTAGTTTAAATATTTTTTTACACTGTGGAGGCAATTCATCTATTGCTTTATAGATTTCTGCCTGTACGTTTCGATCTTCGTCTTCATCATACTTGATTTCTTCCCAATGATCCATTTGGTCGATGATGTGCTGTCTGTAGGAGTCTCGAACTTTGAGGTGCTTGAGATGATTCAAGCAAGTATTGTGCACAGATCTATAGAGATAAGACTTCAGTGAGGAATCTTCGGCTATGGTGTCGCATTTCTCCCAAAACTTCACAAATACATCTTGTACTATTTCCTCAGCCTCTTCGTACTCGTCCAAGAATCTAAAAGCGTAGTTGCACAGCGCTTTATAATATTCATTGAAGACAATCTCGAAGGCCGCCTTTTCTTTATTTATAATCCTCTGAACGAGTAAATTGACCTGATTATCTAACATTCTATATTTTTCCCAATCTCAATAAGCCATTGGCTCCTCTTGCAATTTCAAACATAATACATTCTTAACTGATATAAAATTATCAAGTTTGGTAATGGTTTTTTTTTGATATTTGACGAATATAATCCAAGTAATAATACTTCCAATAGATGAAAATAGTTTTCGAAAGCTCTTTGTATACTCTCGACCAACTTAAAGACCTTTTGGAAAACTATCCTGAGGCCGACAAACTAATACAGTTTATTTCTGACTGGCAGAGTGGAGAAACAAGCTTTAGGTTTTATACCTCGGGATCTACAGGTACTCCAAAACCTATAGAGATCAGTCGCCAGCAAATAGTTGCAAGTGTAGAAGCTACTGCCAAATATTTATCTCTGCAGAAAAAATTTAGTGTGCTTTTATGTCTTAATCCCGACTTTATAGCCTCTGTGATGATGGTAGCCAGATGCCTGATTGTTGATATGGATCTGATTATTCAGCGGCCTACAGCCAACCCTATGAAGGATATCACTGAATCTATAGACTTTGCTGCCTTTGTGCCCATACAGATATATAAGATGATGGAAGAAGGCACTTTGAGCAAACTATCCATGATCAATCGGGTGATTATTGGAGGGGCTCCTCTCTCTGGCTTGGCCTTTGACGCTCTATCCAAGATAGATACGGACATCTATCAGACTTATGGCATGACGGAGACGGTGAGTCATATTGCACTAATGCCTGTGAAGGGTAATTTCGCTTCTGCCACGTTTCATATACTGGATGAAGTTCTGATTGAACAGGATTTAAATTGCTGCTTGCGTGCAAAAGGGGCGGTCACCTGCGACCGATGGATTCAGACCAACGACATAATCGAGCGGATCAACGAAAATGAATTTCTGTGGTTAGGTCGGTATGATCATACAATAAATTCGGGTGGCATAAAGATTCACCCCGAGCAACTTGAAAAAGAATTGGAAAACGTACTTGGCCAGCAGCTTGAATATATAATCTCTTGGGAGAAAAATGAGCGTGTGGGTATGGCCTGTGTTCTTCTTATCGAAAATGACACATTATCCGAAGAGGGTTTCAAAAACGTCCAAAAAACAATTCTGGATAAATTTTCAAAATACCATGTGCCAAAAGCTGTTTATAGCCTGGCACAATTTGCTCGTACAGATTCTGGAAAGATTAAAAGAGAAGAAACCAGACTTCTTCACCACGAGCTAGGTTAACTTATGAAAAATGGTTCTCAGCCCATTGAGCGTGAGGTTGGTATCCATGTCGTCAAACAGATCATGGAGTGGCTCAAAAATAAAAGAAAGGCCTCCTGTAGCTATGATCTTAGGGTTCGTATCCATTTCTATTTTGATCTGATTTACCATATGACTAACGAGCCCAACATATCCTTGCATTATCCCTGACTGCAGTGCAGCTACCGTATTGTTTCCTATGGCATTTTTCGGAATCTCCAAAGGTATTTCTGGCAGTCTGGCCGTATTAGAAGACAGAGACTTCATAGCAGTGCGTACTCCAGGGGCTATTGCCACGCCTAGTATTTCGCCTTTATCATTTATACTAGTAAAAGTCAGTGCAGTACCAAAGTCTACAACAATTGCGCTCTGGCCGTACCTATCAAAAGCACCGACAGCATTGGCTGCCAAATCAGAACCCAGCTCATAGGGATCTATTTTTCCTAAGGATAAATTTTGTAGGCATGCACCATCTACCAATATGATCTGGCCGGTATAAATCAACTGGATGGCTGCCCTTATCGGGGCTGTAAGGTCTGGCACCACGCTGCTAATCACAGCTCCATCCAAAGTGGTAAGGTCTATATTATCCTCCAACAGAAATTCACGAATTTTCATCTCATAGCCGGAAACATCCATTTTTATATGACTGGGTACTCTAAGAACATGATTCCACTGAGTGTCATAGAATCCTACAACAATGTCCGTATTGCCTATATCTACTGCTAAAATCATGGGGACAGTGTTACGACTACTTTGCCGGTAGAGTGGCCACTTTGAAATAGCTTAATGGCGTCTTGGAGGTTTTCAAAGCTAAAGGACTGTCCAACCTTGGGCCTTCCCAAATCAAGCTTACTCATTTCTGCCAGAATATCGTCCATGATATCGACCTTCTCATACAGCCATATCAAATTAAACCCCATAACTGAACGATTCTCTTGTATCATCTGCTGCGGGTCAATTTTGGGTCGTGTTAAAAACTTCCAAAGCAGCTTTATGTAATTGGGTTTATTGCCGGGAGAGGCAAATTGAGAAGCACCGACCACTACCATTCTGCCTTGAGGAGCAAGGAGGTTGTATCCAGCTTTAAAAATCTCGCCACCTATAGTTTCGACTATGACATTGAGCTCTCTACCATCAAGTGCTTGCTTTAGGTCTTTACCAAATTTTTTACTTCGAACTATTTTGCCATCAAATCCCTCTTCGGTCAAAACATTCATTTTCTTATCACTCCCTATGGTACCGATGGTATAGGCACTAAAGGATTTGGCAATGCGGTTTGCCATGATGCCCACACCTCCTGCACCGCTATGGATCAATACGGTATGGTGCTTCTGCAGTCCGCCTAGCGTAACCAAAGCGTAGTAGGCGGTCATACCCTGCACCAAATAGGCGGCACCTTCTTCATAACTCCAGTCCTCTGGAAGCGGTACAATATGCCGATCATCAATATTGAGATGGCTGGCGTATCCTCCAAAGCGTGTAACGCCCATAATTCGATCTCCCACCTTATATCCAGTCACCTTAGATCCAATCTTTGTGACCTTACCGGAAAATTCCAAACCTGGGACAAAACTGCCCTCAGGAGCAGCGCTGTACAAACCATGTATTGCGAAAATGTCTGCGAAATTGAGACCGATAGCATGGACCTCTATCTGGACTTCGTTGGATTGTGGTTCATCCAGATTTTCTGTCACCAGTTTTAAGTTGGCAGTAGATCCTACTTTGCTTAATCGATATGCTTGTCTTTCCATGGAGATGATATAAATTCTTCAGCTCCAAAGATTAAGAAATTATCTGAGGTGGGTGTGGTGTAATGCTAATATTTATAAAGGACTCCCAGAGGAGTAGCTAATAGTGTCAATCAGTTCTTATTTGGAGACAAATCAAAGACTCGAGAAATGTTGAAGCCAAGATGAATATCTCCATCTCCCCAATTGCCAGTGGTCTCTGACACAAATCCTTGCTCGATCATTGATCTCGAATTAGTCACATGAATCTGAAAAACGTGTCCTCCAGTCTCTATATCTACACCAAATGCAAGGGCATCATATATTCCAAATGCCTTGTTGGTGACTTGGGGAAAATATTCTGCATTTAGTGCGAGGCGTTTAGTGACCTTGTATCGGCCGCCAATTCCCAACGCAATGACATCATTTGGATGATTACTAGTAGGCACCAGATTTCTATGCATATAGGTAGGTGTAAACTGGAGAGAAAGGTTAGAATTGACTTTCTTCGAAATCAAAAATTGATAGGTGAAATACAACCGATCGGAAAAAGGATTATCTCTGTTTGGATCTAAGAAGGCTCCAGGTCCTGTTTTGATCGCTATACTTGCAAATGCAACGAGCGAAATAGGCATGGCTTTATCTCCTGTCTTCTGGGTCAGTATTTTATACTTCACCATACCATCTACTATTTTTTGAAAGGAGGAGCGACCAATACCAATGTTTAGCTTATCGGTAATCCCATAATCTAATCCCAATCTGACTTGTGAATCATCCAATCCGAAGAATTGTTCGATCCCAGTATTTACTCTTCCAAATCTATGTGATATGATAAAATCTAATACTCCAGCTGACCTCATTTCGGTAGTCTGACCACTGATCAGTCTCGTACTTTTGAAAGTAGCCTCTACGGGTTGAGATTCTTCATTTTCATCTATTAGCGACAGTAAGTCATCTTGAGCAAATACCGGAATAGAGAAGAAAAGAAATACAGGGACAAGGAGTTTCATGATAATTATTTAGGTAGTGGAACGTATTCAAAATGCACAGTAACTTCTACTGTGTCAGCAATATTATAAAAAAGAGCTTTGGGTATTTTGATCTTGTATTCTGCAAGTGCTACTGGGAAAGTGCTATCTACGATCATACGCTCACCCTGAATAGAAAGCTGAGCAGTGGTACTGACCTGCGTGGTCACTCCATGTATGGTGAGTTGGCCAGATGCGACCACCGTCTTATCGCCGGCGGTGGCGTCCCAGTTTTCAACCTTACCGGTAAAAGTAGATTTGGGGTACTTCTCTGATTCCATATAGTTTTCGTTGAAGTGCTCTTGCATCAGTTTTTTCTTGAACTCAAACTGATTATTGGGTATGGAAAAAGCAAAGGCTCCATTTTCCTTGTCTATCACACTCTTCGAACCAGTATTCACTGCCTCGATATCTTCTACTGGTGCACTGGAGTAGAATCGTATATGACTGTTTTCACTAACATATTTCTGTGCCGATACGGAAAGGCAAGCTGATAATAATATTACAAATAGAATAGTCTTTTTCATCATTTAGTTGTTCAAGGCTCCATCATCTATCCAGCACAAAATTGTTTCTATTTCTTCATTCGTCAATTCGTCATCTTTGGGCATACTCTTGTTTGAGACTCTAGTACGAATAGAAGCCGCATTGGCCTGCACGTTACTAAAAATAGACAAATCCACTCGACCTGTCCCACTTACATGACAATCAGTTGTCGCGCAGCTTCCAATTACTATAGATTTTACTTCCGATTCGTAGCTGATCCCTGACAAAACTTGAATTCCCTGAACATTGATACACCCAGTTCCATCTTTTACACTTACTCGATATGTCCCAGCTTCCAATTGATTAAACGAACTGACATCTCCGAAGGTCTCATCCTCGATTTTGTAGCTGTACGCTCCTTCTCCACCACTCGCTTCTACAGTGATTGTACCTTGTGATGATCCACATCCAGCATCTGTTGATTGTGCTTCGAAGGTCACCGTATTTTCATCTCCCGTTATTTCAACATCCAATGTGGCTTCACATCCATTGACATCCTGTACTTTCGCTAAAAAAGGCCCACCAAGTGGCATTCCGTTAAAAGTGGTCAGGTCTTGCTCTGGAGATCCATCGAAACTGTACAAATAGGGTCCTTCTCCACCTGTGGCGTCGAGTTCAATACTGGCCCCTTCGTTGCAATCAGCATTTACATTGCCCGATACTGTTAGTTTCAAATCTGACACTTCACAGTTGACTTCCTCATTGCTGCTGCAGGCTCCAATAAATAGTCCTGCCAAAATCAAAAATCCAATTCTCATATTAAAATTTAAATAAAAAATGTATGTACCTACACAAATTAAGAAGAAAATGTATCAAAAACTTGACTGAATGTCAATTCCACAACTTTATTGACTAGTTCATTGCAGCAGCTTGCATCAAAAGACCACAGAGATACGCTGCATAGGTGCCAAGCGTATATCCCAATACAGCGAGTAGTACACCCACAGGAGCCAATGATGGATGAAAGGCTGCGGCCACCACAGGGGCAGACGCTGCTCCGCCGACATTGGCCTGACTTCCGACGGCCACAAAGAAGAAGGGAGCTTTAATCAGCTTTGCTACTCCGAGCAGAAGTACAACATGTACCAGCATCCAAATAAGTCCAACTAAAAACAGTCCCGGGGATTCAAAAATGGCCATTACATCCATATGCATACCGATAGTAGCGATAATAATATAGATGAATGCACTTCCTACTCTGGTAGACCCTACACCTTCCAGGTCACGATATTTGGTAAACGAGAGACTTAGTCCTATCGCTGTAGCTATAACTACAATCCAGAAAAACCCACTAGTCAAACTGTAAGTCGATAACCATGGGTAATTGGTCGCCAGATAAGGCGCGATGATATCGCTAAGCATGTGAGCAACTCCCGTAGCGCCAGCACCTATAGCCAATATGACCATAAAGTCTGTCAGCGTAGGCATCTTTGCTATACTTGCACTGTATTGCTCTATTCTTTTTTTCACATCATCTATAGCGGAAGAATCTGCTTTAAACATTTTATCAACTCTTTTAGATTGACCTGCGCCAATCAATAGCACTGCCATCCAGACATTGGCCACTAATATGTCCACTGTTACCATTTTTGAAAAGATGATGTCGTCGACCTCAAACACCTCTTTCATGGCTGCTTGATTGGCGCTACCACCAATCCAGCTGCCTGCCACGGTGGTCATACCTCGCCAAACATCATCGGCTGTTGCTCCTATTGCATCGGGTGCCACCCAGCCAATAAATAATAAGGCTATCGGCCCACCGATAACAATACCTAATGTACCAGTTAAAAACATGATGATAGCTTTTGAGCCCAACTTTCGAATCTCTTTGAAATCTGTACTTAATGTCAAAAGCACCAGAGCTGCCGGTAGCATGTATCGAGAAGCCACGAAATACAGGTTTGAGTTGTTGCCATCAATGATACCCAGAGAATTGAACACTGAAGGCAGGAAATAGCAGATCAGTACAGATGGAAAGATGGCATAAAATTTCTTCCAGAATGGATTGGAAGAGGCATTGGTTTTAAACACAAATCCTAAAAGGACCATTAGTAGTCCAAAGACCACCGCATCATTGGTGATCAAAGCTGAAGATTCATTCATTTTTGGCTGTTTATTTGATTAATAATTGTTGCAAATTCACTTAATATCATGGCGGTAGCCCCCCAGACTACCTTTCCTTGTACATCAAAATAGGGCACTCGCACCTTAGTCCCATTGTAAAATGTCATTTCTTTTTCTTTTCTCCTTTCTTTATCATTTAGCAGAGGAAGATTGGCAATAATCAGCTCATCTACTTCCGTTTCCTGGAGGACAAAATTTGGTCGATCTGAAATCATGCCTACCACCGGGAGAATATTGAAATTGCTCGGAGGCACGTATAATTCTGAAAGCTGTCCCAACACTTCAACCTGATCCAATCCAACTCCTATTTCCTCCTCTGTTTCACGTAGCGCTGTATAAATCAAATCTTGATCTGTGTCTTCATATTTCCCTCCTGGCAAGGCTATTTGTCCACTATGTACTCCTGGGTATTGAGGCCGAACAATCAATGGAAAGTTGATCATTTCTTCTTCTTTGTAGAGAAGAATCATGACCGCACTTTGTCTGGCATTTTTTGCGCTCTCTCTATCAAATCGCTGTTGAATATCCGGTAGAGGCGCCATTTCGATTTGTGCCTCTTTTCCCGAGGATGTAGCTTCAAGCGCTTTTCTTAATGATGTTGTAAATGACTGCCAGTGACTGTTATCGCTCAATTTCCAGGTATTTATCCAATTCAAAAATAATTTGCAGACTGACAAACATATCAAGATAATCGTTAACTTAGTTCTACATCATTAAAAACCTTATGAGTGAACTTCCATCTTATGTCAGCGGAGTTTTTCTAGCCATCGTCGCTGTAACCTTTGGATTTTTATACTACTCCATTAAACTGGCCCAACCTAATAAATCAGATCAAAGCGCCATCATAGTATCCACTTTCATGATGGTTTGGATTTTCATCTTGAGTATTTTGGCATTATATGGTATGTTTCTCGATTTTGAAGCCATGCCTCCTCCATTACTTTATGTGATACTGCCTCCGCTAGCGGCAATTATAATTGCAGTGAGCAAAAAACAGTCAAGGGTCTATTTGATGAATATCCCTATTACTACCCTCACCTACCTACATATAGTGAGAGTGCCTGTAGAAATAGTCCTTTGGTGGCTGGCTGGCAGCCAACTACTACCATATCTGCTCACATTCGAAGGCATAAATTACGACATCTTATCAGGCATCTCGGCGCCATTCGTTGCCATTTTCATGGTTGGTCTGCGGAGCAAAAGTCGAATTGGTGCCATCCTTTGGAACATCATAGCGCTCGGACTATTGGTCAATGTGGTCGGTCATGCCATACTCTCCACCCCCACTCCGTTTCAGCTATTCGCATTTGACACACCAAATATTGCGGTATTCCACTTTCCATTTGTGTTGCTTCCTGGCTTCGTCGTACCGGCAGTGCTTTTCTCGCATCTTGTCAGTTTGATCAAACTTTTTGACAAAGACGGTGAATTGGTTTAGTTCTTATTGAATATATCTGATTAATTTGATGCCCTCAAATGGCATTGAACAAGGAATACATAAAATTAATATTCGGAATAAAACTCCGTCAACTCAGACAAAATCATGGGCTCTCGCTACAGCAGCTCTCAAATCAATCGAGTATTTCAGTTTCCTATCTGAATGAAATTGAAAAAGGAAAAAAGTATCCTAAAACGGAGAAATTAATCGCCTTGGCGAATGCATTGAAGGTGAAACCAACCGAGTTGAAATCCGAGATTCTCAACAAAAAATTAGCTCCAGTCTCACGACTACTTCATTCAGGTATATTATCAGAGTTGCCGTTAGAGCTTTTTGGATTGGAGCTTTCTCGTCTGCTAGATTTACTATCTAATGCTCCTTCCAAGCTAAACGCCTTCATCGGTACGCTACTGGAAGTGAGCCGAAACTATGATGTGAGAGTGGAGACTTTCTACTTTTCGGTTCTTCGCTCCTATCAGGAAATTCATGAAAACTACTTTCCCGAAATTGAGGACGCTGCAGAAGTATTCACTAAAGAGGTAAGGTTACTCGCAGGAAAATATATTCCCGAGTCCGAATTTGAGAACTATTTGACAGAGAAATACAACTACAAACTAGTAAATAACGACTTCACAGAGCATTCTTCATTAAGCGATCTGAGAAGCTTGATGATACAGGAGAAGCGTAGAAAAAAATTAGTACTGAATAGCGAGTTGAGTCAACGTCAACGTGCTTTTTACCTAGCGAAGGAAGTAGGATTCAATTACCTCAAATTCAAAGAGCGAAATACGGCAACTCCATGGGTGAAAATCGACAATTTCGATCAGGTACTTAACGATTTTAAAGCTTCCTATTTCGCATCGGCAATATTGATCAACCGTAAGAATTTTTTACAAGACCTACACGAGTTTTTTGCCAGTCCAAAGTGGAATCAGAATATATTGATTGACACTATGCGGCACTACAATACGACTCCTGAGATGGTGCTACAGCGAATGACCAATCTATTGCCAGAGTACTTCGGATTTCATGAATTGTTTTTCTTTAAGTTTAACCACAAACCAGGCACTCAAGACTATCATCTCAGTAAGGAAATGCACCTTTCTCGATTGAATCAGCCACGTGGTACTACGCTGCAGGAGCATTTCTGCAGGAGATGGAAGTTTATTACTATGCTCAATGAATTGGAGGAAATTCACAAGACCAAACCAGGCGAAATCATTGGTGGAGCCCAGATCGCCAGATATATAGATACCGGAGAGGAATTTCTTCTGCTGTCGCTAGCCAAACCCTTCACGCCGACGAAAGGAATAAATAACAGCCTGGCTCTTGGAATTAAACTAGATGATAAGGTGCGAAGTACGATTAAATTTTTAGGGGATACGGCTATAAAAACCCAACTGGTAAACGACACATGCGAAAGGTGCATGGCTGAAAATTGTAAGGTGCGCGCTTCTCCACCATATGTCTATGAAAGGCTAAAAAAAGAGCAAGAACGAAAAGAGGTACTCAAGAATTTCAATCCTAAATAATTCGATTAAAAGGCTCGTACCAATGAGCAATGACTAGATAGAATCCAAAGTAAATGAACCCATCCAGTTCTAAAATAACTACTTCAAAAATCCTTGAGCTCTCTCTGCTCATCCTAGCTGGAGAATCGATTTTTTTCTTGCCCTTTGTCATTGCACGTGTGTTTAGACCCACATTCTTAAGTGTATTCGAAATCACCAATCTGGAGCTGGGATCATTGTATTCCATTTATGGAATCATCGCCATGGTCTCCTATTTTTTTGGTGGACCACTTGCAGACAGGATTTCCCCGAGAATATTACTGGCTATAGCACTTGTGAGCACGGCAGTCGGAGGTTTCATCATGGCCTTTGCCGATAGCATCAGTTATTTGTCTTACTTATATGGATTCTGGGGATTGACCACAATTTTACTCTTTTGGGCTGCTCTAATCAAAGCGACGCGCAGTATTGGTGGACACAGGTTTCAATCAAGGGCTTTTGGATTTTTAGAAGGTGGACGTGGGTTTATTGCGGCATTTGTAAGTACGCTTGCTGTCGGTGTTTTTGCCTACTACCTCCCTGACGGTCAAGACTCTCCTACTTTATACGACCAGCAGATGGCTTTTCGCAATGTAATTTTCTTTTTTTCCGGCTGGGTGGCAATTGTAGGCCTGTTGATATTCTTTTTTATGAATAAATCCGGTACCAATACAGCATATAAAAATAAACCAGTCTCCCTGGGACAAATACGTGAAATAGCAAATACTCCGAATATTTGGTTCCAAGCCATAATTGTAGTTTGCGCATATGTGGGCTACAAAGTGACAGATGACTTCTCGCTGTTAGCCAAGGAGGTGCTCGACTTCTCAGATGTGGCATCTGCACAGGTAGGGACACTGGCCCTTTGGATGCGTGTGGTTACAGCAATCATTGCAGGAGTCGTAGCAGACAAAATAGGAGCTGCTTCTAAAGTAATTTCCTGGGGATTTTTACTGATGGTGCTTTGTGGATTGGGAATAGGTTCTGGATTACTCATAGGAAGTTCCGCAGTTTTTTATATAGTCACCATCCTTGTTACTTGTCTTGGAGTATATAGTGTACGCGGGCTATATTTCACTTTGATACAAGAAGCTAATATCTCTTCAAGCATCACAGGTACAACCGTCGGACTTATATCAGTCATTGGATTTACGCCAGACATTTTTATGGGACCCTTGATGGGCTATCTACTGGATGAAAATCCTGGCGCACTGGGGCATCAGTATGTTTTTTTAGTTCTTGCAGGCTTTGGACTGATTGGGTGGTTGGCCAATTATCTCTATCGAAGAACTAAGCCTTTGGTTCAAACCGATGCATAGATTTACGAATCCGGATGGCCTCAGTCAGATTTGATTTCTGCTATCTCTCCTAGCGCTACTCTTAGATGTGTATTGAAATTTTCGGACTGCTCTACCATCGGAAAGTGCCCGGTACTATCCATGTTATATATTTTGAAATTCAAACCTGTCTGCACCAATCCTTCAATATCCATTGGAAACATATTACTTGAGATCAAGTATAGCGGCAGGTCGAGTTGCGACAGCCTGTCTGCCTCCACATGAGTATAGTTGAGATAAGCCTCAATAGCGGCCATTGAAGATTTAGGATCAGCGTTTCTATAGTCACTTACAATCCTTTCGCGAACGGTACTATCGGCCTCAGGATAAATAAGATATTGATCTGCATAAGCAGATGACGTACCTTCGAAATCTACCTCTAACATTTCCATAAATCCGTCAATTTCTATTTTCAACTCCGGTGTCAATTCTTGCCTTATCTCCTTGTAATTGTCCACACCAATTAATGCGACCACTTTATCATTATTTTGAGCGGCTTCAAGTATGACTCTGCCGCCCATGGAATGTCCTACTAATACAACCCTCTCTAAGTCGAGGTGAGCAATCAAATCATTTACATCCCTGGCATATGACGAAATTGAGAATTGACCTGGTTTATTTTGGGAGCTGCCAAACCCAGGTAAGTCCATTGTAATCACCCTGTATTGATTGCAAAATTCACTTTGTTGTGCAGACCAGTAAGATTGATCAATATTCCAGCCATGTACCAGTAGTACGACCAAATCACCTTGTCCACATGAGGTGTAGCTGATCAGGGAGTGCTGAGTGCTCAATTCCCCTGCTATTCTTTCTGCTGCGTATTTCTCATTCGGTTGACAGCCAGTGATAATGGCAAAAGTAAGTGCTAGGATGAGTATTGATTTCATGATAAGCTATGGTTTAGACTAAAAAAGGCGAGTAGAGAAGTAGTAATAATAGTTCTCTGCTCACCTCTATCTAATGTAATAGATGAAACTGTGGTTGCCTATTAGTTGGCTGCCTGTAAGTCCAATTCTTTAACCCCTTGTTTGAAAACAATGTCACGCGGTATTCCGGCATTGCCAACACGGTCGAGATCATTTTGTAGTTCTTCTCCTACCACGCCCATTTCATTGAGTAGCGCATTCACTCCCTCATAATCACCATCTCCCTGGAGCGTCAGTATCAGCTCGGACAGGCCGTTCATGGCTTGTTGAAACTCTTCAAAATTGACCTTATAGGTGCCATTTACATCATTGTAGGTAAAGGCATTTCTCTCCTTGAAATAATTGAATCGCACCATATTGGCCTTGCCATGTGCGCTACTAGCCCCAAATCTGACTGATCTAAATATTCCGGCAAGGAATGTCGTGTAATAATCCATCAACTCACCTTCAATTTCTCCTTTCTGCTGAAGTTGAGTAATCATAAAAAGACCTAAAATATCTGCTTTTCCTTCTTCGAGAGCTGATCCATGTTCTCTTAGCGCTTCGCGGACAGTTCCTTTTCCATTAATCGTATTTTTAATTCCCAATCCATGAGCCACTTCATGAAACATGGTATTGGCAAAAAACGCATCGAAGGTTACATGCTTGCGCTGAGATTCATCGATGAGAAGATTGTTGATAGGCAGCATGATTTTATCAAACTTGGCCCGCATGGCATTTTTTAGCTGTAATCTTCGCGTTCCTTTCTCAAGCTGAACCCGTTCGTCGTTAGGCAAATTTATGGCAATAGTCTTGCTGCCCGCGTTACAATCTCCTGCATAATATACTACATCGTAGGCATTGAGATCTGAATCAGTACCTGGTGTTTCCTTTTTGTACTTTTCATCCACGGGAAGATTAGACTGCAGCTCCGGTAGAAAAGAGACAAATTTTGTAAGGCGACTGCTCCATTCCATATCCTTGATCAGCACATAAGCTTCATGTGCCGCTTTGGCATTGTAAAGTTTGTCCTCATAATTTTCGATAGGTCCAACCACAAAGTCGATCATATTTGATTTCATATCCATCCATGCCAAGTCACTGGCCAAATAGCTATCTGACAACAATGCATCTGCTCTCAAACTCAAATAGATACTAAAATCTTCGTCGTCTGCCAATTCTGAAGCTTGATTGAGCAATTCTGCTGCTCGCTGGACCTCTTCAGCAAAAGCACTGTAGAATGGCTCGGAGAACAACTCTCCGTCTTCATTTCTTTTGATTAGTGTATACAGACTAGATTTATCCGGGTCATCAAAGGCTTCAAATTCTTCTTTGGTCATATCGGTTGGATAGTACTGTGCTCCTAATGGCTTTTCTCCTACGCCGTCAACAAAAGGTTCATTCCCTTTCAACCTGTCCCATGGACCATAATTGATTCGTGCAAATTCTTTAGTAGCCTCATCGCTAAGACTGCTAAATAACGCCTCTTTGTCACCATATGCTTCTTTCCAAAAAAGATCATCCATAATATTAGAAACTTCAATTAGTAGCGGAATCATCTGACGTTGATTGTCAGATAGATGACTCAAATCTGCGGTAAGCATGTATTCAGCGTATTCATTTACGCGGTTTGTCATAGGGGAAGGTCCGGATTCTACTTCCGACTGTGTTTCTTTTGGTGTGCACGACCATATCATCGCGCTTGCAATTAAATAGGTAAATAATTTTTTCATTTTGGGGTTTGTTTAAATAGAGAATGAAATTTTGCATCCCACTTTAGTGTACCGAAGACTACAGTGTTTACAAGTGATTTAATTTGGAAATTTAATTAATTATTAATCAACAGGAATGACCATTGAGGTACGTTTATTGCTAGGAAAAGGAAATCGATTGGAAAAACACTGGTTTTTAAAAAAATCGGGTTATATTCCAAAAGAAACTAAAAATCAACAATTGACGTTGATTAGTTGTGTAAACTAGAAATAATAAGCGATGGAGCAAAAGCAAAAAGGAAGACCGGCCACCAAACCGGTAGCGCTAAAGGAAGGGTATTACATCGAATTAAGAACTAAAGGTTCGAGTTCTGCGATCAAATTACGTAGAAATAGCATGGCAGAAATAGAATTCGCCACCAGACAATACGAAAAAAGTAAAATTGTAAATTATCTAGGCCAGGTCAAAAATGGCAAATGGATAGACGGGAAAAACAAAGGCAAGAAGACGTCTAATTAGATTCCCGATTTAGCATTAGAAATATTCAGTAACATCAATGACCATCATTCCAGCCGCAACTGCGGCTTGCATGCCAGGTTTCCCATCTTCAAACACTACACAATCATTTGGTTGAATACCTAATAATGAGGCGCATTTCAAAAATGTCTCTGGATGGGGTTTGTACTGATGGACTTCGGTGGCAGATACACTATGTGTAAAATAGTCATCAAGTCCAAATCGCTCAAAAACGTCTTCTACGACTTTTCTGTTGCTCCCAGTGCCTATTGCCATAGGTAGGACTCCATGGTATTTTTCAACCACATCAAATACTGGTCTAATCAGCTTTACCTGATCCATATGTCGTTCCACATAGGTGCGCTTATCCTCTAAGGCCTGCTCCAGATTAAATCCTTCAATGCCATTTTCTTTGGCAATCATCATCAAAGTATCGCGTGTAGGTATTCCTCCCCGACTATAAAAGGTTTCTTTAGGATACTGAATACCATAGGACTCTAGCACATAGTTGTACGCAGCGTGATGTATAGGCATTGAATCAATAAGGGTTCCATCCAAATCAAATATCAAACCTTTTGCCTCAACGGGAATAGGTATTTTGATCATTTATGTCAGTTTATGATTTCTATTTATTTTTGGCAAACCTAGATTCTACCTGAACAATAACCAACTCATGCATGTTATTGGAAAGTAACATTACCGAAT
The DNA here is from genome assembly GCF_039941815.1 of Reichenbachiella sp. Classification (GTDB taxonomy): domain Bacteria; phylum Bacteroidota; class Bacteroidia; order Cytophagales; family Cyclobacteriaceae; genus Reichenbachiella. Next base: position 451,784 of record NZ_JBDVDW010000065.1, read on the forward strand.
AAAACTAAAAGATATGATTAGTCTACATATAACTTCACGCTTATCGGCGGAGACTCTTTGGATAGACCAACTGAAAGAATGGTGCGTAGCACATGAGGTAATTCAGAATGAATCTTTGCAAGTTCCAGAACTTCATGAGGGCGGCAAAAAAATGGTCGGTACCAGGGAAATCGAGGACTTTTTAAAGGAGTATAGGACCTTTATGGATGATTGGTATGATTGCAGGTGCGATAAGTGGCAGGAGGTCTGAGCATTATGGGTTAATAAAAGTGCCCTTTTTGTTTCCTCTTGATATTGGTTTGAATAATTTCACTGTCTGGTATGGAAGAATTCTGGACTCCCCTGTGGCTCAGTAGTAAACTAGCATCAATCACCACCCTTTTACTCTTTGGGTTGGCTATTCCAATCGTTTACGGATTATCAATGAAGGTGTTTCTGGGTAAGAGCATTTTAAAGGCAATTATCGCGCTTCCCTTAATTTTACCACCCTCAGTTCTTGGTTTTTATTTACTCCTGGCTTTTCAGCCAAACAGCACTCTAGGCATATTTTGGAGTACTTTATTCGATACCAGATTGGCATTTAGCTTTGAAGGCATTCTCATCGCATCCGTGATTTTTAGTTTTCCTTTTATGGTCAATCCAATCCTCTCCGCCATAGAAAACCTTCCCACCAGTCTGTCAGAGGCCTCGTATTCGCTTGGCAAAACTAAATGGCAGACTTTCGTCAAAGTGCTATTGCCCAATATCCGACCTTCTATCATCTCTGCAGCCATTTTAACCTTCGCTCACACGATTGGGGAGTTCGGCGTCATTTTAATGATCGGTGGCAATATCCCCGGAGAAACTCGAGTGGCCTCTATCGCCATTTTTCACGAACTAGAAAGTATGAATTATGAAATGGCCAACCAATATGCTGCCGTACTGCTGGGCTTCTCGTTTTTTGTGTTGCTCTTGGTTCAGTTGATTCAGAAAAACCCAACTCGGCCCATCATATGCTAGCACTAGATCTCAAACTTGATTTTACGAGCTACCAGCTTTCCGTTAGGCTCGATATCAATGAGCGGGAGGCTATCGGCCTATACGGCAAATCCGGTATCGGTAAGTCTACTCTGCTCAAAGTGATTTCTGGATTGCACAAGCCTGCGGACGCTAATATATGCATGGATGATGTCTATTGGAACAATACTGAACAGCACATCTTCTTACTGCCTCAACATAGGTCTGTGGGAATGGTTTTTCAGGATTTTGCACTGTTTCCTAATCTTACCGTTCTCGAAAATCTCGAATATGCCCAACAAATTCCGGCTTCAGAGCTGACACACTTGATAGAAATGCTAGGAATTCAAGATATCCTTAAGAAAAAACCCGAAACCATATCTGGTGGACAAAAGCAGCGAGTGGCAATAGGTAGATCTATTGCATACAATCCAAAGGTAATTCTCATGGATGAGCCATTTGCTGCGTTAGATGACGAAATAAAAGGAGTGATCAAGTCATTTTTGAAACAATACATTCAGGACACTGACAAAATAGCCATCATAGCAAGTCATGACAAGAAAGACCTTGAGTATTTCAGCCAGCGAATTGTAACTCTCTCAGACGCTGAATAACTTCTAGGATTCTTAGCCATCAGTTGGGATTAGTAATACGGTGGCAGACTCATCAAGTGATTGGTAAACGGTAGCACTCATACCGAAAACCACTGTGGAGGACTCCTGATAGCAATCGCTATTTTGAATGCAGTCTAGTAGTGCTCTCGAATTTAACAAATGATTGTAGGAAACACCCGGAGTAGAATGACCTCCAAAAAGAATATAGTCTTCGTCAATCATTGAAATGAGTTTGTCAAAGCTTTCGATATATACCTCAATATCACTCTCATCAAATATAAAAATCGCACCATTATAGAGGAAATCACCAAGGAAGACCAGCCTGTTTTCGGCATCCAGGACGACTACAGATTCATCCGTATGTCCAGGCAGGTTGATTAGTTGAATAGTTCTATCTCCAAGATCAATATCAGTCTCCAGAGGCAGCCATTCGGTCACCTCTACTTGATTGGGAATAGCGCCCAGAAATAAGTCTTTCTCCTTAAAATGATAGATATTTTGCTCATCAACAGCATTCACTAAAAAATCTAATTCGGGAAAAGCAACCTGATCGAATTCTGCTACATTTTGATTGTGATCAAAATGAAAGTGTGAGAGCAAAAGCGTCACTTCAAGATCCGTGATTTCCTCGATCTTATAACGAATTTTACTACCATCTTGTCCTCTATTCTCACCCGTCCCGCTATCAAACATTACGGCTCTTTCTGTGCCAGCAATCAAATAACTTACATTGGCCTGAGAACTAGCTTCTTCTTCGAAAATCCATGTTTGATCATCAAGTTCGAAAATTGTGTACCAGTCTTCTGTTGTATCTACGGACTGGACAGGTGCTTCAGTTTTATTGCATGAGGTCGAACTAAGAACAGAAAACAGGCCTGACAAGTAAATGAGTGATCTTAACATGCTGAATTAAATAACTATGATAAATGATGGAATAAGTTACGAATTTATTTTTTGTGTGACATCTCCTTTACTTGAACATCAATTTGAGTATTGACACTCTGCTTTTTTAGCAATGAGAATAGCCTTTTAGGTGGCACTTGCAGAAACTCTTGGATTTGGGTGAGCCTAGAATCAGTTTCTGAGCATATCTGCTCATAAGTCACCGGAAATATAGAATGATCTTTCAGTCTACTCAAAACGGCCCTCCTATCATTAATACTTTTATCAACCGTCAGGTCGATCTCTTCCTTGTCGATAGTAAGATTACTGGGTCGAGGTGAAGTCGTTTTGTTCGAACTCCATCGACCAGTAGCTTCAGCGGTTTTTAAAGAAATCATTCTATCCACGAAATTTTCTCGGGTGAGGTCAATAATACGTACTGATGAATCTGAGGCTATCTCGTTCAATAGCATTCCAAAGTCTGGGTGTATCAGCTGCTCATAAAATATTTTGCACCCGACAGCTTGAATTGATTCATGATGACTGGTCCATATTTCTTTCTCGAGGTGTTGGGTATCACTTCTTTCGGTCAGCAACTCACCATAGGATTGTATATGCACATTAGAGTTTAGCAGCGTATGTAGCCAGGTTGACCCTGTTCTGGGGTGGCATAAAATGACATACCGCAGAAAATTATCGGATTGATTGACTGGCCAAAGACTCAATATCCATTTTTTCTTGAGAATCCATTGTGTTTTGCAGTACTTAAGAATATTCATTGGTTTCAAATCAATTTAAGCCTTGCTAATGATATTTGACCCTTTGTCTATGATTCTTTCTTACAGTTTTATTATATCATCAACTCGTACTAAGTTAGCATGAAATGACATTGACAATTTTAGGTCGATCAGAATTAAGAATTAATTATTATGATGAAAAATATTCGATGGATTTTGTTGGCATCGGTGTTTTGTGGGATCGCTGCTGCTGTACTCACCTACTATCCTAAGTTGGTGATAATGTCAGGGTATTCAGCTAAAATGGCCTGTTCGTGTACATTTATTGGTGGTCTTGACGAAGAAATTATTTACGGCAAGGAACTAAATTTCAACCCTCTCAAACTGGTTAAATTCAAGATTGACCGCGAAAATAAAACAGCCACCGCTTCTCTATTTGGTCTTTATCCAAAAACTGCAGTATTCCGCGAAGGACTTGGTTGTGCGTTACTTTCGGAGTTGGAAGCTGAAAACGCCTATCGGGCCGATTTCAAATTGCATGAAATCAAACACGATAGTCTGAAAAACTGGTTTGAAACAAGAAGAAGTCCTACTCCTCCCGCTCTAGCTACAGTGATAAGCAATGCATTTCTTGAAGAAAATCCTGAATCTCCTAATATAAACACCCGAGCTGTAGTGGTGTTACATAAAGGCATGCTTGTGGGTGAACAATACGCGCCTGAGATTAATAAGGATTCTCCTCTACTGGGTTGGTCCATGACCAAAAGTCTCACCTCCTTGCTTTTCGGGATGCTTGTGGATCAAAATAAGGTAAACATAGATTCTATGACTAATATACCTGCATGGCAAAATGACGAGAGGGCCAGAATCACCTGGCGAAATCTGCTGCAGATGAATAGTGGACTCAGATGGAAAGAAGATTATGCCGATTTGAGCGATGCCGTTACTATGCTGTTCGACAGTGATGCCATCGGTAGATATGCAACTGGTGTCCCGGCAGAATTTATTCCTGGAGAAGTTTGGTACTATTCTTCTGGTACAAGCAACATTATTTCAAGCCAGATGAGTAGGTTTTTCGAATCGAAGGAAGAGTATCTGAGGTTTCCATATGATAGCCTTTATGGTCGTATAGGTATGTACAGCATGCTTATGGAAACTGATGCATCCGGCGAATTTGTGGGTTCGTCCTACGCCTGGGCTACAGCTCGTGATTGGTCTAAGATTGGTCAACTCTGCCTTCAAAATGGTCTATGGAATGAGCAGAGAATCCTTTCTGAAGACTGGATTTCATTTATACAGGAGGCGGCAGCCGGATCTGAGCAGATTTACGGAGGCCATTTCTGGATCAACAAAAGTGGGAATCTACCAGATGTGCCTTTAGATGCCTACAGTCTGAATGGATTTCAGGGTCAGCGAATTACGATCATACCTTCAAAAGAGCTCGTCATCGTTCGAATTGGCATTACCTACAAACGTGGGGATTTCGACTTCAACGGGTGGTATGCTCAGATAATAAAGGCTATTGAGAGCAATTAGTTTTCGCAGACCAGCTCCTCATAGTCTTCTTCGCGATAGGCTTCAGAAAAAAGCTTTTTACCTGCTGAATCATAGTAAACAACTACATAGATATCCGCTTCAGGTACGGCGGTCTCGGTGAAATAAAGCTGCTTTTCACTGTTACCCAGATTCATTACATCATGAAACACAGCTGGTACTATCATGCCTTTACTGTTATGATACACGCCGTATCCTTCATCCTTTCTTACCAAGAGAATTTTCTCCTTTTCCTCATTTTTGATGTATTCATAATACTCAACTCCTTGCAGGGAACTTGTACCTTGATTGATATTTACGATGTCCCATAGACCATTTCTAAGGCCCAAAAAGGCGGAATCGGACCAATATTCAATTTGCTCAAACATGGGTTCAACCCGCAACTCATTGAAACGATCAAGAATACCGTAGTTTCCATTTTCGTTGACAATGAAAAGGTCTGAATTGTAGTGTTTGAGTTTTTCTTGATAATCGATTCTTAAAAGCACTTTATCTCGAAAATTATAAGCTCCAAATTTACCTCGATATAGCACCGGTGCCACTCCTGATTCAGCCTGACTTATGGCGTTATATCTAATTCTCATGATCAATTGGCCACCCAAGCCCACGGCACCATAGTAGCCGTTCTTTTTAATATAAAATGCGCTATCCGATATATAACCTATTTCATCACATACTATTCTAAATTGCTCTACACCATCCTTGTAGAGAATATTTTCACCGTCCTTCTTAATGACCAAAAAGTGGGTTTCTGTTTGAATCTTAGGACCAATAGACTTTAAATATTGATCTTCTACGATCTCCACCACCTTCTTATTTGGGAATATGGCCATTCCAGATGATCCTCTAAAAACGATGGCCAGATCCTCTCCTAACAATTTGAGCGAATCCACCCCGATTATGGGTTCATCGTAGATATTTTTGTTATATACAAACCACTTACCATTTCGCGTGAGCCCCAGCCATTGCGTGTTTTGCAGGACGCTCTGATATACGTTCGATGACAGCTGGCCTAAGTCTGGATCAAACGTAGTATAACCTTCTTCCAATTCAAGCACCCAGGTTTCATGGCGAGTATTTATCCTTTTGGTGGAAGTCGGGCTTATGACCTGCAGTTTGTGACTTATTAGCTCCTCTGTATCTCCTTTGAATCCTATGATGTAGCGATCATTGACAAGCTCTACTTCTTCATAAGGCAGTTCCATTTCAAACGCTGTACTTTTACTTTGAGTGATAGACTCCAGGTTCGTTACTCCTATATTTTCATTCATTTCAAAAATCCAAAATTTCCCTCTAAGTTCGATTTGATCATAATTAGGCTCAATCAAAATTTCACCTGTCACTTGCATCACTCCATAACGATCATTTTTCTTGAATACAAGCAAGGCATTATCAAGCAGTTGTAGTTCATCATACTCCGAGGACAGCAGTCTAAATCCCGACTTGTGTACTATACCGTATTTTCCGTTTTCCTTTATCCCAACAAGGCCATTTCCAAGGTCAATGGCCTCTCCCGAATACCCATCAAATATGATGTCGCCTTTACGATTGATAAGCTTTGTGTTTTCATCATCACTCACTTCCAGCAAGTCGCTGAGCACATTACCACATCGATATCCCTCGTTGATTTCGTCAAAAGATTGATTAAGAAATATTTGTCCCTCTAAATCAAGGAACTGATAGCTCGAATCTTTTTTGCAAATTGCCAGTGGTTCGGCATTTAGCTTTTCAAAAAGAACGACTGAATCTTTGAAATTTCGAGGTAGTTCATACTCCTTAGAGAAATTGATAAAGTCAAATTTTTCCAAATGGTACAGGATATTCAGTGCTCTATTGGCAAGTACCGGATTTTTGTAGACTTGGAGAAAATTAATGATTTTATCAGACTTCAATTCGCCTACATAGGCCTCAAATATTTTTTTCTCAATGGAGTGGCGGTACGGAGTACCTGGTTCTTCAAGCAGGAAATTTTCAAAATCTGATAATTCTCCAGATCTCGTCTTCTCCTCATATATAAGCTTGTCGTACTGAATCTTAGCTTTTTCGACTTGCGTTGCCAGCGGGTAGCTGGCAATGAAGTCAGCATATGCCTCCCAGGTGTTAATCGTTTCTACATCAGAAAAGACGAGTTGATTTCGTAAAACAACAGCCTGTTCGTAGTCTGCGGCATCAGTGTAGTTATTGATGAAATGTTCGTAGGCCAGTATTTCGTTCAAATTCGTTGCGCGAGCAAAGGCCATGCTGTCAATGGCCATTTTCTTATTTTTTATATCATATTCATAGAGATCCGCATCGTCCAATTCATCCAGATGATCCTCGTCTTGAAGTTTTAAATGCTCACAAGAATTTTGGATAAACAAATGTGCTGTATCCAGGTGATATCCAGGATAGTCTTCATAAGAATACAGAAGAGCCCATACATATTCGGTGGCTGGATTAATAGAGTCTTTTTCCATTGACTTGGTCAAAATTTCCTCTACTTTTTCATAGTCACCTTTCTCTAATGCACGCAAGGCTTGTTTGGTTTTCTCAGCATAGGTCACCCATGGAGAACCAAACCAATAAAGTACTGCCAGACAAAAAAGTGTCTTTTTCATATGTGGCTAAATTAATAAATTCGCTACGATTAACATGATAAGCAAAAATCTTAGATGACTCCCGAGCAACTCAATAAGAAATTAGGAAATATAGATCTTTACCTTCTCGATCAGATACTGAAAAATCGCATTTCCAAAGACATCAAAATTCTGGATGCTGGTTGTGGTGAAGGCAGAAATCTAATTTACTTTCTAAATAATGGTTATGATGTGAGTGGGATTGATCAAAACCCTGATGCCATACGCATGCTGCATTTCATAATAGGATCTGGGTACTCCGACTACCCAAAAGCGTCGTTCACAGAGGGTGAAATCTCCCAACTACCATATCCAGATCATTCTTTCGGATACATAATTTGCTCCGCAGTATTGCACTTTGCCTCGTCTACATCCCACTTCTGGCAAATGTTCGAAGCGCTTGACCGAGTGCTTAGTCCTGGTGGTTCACTCTTCGTAAGAATGACATCAGATATCGGCCTGAAAGGGCATGTTCGTCATGATAAAGAGCTATGGCGACTTCCTGATGGTAGCATAAGATTCTTGCTCACCACTGAAGCCATTCAGCGTATCATTGACGAGTTTGGTTACTCAAGGATAGAACCCGTTAAAACCGTCCTTGTAGAAGGTCAAAGGAGTATGACTACGCTTGTACTGAAAAAGAAATAAGCTTGAAAATCAACATTCCTAGCATAATGACGAAATGAGACCGTTATGTTTTCAGTGATTGCATTAAATTTACGTCATTACATAGGTGTATGAGTAAGAAAATATTTATAATTTTCCTTATTATGATTGGGACCCGTCTGGTTCATGCTCAGAGTTTTTTGGGTTGGCAACTGCATGACAGATACTTCTCGATATATGGGGGCACTGGATGGACCGGATACGTTGGAGACCTCACCAATGGCAGCCCTTTTTCGGATGGCTTGTCACATATCAACTTAGGTATAGAAGCACGACTCTATACGCGGATTGCAGCAAGAATACAATTTTCTCGTTTTAAGCTGGAAGGTTCGGATCAAAATGCTGCTGATAGTTCGTTTAATAGGCAAAGAAATCTTTCTTTTCACTCTACCAACTATGAATGGCAAGTGCAGGGTGTGTATTACTTTCTCAAATATCGAGGCAAGTACCATAAACGACGCACATATGAACCTTATATCGCAGCTGGGTTTGGGAAAGCCTACTTTAGCCCTAAAACGGAGTATACAGATATCAATGATGTAACAGATACTTATGATTTGAGATCTATCGGTACAGAAACAGAATCCTATGGAAAATCCACCTGGATTATTCCTGTCAACCTTGGAGTAAAAGCTGCACTAAACGAATTTCTGAACCTTTCTCTTGATGTAGGTTATCGATTCACCTTCACAGGCTATCTCGACGACGTACATGGTCGATATGCTGGACCTTTTGAAGACGGATCGATTGAGGCCTCACTCAGTAACAGAAAAAACGAAGTCCCCGAAATCAATGAAGCCGCCTATGACGCATTTGTTCCAGGCGCTCAGCGAGGAAACGGAAAGAATGATGGATACTTTCTGGTCAATCTCAATCTTGAACTTTATCTCCCACAGGACCTCTTTAGAGGCAAAAATGGCAAGCGACGCAAAGAAAAGATTCTTGGCAAGCCATCGGCCTACGATTGATAGGTAAAAATACCTTTATTATTAGGTAAATATACCGAAAAGAAGTACATTTGGGTATGGGAAAGAAAATCAAAATGTACGAAACGGTTGAGGATATTCCCTCCTTCGTGTCCGAGCCGGATATACTTTATGCAATCCGACAAATAGACATCAATTCGGATCACATTTCCTTACTCAAGTCCCTTTCCGGACTCAAAGATGAAATTCTATCATCTTCACTGAACATAACCCCTAAGACCCTTAGATCATACAAGTCGATTACGTCACCGATCAAACCCTATGTACAGGAGCATGTATTTGCATTATTGTCTCTCTATAAGCACGGCATAAAAGTGTTTGGTTCGAATGAGACCTTCAATCAATGGCTTGTCAAAGTAAATTACTACTTTGACAATGATGCACCCATCAATTTTCTCAATACTATTAGTGGTATTCTCCACGTAGACTACCGACTCAGCGCCATAGAATATGGCGACAATGTATGATCGTATACAGAATCACAAAAGAAGAATTTTCAGGGCAACTGGCTTCCTCTGGTCGTCCCAATCGATGGAATAGACAAGCCCAGCATGTGATTTACACTTCGAGTAGTATTTCTCTTTGTGCACTAGAACTTCTAGCTCATACCGGAGGCATACGGCCGGCGGGAAATTTCAGTATCCTACATATCCAAATTGATGCCGCTGACAGTCTTTTCGAAATCTCTGCTGAAAACCTTCCAGCTCATTGGCAAGGTATCCACTCCTATTCTTTTACGCAGGAAATAGGTAGCGCCTGGTTTGATTCCAGAGAAACGCTAATGATGAAAATACCTTCGGCCATTATCACACAGGAGCATAACTACATCTTGAATGTAGAACATCCCAAATTCAATAGTGGGGTTAAAATCATCAACGTAAGTGACTTTATATGGGATCATCGATTCCCGGAAAATTAATGATTGAAAATCGTAGATTTTAAGGTTTCAATAACCCTCATCTGCTGTTCGGCCATTAGTCCGCACCCTGAGGGCAAGCATAACCCACGAGCGAACAGGGACTCAGAAACCTGGCCACCACATATGGATTCGTCATGGAAAACTGGTTGAAGATGCATGGGTTTCCAAATCGGGCGGACTTCAATATTTTGATGATTCATTTTCTGTACCACTTCGTCGATCGAAATTTGCATTCCCTGATCAAGTAGCACAGCAGTCAGCCACCGATCTGACTCTACTCCTTCCGGTTGATGTTGAAACTTGAGACCAAGCGGGCTTAGTTCTCGCTTGTAACATTCGAATATGGCTTTTTTACTTTCGACTTTATGCTCCAAACCTTTGATCTGAGCGATTCCCAAGGCAGCCAGTACGTTGCTCATGCGATAATTGTACCCTATTTGCTCATGGTGATATGCAACGCTTTCCGATTTGGCCTGCGTTGCTAAATACAATGCCATATCGGCCTCTTCTTTGATATTGGTGACAAAAGCACCACCTCCGGACGTAGTGATCAATTTGTTTCCGTTGAAGGATAGGATGCCTCGTGTAAGGAACTGACCCATCTGTTCTCCTTTTACTTTACCAGCAAAACACTCGGCTAGATCATGCAGTACAGCAATTCCTTTTGTCTTTCCCAACGCTTCCAGTTCAATGGCTCCAGCAGGCATGCCGTAGAGATAGGTAGGAAGAATTGCTTTTACCTTCAGAGATTCGGTTAGGAGATACTTTTTCACCAATTCGACGTCAATATTCCACGAATCTGATTCTGAATCAATAAATATTGGTTTTGCATTCTGATAAAGGATAGGGTTCACCGCGCCTATAAAGGTCATGGTGCTTGCCATGACGTGATCCCTAGGTGTCACACCCAAAATTTGCAAACCCAAATGAATTGCAGCTGTACCCGAAGACGTCGCAACTGCATATTTGAATCCAGTGGCTTCACTGATTTTTTGCTCGAACTCATTTAAGTCTGGCCCAACCGGTGCCAGCCAATTCGACTTCAAGACTCGCTGTAGAGCTTCAGACTCCTCACCGGTCTGATGTGGAGAAGAGAGGTATATTCTTTCTTCCATCAAAAGTCAGTCTGTTTTTTTACATAACCTTTGAATGAAGCTATCGATTGATCTTTTCGCTTGCCGGAAGCCAGAAGCCAGACAGTTTTATAGAAGATTTTCAAGTCTAAAAAAAAGGACATATGAAGCGCATAATATGAATCCAGATCAAGTTTCTCCGTCCACGAAAGATCATCGCCTCCTTGCACTTGGGTCCATCCCGTCATACCGGGTAATACCCAATGTCTACTTTTATGCTCCAGAGAATAGAGCGGTAAGTACTCCATCAGATAAGGCCTGGGGCCAATCAAGCTCATTTCTCCTTTCAATACATTCCATAATTGAGGCAACTCATCCATTGCATATTTGCGTAGCCATTTACCAAGCGGAGTCACTCTCATATGATCCTCCTCGATGCCATCCTTCATTGTCTTGAATTTCAAAAGGTAGAAAGGTTCTTCTAGCAGACCTGGTCTCCGCTGCAAAAAGAATACTGTTCCCTGATCATAATAAACCATCAATGCAAGGATCAGAAGTACCGGGAAAAGAACTACAAGCAGCCCAAAAGCCAGTATTTTGTCCAACACGAGTTTTATTGATTTATAACAGGGCAGCATAGGGTGTGTGATTGAGTAAAAACTTTAGTCGTAATACAATCATATCTCGAACAAATATATTACGTTTATCCTTTAGTTATGACAAAGTATATTTTACTCTTCCTGGTACTACTCTCGTGTCTTCAACTCAATGCACAAGACAAAATCAAACTAGCCAAGCTCAAGTATGACGGCGGTGGTGATTGGTATGCCAATAAAACAGCCTTGCCAAATCTGGCTTCTTTTTGCAATCGCCACATTAAAACAAATCTGGATAAAATAGAAGACGTAGTAGAAGTAGGTAGCCCGGATATATTCTTGTACCCATACATTTATCTTACCGGTCATGGCAACGTCGTATTTAACTCACGCCAGGCAGATAATCTTCGGAAATATATGATTGCTGGAGGGTTCTTACATATCGATGACAACTATGGCATGGATCAATTTATAAGATTGGAAATGAAAAAGGTGTTCCCGGAACTCGAGTTTGTCGAACTTCCTTTCGATCATCCTATTTACGATCAGAAATTTAAATTTAAAAACGGATTACCTAAAATTCATGAGCATGATGGCAAACCTCCACAAGGTTTTGGGCTCATCTACGAGGGGCGGTTGGTCTGTTTCTACTCTTATGAGTCTGATCTTGGCAATGGATGGGAAGATCAATCCATTTACAATGACCCTGAAAGCAAAAGACAGGAGGCTTTAAAAATGGGTGCCAATATTGTTTCCTATGCTTTTATGATCCAATAACGTCTCCTAATCAACCACCTGTACCAATTCTATTCGAATCACCTTTGGTTTTCCTGCTTGTAAAACCGTCAACTCTACGGATTCCTGTGTTTTATAATGCTGTAATCTATCTTGGTGACTCAACTCTGCAACAGGTCTACCATTAAAATGAGTAATAGAATCACCAATGCTAAGTCCTGCATTTTGAGCCTGAGCATCGTCAAACAGAGTAGTCACCTTCCAAAAGCCTAAGGATTTACTTTTGTCAGAAATAGAATAACCCGTCCTGGATGCAATAAAAGAATCTTTCAAGTTGTCCTGAGCTTTAAGGTAAATGGCCTTTCCGCTATAATCTATGAGGACAATAAATCGATCCAATATATCATTACCAAGTAACCCTATATAATCCCTGGAAGCCAACGCGCCCTTAGAGTCAAGGGAATAATCGATAGTAACTCCTTCCAATTGGAAACCACCGACGAGCATAGATTGAGCACGAAATACAGCTCCGGATGATTTCCCTCCAACTCCGGCATGACTAGAATAGTAGTATGCTTTATTTTCGATCTTCTCATCTAAATCGTAATTTTCGACACAACTGCTGGTGAGGATCATACTACGACTGGTCCCTAGATCTAACAGACACAATCCCTTGACCGCAAGCTCCGAGGTAGCTTGAATCGTGACGGGGATCATTATCCTGTTATTTATTATTTCTACATTAATTTTTTCAAAGTCGGTTAGATTCATGTCATCTAACTTTTCATGTATCACCATGTATTGGTCCTGATATTGGATTTCTAATATCGAATTTTTAAAAAATCCATACCCGATAATGCCATCAGCGGCTTCTCCAACAATAGATTTGAGATCCAGTACCGGGATACCGGAAGTAGACTCCGACCGAGCACCAAAATCCAATAGTACGGTATCAAGTATATAATCAATTTCCTTTGGTTTTGTGCCAGCGCCAGGGAGCAGAGCTTTTACCACATTTTGAAAGGACCAGGTTTGACTTGTATAGAAAACGCTATCCAGATAGAGGTTGTCGGCACCTGTATCCAATATGAACTTACCCTGGATGCCTGATACCTCAGCAGAAATCAGCAAATGACCCTGATAATAAATTGGAATCTGACTCTCTGTTCTAGGTGGCAACTGTGCGCAAGCTTGAATCACCGAACAAAATGTTAAAATACAGCACAGAAGGCTAACCCAAAGTGGTAGTTGATCTTTACGACTGGCCAGTGCGAGAAGCATATTTCTTTTCGGAATCATGTTTGAATGTAGCTCGGATAAATTAAACGTGCGAGTCCCGGTCGACGAACGACCGATTCGATAAGCTCAACATGATGACATTAGATGAACATGAGCCGGCCCAAAGAACTATTCTATGATGATGTCGAAGGCTGATAGAAGGCCTGTGACTCCCTCGTTTGAAAATTTAGCTTTCTTCAGACGATTGCTGTTAGGATTAAGAGAATAGTTATATGCCGTTCTGAAATCTGTTTTTTCCAAATTGGTTTGATCGAATTGCGCCATGGCCAGATTACATTGCAAAAACTCCGATCCGGTCAAGTCCCCCTCGGCAAAGTCTGCTTCTTCCAAAGTACAACTCTTGAAGGTGGTCTCTTTCAGTTGCAGTCTATAAAAGGAAACCAAATTCATCAAACACTGCTCAAAGGTCAGCTCTAATAGAAATGGATTACAAGAAGAGAAATCGACGCCCATCAATTTGCATCCAACGAATTTTACGTTTTTGAATGCTGTATCTCCAAGCTTAACTCCAGTCAAATCGCAATCCTGAAACTCGCATTCCAAAAAGGATCGATGTGATAGATTAACATCTGCCATCAGACAGTTTCTAAAGGTGCAGTTGTCGAATTCGGCTTCCGGAAACCCATTTTGGGTATAGTCAATGTTATCGAAGTTCTGCTCTATAAAAGACTCCATGATTGAAAAAGGGAATATTAGTTAGATTTTGATTCGTACTCTGGGCAATCAATGCGAATCTCAGTATCTGACAGCTTTTGTTCCAAAAAATGACAGTAATGGCCGGCTGATTTTTTCTCATAAAAACTACAGAGATAGCATGTCCGCTGGACACTCAATACACCTGATTGGTTGAGTTGATAAATTAGTTCTGTTAAAGTTTGATAAACAGTCGTCAGTTGATTGTTGTCCAACTTAGCCACTTCTTGATCCACAGGTGCAGCAAATTGTTCGATGTCAGCTATCAGTTGGTTTCCCACCTTAGTGAGGCCCAATATATAGCTTCGACTGTCTCCACCGGCATCTTTTTTTTCTACCAGACCTTTTAGGAGTAAGACTCTGACCGCGTCGCTAATAGTAGGTTTGGTGACATTAAACTCATGCGCCAAGTAACTGACCTTGCACAAATTAGATTTGTGATAGGTCAAAAAAACAAGAATTTGAATCTGAATAGGGCTCAATCCTGTCGCCTTCGCCTGCTCCCACAACAAACTTTTGAACACCTCGGATATACGCTCCAATCCTACCACCACCTTGCTGGTGAGGCTTTTTTGCTGTGATTCGATATTGAAAGCGCTCTTCTTCATAAAAATGCCCAGCAGATGGACACCTGCTGGGCAAAGTTAGTATTCCTAATTACTTAGACAAATTTTAATAAGGATTCCTAACTTTTAGTAATAAAAAAATATCACCCTTGGAGATCAGATAGTGCAGCTCCAAAATTGATATGCAGCACGTTGCCAGAAGGAGTCACTAGAGCTGGAACAGACTTTAGTCCTGCAGCTTGAGCATCTCCCAGCTTTTCCTTGTTTTCACCTAAGTGGATAATTTCAACTGATTCCGGATCGATAAGATTTAAAAGATCATGCTCGGCACTTACGCATACCGGGCAGCCCGCGTGATAAAAAATTGATTTGTTCATCGCTTGTGAATTATAGTGATTGACAATATTGTCAATGCAATAATAGTTAGGATTCCTTACTTTATAAAATATTTATACCATTTTTAACTAAAGCCTTGATTATCGCATAAAGGAAGGAGAGTAATTGTAGCCGGTCTTGGTAAGCTGTAGCTGATTCGAGCCATCTGCATCCATGATATAAATCTGCTGATTGCTGCGCTTATTACCCCGTTCGAAAACAATTCTCTTTCCATCTGGGGACCATCTTGGACGGATATCCATCAGGCCATCATCAGTCAATCGATTGACATTTTCACTACTCACCTCCATAGTATAAATCTCCATATTGCCGTCACGATTACCATAGTATAGTATTGATTTTTGATCCGGAGCCAACTGAGCCATTAGCTTATCTCCTTTATCCGATGTCAGCTGCTGTTGATCACTGCCATCTGGATTCATGTGCCAGATTTGATATACACCGGAAACCTGGCTCGAATAATAGATTCTATTATCAGAGCCCCAGCTGGGCATGGTATTTTTCTTATTGCTAGTGAGTTGCTTGATGTCCTGTCCATCGGGGTTCATTGTATAAATTTCGGCCCCTCCGTTTCGACCTGACACGAAGACAATCCGACTACCATCGAGCGACCAGGATGGGCTGTACTCAGCACTACCTGAATTGGTGAGTTGTCGATAGTCATTATTTTCTAGATCCAGTATCCATATCTTCCACCAGCCGACACGCTCCGAAGTAAAAACCATTTGCTTGCCATTCGGAGATATCATTGGGCTACTGTCTTTTCTTGGATGGGTGGTTATTTGCTTTATCCTTCCAAGATGATTAATCAGATAAATGTTGTCATTATTATTAACCTGGCTGGTATATAAGATTTCAAATTCTTGTGCTAGTGAATTTAATGGTAAGAGTATAAAGAATAAAATAAGTGTTTTCATGAGTTTACAGTCTTGATCTCAATTTATCCAGACGATCCATTAAGGGTTGTCCTCTTACCAGAAGCAAGAAGTGCCCAACATCCGGAAATATTTCCAATTCAGAATTTACTCCTAAAGTTGTCAGTTTTTTATGAAGTGACTGGCTGCTTCTCAGCCAATAGCCATCATCAGATCCTACCAGCAATTGCACCTTTACGTCTTTGAGTTTGAGATAATCAGTATCACTTCCAGATGCGCTGGCTGGCATGCCTGTGACACTATGAAAGAGCTCGGGAGTCGACATTACAAGTTTAAAAACCGGAGAGCTATTGGCACTAAAACAAACCGCGTGAAACTTGCCCCCTTCTATGCTATAGTTAGTATTCAGATACTTTCTTATGGCTTTTAGTGCAATTACCTGACTGGTGCCTTTATAGATCTCGGCATCGATTAGAATCCAAGAATTGTTTGACTTGAAGTCCTTCCAGTAGTATGATCCTTCTAAGTTTTCTACTTCAGAAGGCCCAACTACGACAGGATATGTATTGCTTTTATCATAACCCTTTGGGAGATGCAAAACAAATCGTACGGCCTTTCCTGATTCAGACTTGATTGTGATCAGCTCAGATTGTGCCATTCCCCGGTAGTACGACAGGAGTATAATAGATATTATCAATAGATTTTTCATAGTACTAGTCTACTCCAATATACACTTTGGGTTCATCAATATGTGATGAGATGTGAACTTTGGGACTAATGGATACTACTCTCCTATCTTACCTGGATATGAATATGATCATCGTGTCTCACCGCACCACATCCGTGAAATGCAATTCTGGCATCTTTAATTTTAAGTCTATTCTTTAAATGCGGCTCAATGAAGATTTTAGAAACGGTTTGTTTTTTGAGCAAGGCTTGTATCAATAGCCGGGTATGATAATTGGAATATTGAAGCTCAGGATGTATATGACCCAGGGTCAAATACTTTGGGAAGTCGTATTGGAGATGTCCCCGTGCTTTACAATCGCGGGTTTGATTGATTTCATCTGATTTAGGCTCTTCGAAGACTCCATAGCCACTCATTGATGGTTTTTCATTGGTCAGCTCCCCTTCATTATCGGTATACATCAGACTAATGTCCAGCTTTTTTCCATCTCTATGACTTAAATGCGGTAGAAGAGGATACCCATCAATAAAAGGGAAAGAGGCGTCCAAATAGTGTATCTCGATGCCCGTCCCGGCCAGGGATTGCTCTGCCTGTACCAGGACCTGATTGAGCTCTGGTATCACATAATTTCTATTGAGCAGAACAGTCATGTAGTTGGCAGGATTAATATGTTTAGTGTTGATTACTCGTTCTCTACCCAACAGCACTGCAAGTAATGGGACAATCAGAAAGCAGGATATCAAATAGAGAGCTGGAAAAACTCCAAATTTTAGATACTGATTTTTGAAGTTCACTCTTTTTACAATCACAAGTGATACCACGTAAACAAGACCACCAATTTGCGTCAGCAAGGTTAGAATGAGAAAGAAAACAATATGGGCCAATGTAGCTGCCATTTTTCCAAGTATTCTGTGATTCTATTTGGTACCAGATATGGCTCCTGGTTTGCTTACAGTCAGAGTAAGCAGTCCAAGCGCAATATGAATACCGCCACTGACATATTTCTGAATATCAGGATAGACGGTACTTGATCTGAATTTTTTTACCAGTTTGCCAGAAAGCATTACATAGCACATATCGCTGATCAGTGCGATGATCAAAAATAGCAGTCCCAGAAACAAAATCTGAGAAGTAGTTCCTCCCCGTTCAGGATTGATGAATTGTGGTAAGAAAGCAAAGAAGAATATGGCTGACTTAGGGCTGAGTGTATTTACAATAATGCCTTCGTAGAAAATACTGGTCAGCGCTTGTCTATTTACTTTTTCCTCTTTTATGGCAGGTGCCTTATCTATGATTTTTTTGACTCCTAAATATATAAGGTAGAGTGCTCCTACATATTTAAGCACGGCAAATGCTGTAGCAGACGCTACCAATAATGCAGATACGCCGATAGCGGCAGCCAATACATGCACCATGGCTCCTATACCTACTCCCAAGACGGAAGCAATGCCAGCCTTAGCCCCTTGTTCCATACTTTTCATCATAATATAAAGCACGGCAGGGCCGGGTACGATAATCAGTATGGTCGCAGCAGTGATGAATAAGAGAATATTTTCAGGGCTAGGTAGCATCATTTTGTAATCTATTTTTTTGGTTGATAGGTGAAACTAAAAAATCTATTAGCCAGGCAATCAATAATTAAACATTTTTGAAAGAAAGATAAGCAAACGTCATCAATAATCATGAGCTGATACTTCATTGTCTATGGGCACCCTTGCATTGCAATTATTTCCTTAACTTTATTATCGCAGCAAACATCTATTAACCCAAAACCCTCAAGACAAGCTGCAACGTCGAGAGTATACGAATGGCATGTCAGAAAATCTAAGTGAATTATCGGGAAGAAAAGGACTAGCGGACAATCTGTTTGACCGGCTGGGAAAACTCGCTGAACCTACGGGTACGCCAAGTGCTGAGGCATTGGATCAGCTGGCTGATGAATTTTTGGTCGGCAAGGCGAATACCTATGGTACGGCCACTTTTTACGATTTTCTCAAACCAGAAAATAAAGACAAAAAAGTCTACGTCTGCAACGGAACAGCGTGCCTCTGTGCAGGTACTCAGGACTCCTTGATTGACGAACTAAAAACGCATTTTAGACCTGAAGAAATAGGTCATATGACTTGTTTGGGTCGATGTCATGAGAATAGCGCGTTTCATTTAAATGGCAGGAATTATTCAGGCTCCGGCGAGGCAGTATCTGCCATCATCAACGAGGAAAAAAATGGTGATGATAAATATACCGTGCGAGCTGCTGGCCATCAGATATTGACGGCACCATTCACATCTATAGATGAATTTTATTCACCATTTAGATCTGCTTTAAAAAAAGATGCCGGCCAGGTGTTAGAAGAAATTAAGACTTCTTTCGTAAGAGGTCGTGGTGGTGCTGGATTTCCTATAGGAAGCAAGCTAGAATTTTGCCGAAAGGCGGAAGGAGAAGTGAAATTTATCATCTGCAATGCAGATGAAGGTGATCCGGGGGCTTATTCCGATCGGTACCTAATGGAGCAACAGCCTCATGCAGTGCTCTTCGGGATGCTTATTTCAGGATTTGTAACGGGTGCTAGCCATGGCATAGTGTACATCAGAGCTGAGTACCCAGCTTCAGCTACAATCATGCAGTCTGCCATTGATGATTTGCGTACCAAGGGTCTAATCGGTAACGATATTGACGGCAATGGATTTAATTTTGACTTTAAAATCATACGAGCTCAGGGTTCTTACATCTGTGGCGAAGAGACTGCCCTCATCAACTCCATAGAGGGTCAGCGACCTGAAGTACGTGTACGTCCGCCCTACCCCGCACAAAAAGGCCTGTTTAATAAGCCCACAGTAGTTAATAATGTTGAGACTCTTGCCGCTATGCATTTTGTAATGGAGCACGGAGGTGCAGCATGGAAGGCTATTGGTACCGAAAAATCCTCGGGCACTAAACTTATCAGCCTTGATAGCCTGTTTAATCGTCCCGGTATTTATGAAGTGGATATGGGAACACCGCTCTCAGAAGTGGTAAATAAGTTGGGTGGAGGCTTTAAAAGGCCAGTGAAGGCGATGCAGGTCGGTGGTCCTCTGGGTGGCTTGGTGCCAATATCGAAAATCGATGACTTGACTATAGATTTTGAGTCTTTCGCTTCTCAAGGTTTTCTGCTTGGTCATGCCTCTATTGTCTGTGTCCCAGAAGATTTTCCCATGCTAAAATTTATAGAACACTTGTTCGATTTTGCTTCATATGAAAGCTGTGGCAAATGTTTTCCTTGCCGTCTGGGAACTAAACGGGGACAGGAGCTTGCAACCAAAGCCTTGGAGTCTGATTATAAAATAGATCAGGCACTCTTTGATGACCTACTGACTACGCTGGAGCAAGGCTCACTATGTGCCCACGGTGGAGGAATACCGCTGCCGGTCAGAAATGCCCTGCAGTACTTTGAAAATGAACTGAAGCAGTACTTCAACTAATATTGACTTTATAGACAGATGAAATACGCATACATTAACAACCAGAAACTAGAGATCAAAGAAGGTGAAACGGTACTTTCTTTTATCAAACGGCATAAGGGAGACCAGGCCGTACCTACCTTGTGCGATGCGCCGAATCTGGATCCATTTGGGTCCTGTCGTGTATGTAGTGTGGACGTGGCTCTGGAAGAAAATGGAGCATCAAAAACTATGGCTTCCTGCCATACTCCGGTGATGGAGGGGCAATACATTTACCCAGATTCACCCTCTATTAAATCACTAAGAAAAAATATCATTGAGCTGGTACTTACCGATCATCCCCTGGATTGTTTGACTTGTGAAGTCAACGGCAATTGTGAACTACAGACTGTGGCTGCACAGGTGGGAATCAGAGAGGTGAGATACCCGGAAGGTGAAAATCATCTGAACAGAGAGAAAGATCTGAGTCATCCCTATATGACTTCAGACTTATCAAAATGTATTAATTGCTATCGATGTGTACGTGCCTGCGACGAGGTGCAGGGGCAAATGGTACTGAGTATGGCTGGCAGAGGGTTTGATTCTGTGATTGTCAAGGGTCAGGATCAGTCCTTTATGGAATCAGATTGTGTCAGCTGTGGCGCCTGCTCACAGGCTTGTCCCACTTCTGCGATCTCAGACGTATTCCAGTCCAAGGCTATTGAAGCTACAGAAAAGACCAGGACTATCTGCACCTATTGTGGTGTGGGCTGCAATCTGGAAGTCTCTACGGCCAGCGGTGAGATATTGAGCATACAGGCGCCATATGATGCTGCCGCAAATGGTGGACATACTTGCTTGAAAGGCAGATATGCCTTCAAGTTTTATAACCATCCCGAGCGACTGACCAGTCCGATGATCAAGAGAAATGGCACCTTTGAAAAGGTCAGCTGGGATGAGGCATACGATCATATTGTGAACGAATTCAAAAGAATCAAGGCCAGCAATGGCCCTGATGCAATCGCTGGAATCTCCTCTGCACGTACGCCTAATGAGGAAAACTATCTCATGCAAAAATTTATTCGGGCAGTAGTCGGCACCAACAATATCGACTGCTGTGCTCGTGTATGCCACAGCCCTACCGCACTAGGTATGCAGCGATCTTTTGGGACGGGAGCGGCCACCAACTCTATTGAAGACCTGGACTACGCCAAATTTATTCTGGTGATTGGTGCCAACCCAACGGATGCTCATCCGGTAACTGGCGCGAAGATCAAACAAAGAATGATGAAGGGAGTGCCAAGTATCGTCATTGACCCAAGGAGAATCGAATTGGCAAAATATGCTACTTATCACCTTCAGTTGAAGCCTGGCACTAACGTGGCCTTACTCAATATGATGTTGTATTATATCATATCTGAGGGTGCTGAGGATCAGGAATTCATTAGCTCCCGCACCGAGGGTTATGAAGAAATGAAAGCTGAGATTCTCAAGCTGGACATGGATGAAATGGCTGAGGTCACTGGCGTGGATAAGAATTTGGTGAAGGAAGCTGCTTTAGCGTATGCCGCCTCACCTGCTGCCATGGAATTTCATGGACTTGGAGTCACAGAGCATTTGCAGGGCACTTTTACTGTTCAGCTGATAGCTGATCTCGCCATGATCTCTGGTAATATCGGTAAAAAGGGAGCCGGAGTGAATCCTCTGCGGGGTCAGAACAATGTGCAAGGTGCTGCAGATATGGGTGCCCAACCACATCAAGGTGCAGGATACTTAGACGTGACAGATCCTGAAATGAATAGCAGATACAACGCTTTTTATCGATCGGATGTACCTAGTCATATAGGTTTTAAGATTCCAGAAATGTTTGATGCTGCTATTGCAGGAGATTTGAAAGCACTTTGGATTATTGGAGAGGATGTGGTGCAAACTGATCCGAATACAAACAAAGTGATAGAGGCCATGGAAAGCCTGGAACTACTCGTAGTGCAGGAGCTTTTTATGACAGAAACTGCCATGCGTGCTACCGTTATTTTGCCGGGAGCTTCATTTCTGGAGAAGGAAGGAACCTTTACCAATGGTGAAAGAAGAATACAGAGAGTGAATAAAGTAGTCGAACCGCTGGAAGGGTGCAAACCTGACGGTCAGATCATAGTGGATGTAATGAACCGTATGGGCTATGATCAGCCGGACTATACTGCCAAAGGGATGTTGGAAGAGATTTCTCAAATTGTTCCGTTTTTCAAAGGTGTGAAATGGGAGGAGCTTGGCGACAATGGAAAGCAGTGGCCTGTCCTGGAAGATGGAACAGATACTCAGATGCTTCACATCGAAGAATTTAAACGCGGAAAAGGCAAATTTCAATACTACGACTATCAAAAATCCAGAGAGGTAGAGCGCAACGAGAAAGATTTTCCATATATCATCACCACTAACCGCGAGCTGGAGCACTACAACTGCGGAGCGATGACTCGTCGAACTGGCAATGTTGAAATCCTGACTGAGGATGTATTGATGATTCATCCAGACGACGCTAAAAAAGAGGGCATCGCCAACGGGGACTTTGTATGTGTTGAAAGTGCGAGAGGCAAAGTGGATATCAAAGCGGAAATCACGGATGAGATGAAACCTGGAATACTAAGCTCCACTTTTCATTTTCCTGAGGTGATGCTGAATATCATTACCTCTGACGAACATTGTTCGGAGGCGATGTGTCCAGAGTACAAGGTGGTCTCGGTAAGGATTCGCAAGAGCAAAGGAAAGCATAAGCAACTGGCCGAGGCTTAATCATCGTCTGAATATCACGCACTTTTTATAATAAATATAGACTTTTAGCCTTTCAATATCTCAGGTTTCCTTGTTTTGGCAAAGCCAAATAAGATATCGAGTAGAAGCTACTATTTCACAAAATATTTAGAGAATATTGCGTTCCACTAGCTAGCTATGACTACCAAGAAACGAAAGAGTAAAAAAAGTACGAAAGCAGACAAACCCAGTCTAACTGTTCGGTTGATTCAATGGGCTTTGAGGCTGGCCATATTCATTCTGATATTGTTTATCGGCTTTTTTGGAGCCGTATATGTAGGGGTCTTCGGTCCTGTTCCGGATCACGAGGAGTTAAGAAATCTGATCAATGCCCAAGCTTCCGAAGTATACACCCATGATGGTAAGGTGATCGGAAGATACTTTCTTGAAAATCGATCTGAAGTAGCTATTGAGGACATTTCACCGATCATCATTCAGGCGCTCGTCGCTACAGAAGACTCTCGCTTCTTTGAGCACCAGGGCGTGGATCATCAAAGTTTGATTCGAGTGATAGTAAAGTCCATCCTACTAGGTCAAAATGCTGGTGGTGGAAGTACGATTAGTCAGCAATTGGCTAAAAATGTATTTGGCCGTCAGAATCATGGCTGGCTCACGATGCCTGCTGTCAAAGCAAGAGAAATAATCATAGCCAACAAGCTAAATCAAGTGTACAGCAAGGAAGAGATCCTTGAACTCTATCTGAATACAGTCTCATTAGGCGAGGACACCTATGGTATAAAAACAGCCTGCGAACGATTCTTTTCTGTATCTCCAGCCGATATCAAAACAGAAGAGGCTGCTGTGCTGATTGGGATGCTCAAATCACCAACTGCCTACAACCCACGATTGCATCCGGAAAAATCCGAATCACGTAGAAATGTAGTCCTGTCTCAAATGCAAAAGCAGGAATATTTGAGCAGTGAGGAAACTCAGCGTCTCCAGGCGCTACCACTCACCTTGAATTATAGCAGAAATTCTTCTGAGGCCTCATCGGCACTGCATTTGACACAGCATTTGCGAAAGCAGGTGGAAGCTATTCTGGCGGAGTACAATACAGCAGCTGACAAAGAAATTGCATTGGAGACGGATGGCGTTCAAATCTACACCACTATAGATTCTCGTATGCAGCAGTATGCCCAGCAAGCAGTAGTGGCTCACTTGGATCAATTGCAACGAACGTTTAATACGGATCTAAGGCAGCAAGGCAAGCTTTCGGAGGAGATAGATGCTACTCTGCAATCTGGTTTTCTAGTGACTAATCCTCATAATGGACATGTGCTGGCTTGGGTGGGAGGGCGTGATTACCAATCTTCACAGTATGACCATATCGTATCCGAACGACAGGTGGGTTCGGTTTTTAAGCCTATTGTCTACGCCAAGGCTCTAAATGATGGATATGAGCCTTGCGATTTTGTTTCGAATCAGCAGGTGAGGTATACCCAATACGACGACTGGACACCTCAGAATAGTAATGGAAATTATGATGGGAGCTCGTCTCTGATCGGTGGCTTAACACATTCTACCAATACGGTAAGTGTAAAACTCCTGATGGAGTCTGGTATCGAGGATGTGATTGCATTTGCGGAGCAGTTGGGGGCTGGTGAAGGATTGCCGAAGGTGCCTTCGCTTGCACTAGGGGTTGCTAATATGTCAGTCGAGGAGATCAGCAGAATTTACACACCATTCGCAAATGAGGGCTGGCAACATCAGCAGGTGGTGATCACCAGAATTGAAGATGCTGAGGGCAAGGAAATATACATAAACAAGTTTGATGAGTCAAAGAGAGTTTTGACTGCCAAAGTCTCCCATCAGATCACCAATATGATGCGATCGGTGGCTGATAAGGGTACTGCACGTAGACTGCGAAGCTGGTATGGCGTCAATGACCCCATAGCCGCCAAGACTGGGACTACTCAGAATCATGCTGACGGCTGGTTTGTAGGCTATACCCCAGAATGGCTGGGTGTGGTCTGGGTGGGCGCTGATAATCCGGGGTTGCATTTCAGCTCAATCAAAGATGGTCAGGGGGCAAATATGGCTTTGCCGATTTGGGCTAAATTTTATCAGAAGGTAAAAGTGGATCAGGAGCTAGCCAAAAAGCTAAGAACTGATTTTGACTTCGACAATGATCTGGCTGACTGTGAGCTGCATCGAGAGGATAATTTTTTGGTAAAAGTATTTAAAAAGAAAACTAAGAAAAACCGTAACAGCGGCCTGGAATACTCGGAAGATGAGGATTCTACGGCTGTTCCTGAAAAGAAGAAAAAGCGCTTTTGGGATATCTTTAAGAAGAAAAAGAAGAAATGAGAATTGTGAGTATTAAAATTTTTATAGACTAGAAGATACGTTAATCAACCAAGTCAATTGTTACTAGTCTATCATAATCAATCAAACATACTCCTATGTCCTCAGATGTCCTCTCGATTGCATGGATAAGCATTGTCGCTTACTCTACTATTCAAGGCTATCTACTGTTTATCATTTTTCCTACGCAGACCAAAGGGTCCAAACAGGCTAGAGCGTTGCTGGCGGTGACTTCTCTGCTATGTGCAATTTCTCTGACAGAGGAGTTGCTCAAAGAAACGGTGGGCTACGAGACTTTTCCTCATATGATTTTTGCTTTGGATTCTGTTTGGTACTTTTTTGGTCCTATCCTGTTTTTTTACATCAGACTGCATTGTACCAACCAGCACGTGACTTGGAGAGACTCTTGGCACGCTATTCCTATCCTATGGATGGTTTTGAGTACCATGGAGTTTTACATTCAGCCAGGTTATTACAAGCTTCATTATCTCAACTTGATGGATGGAGGATACACTCATCCGATTCATAATATCAATATGATCATTTTTAGTGTGCAGTCTGTTTTCTATATGATCAGCTCTTGGGTATTGTTGAATCAATCAAGAGCAGCACATGGCAACAGGCCGATGCACGTATGGATGAAACAATTAATTTTCGGGCAAGGCTTTATTATCATAATGAGTCTATTTTCGGTCTTTTCTTTGAATGCAGGGATGCATCTAATTCCCTGGTCGGAATACTTATATGAATTTTGGGTTTCTGGCTTATTACTGGCTTTCTTCTTGAAAAGCATTCGTTCTCCAAAAGAACTTTACTTTCTACGAAATACAAATTTGGCAAAGCACGCCCATAGAGCTACGAATAAGGTGACAGCGGCCTATGAAGAACTGCTTGGATTTATTTCAGACAACAAGCCATACAGAGACCCGGAATATGATATTCAGTCCTTGGCCAAAGAGCTGGGCTATTCAAAAAACCAGTTGAACAAGATGATTAAGGCACATTCCGGGTTAAGTTTCAGGGACTTGATGAATCAGCACAGAGTGGAAGAGGCCAAGGTAAGACTGAACAGCTCTCAGAGTCGACAGTATACGATTGAATCGATTGCGTACGACGCCGGTTTCGGGAGTCTGGCCACTTTCTATCGCGTATTCAGAAGAATGGAAGGAACTACACCCAAATCATTCATTCAGTCCTAAAAAGTGGTAATTCCAACCTGACCGGACCTCTTCAGAAAAATATAGAAGAGGTGCTGGCCTGGTACAGCATCCATTCACTATTTTTTTTCAATCACTCGTACTACGACCGGATTCAGCGGAGTACCAACGCCCACTAATCTAGATACTACATATATTTTGCTCCCATCGTTGCTGATTCCTATTCCATTGGGTATAAAGAAGGTGGCTTCTTCTCCACTTCCGTCCACGTTCCCTATTTCGTCATTGCCAGCAATTACTGATATTTCACCGTCAAGGGTGACCTCGTATAATCTATCGTTGCCACGGCTGAGTGCATAAATCACGCCGTTGCCAAATACCAGATGTGAATTATTGTTTCCTGGCAAGGTGGCAAAGACCTCAAGGCTGGCATCAGGAGCAATTTTGATGATACTGGAGTTATTGAAATTGGCAACATAAATATTGCCATCGGTGTCGATGGTCGCTCCATTGGGGCAGTTGAGAGCAGGATCAGATACAAACACAGTGGAAGCTCCATTCTGATTGATTTTTTGTATGGAATTGCCTCCGCAGTTACACACATATATATTTTGATCTTCGTCTAAAACTACGCCTACAGGGCTGATCAAACCTTCATCAGAAATGGTGGACACTACTCCTTCCGGCGTTATTTCGCTTACAAAGTTACCTTGAATGTTGGCTTGAATCAGGTTTCCATTTTTTGCAAACGCATTACCGGATGGACCCTTTAACCCTATAGCGAATTCGGTTACTTCTCCTGTTTCCGGATCAATTTTGGATACGATTTCTCCGTCGGCGTTGTTGATCACACTACCAAAGTCGGCGACATATATAAAGTCATTTTCATCGACGGTCAATCCTCCACTCCCGTTGAAGCTTTCGGTCAGGGTGGACACTGTATAAAGGCAGCGCTTATCATTGACACCTTCTGTGGTAGGGTTGTCACAAGCATCAAAAACGACAACATCGTCCGGTACAGGTTCGGTATTTTCACTGCTACAGCTACCGGTCGCACAAATGATTAATAATAGATATAATGGTCTAAGCATATTCATAATCAAAGTTTTTGCTGTAAGTATACTTGGCGCAAAATTTTGAAATGGGGATTAGACCTGTGAGTCTTTCTCAGTTTTGTAAAATGAGAGGAAATAGCAGGTAAATTCTTATAGCTGCACGGATCATTAGCCCTTTGAGGCTCTTAGTGAAATGGATATTGGCTGACTAGTCTATGGGGAGTGTGAAAATAAATGTACTGCCCTCTCCTTCTTTGCTTTCCACCCAAATGCGTCCGTTGTGTTTTGTCACAAACTCATAGCAAAGTTTTAGTCCTAGGCCTGAGCCCCTTTCAGAATTGGTTCCTAAGCTGGTTTCAAAGGTATCCGCATCAAAAAGCGATTGTGCTTTATCAGGGTCTATACCTACTCCGTCGTCTTCAATCGAGGTTATTATCTGGCCTTCCTCAGCCACCACATCGATTATGATTTTACCGTTTTCATTGGTGAATTTGATGGCGTTTGCGAGCAGATTTCTGACCACAGTAGATATCAGCGTCAAATCATAGCTGGCGCTGATGGATGAATCTGTCTTATTGATAATCGTGATTTTCTTGGACTTAGCGCTATCATTAAGAAGGGTGATAGTGGGTACAATAGCGGCGCTAATGGGCTGGGAAGCTTTGTTGAGTACTATATTCTGCCGCTGGCTATTGGCCCAGGCAAAGAGATTCTCTAAGATATTAAATACGGATGCACTTTGCTCACCCAACCGGGTCAAAATACTCATTATCTCTTTCTGATTGTAATTTTTCTGATTGGATAAAATGAGCTCAATAAAGGCCTTAATATTTCCAACAGGGCTTCTAAGATCGTGAGCTATTATGGAGAATATATCATCTTTTGATTTGTTTAATGCAGTGAGTTTCTGATTATTCAGTTTAAGTTCTTCAGCCTGTGCATCGATTGCCTCTTTTTGCTCAGTCAGGATACGGTTGGCTTTCCGCTTTTGGATCAAACTATACATCACCACGGCCACTAATAATATCACCATGATGAAACCAAAAATCAGAGTTTTCCTCACTGCCTCCTGTTTTCTAAACTGCTGAGCTTGCTTGACATTCTTTCTATGCTGAGCCAGTTTTAGCGCCTGGGTTTCCTGATCGAACTTATACTGGTATTCAACTCCTGCCAGCTTTTTTATGCTCTCTTCATCTAGCAAGCTATCGCTCAGCAATTTGAATCGTTTGTGATATTGATAAGCTTTTTGGTAATCTCCCTGTGCTTCATAAATTTTAGGAAGTATCGCATTGGCCAGTTTTTGTCTTTCCAAAATGCCCGATTCATTGGCTATGGCCAATCCCTTCATTGCAAATTCCTTTGCCGGTTCATAGTTCTTGAGCTCATAATGCACTTCTGCCAGCCCGATCATATTGTCACAAATATTGCCGGAAAGACCAAGTATTTCACTTTGTTTGAGAGAGTTGTTGTAATGGCCTAGTGCCGCTGCATAGTCCTTTTGAAGCTTCTTAATATTGCCAAGATTATTCAATGCACCGGGAATCATCGTCTTTAAATTGAGTTCCTCAAGAATCACCATACTTCCCTCCAGATTTGTCTGTGCATCTTGATAGTTGCCCATTTTGATATGCAAATCTGCGATATTGAAAAGACAGACTGCGAGCTTAAACTTGATCCCAAGCTCTTCGAATATGGTGAGAGCCCTGGAATAATAGTCCAACGCTTCCGCAGAATTATAAATAATGGAATGCAGCGACCCGATATTAGTGAGAATATTGGCTATTTCTTCTTTTTCGTCCAGTTCTTCAAAAATCCTCAGAGACTGATGTGAATACTGTAGAGATTGATAGAAATCGTTGAGATAAAAATAACAAGTGCCCAAACTTCGAAAAGTAAGCCCCATACCCTGTTTGTCATCTATGGATTCAAATAATTCTAAAGCTTCTGACAGATGAAATTTGGCCGTATCCACCACCGGGATTGCTTTTCGCATGTAGTACTCCCCTAAGAGTCTAAGGCCATCCGCCTTGCCTTTGCTATATCCGAGGCTATCCGCAAGAACACTAGCCTGTCGACTATACCTGTAGGTTTTCTCCAGATCGTATCGATTGACCTTGAGGGCAATCTCATTTAGCAGATTGACACGAATCGTATCTTGTGCCGGGTAGTTTTGCAGGGTTTTTTCCAAGCTATCCAGCTCTGGAATTTGTCCAAACAAAAAGGGTGTGACTAAAATAAACGGTAGAGCAAGCAGACATCTCCTAATCATATTCCATAGCTTCATTTAATTCTCAACTGAATAATTTAGCGAATTATTTGCAAAAAGTTGAAAGAAAGCCAGTGTTCCTGATGGTCTTTGAGATGCAGAATAAAAAAAGCGAACAATACACGCTTATTTGATTTCTGTGTATTGTTCGCTGCTAACCATCTCAAACTTTTCACCTTAGTGTCTGTAACCAGTCTCTTGCCTGATGGATTGGGTATTGGTGGTCAGGACTCAGCCACCTTGGCGTTTAGAAATTCATTAAGGTTTTCAAATACTGAACCCCATCCGTTATAGAATCCCATCTCTTCCTGCTGTTTGCAATATTCTTCTGTCTCGTGTACCACTTTGAAAACAAATTTTGTTTTGTCTCCCAAGCCTTCAAAATGAGCTTGTATTTCGACTCCTTCGGTCATAGGCTTAAAGTCTGCCGATGAAATAATTTTCTTTTCAGGTACTATTTCAGAATATATTCCTTCTGTGATAAATTCCTTGCCGTCCGGCATGACCATGGCAAACTTCCAAGCTCCGCCTACCTTGAAGGAATGTTCGACAATACTGACCTCCATACCTTTTGGACCCCACCATTTAGCAATGTGGTCGGGCTGAGTCCATGCCTCCCATACTAGCTTGATAGGTGCATTAAATACCCTTTCGAGGGTCAATGTTCTTTTGTTTAAGTCATTGGTGTTACTCATCTTTTTTATTTTTTGTTTGTAGTTTATCTAAATAATTTTCGAACGAATCCAATCTATCCTCCCAGAGTCGGCGGTATTGGTCTATCCACATAAATGCCGGAATAAGATTCGCAGGTTTTATCTGGCAAAGGCGCTCCCTTCCATGCTGACTGATAGTGATGATACCACACTCATCTAAAATTTTAAGATGCTTTGAAATGGCCGGACGACTCACATCGAACTTATCTGCCACTGCATTGACACTCATAGTATCTTCTGCCAGTAGCTCGATAATATCTCTCCTCACTGGGTCAGCTATTGCTTGAAAAACATCCCTTCTCATAATTAATGTAACCGTTTGGTTACAATTATAAATGTAATCATTCGGTTACGCAATAAATTTGTATAATTTCTTTCAAGAACGTCAATCCAACCTTGACTTTATGTTATGGTTTATTTTTGATATCGATCAGAAGGTCTTTGATTTCACGGAGTAGGCTTACGGTTTCGGTATTGGATTCCTCTCCGGTCGGATTTGAGTTTTTGTTTTTGCTCAGCTGTTCTCTCTGAATGAGCACAGCTTCTTTAAAATCATTTGCATCTATGATTCCCACCAATTGCATATCGTTTTTCATCGGGTTGCTTTGGCCAGCGGTTTCTATTTTAAGAATTTTCAGTTGAAGCATATTCAATAGTGGGTTCTCAATAAAGGTCAAATCCTGGATATTTTCGAGGGGAATGGTTTTTTCGACCTTGAAAAGTACTCCCTTACTGAATTGAAGATGATGAGGGGTCAATCGACAAGACAGGCCTTCGAAGTAGCGCCGGCTAATGTATTGCCCCAGGCCTAAAAACCAAAAGGGAAGTATGCCAATCCCAACTACTGAGAGAGTCATAAAAAAAGACACATATAATAGCGTATAAAGCTTAATATTAGGGCTGAATTTAGCCTCCAGAATCGTGTCTGATGCTTGCGTCATGGCATTGAAAATTGGTCTATTTATTCGGAAAGATATAAAAGTCCATCAATTTTAGTTTCATTTTATCCACAATCAATTGGTTTATCCAGGCACATCAATACAAATCAAATAAGCATTTTTTATACCTATTATAAAAAAGTTTATACAGACATTAAGATTAAAAAATTACTTTTGGGTCTTGAAATAAGGCATTATATAACTAATTTCAACCAAAGATTGAAGCATGCAAATATTCGACATCATTGCCGTATTAATATTCTTCTCAGGATTATTCATCTTTCTGAATACCTTTTACCTCAAGTTGCCTTCTTCTATCGGTCTAAGTATTTTGGCATTACTGCTCTCATTACTGGTATTGGTATTTGGGTTAATTTATCCTGAATATCATCTGGCTGAGCACGTAAAAGCTTTTGATATGGAAGAGATATTGGTTCGATTTGTTCTAAGTGTCATGTTGTTCGCTGGTGCCTTGAACATTGATTTCTCTAAGTTGGGTAATCAGTTGATTCCCGTGCTTGTCCTTGCATTTTTTGGTGTCATGATTTCCACCGGTGTAATTGGTACACTGATTTACTTTACGCTCGATTTTCTGAATATTGAGCTTGACTTTATCGGTTGTTTAGTCTTTGGAGCGCTCATTTCATCCACAGATCCTGTGGCTATTACCAAAATGATCCAAAGACATCGACTGTCTAGCGAGCTCGAAAATAAGATCGCTGGAGAGGCCTTATTGAACGGTGGTATAGCGATCGTTCTAGCGTTAGTTCTAGTCAACTTATCCAGAGAGGGCGCCATTGCTGGTGGATTGTCTTTTGGAGGATCAGCATGGGTAGTGACAAAAGACTTGGGCGGCGGACTTATTTTGGGTCTTCTATTTGGTTGGATAGGCTATCAGGCTTTGAAGTTTATTGATAATGATGAAGCTCAGGTTGAGGTATTAATTACCATGGCGCTTGTGATGGTAGGCTCGTTTGCAGCTCATTACTTATCAGTCTCCTCTATGCTCGTAGCGGTGACTTCAGGGCTTGTCATTCGCAACTTTGACGCTTCTTCTGAGGAAGAGAGCGCGGTAGGATATTATGTATTTAAGTTTTGGAAACTGATGGAAGAGTCACTTGCTGCGATGCTATTCGTATTGATTGGTTTTGAAATGTTAGTAATCCCGCTTAGACTTGATTACTTCGCTGCAGGATTTTTTGCACTTAACATTGTTCTTTTTGGAAGGTGGATTAGCGTATTTCTTCCTATAAAGTTGATGTCCAGCCATCATGAATTTGACAAAGGCACCATATCTGTACTTTCCTGGGGTGCTCTGCGTGGTGGTCTGCCTGTGGCAGTATCACTATCGCTGTCTGGGTTTCCTGGTCAAGAGATCATAGTGACCATGACCTATGTGGTGGTGGTCTGCTCGGTACTCTATCAAGGATTCACACTAGGCAAAGTGATGCGATCTTACCAGTCACAGCAAGTACAGCAAAACTAAGGAACTGCAGCTTTGAAAATAGTGGTTGGATCTATGCATTCTATTTTATAATCAGAGTTTGCGACAATGAATGCAGCCTCTCCTCTGGTCAATCCGATTTTTTCTATTCCTTCTTTTAACAACACTTCACCACTCAGTACCATAATTATGGCTACGGTAGACGAATTCGCCTGATATACATCCTGAGAATTCAGGTCGATCTTGCTCAGTTCAAAGTCTGGTGCCGGGCTTTTATAGATTTTTTCCAAACGATCTGGCTGAACTTCTCCACTCATAATCTCCGGATAAGTCTCCTTAAATATTACGTGTTTGAGTAATTCATCCACATCCACGTGCTTTGGTGTAAGCCCACCTCTGAGCACATTGTCTGAATTGGCCATCAGTTCCATGTTTTGCCCTTCGAGATAGGCATGAGGAACACCAGCATCCTGAAAGATGGCCTGTCCAGTTTCAAGGCGTACAATATTTGAAAAATAGATAGAATAAATTCCTCTATCCGGCACCTCGTTTTCAAATGTGATGGCTGCTTTAGCTGCCCAATAATCTGGAGATGATTTATCCAATTTACCTGCATGATACAAGGGAAGAATTCGAGAGAGTAAAGGTTGCAACCGTTTCGATCGCTCCTCGTCCGATTGTAACATTACACTTTTATACAACCCAAAATACCCTTCTTGTTGAAAGATATCAATGAGGAAATTTAATTCGGGGGTCGTCGTCAGTATTTCCGTCATTTGCTCCCGAGGAAGGAAACCATGCAAAAGCCAAAACTCACTCAAAGCCACCATTATTTCCGGCTTGTGGTTATCGTCTTTATAGTTCCTATTGGCAGCATCCAATGCAATTCCTTCATCATTCTCTCTGGCAAACCCTTTTTCAGCTTCTTTCTTTGAAGGGTGCACCTGTATGGATAACATATCTTTGACATCCAGAACTTTAAATAGAAAAGGTAATCTGCCAAACTCGCTGGCAACTCTCTCCCCCAGGGTCTTTTCTATATTTTCATTAATAAATTGGTCCAGATTTACCTCTTCACTGTTATGTATCACTCTTGATGGTGAATTGGCATGCGCACCCAACCAGTATTCAGCATATGGACCATCCTCACTGGTCAAACCCAGAAGATCAGGAATAAACTGCTGGCCGCCCCAGGCATAATTTTGTATTTGTCCCTTAAGTGGAAATATTTTAGGCATTTAGTGCTGTACTTTTATTAGGAATACGAATGATTGTAAGAACAAAAAATCGATTGAGAGTGCAATTTACTATGGAATCCGAAAAGTAATAGAAATTAACATCAGCTTATTAGGATCCTGCTATTATTCAATTGATGGACTTCCACCCTATTTGAAAAAAGCAAAGTGGCCTCGGCAAGAATCTGTAGCTATCAGAAAGGTGATAGTTATCCCAAAATATGTAAACTAATCGTAAATCATTTGTTATGATATGTAGTGATTAAGATATAAACATCATGAAAAACTAATTCAAATACAACATAATATACTAATTATTATACCGCATAATATACTATATTTGACACAGCTCAATATACTATATCCTACACAATGGCGTCACCATCCGAAAAATTAGCACAATCTCTCGAAGTTCTGAAACAGATTCAAAACAGTAAGTCGAATACAATCAAGGCTCGATACCTTACCAGAACCCATAGAGAAAGACTTCTAAAACACGGCTTTATCAAAGAAGTCATAAAAGGATGGTATATTTCCTCAAGGCCTGACGAAGTACCGGGAGACAGTACAAGTTGGTACACTTCATTTTGGAACTTTTGTTCCGATTATCTTAATGACAGATTTGGAGATGATTGGTGTCTCTACCCTGATCAATCGCTCCTGCTACACAGTGGTAATTGGACCGTTCCAAGCCAACTTCTCATCAAATCTCCAAAGGGTCAAAACAACCAAACCTCACTTCTATATGCAACCTCAATTTTTGACACAAAGCTTGCATTACCAAACCAAAATTCACTTACAGAGGTTGATAGATTAAAACTTTATACCGTCTCTTCAGGGTTAATTGCATGTTCTGAGAGTTTCTTTAGACAACATCCAATAGATAGTAGAACCGCATTAAGTCTAATTAAAGATTCCTCTGATATTTTAACGTTGCTTCTCGATGGAGGCCATACCACTATTGCCGGACGATTAGCTGGAGCTTTTAGAAATATAGGGTATGACCGTATAGCAAACGATATAGTGAAAACAATGAAATCTGCTGACTATAATATCAGAGAAACAGACCCGTTTGAACACAAACTGCCAAACTCAATAAATATCAGAGAATCGTCACCCTACATTCAACGCATAAGGTTGTTATGGCAGCAGATGAGAGAACCTATCATCCAAATCTTTCCCAAGGCACCTGGAAAACCCATAAATAGCAAAGATTACTTAAAATCCGTTGACGAAATTTATACTGCAGATGCTTATCATTCCTTATCAATTGAGGGATATCAAGTCACGACAGAGCTCATTGAAAGTGTTAGAGCTGGAAATTGGAATCCGGATAAAAAATCTCGAGACCAGGAACAAAAAAATGCATTGGCAGCAAGGGGCTACTGGCATGCCTTTCAAGAGGTAAAAGGTAGTATTAAAAAAATACTTGACGATCAGAATCCAGGTCAAATCGTCGATATTGATCATGGAGATTGGTATAGAGCCCTTTTTCAACCGAGTGTTGCTGTGGGTATAATAAAACCATCCGATCTAGCTGGCTATAGAAATGATGCCGTCTATATTAAAAACTCTAAACATGTACCCTTAAATAGAGACGCAGTTCGTGACTGTATGCCATTATTGTTCGAGTTATTAACAAATGAAACCGAACCCTCGGTCCGAGCTATTTTGGGGCATTTTATATTCACCTTCATTCATCCATATATGGACGGAAATGGTAGAATTGGGAGATTTTTAATGAATACTATGCTAGCTTCAGGAGGTTATCCCTGGACTATCATTCCTGTTGAAAAAAGAAATGAATACATGAGTGCTCTAGAGAAAGCTAGCGTCAATCAAGACATTCAACCCTTTGCCTCTTTCGTTTCTCAAGAAATAATAAGAAGTTCAATTTGAATTAATCTAAATGGAAAAAGGAATTAGTTCACTTTTCAAAAACTTTATCCCAAAAGATAGGCTAAATAGTAAGGTCTCGGTATCAGCAGGTACCTACATCCGTTCAAAGTTGATAACTATAGTGGCCTCGGCAAGAATCCGTAAAGGTTTAATAATTAAGGATTTACAGAATGTACGCAAACAAGCAGGAAAACAAACCGGTAAGAATTACTCATTTTTTTGAGGCTAGTCCTCAATTTGTTTGTAAATGGGGTCATCTTCTTACACAAATGGATTAAATAGCCATTCGCGTTTCATTACCCCCTTCTTAATACAACTATTTGCAAGGGCCGCACCTTCATGACTTAAATACCTCGTCTCACCATCTCGATCTTCATGTTCATATTCTTGGGCTGTGGAAAAATAAACTTCTTCATATAATTCTACAGCATATTCTAAAATATTCGTTTCGTGAGACTTTATCCTTCACTAAAATTAACCAAATATGACAATACTGAAGTTAGTACTCGCACACGATTCCGTTGCACTCAAACGCGCACTATAGGAAGTTAGTGAGCTTCTTTAAACCAAAAAACTACGTCTATAGATGACCCTTTGAAGTAACCCACTCCTCACCTTGAATCGGCGAATCGACTCAAAGGGGGAATGATCCACGCTTTCTATTTCCAGTATTCAATAAATTGATCAGTAGTGCTCATTTCTTGGTTGGGTGCATCTGTAGCTATATAAATACCCACCACTTTTTCTTGCACTGTACTAAAAGTGTACGCACCTCCAAAATAAACATCCGTAACAGTCGTCGAATCGCCAGGACCTAATTGTACCAAAAATTGTGATATTCCTTCCGTCGAAACCGTATTGATATTTAAAGCTTGACTTGAGTTATTTTTTGCTGTAAAGTTGGAAGTATAATTAGTCTGGTTAGGAGACGATCGAAGCCCAGGGAAACCCTTAAGGGCAGAGGTCTTGGCTGCATTAACTGCTTCCTGGGAGATTAGCACATTCTGATTTGCATTGCCATTGACCACATAAGCTAAAACAACGTTGTTTAATGAATCTCGAACAACGGTTACCCCAGTATAATACATAGGAGCTGAATGGGTCAGGCTACCATCTGCAGGAATATTACCATATGGAGTCTGCGAACCATTTTGGGCGACCCAGCTGATGTCAAGCACTTCATTCGAAGTATTTTGCCAGAACATGCTTTTGACACTTGGAACATTGGGTAAAATTTGTCCAAATACTTCATCGTTAACAGGTAAAGTGGAGTTCCAGGTACTTCTCCCGTACGTTCCAGCTTTAATTAGCGAAGGATTTACTGTTGCATCTATTTCTAAATCGGTGGTGTGTACAAAGGGTAAATCTGTTCCGGCCACATGCCACGTGAGACCAAAGTCGTACGTTCGAAAAACACCCAAGTCTGAAGCTACAAGGATTGAATTGGGCGTTGTGTTGGGGTCAAATACTGCAGCATATATAGGGATATCAGGTATGCAAGCGGTCCCGATGGTTCCGCTGATATCCTTAAAGGTTTCACCTGCATCTATTGACAAGTACACATGTTTGGAAGGTGCAGGAAGTTTTTGCTGAGAATAACCCGGAAACACAGCAACAAGCATATCAGCTTTCTTTTGAT
Organism: Reichenbachiella sp.; assembly: GCF_039941815.1. Classification (GTDB taxonomy): domain Bacteria; phylum Bacteroidota; class Bacteroidia; order Cytophagales; family Cyclobacteriaceae; genus Reichenbachiella. Next base: position 489,546 of record NZ_JBDVDW010000065.1, read on the forward strand.
TTATAGCCAGCTGGGGTACCTGATTCTTCATTCCGTTTGAAATACTTATGTCTGTAGTATCTACTCGTCCATTGGAATTAGTCAATTTTATCATGGACCCCGTTGAAAGACTAACATATACCGTATCCGAATTGGCAGGAGTAACACCTATTGAGCGAACGCTGCCAGTCAGACTGCTAAATTGATAGTAAGGGGCAAAGTTTTTGGCAGAATCTGTGCTAAAAAAAAGAGTTGGCATAGTGTTACATGCCCCGGCGAGGTACACATATTGGTTGGTTGGTCCCGTCTCAAGTTCTGAGAAGCTATTGGGATCGCCAGATGGCCAGCATGAAACTACAGACCAACTGTATGTCCCACCTCCGTCATTCGTATATCCAATTGACCATCTCCCCCTAATCAACCACATACCATAGGCATTTTTGGGATCTGTCCAATCAACTGCTGTCTGGTAACCATCTCCTCCGAGCCACTCGTTCCATGGCTGTGGGTTTCCATTCGTGTAAAGTACACTACCAGCTGCTGTACCTGTGTCTTGCATCCCACCATAGGTATAGTTGTTATTGTTCGCTCCTCTTCCTGTATCGATACCTCTAAAGAGGTTGGTGGCGAAGCTTGCATCTGGATTTGCTGTTGTGTCGACGTTGTGATTTTTCCAATTGACGCCGGCATTTTGACTTGACCATATTCCGCCATCATTGCCCACCCAAACACGTGTTGTCTGGCCGGCAGTTCTATGAGAAGATGGGCTAAATCTCAATGCATGGTGATCTACATGCATTAGCTCAACCGTAAAAGGGTCCACTCCGGCTTCATAACTCCACGAAACGTCTTTCCAGGCGTTACCGCCATCCTCTGAAAGCCACATATCCTGAAATCCCATATAAACACGATTAGCATCTGCCGGGTCAACGCCAAGGGTTTGATCATAGCCACATTGACATTCACTAACTTGTCTCCATTTGGGTAATCCAGGTACTGTCTTAACTGCATTCTCACTGATATCCTCCCACCAATCTCCTCCGTCAATTGATTTCCAAACACCAACATTTTGTGGAGTATCCAGCTCCGCATTTGCATACATGGTGTTCCCATCGGAAGAGACTCCCAAGGAAACAAATTCGTAAGGGATTTTTGGAACATCACCATTCCCCGGTCCCCAAAGATTTGTGCCAAACGAAGCTCCACTGTCTATCGACATGTAAATACCTTGACCATATACCGATGCCCAGATTGTGGTTCCACCTTCTAGCATGTCGAGATCAGTGATGTAACCGGTGGTATCTTCATTGATCATTACCCTGGCATAAGAAGTTCCTGAATCTGTCGACCGGAACAATCCTTTCTTGCTGGCCACCAAAATGGTGCCGGTTACCGGAACTATCATTTTGTTTATTTGAATGCCATTCAACACACTATCACCCAGGGTTTTTGTCCAACTTTCCCCTGCATCATTTGACACATAAATGCCGATCGCACTGTAATATCCATTGTTGAATGGATTGCCTGTTCCAGCATATACAATTTGTGGATTGGACGGATCAAGAGCCAGGGCTCCGAATGACAAGGTTGCCAAAGTGTCTGTTTTAGGTAGCCAGAGGTTGCCACCATCGGTAGTTTTCCAAACTCCACCAGAATTGGCAATGGCATAAGCTATCATATCCTGACTTCCACTTGGATCAATCACAATATCAATCACGGCGCCTGCATTAGGCCCTGGCAATTGTCCATTTTTGGCAAGGTAAGTATTAACCGTAGCAGGAGCTGGGCCTATTTGGTTCCACTGAACTGTGGCACCCAGATAAGCCGACTGGCCTGATCGAATTTGCTTAAATTCTTCTACTGATCTTCTGTAAAGATCAGGTCGGACAAGCCCATTTTCATCACTGTGCAATATATCTTCTAAACCCCTCTGCTCTCTGTAATATCTGTAATTTGATGTGTCTTTTTGAAGGAGATTTTGTGCTGCTGCTCCCGAAGTGACAACAAGGAGAATAATCAAGCCAGTAAATTTTATGTTCGTACTTCTTCTCATTTTTGGTTGGTTTTAAGTGGTTTATTAATACTATCGAATCCTTTTATAAAATGTGGACAGGCTATTGAGTTGCATTTCCCCAACAAAAGACAGCAATAGGTTTCTGTCAATAAAATTCCCTTCACTAAGCTCGTTGTACTTTTTAACTAAAATCCTGGTGATACTATTTTGGGAGCGAAGAAGTGAAAAACATTCATAAAAAAAGACGAGGTCTGCTCTTCCAGATTTATAGTATTCAACAACCAGCGTATCAAGAATAGCACCTAATCGTTTTTGACTACTCTCAGAGCTGAGAGATCAACAATTGCTTGATAAGATGATGCAGGCGATAAAGTTGTTGAGGTTCAGCTTGCCTTGTTAAAAAGCAATGATCTTCTTGTCAGTGGATTCACATTACATTAGGTTAATGCCAACAATCAAGATCAAAAAGGACTGAAAATATCTCATAGGCGAAGGTTCTAAAGGTTAACCCCAAGATGCTGAACTACTAATATAATGAAAATCTGTGAACTGTAGGCCGTCAGCAAAAAGTGGACAGTTAAGGTATTAAATTAAGAGAGTACTTGTAACTTAAATTTTAGAATTATGAGTACTAAAAAATCCACAGAATCATTCATTCGAGGAGTCAAAAGAAAGACTCGCAGAAAGTTCTCAGATGAAGAAAAGATCCGTATTGTAGTTGAAGGTCTTCGAGGAGAAGAAAGATGAATAGAGTGTCCAAAAGCTTTAAGACGGTATATATGCGAATTAATCGCAGCTACCTGAACCTGGATAAGCTTATTTATTTCAAAACTATTTTGATGAGATTCTTTAATCCACTTATCCGGTTTACCACTCCAAAATTTAGGGTTGATTCTTTGATCTAAACTGTAATACTTGGATTTTCGATTGATTGTAACCCTTACCTGGATCTGGTGTAATCCTGACTTTGTTTTGCGATTGTTCCGGTTGATTAATGGTGTAACTGAAAATCCCATTTTTTTCATGGTTTATTCAAACCTATGACAAAAAAATGTGAAAACAAATACGCAAACAAATGACAAAAGCAAGCAACAATAAACAATTGCACAAATTTCAAAAACCTAAACAATTTGCTCATTATCAAGGTTTTAGCTTTTGTTTGTATTTGTTAGATGTTGTTATTGTAGCCTCGGCAAGAATCGAACTTGCATCTAAAGTTTAGGAAACTTCTATTCTATCCATTGAACTACGAGGCCAGAATCATACGTTACTCAAAACTATTGATTTTATCGGTATCGCTCAACACTCCAGGCATACATCTTTATTTGGTAATAAATTCTCCTAATTTTTCTTCTAGTACTGTAAGTTTATCACCCATTGCGTCGATCAAGGCTACTTCCTTTTTGTTGGTTTTGTAGAATTCCTCGAAGGCTTTTTTTGATTTCCAATAATCAATGGTCAGAAAAAATTGGATGGCATTGGTTTCGTAAAAAAGCTCTGTTTTGATATAGTCGGTTGATTTGGAAAATAGCTGTGCCCACTCTCCGCTAGAGTCGTATATCTTCAAAAAGTCTCGTACACACTCTGGTTTTACCTGATATCGCCATATTACCTTATACACCTAGTATACTGCCTTCGCTTTAGTTAGCCATTTGCCCCATGAGGGGTTATATCCATGTACTGCCTCAGTAGGATTGCCGAGACTATCCACGACCGTCTTGTCTTGGTTGGTCCAGTCAAACACTCCACCAATCAAATTTTTGACATTGCTATAGCCTGCTTTTTTTAATTTTTGAGCCACTTTTTCACTTCGATAGCCAACAGAACAATATACAATGAGCTCGGTGGTCTTATCTATATCTTCTATTGAAGATAAATCAAAGTCGTCGTATCCCACATACCGAGCATTCTCGATATGACTTATTTTGTATTCCTTCTCTGATCGAGAATCCAGAAATATGACATCTGATGCAATGCTATCATTCACACTGATTTCATCTACTGTATGACTGAGTAAGTCGTCTACCATCCGATAGTAACGCTGCTGCTGCTTTTGAGCAGGAGATTTTTGCGCTATCAACGACGCTTGAACGCTACATATCAGTATCGTAATGTATACGAGGCGTTTCATAAGTGTGACTGAATGACAGATTTGAGCTGCTCCTTGGTGGAGGTACCTGAGTGCCGCCAGAGAATCTTACCCTTTTTGAATAGGATCATGGTCGGTATACTTCTAATTTGATAAACCTGTGATGCTTTCTGGTTTTTATCGACGTCTACTTTTATTACCTGAGCTTTACCGTCGAGTTCTCCTTTGAGCTCACTGAGTACGGGAGCCATCTGCTGACAGGGCCCGCACCAGTCGGCATAGAAGTCGACAAGCACAGGTTGATCAGCGTTTATTATATCAGTGAATGTTGCCATATCTATCTAACAGCAGACGAACTCTCCGAGTTCGTCTTTCTAAAGCAATTCTATTCTTAAATTTCAATAAGAATTCTAAATTCTAGAATTCTACTTTTGGTGCATTTTCCGTACCCTCTTGCGAGGCAAAAGCTTCTTTCTTTTCAAAACCAAAAGCGCCGGCAAGCATGTTGTTTGGAAAACTTCTAATGTAGGTATTGTAGGCTCTTACCACCTCATTGAATCTTCTTCTTTCGACAGCGATTCTGTTTTCAGTTCCCTCCAATTGCGCTTGCAACTCAAGGAAATTTTGATTGGCTTTCAGATCAGGATACTTTTCTACGGTGACCAGAAGTCTGGACAGTGCCGAAGACAACCCATTCTGAGCTGCCTGATACTGCTGCATCGACTGTGCATTTAGATTGCTCGGGTCTATAGATACACTAGTAGCCTTAGCTCTGGCTTGAACTACGCCTTCCAATGTTTCCTTTTCGTGCGCGGCATAACCTTTGACAGTACTGACCAAATTTGGAATCAGATCCGCTCTGCGTTGGTACTGAGTCTCTACATTGGCCCATTGAGCTATTACAGTCTCATCCGCGCCGACCATAGAATTGTACCTTCCTACTGATATAAATATCAAAATCACCAGTACGCCTAGAATTATTAATGTCTTTTTATTCATGATTATCTTGGTTAAACAACAAATCTACTATTTTAGCCTTAATGAAAATTAAGAATAGTAAAACTCTTTTTGTGCTAATTGGTTTCATTTTACTGAGTAATTTTTCTTTTGCTCAGGATCATGCTTCAATACCCGATCTAGAACAGCGTGTCACAGACCTAACGAACAGTATTTCTAAGGCAGATCTCGAATATTTGGAAGACAAATTGGCTCGTTTTGAGCAGCAAAAGGGAAGTCAAATCGTAGTTGTAATTCTGCCCACTACCAAACCTGAGGCTATTGAACAGTATGGTATCAGACTGGCTGAAAAAGCTAAAGTTGGCCGTAGTGGGATAGATGACGGTGTGCTGCTTCTGGTGGCGATGAATGACCGAAAGATGAGGATCGAGGTGGGCTACGGGCTAGAAGGCGCTATTCCTGATATCTATGCCAAAAGGATCATAGAAAACCTAATCACACCTGAATTTAGACATAGCCAGTTTGCCACAGGAATCAACAAAGGTGTAGATGCTCTGATCGGACTGATTGAGGGAGAAGATTTGCCTGAGGTGACCCAAACCAATAATCGCTTAAAAAGCTCGGGGAAAAAGCTTTCCGTAGGATTGATCATTTTTGGGCTGATTGCTCTTAGCGTTCTTAAGTCAATAATAAAAAACAAGGTTATAAAATTTGTACTGGCCTTAGTTGTAGCCGTTCTGATTGGTTTGCTCTTCGCAAACATCGTGATGGGTATCTTCTCAATGATATTTGCACTTGTCGTGCTATTCAACAATTCTTCTGGCCGAGGCGGCGGCGGATATATTGGTGGTGGCTACTACGGTGGATCAGGAGGAGGATTTTCCAGTGGTGGTGGCGGTTTCGGAGGATTCTCTGGTGGTGGAGGCGGCTTCGGTGGAGGTGGCGCTTCAGGCGGATGGTAATACAAAAATTGATACTAATTTTAGAGTAGCCTATTGCTACTGAAATGCGGGCTAACAAAATATACAATGAGAAATAAAATTCAATTTTCTGATGCTGATAAGCAAACGGTCAAAGAAGCTGTACAGCATTTGGAACAAAAAACATCCGGTGAATTAGTGGTGTATTTTGCCCGAGATAGCGATGGTTACTTTCAAGCATGTTGGAAAATGGCAAGTTTGTTTGTAGCTATTTTTTTAGGTGTAATAGCTTCTTTATCCTATCTGTGGCTCCTACCTGAGTCCATTAGTATTCTGACCATTTGCCTGCTCGGTATAGCTACGCTTATCGTCGGTTTTGCTATTCCGTATTTTATCACAAGTCTACGTGTAAGTTTTACTCCTGACGAAACGGTATTCCAAAGAGTATTGACAAAGGCGAGAGACATTTTTCTGCAAGAACAAGTTTTTGACACCAACGATAGAATCGGAATCCTTATTTATATCAGTGAGTTAGAGCATCAAGTACAGATTCTAGGTGACTCTGGAATCAATGCAAAAATTCAGCAAGAGGACTGGGATGAGGTACTCGGACTGGTTATTCAAGGTCTAAAAAATAATACTCCTGCTAAAGGCATTGCTGATGCCATACAAAGATGCGAGGAATTGCTACTGAGCAACGGGTTTAATAATATTATCAAACCAGATAATGAGCTTTCTGACGAAATGCGAATAGAAGAATAAGTGCGTACTACTGTTTTTCTCTGCTTCGCAAGAGTAGATTTTTATCTCTCAACTAATTCACCTAATTTCAGTTGCAAAATTAGCTAAAAGACATGGTATTTAACTTTACCGAATGGTGGGAATCTCTGGACACGCTACTTAGAATATACTGGGGAATCGCTATTCCATTCACCATATTTTTCCTGCTTCAAATCATAGTTACGTTCTTTTTTGGTGATATACCTGACGACGCAAGTGCGGATGTAGATGTAGAATCAGATCACGGCATTGGTTTTCAGTTTTTTACTTTGAAAAACCTGGTAGCCTTCTTTACTATTTTCTCATGGACAGGCATTGCCTGTCTTGATTCGGGGCTATCAAACAATCTCTCCATTATCATATCGATGGTGTCTGGTATTATCATGATGGCGGTCATGGGTGGTATATTTTACTTACTCGGAAAGGCAAATACCAGCGGTACCATTAAGATGAAAAATGCCATAGGTGCTGTGGGTGAAGTCTACATGGAGATCCGAGGATCGAGAGACAACATCGGGCAGGTCCAGATACAAGTGCAAGGTACCTTGCGCACTCTGGAGGCCATCACGGATGATGAAGATACGCTTCGTCCTGGCGCAGTCATCACTGTCAAAGAAATCGCTACTAACAATATATTAATCGTTACTAAAAGCCAATCATAATGAGCATTTTCGCATTACCAGCCTTAGCACTCGCAGCACTATTTGTATTTGTGGTGCTTGTTACTTTTTTCAGAAGGTACAAACGTTGTCCTTCAGACAGAATATTGGTCGTATATGGAAAGGTCGGAGACGGCTCAGCCAAGTGTATTCATGGTGGTGCTGCATTTGTATGGCCGGTATTTCAAGATTATGAGTTTCTCGATCTTACGCCAATTTCGATTGAGGTCATGCTGACCAATGCCCTAAGTAGACAAAACATCCGTGTGGATGTACCTTCTAGGTTTACAGTCGGTATATCTACAGAATTGGGTATAATGAACAACGCCGCAGAAAGGCTTTTGGGCCTATCACAAGATAACATCCATGATTTGGCTAAAGATATCATCTTTGGACAATTGAGATTGGTGGTAGCTACCATGGATATCGAAGAAATCAACAGCAACAGAGATAAATTTCTTGAAAATGTCGCTTCCAATGTTGGTCAGGAACTCAAGAAAATTGGTCTTAAGCTGATCAACGTAAACGTAACTGATATCAAGGATGAGTCAGGCTATATAGAAGCACTGGGCAAGGAGGCTGCTGCAAAAGCGATCAACGATGCTAAGAAATCAGTGGCTGAAAAAGACAGAGATGGGGCTATTGGTGAAGCCAATGCTCATCAGGATCAACGCGTGCAGGTATCTGATGCCAATGCGCGTGCGGTAGAAGGAGAAAACACGGCAAAAATAAAAGTAGCCCAGTCTGATGCACTTAGAGTAGAAAAGGAAGCTGAAGCACTGAAAATATCTACTGCGGCTGAAAAAGTACAACATGCCAAAGCACTAGAAGAAGCCTATGCAGCTGAGCAGTCGGCTGAGAAAGCCAGAGCCACCAGAGACAAAGCCGCCCAGACTGCGGATATTGTAATTCCTGCTCAAATCGATAAGGAGAAAGTAGAAATCGCTGCTGAAGCCGAAGCCGAAATGATCAGAAGAAAAGCTAAGGGTGAAGCTGATGCCATACTATTCAAAAAACAGGCCGAAGCACAAGGACTGTATGAAGTATTGACTAAGCAGGCCGAAGGTCTAAAACAAATAGTAAGTGCTGCAGGTGACAACTCTAAGGATGCCGTACTATTACTAGTAGCAGACAAGCTGCCAGAATTGGTGAAAACTCAAGCTGAGGCTATCAAAAATATCAAAATAGATAAAATCACTGTTTGGGATGGTGGTAATAACGGGTCGGACAAGAACTCTACCGCCAACTTTATTTCCGGGCTATATAAATCCGTACCACCGCTTCAGGAAATGTTTAACATGGCCGGCATGGAGCTCCCCGAATATCTAAAAGGTAAGTCGCCAGAAGAAGTACAGGCCATCATAGAATCTAAGAAGGCCAAAAGCACCGCCAAAAAGATAAAGAAGGATAATACTGCGGAGGGTCCGGAAGGTGAGCCTTCTCAGCCAAAATCCTAAAACGACTCCAACAATAAAAAGACTGTCGGAACAGCTACCAATTGAGCTACTCCGACAGTCTTTTTTTTTAGCTCTTCAATATCTCTTCGATCCCTGACAATTCTTGATCGGTAAACTCAATATTATCAATGCTATTCAGATTCTGCTGGAGCTGGTCTACGCTGCTGGCACCTATAAGCACAGATGTTACCACATCGGACCTCAGCAGCCATGCAATGGCCAGCTGCGAAACGCTCTGCTCTCTGGATTCGGCTATTTTTCGGAGTGCTAGCACTTTGTTGATTTTTTCCTCAGTTACCTGATCTGACTGAAGAAAACCAGAAGATTTAGCTGCTCTAGAGCCCTCCGGTATGCCTTTTAGATATTTATCTGTAAGCAAACCCTGAGCTAGCGGTGAAAATACGATACTGCCGATACCGTTATTTTCCAGCGTATCCAGCAATCCGTCTTCTACCCATCGATCAAACATAGAGTATCTTGGTTGATGGATAATAAATGGAGTTCGCAGCTCTTTGAAGATTTTAGTTATTTCCTCAGTTTGCTTAGGTTGATAGTTAGAAATCCCTACATATAGGGCTTTGCCTTGCTTTACCGCATGATCCAGTGCCAACGCCGATTCTTCGATTGGTGTATTTGGGTCTGGTCTGTGATGATAGAAAATATCCACATAGTCCAGATCCATTCGTTTCAGTGACTGATCCAAGCTCGATAAAATGTACTTTCGACTCCCCCACTCGCCATATGGGCCTTCCCACATGTGATAACCTGCTTTAGTAGAAATAATCAATTCATCTCGGTACGGCCGTAGATCCTGATTCATTATTTTTCCAAAGTTCTCTTCGGCAGAGCCTGGAGGAGGACCATAATTATTAGCCAAATCAAAGTGTGTAATTCCTTGATCAAATGCGTAGCGTACCATGCGCCTACCGTTTTCATAAAGATCTACGTGACCGAAATTGTGCCACAGTCCAAGAGAAATGGCAGGTAAGAGTAGACCGGATTTTCCGCATCTACGGTACTTCATAGTTTGATACCTTTCCGATGATGGTTCGTAAGCCATAAGTGTTATTTTTTTTGTTTTAAACCTTAATTCTGTAACAATCAGAAGTATCCGTTTTTTTTTGATAAAAGGATAATTCTTCCGGAAGACAACAGGATTCACTTTCTTAGATTGAAGTCAATCAGATGTCTGTTTTAGTTTTGGGAATGGGTTGAGATCTCTCTCGGTTACTATTGTAAATCTAGGCCTTTCGGATAATAATAAAAAAGCAATTTTGCCTGACATTGGTTTATTTCAGCCCAATTTTTTGTTTCTAATTGAACAGCCGCTATCCCACAAGTAGGAATATTGAAGATCTGTTCGCCGGTAAGCTGGTTTACATAGTCCGTGATACCTGGGTTGTGCACGAATAGCATAGCTGAGTGGTGGGTTGGGTCAAGATGGCTTATTACAGATTCCATATCGTTTTCATATCCATGATAAAATGACTCTTCCAAAATCAATTGCTCCATAGATCTACCAAACGCATTCATAAAAAGTACTGCTGTATCCTGAGTCCTTCGAGACGGACTGCTAACGAATATATCCGGTTTTTCAATTTTCTGTTTTACGTATTCCGCCATTACTGGTGCATCGCGTTTTCCTCTGGCGTTAAGCGGCCGATCTCTATCTCCCAAAGCAGGATTCTTCCAGCTAGACTTAGCATGCCGTACTAAATAGAGTGTTTTCATCGGATCATTCGGTTATGGTATTTTCCTCTGAGTTGTATTTTTTGGTCACTTTTAGAATGAATGCTACTTTTTTCGCCCTTCGAAATATTTTGTGATATCGTTCAGACTCATCGCGTTGAGGCACATCTCCTTGGTAAGGCCACCTTTGCGACCTGCAAGACATCCATAGTACATATCATTGTAGCCTTCCATTTTGTGTGCATCCGGATTAATGCTGAGTACCACTCCTTTCTCCAGAGCATAATGTACCCATCGCCAGTCGATATCGAGTCGATAGGGACTCGCATTAATTTCTATCACTACTCCCCTTTCGGCACAGGCATCTATCACCGCCTTGTGGTCGACCGGGTATCCTTCACGTTCTAAAATCAGCCGTCCTGTCATATGTCCCAATATCGTTGTATATGGATTGTGTACAGCCGTCAGTAGGCGATTAGTAGCTTTTGTGATATCCATGGACAAGCCAGAATGAATGGATGAGACTATAAAATCGAAGCTGGCCAATATCTCATCGCTGTAATCCAGAGACCCATCCGCCAAAATATCAGATTCTATTCCCGAGAATATCTTAAATGGAGCCAATTCCTCATTGAGCAGTTTGATTTCCTTCTGCTGTTCTTTTACTCTAAAATCCTGCAGACCGTTGGCATATACGGCTGTCTGACTGTGATCGGAGATACCGAGGTACTCATACCCGAGATCCCTACAGTGCTCAGCCATCTGGCGCAGCGTATGACGTCCGTCACTATAGGTGGAGTGATTGTGTAGCACTCCTTTCATATCTTTCATTTCAATCAACCGGGGCAGCTTATTGTTCTTTGCCTGCTCCATTTCAAAATCGCCTTCCCGTAGTTCCGGTTCCATCATTGCCAGCCCGACTGCTTTATATGCAGACTCCTCAGATTCGAATTGCTCTGTTTTTAGTATGGCACTTAAGCTTCGGTCTCCGTCCAGAGGGTAGTACAAATGTTTTGGGTGGGCAGTAGTCTCCAACAATGTATTATAATATTTGTTACGTTCGCAAAATCGAATTTTTACAGGGACAGGACATGAGGAATAAATGCCGTGCCAGGCAAAAGGGCCTGATTTTTTTTCTGACTCTTCGAATCCTTCTATTCCATTGATCGTCTTCCTGGTAGCCTCAAAGTCATCTGTTGCGACTAAAAACTCCATAAGGTTGATCACCTCTAATCTTCTTCGTAAGTCACCAGTTTCGGAAAACAGATCAAATGACGGTTGCTTATCGAAAATCTCCAAAATGGTCTTCATTGTGGTTTCTACATTCGCATATCTTTCGTGTCCCCTCGAGGCTAATGCAAATTCTACGGCCTTGGTCAGTGATTCCTGAGATTTCTCGGCAAACCCTTTGAGTTTGGCTACAGCTCCCGCTCGACACAACTGCAACAGATCATCAAGAGATTCGGCACCGCCATCTTTCCATAGTACAGCAATTTTTTTAGGGCCAAATCCTGAAATCTTAAACATCTCCACCACTCCTTCGGGAGTATCCTCCATCAATTGGTCCATGCCGTCAAACGATCCTCTTTCCAAAAGCTGAAAGATATTCGCTGCCATACCCTTGCCTATCCCTTCGATTTGAGGGATTTCCTCAGTGGTAAGGGTACTCAACTCGCTATCCAAGCTACTTATCGTATCTGCCGCAGTTTGATAACTTCGTATTTTGAACGGATTGTCTCCATGGAGTTCCATGAGTTTGGATGCCAGTTTGAGCTTGGTTTTAATTTCAGCGTTTATCACTATTACCTATTTTAGAATTGAGATATAAACTTACAAATTGAATTAGAATTAAATACCAAATTACTGTTTATAAGTTATCATTGCGACAAATCAAAGCTCAAATCAACTCTTGGGAGTAGTAATCAAACAAAGTAGTATTTCTGCCTTTTTCACCTATCTGGGTGCCGCGATAGGGTTTGTGAATACGATCATACTTTTCCCTGCCTTTATGTCCACCGAGCAGATTGGCCTATTAAGGGTGATTCCGTCCACAGCTTTTTTGATCATGTCGTTCGCACAGATGGGTATCGGTCCGGCGCTGATGAAATTTGCACCCGAGCTTAAAAAAAAACCTGGTGGACTCGCTCAACTGCTTACTTTTTGCGTGATCACTGTCTTTGGAGGGTTTATTATTACCACTGGCCTTCTTTATCTATTTAGACTGCCGATTACAGACTACTTCAGCACCAATTCAGCTCTATTTGCTGACTACTTTCTAGTGGTAGTGGTGCTAATTCTCATACTATCGCTGCACAGTCTTTTTGAAGTGTTTGGACGTCTCTTTCTAAAAATAATAGCACAGAACATCATCAAAGAAGTGTTTCTCAGACTGATGATGACCACTGGGGTAACCCTCTTTTACCTTCAGGTGATTTCATTTCATCAATTGGCCTATGGGTTGATCCTAATCTACGGTGCCATGTTTTGCGCCCTGCTGATCTACATCTACAGTCAAAAGGAACTAAAATTTAGTACAAGACTAAATCTGATTGATCGCCCTTTGCTAAAGAGAATTGGCACCTATGCGCTATTTGTACTGATCGGTGCCGGCAGCAATAATATTGTCTTAAATATCGATCAAATCATGATTTCATCGACGCTTGGGCTAAGCGCCAATGGCATTTATTCTACCGTGTTTTACTTTGCTGTGATGATCGAGCTCTCCCGCCGGGTAATTGTACAGATCACGACACCGCTGGTATCAGATTCGCTTGAAAATCAAGACTTGGCTGCCGTCGAAAAAATATATAAGCAAACTTCCATTAATCAAATGGTCGTGGGAGGGCTGTTTTTTATCGGCCTGATTTGCAATCTGGACAATTTATTTGCGCTGATGGCAAAGGGTGACCAATTCATGCAAGGCCGCTATGTCGTCTACTTCATCGGGCTATCCAAAGTCGTAGATATGTCTTTTGGCAACAGCAGCCCTATTATATCCATGTCCAAATACTACAAATTCAATGTAGTGACAATCGCTATTCTTGCAGTACTTATGGTTGGTCTCAATTTGGTTCTAATCCCTACCTACGGGATTTCGGGAGCGGCCTTTGCTTCACTTTTAGCAATATTTATTTTTGGATTGACAAAATTGATTTTTATTAAGATAAAACTTGACCTATTTCCCTTTACCATCAAACATGTTCTACTTGTAATTATCGGGCTTGGGTCAGCATTTCTTGGATTTGTAATACCTCAGCTAGACAATACATTTTTGGATCTAATCATTCGATCTGCTGTGATCGCGCTGGTCTACTCCACTGCTGTTTATTTCCTAAATATTTCAGCTGAAATCAACGGTGGTTTAAGACAATTGAGAAACAAATATTTTACCAGTTAGTATTAATATTGAACGCTAAAATTTATCAACAAGCATAAGATTTTATCCTATACTCCGTTAATTTGATATGAAAAAAATGACCAAACTTTTAGCCCTAAGCCTTATTCTATCTCTATATGCATGTGGCAGCGATGATTCCGACAATGATTCTGGCAATGAAGTCACAGGTGAATTTTCTGATGACTTCGCTGGAGATGGAGAGCTACTAGATTATATCACCAACAATGCCTCAGCACTTCCCGATGTCACCCAAAAAGACGGTCGATATCACGCCAATCTTATCAACAATGATGATAATGTGACCTTACATTTCCATGAGGATCAGGGACGGCTCGACGCCAAAAAATTAAATTTCCCTTTTGAGTTTATAGCTCGCAATATTGGAATCGGCACACAAGAGGACTCTCAAACAGCTCCTACGTCAGCCAACGATCCATTTAATTTCTGTGGGGTACAGGTACATGTCGAGGATTTGTCTACACCAAGCTCAAGTCACGTAGTAGTAGGCCACCGAGGGTCCACAAGTTTTACTATAGAAGGCAAAAACACTAACGAAGGCAGCTCCAGCGTAAATGATATCGGAGCAAACACAGTTCCTGACGGCCGTGCAGATATCAGAATCGTGGGCAACGAGGATCAAACGATCACAGTATACTGGCAGCGCCCAAATCTCACATCAGATGCTGACAACTGGACGCTCTATAATGGCACAGGTGAGTTGCCCGGAGAGGCTCCCACCTTTGGTGAAGAGGTATATGTAGGCTTGATCACCTACGCATTTTGGTTTACTGGTGTACCATTTGTAGGCACCTGCGATGCTATAGAGATCAATTGAGCAATAGCAATAAACGAGAAATATGTGGAGTTTACTCCTTCGCCAGAGAAACATCTTTTCTCTTTCTGATGGCGAGCACATTGCCTATCAGGATCAGTAACACTCCTAATCCGGCATAGACTGTGATTTGATAGTTTTCGAAAATAGTGGATATCACTATGGCGATCACCGGAATGACAACCAAAGCATATGCAGCTTTGTCTGCACCCACTCTGCTGATCAATGTCAAATAGGTACCAAAGGCTATGATTGACCCAAAAACAGTGAGATACGCCAAAGAGATAACGTAGGCCGGCGAAGTATCAAAGCTAAAAGGTCTGTCCAGAATCAAAGCCAGCAAAAACATCCAGATCCCTCCGTACAACATTCCGTAGGCATTCGCTTGAATAACCGGAATAGCGTTAGCCGAATTGCGCGCAGAAGTGATATTGCCTAATGAAGCGATCACCACAGAGAGGGCGGTAATCACGGTACCTACGATAGTTTCCTGGTTGAAACTCAACCCTAAAAATTCATTGCCGAAGATCAATATCGTACCTGAGAGACCAAAAAGTGCTGCGAGCAATACTTGCTTATTGATGGCTCGCTTGAGAAAGATAGCTCCAAAGCCCGAATTCAAGAATACAAGTGTAGAATAGGCGACAGCAATCAGTCCGCTGGCTAAATAGACTTCCGCTTCATAAACCAGCCAATAATTCACCCCAAAAAGTAGAAATCCTTGTAGCGCCATGAAACCATGATCTTTCAATGAAAATTTCATCTTTTTGTTTAGCAACAAACAGAATCCGATCATGATAGTACCCGCCAGTAAATAACGGTAAACAACCGACACCAATGGGTCTACATTGCCCAGCTGAAATTTGATAGTAAACCAGGTAGAACCCCAGATCAAAGCAGGAATTACAAAGAGCCAGAAATTTTTATTCATTGTCAATATTCATCAATTCGCGCAAGCTAAGCAAAACTACAGGATGAATCTTATTAATCAGCCGGATGAGAAAATGTAATAGTATTCGATAGAAGTGGGCTAACTCTATTTGTAGCTGATCCCTACATGGTATATATTTATATAGACCTAATCTAAACTCATTTTCTACTTTGCAACCGGAATCAATGAACTACCATGAGCTAATACTAAATAGCTATGATACACTCGTCGCCTTTTCTCTAGACAAGGATTATAGGATTCTGACTGCCAATAAAAGTGGCGACGAACTACTCAAACGTATGTATGGTAAGGCTGCCCAACCCGGAGAATGTTTGTTGGACTTTTTTCAAGAAGGCCATTCCCGGTCATTGGCCAAAGAGCATTTTGACCGAGCACTCGCAGGCGAAAGTTTTACGATCATTCGTCCATTCGAATTTGACAAGGATTTTCGATATTTCAATATTCTGTATGCCCCTATGAAAGACGGCGAGGAGATTATTGGATTCTCCGCACTGGTATCAGACATCACAGAAAGACAAAAGCATGAAGAAGAAAGGCTAGAAGCAAATGAAATGTACAGGAGGCTATTTTATACCTCTACAGATGCAATTATGACTTTGGAGCCTCCCATTTGGAAATTTACCACCGGCAATCACAAGATCTTAGACATGTTTAAAGTCAAGGATATGGCCGAGTGGCTAAGTATAGGTCCATGGGATGTCTCCCCTGAGTACCAACCGGATGGACAGCTTTCATCTAAAAAAGCCAAGGAAATGATCCAAATCGCAATGGACAAGGGAGCTCATTTCTTCGAATGGACACATATGCGCAGAACAGGTGAAAGTTTCCCCGCCACAGTGCTATTGACCAGAGTCAACTTTAGTCAGCGTAAATTCTTGCAAGCCACAGTCCGCGATGTCACCAAAGAAAAAGAGGCAGAAAATGAATTGAATACCCAAGCGGAATTGCAAAACATACTCATGAAAATTTCTTCTAAGTATATCAATACTCCCCTATCTGAAGTGAATCAGGTCATACATGACTCGTTACAAGAAATCGGAATTTTTGTCAAGGCTGACCGCTCATATCTTTTTGAATTTGACTACGTCCATCATACCATCAGCAATACCTTCGAATGGTGTGCTGATGGAATAATTTCCGTAATAGACAGCTCACAAAACCTGTCGATGATAGATTTCAATGATCTACTAGAGCCCTATTTCAGAGGCGATGCACTATATATTTCGGACACGGAAAATATGGCAGAAGGACCATCCAAGACTATGCTTTTGAATCAGAATATAAAAAGCTTGCTGGCTGTACCTCTGATGCATGAGAAAAATTGCCGTGGATTTGTAGGGTTTGATTCAGTCAAAAAAATAAAGAACTATTCGACTAAGGAAATCTCCATTCTGAGGCTTTTTTCAGACATGCTCGTGAATATTCAACTCCGAACTGAAAAGCAGAAAGAGCTTGAAAAGCTACTCTATACAACAAAAGATCAAAATAAAAGGCTGAAAGAATTTTCGTATATCACTTCGCACAACATGCGTGCTTCTGTGGCAAATATGATCGGTCTTTCCCAAATGATTGAAGTAAAAGAGAGCAGTACTGAATATCTCAATATGCTAAAAACCACCACCCAAAAACTTGACAATTCTATTACCAATATCAATGAATTGATCAATTTTGAGAATGAAGACGTGCTCGAAAAAGTCGATTGCAGCTTGTCAGAAGCCCTTCAGCGTGTGCTCAAACTTACCAATCAAATCATTAAACAAAAGCAGGTGAATTTGACCATCGATATAAATGAATCATTCACAATCAAAGCCTTTCCTGCCTATCTGGACAGTATCTTTCATAATGTGATAACCAATGCGCTAAAGTATGGCATCACTGAACAATCAAAAATCTTAAATATTACGGCACGTCGTGAGGCTTCCTTCACCACGGTATTTATCAAAGATGGTGGTTTGGGAATCGATCTGAGTAAATATGGCGAGAAGATGTTTCAACTGGGCACCAGGCTTCACGATACCTCTGATGGACAAGGACTTGGCCTTTTTATGACCAAAAGACAAATGGAAGCTCTAGGTGGAAGAATCGAGGTGGACAGTGAAGCGAATATGGGTACCACATTCAAATTGCATTTCCAACATCAACTTACCTAAATGGACCCTAACCTATCTGCCTTCTACCTCGAAAAATCCGAGCCTGCAAAAGGTTGCCTTTATGCCCTACGTGACATTATTTTGAAATTTGATCCTTCCATCCGTGAGGCTAAGAAATATGGTATGCCGTGCTTCCTATATGAAAAAAAGCCTTTTTGCTATCTCTGGACAGATAAAAAGTCGGACCACCCGTACATTTTGGTCGTGGAAGGGAATAAAATAGATCACCCCAGCCTTGAGAAAGGCAACAGAGCCAGAATGAAGACCATGACCATAAATCCAGTTAGTGATTTAGATATAGAAAACATAATCGAAGTATTGGAGTTGGCAAAAACCGTCACATTGGGACACTAGTCACATTTTTCACCTCTTATCACTTAGATTTTAAAATATAAAATTTTGGTTACGATCCTTGTCCTAAAAAATGAAAACGATACTATTTATTCTTTTCCTGGTTGGAGGTAAAGTAATCACTGTCTCCATTGGTAATGCACAGTCGCTTGGCGAAGTTCGAAAATTTGACTTGGGCGATGATCTCACCATCGACATGATATGGGTTAATCCTGGCGAATACCTAATGGGCAGCCCTACCTCTGAGCCGGAGAGAAACGCCTTAAATGAGCAGCAGCATAATGTCACGTTGAGCAAGGGGTTTTGGATTGCCAAAACTGAAGTGACACAGCAACAGTGGGAAGCTGTGATGGGTAATAACCCAAGTAAAATAATAGCAGCGAATCATCCGGTAGAGCAAGTCAGCTGGAATGAGGCTCTGAAATTCATTTCTAAAATTAACACTAACGGAGCCAGTTTCAGACTACCATATGAAGCCGAATGGGAATATGCTTGTCGTGCTGGCACCTCTACTGCACATGCAGGGGTACGTGATCAAATGACGTGGCACTTTGGCAATTCTGGTAGATCGACTCACCCAGTAGGTACGAAAATACCCAATGCCTGGGGTCTACACGACATGCATGGAAACGTTTCTGAAATGTGCATGGACTGGTACAAAGACGACATTAGCAATGATAATCTAGACCCCAAAGGTCCAGCATCTGGCACCAGAAAAGTGGAAAGAGGTGGACAATATACAGGCCGAATCAGGCACACCAGATCAGCGGATCGATCCTCTGGGGAGCCAGCAAAAAATGCATTCTTTGTTGGTTTCAGACTTGTACACGATTGAACAGATGAGATGAGTTGGTTGTAACAAAAGCGCACATCTATTATATATCATTGCCTTAACAATGGCGTAATCGCAACTTTATAGTTTTAGCACAATTATTGCTTTTGAGCCATAAACAAAAAAAACCTCGCATGATTAAATATATTGCAACCCTCTCAGTAATACTATTGGCTTCTTCTACCGGTTGGACGCAAGATCATCAACCCTCACTTGAAGATTGCAAGTTGATGTTTCAAGATTATTACTACTTGAAGGATTGGGAAAAAGCCCAAACCAATCTGGAGTTCGTTTTAGAAAATAGTCCTGAGGAAGATGAGAAATACTACATCAAGGGAGTTAAAGTCTACGAGAATTTGATAAAGTCCATAGAAGACAAAGATCAAATCATGGGCTATCAGCAAAAGGCGCTGTCCCTCTATCAACAGCGAATATCTATCTACGGCAACTCTGCACAGGTGCAGAATCAATTTTTGTCATCCATCTACCGTTATTGGATCAATCAACCTGCTAGATACGACAGCCTTTCAAAACTATTTCAGATAAGATTTGATGAAAATCTAAGCGAGGTATCTCACTCGAATATGTTGGCCTATTTTGACCTGGCCAGAAGAGCCAAAAGATACGAACGTCCTATCGAAGAAGATCAGATTCTTTCCAATTATGACAACATTTCTAAGAAGATCAATGCTGATGGGGATGAAAAAGGATACATGGAGAAAATAGAGCAGATGCTTTTAGAATCAGTAGATCTCAACTGCAACAAAATAGATGAGATTTATGGACAGGACGTCTCCGAACTGGACAATGCCAAACGATATCTCAATATGGTGTTTAAGATGAGCTGTGATGTAAATGGCAAAGCCGAAGAGGCGCTAGGAATTGTATTGGACAATCAGCCAGAGTATAAGCTGGCTATGTATGCAGCCAAAAAATCAATCATAGATAATCGCCTCACAGATGCTCAAAAATTTCTAGGTATTGCTTTACAGCAAGCTGAAAACCAGACCGAAGAAGGCAATGCTTACCTTGAGCTGGCGAAGACGATGACATTGGATCAGAAAAAACAGGAAGCACACAAATATGCCAAAAAAGCTATCGCAAAATGCAACAGTAAAGAAGCGTATAAGCTAATCGGCAATCTGTACATGTCTAGCTTTACAGAGTGTATAGGTGAGAAGGATATAGTCGCCAGACGTGCCGTTTTTATAGCCGCATATGACAAGTTTAGAATGGCCAATGATGCGAAGAACATGGCCCTGGCCGCCGCACAATTTCCAACCATGGAAGAAATACACTTCAATAACTATGAACTGGGGCAGTCAATGATTGTTGATTGCTGGTTTAAAGAAGAAGTGGTGATAGCCAAAAGAGCTGCAGAATAAAAAAATCCCGGCGGCTTAGCCGTCGGGATTCAAACCAACTCCACTTACAATCTTAGCCTACATACGTGGCAAATTCTTTTTCAATAGCCTTAGGATTGGTAGCATAAGCAACTCCTACCTGACTAGACATCGCGTCGGGAAACACATCCTCAGACCCTGACTCCAAGCCATCTACGATTGCTTTGGCCACATTCTCGGGAGAATCCTTATCCATCTGTAAATCTTTGGCCATATCTGTATCAATTGGCCCAGGATATACACCAGTCACTAGTACATCGTCATTGACTAATTCTGCACGATATCCTTGTGTAATGCTATGTACTGCTGCCTTGGTCACAGAATAAGTGCCGATCGATGGCATATTAGCCAAACCGGCCAATGAAGACACGTTGACAATAGCAGTATTGGGTTTAGCCTTGAGCTGCGCTATAAAAGCATTGGTCAAACCAATAAGCCCATTTACATTCACAGATAGGTGATAGGCAAAATTCTCCGCAGCATCCTCAGCAATCAGGCTGTCAAATTTCAATACTCCGGCATTGTTTATCAAAATCTCTACGTCACCAGCTACTTTTACCACCTCAGCTATAGATTGACTATCCGTCACATCCAACTTTAACGGGATCAATCGATCACCATATTTGTCTTTTAATACACTTAGCGTATCTGGATTTCTGGCTCCAGCATAAACCTTGCTTGCTCCTCTTTCCAACAATTCAATTACAATGGCTTTTCCAATTCCTCTGTTTCCTCCACTCACAAGGGCCACTTTTCCTTCGGGGTTAATTTTTACATCTGACATCTTTAGTTTTTTTAAGGTTCTTAATTTAAAGTTGTAAGGCAGGAAACGGAGATAAAAATGTTATAGCTATAAATTTTTATTGTAAAATTGTATTAGTGATATTAATATTTTTATAGCATGATAAATCTAGAGTGGCTAAGAACCTTCAGAGCCGTATACAAAACTAAATCGCTGAGTAAAGCAGCAGAAATGCTCATGGTCAGTCAACCCACCGTCAGTCAGCAGATATCAGCACTTGAGTCCAGAATGGGCAAAAAGTTATTTGATCGTAAATCCAAGGGAGTGGTGGAAACAGATGTCGGTCGTATGCTCAACACAATGGTTTCGGGATCGATAGAAGCCCTGGAGGGTGTAGAGCACAACATCATAAAAAATGATTCAGATCTCAAAAACATCCTCACCATTGGTATTTCTCCTCATACCTATAAAACCTCGTTGTGTGCTAAGGTTCTTCAATTGGGAGAATACGTGCATATTAAATTTGACAAAACACAAGCACTCATTCGTGAAGTCGAAGAGGGTAATTTGCTCTATGCAATTGTGCCAGGAGAGCTCAATACCTTCGATACCTTTAGTCATCACCTCACTCATCAAAAAATTGTCCTGGTAGGCACACCTGATGTAGATTTCAATCCACTGAAAAAATTGTATCAAAAAAATAAGGAGGCTGCTCAGCATTGGCTCGCAGAACATAAGTGGTATGCGCATGACAACAATTCGAATTTCATTAAAATCTTCTGGTTAAATGTTTTTGATAAGAAAAGACCAGCTATTGTACCGAATTATATAGTACCCAATGAGTATGAAGTGCTATTTCAACAGACACTTGGTTCAGGGTTGTCCGTAGCATTTGATAGCACCGTTGAGCCATTTGCAAAAGCTGGAACCTTAAAAGTCTGTGAACTAAAAGAGGTCACACATCGAAGCCTATCACTCATAGCTAACAAGAAAAAAACTCATCCTGAGATGACAGATAAGATTCTGAAACTTCTAAGGTATAAAGGTCAGAAAAAGGTATGAATACATCATTATGCCCCTTCGGGGTCTTGGAGCCATAGCACCTTGGATCACGGTTCCAAATGTTTTTATGCATCTCTTTTCAGCAATGAATAGAAAATCGCCTAACTTCGCGGATTAAACAGCTGATAAGTATGGTTATCTATAAAAAATTCGCATTCGACTCGGCCCATTTTCTTCCGAACGTACCGGAGGGGCACAAGTGCAAAAACATGCACGGTCATACCTACAACCTCACCGTATTTCTGGAAGGAGATTTGGATACTGAACTTCAGTGGGTCATGGATTTTAAGGAGCTTAAAGATGTGGTAAAACCCGTCATAGAACGAATAGATCATCAGCTGCTAAACAACATTGATGGCTTGGAAAATCCTACAGCCGAACGAATAGTGGTATGGATATGGGAACAAATACAACCCAAACTGCCGTTATTGAGTAAATTGGAACTGAACGAGACGCCGACATCCGGTGCTGTATACGAAGGAAAATAAGAGAAATAGGAATGGAAGCTATAAAACATGATATTGAAATAATGGCCCCAGCAGGTTCTTACGAAAGCCTGCATGCAGCCATAAAGGGCGGCGCCAA
Source organism: Reichenbachiella sp. (assembly GCF_039941815.1). Taxonomy (GTDB): domain Bacteria; phylum Bacteroidota; class Bacteroidia; order Cytophagales; family Cyclobacteriaceae; genus Reichenbachiella. The sequence goes on from NZ_JBDVDW010000065.1 coordinate 512,396, forward strand.
CTCTATCTACTTTGGTGTAGAGCAGCTCAATATGAGAGCAAGGTCTTCAAATAATTTCACACTGGAAGATCTAAAAAAAATAGCGGAGATATGCAGTGAAAACAATATGAAATCTTACATCACACTCAATACGGTGATGTATGATCATGATATGAACCTGATGCGTTCTATTGTAGATGCCGCCAAAGAAAGTGGTATTTCAGCCATCATCGCGGCAGATCATTCTGTAATGAACTATGCTAAGAAAATTGGCTTTCCCGTCCACATTTCCACTCAGGCCAATATCAGCAATATAGAAACTGTAGAATTCTATGCCATGTATGCCGATGTGATGGTGATGGCCAGGGAGTTAAGTCTGATGCAGGTCGCTGATATCACCCGTGAAATCAAAAAAAGACAAATAACCGGACCAGCCGGTGAACTCGTACGAATCGAGGTATTTGCTCATGGAGCACTATGTATGGCAGTATCAGGCAAGTGCTACCTTAGTCTGCATTCAGATTTTGCATCTGCCAATAGAGGTGCCTGTGTGCAAAATTGCCGTAGAGAATATACCGTAAAAGACGATCGCGGTAATGAGCTAAAGATCGATAACGAGTACATCATGAGTGCAGCAGATCTGTGTACCATCGACTTCATGGACAAGGTCGTAGAAGCTGGTGTATCAGTTTTTAAAATAGAAGGCCGTGGCCGTGCAGCAGACTACGTTTACACGACCACAAAATGCTACAGAGATGCTGGCGATGCTATAAATGATGGCACCTACGGTCCAGAAAAATTTGACGCTTGGAAGATCGATCTCGAGCGTGTATACAATCGTGGTTTTTGGGATGGCTACTATCTGGGAAGAAAAATGGGCGAATGGAGTGAGGTCCATGGCTCAAAAGCTACCACAAAAAAAATATTTCTTGGCAAAGGAGTCAAATACTTCAACAAACTGGGAGTTGGAGAATTTATCATGGAAACTCATGCACTGGAAAAAGGTGATGAAGTCATGATAACCGGACCTACCACCGGAATCGTAAAAGCAACAATCGAAGAGATGAGAGTGGCTGACCAATCGGTGGAGAAGGTCAAAAAAGGAGATAGCTTTTCAATCAAAATCGATGAAATGATCCGACCATCTGATAAGTTGTACAAAGTAGTCCCAGCATAAATGCACAAGGTCACTCAATATCGTGATCGCTGTATAGGCTGCAACGCTTGCGTTGAAATAGCTCCGGACCGCTGGAGAATATCCAAAAAAGATGGACGATGTACACTTGTAGGTGGAAAACCCACAAAGGGCATCTATCATGTAGATATCCATGAATTTGAACTGGAAGAAAACAAACGTGCCGCCGCTAGCTGTCCCGTAAATATCATAAAAGTGGACGGTAAATAAGAATTACATAAAAGTACCCTCAAGTCATTACCAGACCTTTCCGTGCTAAGTACTTAAATACATGAACTTTCGGTTTGATCTTACGTATTTTACGTATAATTTTACGTAGTAATACGTAATTATATTATGAGTAGCACTATTTGCACAAGTTGTATAAATGAAGACTGTATCATCAAAAGGAACAGTCATGACACCCAGGTAGAAGTATATCTGCAGCGAAAACACACCATTCAATGCAAAAAAGGACAGCAGTTTATCCTGGAAGGTGCCCCTGTACACGGCCTTTACTTTGTGAATAAAGGAAAAATAAAAATCGCTAAGACCGGCTATCAGGGAAGAGAGCAAATTGTGCGCCTGGCCAAAGATGGAGAGATCATTGGTCATCGCGGATTTGGATCGGGGGAATCGTATCAAATCAACGCCGTAGCTTTGGAGGACACCATTTTGTGCAACTTCCCCAACGAACTGATGAAGGAAATGCTAAAGCACGCCCCAAATCTCACCTACGACTTCATGATGTTTTATGCCGATGAGCTGAACCGCAGTGAGACTAAAGTCAAAAAATTTGCCCAAATGACTGTCAGAGAGAAGGTCATAGATGCCATTTTGTATATCTACAGAAAGTTTGGTCAGACAGAAAAATACCTAAATATCAAACTATCGAGAAAGGAAATAGCTGATTTTGCCGGTACGACTGATGAGCAGGTCATTCGCGTAATATCTGCGCTCAAAAAGGAAAACCTCCTACGTGCTGAAGCGAAAAAAATTGGAATCGTAGATATTGAAGTACTTAAGAAGGAAATCTCTGAGCATAACTTCTTTTTGGATAGTTAGAGCTTGGAAACCTTTGCTGATTTAAATATTGCAAAAATGGCATTCATTCTCTAATCAACCCAATCAGACAAAGAACTGAACCACTGGCTAGCGGTAAGTAGTCAAAAAATATCTCAGCGATTCATTCCCCCCTCACTCCGTCCTGTTGTACCAATCAAAATGATTCTCAATAATTGCTGATTTGTTCTCTTGAAGAAAAGCAAGATAGGCTTCCGCTATTGGCGACAGCCGCTTCTCCTTTAGCCATACCAGGTTCCAATGAGTTTTGATAGGTAGCCCCTTTACAGATACTATTTCTAGCTGATTATTATTTAATTCATTTTTGAGACCAATTAAGGGCATGATGGAGTACCCCAAATCAGCCAGTAATGCTTGTTTTACAGCTTCGTTTGATGTCAGCTGAATGGTTTTGTTGATGGGTATTTTGTGACTCTTAATAAAGAGTTCCATGGCCTGATGAGTGGCGGACCCCTTCTCTCGGAAAATAAATGGGGTTTTTTCCATGGTCTTAGTATGCATCAATTTGCTTTTGGTAGCCTCATTATACTTCCTTACCATGTATAGCTTATTCTCCATCAACTCAATCCTCTTGACTTGAAGATTTTCTGGAAGAACGGACACAAGTGCAAAGTCGATTTTATTAGTTTCCAAATCCTTAATCACTGTAGCCTTATTGGTTACATCCATGGCCAATGACACGCCTCTATGCTTGTGCACAAAATCCGTGAGGAAAAATGGCATTACATACTTGCCTGTAGATACGATTGATAGCTTAAGCTGCCCAGTCAGAAACCCCTTAAAAGCCAGCGTTTTGTTTTTGATCTCGGCGACTTCTTCAATAATCTTCTTACTAGAATCTACGATCTCTTTCCCAAAATCCGTGACGTAAACCTGCTTACCTATGACTTCTATTAGTGGTATTTCAAACTGATCTTGAAAGTTTTTGAGCTGTATTGATACAGCCGGCTGAGTTAGATGTAATTCTTCTGAAGCCTTTGTAATGCTCATTTTTTCAGCAACTTTCAGAAAGACTTTAAGTTGATGCAATGTATAGTTCATAAATTATACTAATTGTTATGATAACAAATATAAATGATTATTTATGATTTTTATGTGCAGTTTTGCCTTAAAAAAAATCATGAAAACACACAGTATAAAAGTAATCGACAGCACGTATTCTATTGATGACGCCAAAGAGGTGATCCTTTCTTTGCTCAATGACAAAATTAGATTTTTGGGTGCAAAAAAATTCAGCAACACCATAAGATTTGGAGAAGAAGGTACTCATTTAGACAAGCGTATAATGCAATTGACTGAGGAAATCGAAAATCTAAAATCCTTAACGGATCAGATCAACAAGGATGAGCTAGATGCAAAGATTGATTGTAATCTGAATATCGAATTTGTACCTGTAAAAGAACTGGTTTAGTCTGGTATTTGAAGACACTGGACCAATCCTTCACTTTCGCTTCGCTTATGGATATTCTACCCAACCCTGCACTGCTATTTTTTATTTCGGAATCGTGGCAGTGTGGGTCAAAAGCGAATCAGTTATGAAAAATTCACCGAAGTTCCCAGGCTATACTTGAAATATAAAGCTGAATACTAAGGTGTACTTGTAACGGTCACGCATTAATCTGTGCTGCAAATTGGTTATGTATGTCCATCAGCTTGACCTATTAAAGGCTGCTATGGTTGCTGCACGCCTTTCTATTATTCCCCACAACTACTTCCGCGGTTGTCAAGGTCGTTTTTAGCGAAAGCGACTAGGCTAGCATTCCGGCCAATAACCCAAATATGAAGGCCAACGCGTAAATACCAAGAGTGATCGCAGTAAAAATTCCGATGAATTTGAACATGGACTTCTGATTGCTAAATGCGGTGGTAAGTGCCTCAGAGTCTTTGTTCTCCAGAGCAATTTTCAATTGGCGTGAAAATCGATACAAATACAGAGTCGGGAAAAAATATAATAGCGCCCCTGCCACATACACAAAGGATAAGACTCCTCCAAATCCATCAGGTAGATTGCCCGCTTGCGCTTGACCTTGAACTTGACCCAGATACGAAATCAGGCTTCCTGCAAATAAGGCAGCCAAGACGATCAATCCAGTCATTACAAATCCAAGAATGGCGAGAAATCCGGCCCACTTTCTGGTTTCATTCAAAAAGGAAATATCTCTGCTTGATATTTTTAGTTCGCCACTGCCACCAGCAGCATCAATTATACTATTATCTTCCATTGTTTTTTATTAGTCGGTTATGCCTAAGATTCTGTCAATCCAATATAGGATTTGCTTTCCATTTATTTCTCTAAGATACCTTTTGACAAGGCAACCTACAAATGTTTGGTCTGATGAACTGGATGGATTGGTGGAGCCATTCGGCACGATACAATTGCCTAAACCAGTACCTCTTTCAGCATCTCAATGACATAGTCCTGCTGCTCACGAGTTAGCTCTGCGTACATAGGAAGTGACAAACCGCATGCTCCCAGCTTTTTGGCCACTGGATAGTCATCAGCATCAAATCGATCTTGATACGGAATCAACTCGGGTAGAGATTTAGGGTAATGAATTTGAGTACTAATTCCTCGCTCTTCCAATTTCTTTTTCACTCCTTCTCTGTCCTCCACCAGGATCGCATACACATGAAATACCAGCCGATGGTCTGCGTCAAACTGCGGGAGTTCAATTGGTAGATCGGCTAGTTGTTCGTTGTAATATTTAGCATGCTCTATTCTTGACTCGGTCCATGACTCGATATGCTTCAGTTTCACATCCAAAATCGCTGCCTGCAGCGTATCCAGTCTACTATTTCTTCCTTCTCGAATGTGATGATGTTTTTTCACCTGACCATGATTAGATATTACTCTGCAGCGCTCAGCAAGCATATCATCGTTGGTAGTAATGGCACCCGCATCACCATACGCACCTAAATTTTTACCTGGATAGAAGCTGAATGTCGAGATATCGCCGAACGTACCCACACGCTGGCCCTTGTACTCCGTACCATGAGCCTGTGCGGCATCTTCCAGCACTTTCAAGTTATGTTTTTTGGCTATGGCCATAATTTCATCCATTTCTGCAGAGCGGCCATAAAAATGTACTGGTATCAATGCCCTGGTCTTGTTCGTGATTTTTCGTTCTATATCCACAGGATCGATAGTGTGCTTACCCGGCAATATATCTGCAAACACTGGAATTGCTCCAGCGGTGGTCACACACTCCGCAGTAGATATCCAAGACATGGCTGGCACAATTACCTCACTATCAGGTGCAAGATCCAGCGCTTCAAGCGCTATTTCTATGGCGTCAGTTCCATTGCCACAGCCAATACAATGCGCTGCGTGCATATAATTGGCGAAATTGGATTCAAATTCCTTGACCACAGGTCCTCCTATGAATGAGGTGTTGGTCAGAATATTTTCGATAGCAGCATCTATCTCCACTTTGATGGATTGATATTGTGCTTTTAAATCGACGAAAGGTATTTTCATTATCTACTTGATTTTTTTGGCTGGATTGCCGGCATATGTTCCTGATTCGGCGATATCCCTGGTCACCACAGCCCCTGCTCCGATGACCACCTCATCACAAATAGTAACCGGTAGAATAGTAGCATTAGACCCAATGGAAACATGATTTCCTACAGCTGTTGGTTGCCAAAGAGAAACATCTCCTCTGGCCGGTCCACCGGTTGAAAACTTATCATTGACAAACATTACCCCGTGACCAATAAAGCAGTCATTGCCAATGGTCACCAAATCACAAACAAAGCTGTGTGATTGTATTTTTGTGCGTGCTCCAATAGTTGCGCCATTTTGAATTTCTACAAAAGGTCCGATAAATGAGCCTTCACCTATGGTGCATCCGTACAAATTGACCGGTTCTACGAGGGTCACATTAGCGCCAAAGTTCACATCATGAATTCCTACAGAGTGTTTTTTAGGCTCCATAATTAATATTTATAACCTGCCGAATTATAGATTTTTTCAATTGCATCAATGGAGCGAATTCCTTCTGTGCCTTCCACGATATCGCATTTTTCACCGTTGAGATCTTTCACGATTTCTGCCACCACTTTGTGATGATTGGAGCTGGTGCCCTGATACTTGCCGTAGTTATTAGGCAAATCAGCAAAATTGATATTCGTAGGCAATGGATAGGATTGAACATCCCAATAATCGATTTGATTCAGATACGGTCCACCGATTTTGACAGTACCTTTCTCACCAATGATGGTGATACTGCCTTCATAATTTTTGTTGTATACACAGGTAGTCCAAGTCAAATTTCCTTGCACACCACTCTCAAAAGCTATGGCAGCGTTGCCACAGTCTTCGATTTCTATGTTTTGCATCTTAGTATCCACAAGAGCTCTGGCCTCAGTCATATCACCAAACCACCATACGAGTAAATCTATAAAGTGACTTGCTTGAGTAAAGAGTGCTCCTCCTTCACTTTGACGATGGCCTCTCCAGTCCGAGTTAGAATAGTACTCAGGGTTCCTGTTCCAATAGACATTGCACTCGACCATATATATTTTCCCCAGTTTGCCCGAATTCAAAGCATCCCTGGTCAGTTCGATGGGTACATTGAAGCGGTTTTGCTTCATCACATACAATCGCCTGTTTTCAGCCTTAGCTACCTCGATCATCTTCTTCGCATCACTTGTCTTGAGCGCCATAGGTTTTTCTACTAGCACATGCTTGCCAGCTTCCAGGGCAGCTATTGTTTGTTCTTTGTGCAAGTGATGGGGAGTGCAAATACTAATTAAATCGAGGGAAGAGTTTTTCAAAACACTCTCCATGGAGTCAAACCGCTCGAATCTATTCTGATAAGTATCTACCTGCGCCTGGGCTGCCTGAGAGGATGAGTCGTATACCCCTGCCAGTTCGGTATTTGTATTGTTGTCAAAAACTGCAATATGGCGTTTGCCAATGTTTCCACAACCTATAACAGCTGTTTTCACCATTTTTCGATGTCCTTAATTTAATGATTACAAGATTATTGAAATTATGCTAAAGCGAAGCCTACCTCGTCTAGTTTATTTATATCACCATCATTTACAGCTCCTTCTTAGCTCCTATTCGCCCCCATTCAGCTAAATAAATTCAATGTATTCCGCAATCTAACTAGTCTTATATGATCAATAAATGACCAAAGGATGAATACCAAATACATATTAATAATGGGATGGCTAGGGATGATGCTCTTCTCATGTCAGGAGTCGCAAATCCCAGCCTCTTACAATGAAGGCATCAACGTCACACCAAAGCCTCAGCAACTTCAGGTGAATGAAGGCGAATTTATCCTAAATAGCAGCACCACCTTGGTGATCAACAAGCAGGAAGAAATTTCTTCTATTGCTGCCTTCTACCTTTCAAAAATAAATCGAGCCACAGGGTACAACCTTAGTGTTGCATATACTGAACCAGCCAATAATTTTATTTCCCTTTCTCTGGACTCAGCACTTAGCGTAAATCAAGAAGGGTATACTCTTCAATCTGATCCAGCGTCTGTGAATATATCATCAACCCATCCAAAAGGCTTGTACTATGGACTAAATACGCTAATGCAACTGCTGCCTGCAGAAATCGAATCTTCATCAATCATTGATCATGTAAAATGGGTAGTACCGGCAGTTACTATTCAGGATGAACCCAGATTTTCATGGCGTGGTTTCCATCTGGATGTCTGCCGCCATTTTATATCTATAGATGAGGTAAAAAAGCATCTTGATATGCTGTCCGTCTTTAAGATCAACAAGTTTCATTGGCATTTGACGGAGGATCAGGGATGGAGGATTGAGATCAAAAAATATCCTGAACTGACTACGATCGGCGGTACTCGTATAGAGGCTGACGGGTCCACTCATGGTGGGTTTTATACCCAGGAGCAAATCAAGGAAGTGGTACAATATGCCGCCGATAGATACATAGATGTCATTCCGGAAATCGAGATGCCAGGTCACTCACTGGCTGCCCTGTCTGCCTATCCAGAATTGTCATGCCGAGGTGGTAGTTTTACTCCAAGGATCATCTGGGGGGTAGAGACAGATGTTTTCTGTGCAGGCAAGGAGGACGTCTTTGCTTTTTTAGAAGATGTAATAGAGGAAATCATTCCGCTTTTCCCCTATGAGTATTACCATCTTGGTGGTGATGAGTCGCCAAAAGAAAGATGGGAATCCTGTCCACATTGCCAGGCAAGGATTTCGCAGGAAGGCCTGGAGGACGAACATGCACTTCAGGGATACTTTATGGCGCGCATGGAAAAGGTTCTTCAAAAACATGGCAAAAAAATGATTGGATGGGATGAAATTCTAGAAGGTGGTATTTCTGATACTGCCAACGTCATGTCATGGCGTGGTGAAGAAGGGGGCATCGCAGCTGCCAATGCAGGCAATGACGTAATAATGGTGCCCGGTGCATGGCTCTACTTAGATAAATATGAAGGTGATTATAAAATAGATCCAGTGACCATCGGAGGTCTGCTACCTTTATCCAAAGTCTACAGTTACGAACCCATTCCGGAAGGGATAGACCCTACCAAAGCTCATCATGTACTCGGTGCGCAGACCGCTCTGTGGTCGGAATATATCTATCAAGAGGAACTTTCTGAGTATCGAATGTACCCCAGAGCTCTGGCATTGGCCGAGTTGACCTGGACATCTGCTGCCAACAAGGACTATGCTGATTTTGAACGTCGCCTCGACCATCAGATGGTCAGAATGGATGCACACGATATCAAATACTACATCCCACTCCCGGAAGGCCCCGCTTCGCATGTTGTCTTCTTGGACAGCGCAGTTTTAGAATTTTCTACTCCACGACCTGTCGGCAAAATGGTATTTACACTTGACGGCTCTCAGCCTTCCAATAGCTCGTCAATTTACATATCTCCACTTGTGCTGAAGGAAAGTACAACATTAAAGATTGCATCGGTATTGCCGCATGGGAAAATGAGTCGCACTAGAATTATCCGTGTGGAGAAGCAAGTGCTGGCACCTGCTGTGACGAACATCGAACCTGAGCCTGGGTTGTCTACAAAATCCTCGTATGGCAATTTTTTGAGTACGGCTGATCTCAAAGAAATAGAAGAATGGAGTTCAAGTACGCTAGATTCATTGGCTCAAGCCAATACCACCTTGCACTGGGGATTTGTCATCGACGAATCTCGATTCAGAGCAGTAGTCATCGAGGGACATCTTGAGGTGCCCGAAGATGGAGTATATTATTTCTCCAGCAATCAAGATCAGGTATGGATTGACGATGTTCTGGTCATCAATAATGATGGCGGCGTGAAACGGTTTTCTCAAAACGATGGGGCAAAAGCGCTTGCCAAAGGACTGCACAAGCTAAAGGTAATCTACCTCAACAATGTCTATCGTGGCTGGGCCTCTGACTGGAATACTGTGGATGTGAAAATTCGAAAATCTGATGAAAAAGAATACCGATCAATTACACCGGATATGATCTTCAGAACAGGTATAAAAAAAGAACCTCTTGCGGATAATCTATGACGATGGCGCAATGAAACTATTTCTTCATCGAAGGGTCTAACGCATCTATTATTTCCTGCATTTTGTTTCTGGTGTATTTACCAGAGGTATTGTATACAATTTTTCCTTCTGGATCCAGAACATAGAAATAGGGCACGTCGTTGCCATCGAAATTCAAAGATTGCTTATAATGTTTCAAAGTGCCTTTGTAGAACAACACATAAGGCTGTATCTCCGGTGACACAGTTTTTTGAACCTTTTTCATAGTGCTTTTATATGCCGCTCTTTTGGCTCCGGTGAACATGGGCACGATATAGAGGTGCATATCGTATTCAAACTTGAAAAAGGCATTTGGGTCAGGTTCTGTTAGAAACTGGTTGTACATAGGGTTGAACCATGAACCCAGATCTTCTTCTGATTTTTTCGAAAATGCTAGTGCGATCAGACTGTATTTTCCGTTGAGATCGGCAGGTATGTTTACCGTATCATAAAGCAGACTCTCTCCTTCCATCAGAGGAAAAACATCGCCTACTTGTGCACTACTAAATTGAAAACACACCAGTATCAAAAGGGTCAATACATATTTCATAAGCTATAAGTTTAGGCTATAAATTTGATGGACAATATACGAAGATTAGTAGTATTGGTCAGCGAGGGACTAGACAAAATGAGGCTGCCTCCAACAATGTTTTTTGATAAAATCATCATTATAGACAGCCTCGTTCTATGAATATTCTTCTCGAGAATTCTACTTCAGACTTGGTCTTTTGTCGCGATTGACCAACTCCCATGCGGTATAGAATACCAGTCTGGTTCTCTTCAGGTAAACCTCTTTTTCTATCTTCTCTATGGTATCTGATTCCTGATGATAGTCGTCATGAGATCCTGTGGTATAAAAGATTACTGGAATACCATTTTTGGCAAAATTCCAGTGATCTGATCTATAGTAGATCTGCTCAGGGTGATTTTCATCATTATACACGTAGTTCAATTCAAGATTTGTGTAGGTAGCGTTCGCCTGCTCACTGATCTGATGAAGCTCATCAGAAAGTTTGTCCGAGCCCACCAGACATACATAGTCTTTACCCTTGTGGTTTTCTTCGTCATATCTTCCGATCATGTCCATGTTGAGGTTGGTGACCGTATTTTCTAGTGGGAATACAGGATTATCTGCGTAATATTCTGATCCTAAGAGTCCCTTCTCCTCACCTGTAAAAGCTATGAAAAGCATGCTTCTGCGTGGACCGTTGCCTTCCGCTTTGGCGACAGAAAAGGCCTGCGCCATATCCATCACACCAGCCGTACCTGAGCCATCATCATCAGCGCCGTTGTATATCTTGTCTCCTTTCCGACCCAAATGATCATAGTGAGAAGTAATCACCACCAATTCATTTTTCAAATCGGAGCCTTCCAGGTATCCCAGCACATTTTCTGAGCTGAGTTTTTTAACTTCCTTTTCTGAGCTGTATCCTATTTTTGAAACCTTCACTTTTCTGATCGCTTTGAGATCACCTGCGTCTATTGCCTCCTTCAACTTCTCATGGGTCTTACCTGTGAGTTCCTTGAGCAAACTTGGAGAGGTATAGTACATTCCTACAAAGTCGCTTTCTTTGCTACCCGTATCTACAGTCATTCTGCCTGCTTCCAAATATCCTCGGTACGTATTCACCAAGGTCTCTAGCTGCTCATCTGTAGATGTCCTGACGACCAACACAAGATTGGCTCCTTTCTCTGCGGCTAGCCTCGAAGCTTTCACTGCAGTACGGTAGCTATTTGGGGTAATCATCAAAACTGCCTTGCCGACAACATCTAATCCTTCATACATCTCGGCACTTCCGTCCCCAACAAAAACGACATCAGTTGAGACTTCTCCATTTGTGACTCCATCGCCTACAAATACTACTTTATTGAAGTTGTCATACTTGCTCTTGCCTATCCTGAGGTGAGCACTTTTCACTTTCGTTGAAATCAATGGCACATTTTGATAGTAACTCATTTGATCTCCATTTTTCACGGGTGCAGTGAGTCCCAGACTTTGGAAATGGTGACTGATCAATGCAGCTGCCATACGCTGGCCTCTTTCGCCTGTTTCTCTTCCTTCCAACGCATCGGAGGCGAGAATCCCCAAATAATCAAATAGGTCTTCAGTAGTAATCGTGTTCGCATATTTTATAGCTTTTTCAGACTTTTGAGCCTGTGTGGCCATAGAAGACAGCATTAGCATGCCTATTAGTATCTTTCTCATATAAATGGTTAATGGTTTTGATGGCGAAGTTATGAAGAAGATAACCTACCCATAGCAATTTTATACCAATGGTTAAAACACCATAAAAACGGCGGCTACGGCTGTCATAATCATGATAAACCATCTGAATCCCTGATCAGATATTTTCTTGATTACCTTTATTCCAAGGTATGCACCTATAGCGATCATAGGCAGTACGGTCAAGTCCAACAGGACCGAGTTGGCAGAGATGGTTTGCCAACTCCAAATATGAAATGGTACTTTGAACCAATTAACCAGCATAAAAAACCAAGCCGCTGTCCCAATAAATTCATTTTTGGGCAGACGCATCGATAGCAGGTACAAGGCCATTGCGCTGCCAGCCAGATTGCCAACCATGGTGGTAAAACCTGCAGTAATTCCTAATATCATCGCAAACCACCAATAATCTGGAATTTTGTCTTTGTTGACTTTTTCTAGCCAGATCATGATTCCGAGGCTCAGGAAGATAATGATACCCATGATTGATCTGAAAAGCTGATCGTCGATATGATTTCCAATCCAAGTACCCAACAAAACACCAAGTATCGCCCAGGGGAAAAGTTTGATCAGGTGCTTCCACTCGGTATGTCTATGATAGTAGGCAACACCGAAAACATCAGCCATGATGAGCATCGGTAGCATCAACCCACTTGATTCTTTGCCTCCAAAAGTGGCAGCCAGAAGTGGCACAGCAATCATTCCCATCCCATGCACTCCAGTCTTGGCCATGCCAATAAGGATACCACATAGCATGAAGCTGGTCAGCGCCAAATAAGAAAGTTCATACGAAAAGAGGGTCACCATTTGCGTGCGAAGATAACCTACTCATCGCATTTAGCTGCTTTTTATTTCCAACTCGATCGCCACGGCATTTTCAAAAAGAATATTGTTTTCAAGGTGGATATGGCGATGTAGATCATCGACAAACTCTTTCAATTTGGCAAACGCCACTTGATAAGTGCTACACGCATCGTCTGGAGGAGTAAAATTGTCAGTAAGCCGAGCGATACTTTTGAATGACTCGCCTTCAAAGTCATGTTCACCTTCCATGGCTTGTATCGGATTACTGATGCTTCCAAACGCCAATTGCGGTAGCGGTTTGTCTTGACTTTTAGCTTTCTCCATATCCACTATAGCAGGAAAGAGTATCAACTCTTCTTTTTTCATGTGGTCATAAAGCGCATCTGTGGCTTCATCAAAAATATCTCTGACTGTTTCTAATTCCTGGTGTCGCTCACCATGAACCTCCGCAATTTTCCTTAGCAGTTGTGATAGATAGGGTACACTCTCTTCGATATACTTGTGATGCACTTCCACGATGTGTGCGATGAGCTCAGTATTGGACATCGTTTCGTAGGTGATTTCATCATTTTTATCAGTCATCGCCAGCATCAATTGAGACATCACGAGTTGGGTATCTACTCCTTGCTCCTCGCAAGCCTCGGCCAACTCTTTTTTGCCCCCACAACAAAAATCAAGGCCGTGAGAATTAAAGATTTGAGCGGTTCTAAAATCCTTTTTCACGATATTGGCAATAGTTTCTTCTTCTCTGATTTTCATGGTTTGTTGTATTTTTGATCAAAAGTAACCGAGCACAACGACCCTTTTTATGATCTCAATCATATCCATATAAAATGATAGCATCACCCATACTTTTGGAGGCTGGCGCTGTTGAAGTTTCCTTCAGAAAAGGCGAATGGATCTTTAGACAAGGAGGTCAGGCCCGATACTATTTTCAAATAGTCGAAGGACAGGTCAAAATGAGCAATTTTAGTGCGCAAGGACAAGAATTTGTTCAGGGCTTATTCGCTGCAGGTCAGAGCTTTGGCGAGCCGCCGTTACTTACCGACTTGACCTATCCCGCAAGTGCAATTGCCTCTACTGATTGTCGTGTCTACAAACTCAATAAAGACAAGTTTCTCAACATATTATTAGCCAACCCAAAAATCAGCTTGGAGGTAGGGAAAAGCCTGGCCAAAAGACTGCATTATAAGGCCACGATGGCATCAGAAATATCCAGCAACCATCCAGAACACCGAATTCTCACTTTGCTGACTTACTTAAAAAATGAAATTCATCCGAATACGAATGATTTGCATCCCGTAGACCTCACCCGACAACAGATAGCCGACATGACGGGTCTAAGGGTGGAAACTGTGATTCGCTCGATAAAAAAAATGGAAAAGGAAAAGCAACTCGTGATTCAAAACAGAAAAGTATATCTCTGATAGGAAGGAAATATATAGAACGACATCAAAAAAATATAAAAAATTTCTTTAATTACTTATTCTAAATATGATTATTTCAAGATGAAGTTTTAAGTATAATTGAACTTTTATCGAAAATCTCTTCTGAATCCAATTCATTCCTAAATATTACTAATTTTACTCTACTGCGTGATTCATTAAATAATACTTAATGATACTCATGCATTCAACCTAAATTGATGCCTTAGTTCTTATGTGATAAAAATTGCACTTTTTTATCATTTTAAGATTTTTGAAAAAAATAATAACTGCTATGATTAACGTATTCAGAACGCTTCGTGACGATGAAATGGAAATAGTATTGAATGCTCCAGGCATGGTAGCCGTACTTATTGCTGGTGCAGACGACGACATCGATAAGGACGAAATTGCTGAGGCCATCCATTACGCCACCACAGCCAAGCATCGATACGACAAGCTGGGAGAATATTTCGAAGAAGTCGCCAACAAATTTGAAGACATTTTCAAAAACTACATAGAAGATCTATCCCCTGATCTGGATACACGTCAGCATACCATCACTTCGTATTTAAGACAGCTCAACGGAATTCTGCCAAAGGTAGAACCAGAAATAGCTAAGCAAGTCCATCAGTTTTTATTGGACCTGGCTAAGGTTGTAGCTGAAGCCTCCGGAGGAATCTTTGGAATGAAGAAAGTAAGCAAGGCCGAAGCGCAATACCTTTCTCTCAACATGATTGACAAGCCCGCCGATTTCGAAATGATGTAATTTTTTTTGGTGGGATTGCAACTATTTGGGTTTAGATTATATCAATAGATTAGATATAACCAAAAACTCAACTCATGTTTAAACACAACCTCATACTTTCGATTCGCAATTTCAAGCGTTTCAAGAGCTCATTCTTCATCAATCTTTTTGGACTATCTACCGGACTGGCTTGTACCATGTTCATTTATTTGTGGGTAGTAGATGAGATGAGCATGGATAAATTTCATGCCAACGATACCAATCTCTATCAGGTCATGGAGCACCAGCAGTACGCTGCTGACATCATGACGACCAACTCCACTCCGGGTCCGCTGGCTAATGCGCTCAAAGAAGAATTTCCCGATATTAAATACTCGGCGACGACGACCTGGATCAATAAGTTTACCCTGACTCATAAGGACAAAAATTTGAAGGCCGATGGATATCATGTGGGAGTCGATTTTTTCAAAATATTCTCCTATGAGCTCATCGCTGGTCAAGCCGACCAAGTGCTGATGGATAAGCAAACTATTGTGATATCTGATGAGTTGGCGGCTCGAATATTTGGATCAGCTGACGAGGTCGTTGGAAAGTCTTTGAAGCTGAATCAAAATGAATCGTACTTGATCTCTGGTGTATTTAAAAAACCTCCGAACAATTCAAGTTTTATCTTCGATTTCGTCATTCCGTTTCAAAAATTTGTAGACGAGAATAGCTGGATTAGCAATTGGGGCAACAATGGTCCGAAAACCTATGTTGTGCTACAAGACGGGGTCTCCGCGGATGAAGTCGTAGAAAAAATCGCAGGTTTTGTGAAAATCAAAAATGAGGACTCAAATGTGACGCTGTTTCTCAAGAAGTATTCGGACAGATACTTATACGGTCGATATGAAAACGGAGTAGAAGCTGGCGGAAGGATTGAATATGTTCGTTTGTTCTCCATTATCGCGGTTTTTATCCTGATGATCGCCTGTATCAACTTTATGAATCTATCGACGGCCAGGGCTTCACGTCGAGCAAAAGAGGTTGGCATCAAAAAAGCTGTGGGTGCGCCTAAGTCCACCATCATAGCGCAGTACATGACAGAATCTCTGCTACTGACCATGATTTCATTTGCGGTCTCGGTGACCGTCGTGTTTCTATTTCTACCGCAGTTCAACGACATCACAGACAAGCAAATTTCGTCTTCTTTTGATCTCATGGTGGTGCTCTCATTTTTTGGCCTCACGCTACTTACTGGTATACTTTCAGGAAGTTATCCAGCCATTTATTTGTCAGGTTTCACTATAGTGAAAGTATTGAAAGGTGAAATCAGAGGCTCGATCGCTGAGCTCTGGGCGCGAAAAGGCCTGGTAGTATTCCAGTTTACCCTCTCCATAATATTGATCGTGTCTGTGATGGTGATTTACAAGCAAATCGAATACGTGCAAACCAAAAGCCTCGGTTATGACAACGACAACATGATCTACTTCTCTCAAGAGGGTAAGGTGGAAAAAAACGTAGACACCTTTCTGGATCAAATGAAATCCATACCAGGAATAGTATCTGCTACCAGTACCGGACATATCCTGTTGTACAGCAACAATAACACCTCCGGGTTGGAATGGGAAGGGAAAGATCCTGAAGCTAACATTCTATTCGAAAATGTGAGATGCAACTACGACGTGTTTAAGACTCTGGATATAAAATTCAAAGAGGGTCGCCCATTCTCCAGAGACTTTAGCACCGACAGCTCAAAAATCATTTTCAACGAGGCCGCCATCAAGGTGATGGGACTCGAAGATCCGATTGGGCAATCTATTACCCTGTGGGGAGAGAATAAATTGGAAATTGTAGGGGTGGTAAAGGACTTTCATTTTCAATCCCTGCACAACGAGGTCAAACCATTGTTTTTTATCCTTTCGCCAGAGAATACGTGGTACATCATGGCTAGAATACAGGCTGGCGCTGAGAAAAACACCCTAGCGGCTCTTGAAGAATTCTATACGAACTTTAATCCTGGCTTTACTTTGGAATATGAATTTATGGATAAGAGGTACGAATCACTCTACAAGGCAGAACAGCGGGTATCTACCCTATCGAGATATTTTGCAGGTATGGCCATCATTATTTCCTGTCTTGGTCTGTTTGGACTAGCCAGTTTTACGGCCGAAAGAAGGCAGAAGGAAATTGGCATCCGAAAGGTGCTAGGATCTAGTGTGTTGAATATTGTATATCTGCTCTCATCTGATTTTACAAAACTTGTCGGATTGGCAATAGTTCTTGCCTTACCTATTAGCTACTATTTCGTCGATGACTGGCTTGATCAGTTTGCCTTTAGAATCGGCCTTGAGGCCTGGTTTTTTATAGGAGCTGGCTTTGTATCTCTACTCATCGCCTGGATTACCGTAGGCTCTCAGGCACTAAAAGCAGCTCATATCAACCCTGCGGAATGCCTCAGAGACGAATGATTTAAGATTTTTGATTAATGGTTATATTCGAGCGACCACCCATAGGGTGGTCGTTTTTTTATTCAATTATATTTGTCAAAAACAAGCTGGATATGTCATACGATGAACCTGTAATGAAACAATTGCTAAGGAGTATTCCACAGGTAGGAAAGGTGGAGTGGATCGGTATCCGAGAGGAACGCAAAGCATTTCCCATGGCCGTACCAGCGGTCGTGGCAGAGCTTAAGACAGGATTGAAAGGCGATCATTTTAAAGGCAGTATCTCAGGCAAACGGCAGGTCACCTTGATACAAAAAGAACATCTCGATGCTGTATCTGCTATATTAGGAAGAGAGTCTATCGATCCGGCACTCACTAGAAGAAACATCGTGGTATCTGGTATTAACCTGCTTTCATTAAAATCACAAAAATTCAAAATTGGTGAGGCCGTTTTCGAAACTTCAGGCATCTGTGCACCCTGCAATCGAATGGAAGAAAATCTGGGTCCAGGCGGATACAGTGCAATGCGTGGACATGGTGGGATTACCGCCAGGGTAAAAGAAGACGGAGAAATCAAAATTGGCGATTCCGTGACTTTGTTATAATACGATTCTTATAAGCTTAGTACTTTATCTGATTGGTCTATCAAATCATAGAGATCAGCCATGGTAGACAGCGGGCATAATTCTGTGCCTTCCGAATTCCTTATCTTCAGGCAAGTACCACAAGCCAATATTTCACCATGATCAGCCACAAACTGCTCCATCTGCTCTTTTACATTGAATTTGTCATTAGAAAGCGACTCAGCTTCCACCCCATTGGCCAAGAGGAAAACCTTCACTTCATCTCTCTTTTTCAAGGCAAAATTCGCTAATCTAAAACCATTCCACACCGTTTCTGCGTGATCTGAGTATATAACTATTCCAAGTTTCATTTTCAGTTGTTTAAGTATTTTTAGCAAATATAAAGCAGTAAACGAGCAAAACGGTTCACTCATCGAAAAGGATCGTCACTCTTTTGTCTAACACCTAGATTCACATACCCATCCATCTCAATATCTCAGATTGTGTATCAAAATGAGTAATTGAAAAATTATGACCGAACCCTTAAGTTCTGAGCAACGTGCGAAGAAAAGAATGAATCAGGTTTTCAAGCTTTTTACTGAGCTGTCTGGAGATCATTCCTTTCACTTTGAAAAGGTATTGAAACTAGCCCTAAAGTTGGTTGATATGGAAATAGGTATCATTAGCCAAATCGAAGGCGATGCTTATGAGATAAAAGACATTTATACTGAAGCCAATACAAGTCTGGTCAAGGGGCAGGAATTTGCACTCCAAGAGACCTATTGTAGTCTGACCTATGCAAGCAACAATATTGTGGATCTGGATCATATCGGAACCTCCGAGTTTGTCGGTCACCCATGTTATACTGCCACACAGTTAGAAGCCTACATTGGGGTGCCTATACTGGTATCAGGAAAACGCTATGGCACGCTCAATTTCTCATCAAGCATACCGAGAAAAGTTCCGTTTAATCAGTTTGATCGTGATTTTGTACTTTACCTAGGCCAATGGGTAGGACAGCACATTTCTCGATTGGAATATGAGGAACAATTAGACGAAAAAAACAAGCAGTTGCAGGAACTATTGGATGAGCGCGAAAAACTAAGTTCTATTTTGATTCATGATTTAAAATCTCCACTCAATAACCTTAGCGGTCTGCTGGATCTATCTGAGTCTATGACCGATGATCACGTAATCTCAGATATGATGAAAAATTCGTTAAATGTAGCTTTCAATCTTGTAACAGACTTACAGGAAATCAATCAACTAGAGCAGGGACTTACAAAGTTTAAACCTATTCAACTTAATGGAGTAGAGATCGCTGAGATTATCATCAGTCAGTTTATCAATCAAGCACAAGCTAAGGAAATCAACCTTGTTTTGCTTGCGGCGAAAGAATTGATCACAATCGAATCAGATATGAAATTGCTTTGTAGAGCGCTGAACAATTTGGTCTCTAATGCTATTAAATTTTCACCACTAAAATCCACCGTAGAGATTAGTGTATTTCAAGAGAATGAGCAGCTGCACTATCGGGTTAGAGATCAGGGACCTGGAATCAACGCTGAAGATCAAAAAAAGCTATTCAGACGGTTTCAAAAGCTATCAGCCAAACCTACAGCTAGCGAACATTCTTCTGGTCTTGGGCTATTCATTGTCAAAGAAAACTGCAAACTACTTGGTGCCGATATCCACATGGAGAGCAGTCAAAGAAAGGGTACGACATTTACCTTATCGGTGCCAATAAAGAACAAAGAGAAGCAAAAAATTAAGGGTTAGCAAAAGAATACGAGCCCGAGGGCCTAGTCAATATTAGTTTTTGGCTGCCTTGCCAATGCTATGCTAAGAGATCTTCTTTGTATACCGGTACTTTGCGAATTCTCTTACCCGTGGCGTCAAATATGGCATTGAGCACTGCCGGAGCCAATGGCGGCGTAGCTGGCTCACCTAGCCCTCGAGGAGTTTCTTCACTCGGCACAAAATGAACTTCTATCTCCGGCACCTCATCTATTCGAAGCAGCTTATTGTTATGAAAATTGCTCTGTTGGACCTTTCCATTTTTTAGATCGATAGATCCATATTTCAAAGCAGAGAGTGCATATATGATGCTCCCTTCTACCTGGCCTCGCCCAAAATGTGGATTGACTACAATGCCACAATCAAGTACGCTGGTAATCTTGGTAATCTTTATGCCCCAATCCGAATTGTCTTTTTCCACCTCTACGATATGAGCACAGACGGTCCTTCCAAAGAAATCATCGATGGCGAAGCCCCGACCTTTGCCCGCAGACTTCGCTCTATCCCAAAGCTTATTCGCACTGATATACTCCATCACGCTGCGATTCCTTCTCCTAAGATCAGTTCTGAAATCCATCACCAATTCACCAAAATCCTGTTCCCCTGGTGGTGTGGGCCGATCAAAGGCCACGTATTCGATCGGCTTTGAGTATAGCACGTTGCGCAATTCCAGCGGATCCTTTTTCAGTTCTATAGCGAGCTCGTCAATAAAGCACTCTTTGCCCAGTGAGCTGGAGTGAACCTGTACACTTCGCCATGCCCCTTGATGTACTAAATTATCAATAGGATTGATAAAAGTATCGAGATGGCCCAAGTCATACGGCTGTTCCCATAGATTATCTCCTGAGGCATAACTTGCGGTTTTCACCATTTTCAACTGCATACCAATGACTTCATCTTCCTTGATCAATCCACTAAAATGGGACACTTGGTAGGGATGAAAATAGTCATGTCTGATTCCATCCTCTCTGGTCCAGGTCAGCTTGATCGGTTTCTTGAGTTGCTTAGATAGATAGGCCGCTTCTATCGAAGTATCAGGATAGTATCTACGCCCGAAAGATCCGCCCGAATTCTGAACATGTACTTTTATCTTATCCGCTGGAATATCTACTGCCTTGGCCACATTTACAACCACCTTAGTCGCATTCTGAGTACCTACCCATATTTCGCATGTTTGGCCGTTGTAATGCGCAGTAGCATTCATGGGTTCCATGAGGGCATGCGCTTGATGAGGATTGATATAGGTAGCTTTTATCTCCCGATAGTCTTCGAGATCTTTGAGTTCGTCATATTTGCCTACAGAGTAGACCGGCTTTTCCCACTTCTTACCTGCAGTTTCTACTGCTGCATTGAGCCTTTCATTGTCGTTGTTTTCATTATCACCCAGATCCCAATCACACTTCAGAGATTTGCGTCCTTTAAAAGCAGCCCATGTCGAAGTAGCGATCACCGCTACGCCTTCCTGAACATGAATTTCATCCTCGGTTGACTCCAGTGTAGGAACGCTGATCACATCGATCACCCCATTGACCTTCAAAGTCTCTGCTGCATCAAACTTGATCAACTTGCCCTTGTATACCGGACATTTTTCAATAGAGGCATATAGCATGTCGGGTAAATCCATATTGATCCCATAGTTGCCCTGACCCATGGCGACCTTATCGGTGATAAGGTTTTTTACCGGCTTGCCAATCAGATTGAAATCGGCAGGCGACTTTAATTCGACCTCTTTAGGCACTTCTAATGTTGCGGCCTCAGCTGCCAGCTCACCAAAGGATAATTTTCTATCCGATCCTGAATCGATTACAAATCCATTGGACACACTTAGTCCCTCGGTAGATACTTGCCATCGATTGGCAGCAGCAGCTTTTAGAAGCTCCCTGACGGTCGCTCCCATATTGCGCAGGCTATCCCAATAAAAAGAAATGGTGCCGCTACCACCTGTAGTTTCTCGAATCAGCCCTTCATATTTTTTGTCATAATCGGCTCTTTCAATGGTCACCGTTGACCAATCGGCTCCCAACTCCTCTGCCATGATCATTGGCAGACCAGTGCCAGATCCCTGCCCCATTTCATGGGCGGTCAGTTGGAACACTACGTTTCCTTCCAAATCGATACTTATAAAATGATTGAAGGATGACAAGACTGACTCTTCATCCTGAGTCAATATTTTGCCCATTCCGGGAATGGCCCCTGCAAGCATCAATCCACCTCCAGCCAGGGAGGTAACTTTCAAAAAATTTCTTCTTGTTGCTTTCATGAGTCCTGAGGTTTAGCTGCCTGCTGTATAGCTTTGACGATTCTTGGATAGGTGCCACATCGGCAAATATTTCCTTTCATAGCGCGCTGTATGTCCTCTTCTGAAGGGACTGGAATACGATCGAGCAAGGCCACCGCAGACATGATCTGTCCACTCTGACAATATCCACACTGTGGCACGTCTATAGACTTCCAGGCTTCCTGTACTGGATGGTCACCTGTTTTTGACAAGCCCTCTATTGTAATGATCTTTTTACCTTCCATTCGGGAAATAGGAACCACACAAGAGCGCACCGGAGTCCCATCGATATGGACTGTGCAAGCGCCACACTGAGCAATACCGCATCCGTATTTTGTACCGTATAATTTCAGGGTGTCTCTGATCACCCAAAGTAGCGGAGTGTCTGCATCCGCTTCGACACTCGTCTGCTGTCCGTTGATTGTAAGTAGATAATTAGCCATTTAATTTTTGGAGATTTGAGTTGAAGATGGATTGGATAGAAATTCTGCCTCATTGCCCCAGGCATTCTGGATATAGTTGATCACTTCTGTGATTTCTTTCTGAGTAATCGGAACGGGAAGCATGCCTCCCGTAGCTGGTGAGCCATTTTCGATAAGGTATCGTGCTCTGGCAGAATAGTCTGGGGTGATCGATTCTCGAATAAGGCCAGGGTAGATTCCGCCCAGACCTTTACCATTAGCACCGTGACAGCTCAGACAATGAGCAATATATACTTCCTTGCCACGAGTCAGCTCTGCAGTCTGTTCTGCAGTGTAGGGACTACAGGCACCACACCACAATAGCAAAAGCAGTATACCACCTAATTTGAGTTTTGACATAGCATTATATTTTAATTGAAGATACCCTAAACGAAAAGTAAAAAAAGCCAACTCCCGACAGACAGCACAATAGGCACGATCAATTACAGGATTGAGAGAATCAGAGGGTTTCGAACACCATATGAACGAAAACGAACAAAACGGGAGAGTATAAAATCCATGTATCAATCTGATTATCTGATAGTTAAGACAATCGGCACGTTATTTGAAAACCAAGGTAAAAAACCACAACTATGCTTAAAAACTACTTCAAAATTGCATTTAGAACCTTGATCAAAAATAAGACCTATGCTTTGATCAACATTCTTGGCCTCTCGATTGGAATTACCTGTGCGTCTCTTATTCTTTTTTATGTAGGGGATGAATTGACCTATGATCAATTCCATAGCCAACACGAGCAGATATACAGAATCATCGAATCTGATCATAGTAATCCAGATAAAGTTGATCAGTATGGTCAAACTTCTCCAGGCGTTGCCATAGCCATGACCAACGACATACCTGGGGTTGCGGCCAATACAAGGGTATTTCAGCCCGGCGGACACATGGATATCAACTGGGAAGGAGAAAAAATACAAGAACGAAACTACATTTTCGGTGAAGCCAACTTTTTCGATTTCTTTGATTTCGAATTTGTAGCTGGCAGCAAGTCAGACGCCATGAGAGAGGTCAACTCCATAGTATTGAGCGAGACTGCAGCCAAGCGGTTTTTTGGAAATCAAAACCCTATCGGTCAAACGATGAAATGGATAGAAATGAATGACTGCAAGGTAACAGCAGTATTAAAAGATCTTCCTCAAAATTCCCACCTCCAGTTTGACGTGATGTTCTCTTACAACTCTATTCTGGACGAAGGCGGATGGCCTGAATACTTAAAATCATGGGAAAGATATGGTGCCTATTCTTACATACTGCTTGACAAGAGTTCCAATGTAAAGGAGATCAAAGCACAGTTTCCTGCACTGATCAGTAAATACGATAAAGAAAATACGCCTGAGGTTAGAAAATTTGATCTGCAGAATTTGGATGATATATACCTCAAATCGGCGGATATCCAATATGGTATTAGTGAAGCCAACGGCAATATTTTCTATATCAATCTTTTTATCGGGATTGCCTTATTCATCATGATTGTGGTATGCATCAACTATATCAATCTTTCGACCGCAAAATCTACTCAACGAGCCAAAGAAATAGGACTTAGAAAAGTAAGTGGCGCCAGCAAAACTCAGCTGATGACGCAGTTTCTAATAGAATCAATCGTACTAGCTGTCTTCTCTTTTGGTCTATCTGTATTCCTGATTGAAATATTGCTGCCTTACTTCAATGTTGTTGCTGGAAAGCAATTTGCCCTGGATAGTGAGAATATCTTCCATATATCACTGATTATCTTCTCTATCACGTTGCTTTTGGGTACACTTTCCGGGCTTTATCCTGCATTGGTTCTGTCCAATTTGAAACCGGTAGCAAGTCTAAAGGGAGAAGTGAAGTCTAATTCGATGAGCGTGCGTAGTAGCTTGGTCATTATACAATTTGCCATCAGTATGGTCATGCTGGTGGGATCGCTGGTCATCTACCAACAGATGCAATACATAGAAAACAAAGCTCTTGGGTTCAACGAAGAAAATCTGCTGGTCGTGGATATCAACTCCGGTAATGTGAGGAGAAATTTCAAAGCGATGAAAACAGAATTTAGCCAGGTGCCTGGCGTGGCCAGCGTGGCTGCTTCCTCCCGTGTCCCTGGTGAATGGAAAAATATCAGAAGAGTAAATTTCAAGTCTCATCAGGCATCTACCGATTCACTGGAAAGCTACTATATGTGCTGGGATAGAGACATGATAGAAACCTATCAGTTCGAACTATTGGATGGCTCCAATTTTAGTGGGAATAAAATCAGCGACTCCACCAAAGTAATTCTAAATGAGGCTGCTGTAAAAGCGTTAAATCTTGAGAATCCATTGGGTCAAACTATATACTTATCATCTAGAAATTCTGGACCCGTACAAGTTATTGGCGTTGTGAAAGACTTCCACTTTCAATCACTCCATAGCGATATCGCTCCACTGGCCTTGGGCTATTGGGCGAATCAGGTGACCGCCATTGACTACTTTTCTTTTAGACTGTCGACCTCGAATTTCAACGAGACTCTCACTGGCCTCACCGCGGTACACGACAAATTTGACAGTGAAACAGCTATAGAGTGGCACTTTCTCGACAGTCAGCTCAACAACTTCTACGTGAATGACCAGCGCATAGGTGAACTCTTTGGTATAGGTGCTATCATCATGCTGACTATCGCTGGATTCGGATTATTTGGGATTACGTCCTACATGATCGATAGACGAAAAAAAGAGATTGGTGTCAGAAAAGTATTAGGTTCTTCAGGCCTGCAACTGGTCGCTCTATTATTTAAATCATATGGTAAACAGGTACTCATTGCATTTGTAGTCGCTACTCCGTTTGCCTATTACTTTGCGAGCGAATGGTCGAGTCTGTTTACATACAAAGAAAATATTTCAGTAGTAGTTTTTCTTATAGCCGGTTTAGTTGTTATGCTTTTTACTTTCCTCACGGTGAGTTACAGGGTGATCAACGCCGCCAGGCTAAACCCTGTAGATGTACTGAAAGACGAGTAGTTGGTACTACGTCTAACAAAAATTCTATAGGTCAATAACTCAAAATGATAAACCTACTTCTTGCGGATGCTGCTATCATCCAATCAAGGGGTAGGTTTTGCTTTTAGGTGCAACATTGTTTGAAGAAATCACACTTTGAGGAAGAGTAGCTACTTTGGGTAATTAATTTGTAGTTCGCCGAACTGTGGACAACATGAGCCCACTTAAGATTAATAAGGCCCCAATTATTCTATTCTGAAAATGTATTTTCTCCTTGTCTTCCAAATATACCTTGAGCCTGGAGGCAAATTTGACATATATCAGTAGACAAATTCCGTCTATCATGAGGTACGACAATCCGAGAATGACTACCTGGGGCAGAAATGAATAATTTTGATCAATGAACAAGGGAAAAAGTGCGGCAAAAAAAACAATCGCCTTTGGATTGGAAGCGGACATTAGAAAACCCTCGCTGTAGAGTTTTAGAAAACTCTTATCGGATATAGTTTTGTTAAACATCCCGACCTTGGGTTTCATCATTATTTTAGTGACTCCCATGTATATCAAGTAGGCCACTCCTGCCCATTTGATCAAGCCAAAAATTTCCCCAGACGTCACTACAATCGAAGCCAGTCCAAGTGCTGAAAGAGCAATTTGGATTGCATTTGCAGAAAGGTCACCCAATATCGTCCCTACAGTTCTTTTGGCTCCGTAGCTCATACTATTGGCCGATGCCAGCAATACGCTAGGTCCGGGTGTGACCCCGATGATCAGTACCGTACCAAGAAAAGAAAACCAGAGTGTTGTATTGATTATTTCCATCATAATAAAGTTAAGCTAACTTATTCTTGGCAAATTGGTGAGGCAAATGCTTTAGAAATTTATATTCTATCGGCTAAATTCAGCGAATTATCCTATAGTTGTGTCAGATGATCTATGGCATACAATATGGATTGGTCCGTCCTATGCACAATAGAAAAGTCCAGCAAATTAGTGCTTGGCATTAGGAGAAATCCAATGTTTGGATCTAGGCTCGCCAGTGATTTTATGTCATTCTCTGTCAGTCGCTTGTAGTTGTTTGCTATCACATGCTTATTGTCAAAATCTTTCCCTGCATTCAGTGCTTTCATCCTTTGATGCCAATCTACTAGGTCATCAGCATTTTGCGGAGAGTGTCGCAAGGATGCGAACATAGGCCTTTGGGCATTGATGTAGAAAAATATATCATCGGGAGACACCACGAAGACTTTGTCAGTAGGTGTGTGGCGTTGTACCCAATTCTCCATTTCCAAATCTTTAGAGGTTCTCGATTTTATTGTTTGTAGATCAATTGTGGTTTCAGTAAGAATAAACCGTATTCGTGGCACTGTCAAGGCCAGGATGGTGGCTATCAATATTACGTTCATTTTGAGTTGATTCTTCATTGAGAATGAAGACAATTTCTCATATCCAAATGTGACCAAATTCAACAAAGTAAGCATTGGCAGCATGATATCCGCATATCGAAAGAAGTAAAATCTGAGCATCGGATGCTGACCAAAAAAAACGAAAATGACAAGGCCAATTATAAAAACAACACCAGAGGTTATCGCATAGGCCGAGACGAGTTTAGCAAGTTTGCTGCCCCAATTCAGCAGGCTTAGCTGGATAATAAAAAAGAGCGGAAATAAGATCCAGATTCGATTCGAAAATGACGGAGGAAGTACATGATGAGGCACGCTAAGATTGACATAGGTGTACCAGCCCTGATTGCCTATATCTTGCTCTACTAAAAACATCTGATGGAAAACTCCATAGATCCCAGCAGCTCCAGCTATCAAGAATAGGGGCAGTGATTTAAATAGGGTTGGAACGTATTCTCGCTGAACATCCTGATAATAAATGATGATTGGGATCAAACAGATGAGGTGGTACAGCCCAATGAGCATATGAAAAGAAAGGGAAAGCCCAGCAAAAAGCAATCCTTCTTTGTGGCGTTTTCGGAGGAAACAGGCCAGTGATAATATGGCAAAGCCATAGGCAAATACTTTGGTTTCCAAGCCACCAACCATCCACTCTCCTGCTCCCATACCATAAGGGAAGAACTTAAAAAAAAGCACAATTGCGACAATGTAAAGTAGAGCGGGAGTCGTTTCACTGAGCGTGCGTATAAGCGTCAAGAGTGCAAACGATAGAAACAAATAGGAAATGACTCTTCCGATGAAAATAGCACAAGTAAAGCCAACAGATTCGGCAAGCAGTCCAACCGGATAGTTAAAAAGAAATCTATAGGGGATTTTGAGGCTCAGGTACCAATCATTCTCTAGCCAACCTTGATTGAAAGCGGCTCTGGCGAAAGGGATGACGTCCATCTCGTTATGTGCAATTTTGAATCGGAAGAAAAAAACTACTACCAACGCAAACAATACGAACACATACCCTATATGAAATTTAGAATTCCATAGGCGAGTGGTTTTTTTATCATCCATTATCCTATTCTCCCACTGGCAGTGCTGGCTTCGTGCTAATCGATCCAGTACCCGGGCTCAATCCCGGAACCAATGATTAAATTTACAAAACGTCGCGTAACGGACAAGAAAATAGCAAAATATGTATCCTGAGCTCTATCTATAAATTCTACGATTGAAATAAACAACCTGGCTTTTGTGCTTTGTTGTGATCTCTTGATAAATTAGAAAAAGTACACCCAGCATTCCAATCAATCCCCAAATCACCAAAACAATTGGAGCCCGGGTCAATTGTGGCCAGAAGTAATAAATAAGCCCCATTGCACAACCAATTAATAAGGATAAAATACCTAGCGTAATGGCTTTGTTTTGGTCCATTCTAATCTGGTTTACATGGTAGTAACTTAGTTTATCACAATTTTCACAAATCAGTTCAAAGCTTTGACCACGTATTATTGCCAGGGCATAGCGATCCTTAGCGTTTTCATAGAAAGATATATCTCTTCTACAGTCAATACAACAAGTATAAAGTCTCATAATAAATTATTCTCTAGTTGATAATCAATTCAGTCAGGAAAGCGCAATTCCTTAGCAGGCTCGACTAGCTAGAATTTTATGATTCTGAATGTCTTGTACTCTGTTTTCAACATATATATGCCTTCAGGCAAGTCAGAAATATCTATTTCGATTCGTTGATCATGTATCTTAGTCGCATGACAGTGTCTGGTCAAATCCTGACCTATCAGGCCAATTAGCCTAAGCGAATTCATGTCTTGTATGTCACCGTCAATCGTAATTAAATCTTCAGCAGGATTTGGATGAATATTAACCTGCTTTTCATGCTCGTGTTCAATTATTACTTTCTTAATTTCAGAATGAGAATATTGCCCATCAAAGTCGGTCTGTTTTATCCTGTAGTATGAAATTCCCTGGATTGGCTCCAAGTCTTCAGCCTGGTATGAGATGACCTGAGTAGTACTGCCCGCACCGTCAATGTTTTGCATTGCTGACCAGTCTAGTGCATCCTCTGATCGTTCAATGGTAAAAAAATCATTATTAATTTCAGTGGCGGTTTGCCAATTCAACTCTACGGTATAGTCAGCTGTAGCACCAGCTTTGAAACTTCTATAGGTTATTGGTAATGGCGTATCATTGTCAACAGAGGCCAATGTGATATAGGAAGACTCATCCATTGGGATTTCATCTGGCCCAATACCCGATACTATGATGGAACCATTAGAAAAAATGACGTCAGGAGCACCATATATTGCAGCGTCGGTAAAATCACCGTCATCATCCACTAACAATCTCATATGATTGATGTCAAAAGCACCTATCACATCCCATTCAAACTCAAGACTATATTCATCACTAAAGTTCTCGTTCTGAATTTTCCAAACTCTTCCAAATCGCTTATGAATACCTGCTGGTGCTTCCACCTCTCTATCCCCTTGCAATATCTCTCCATCATGACCCAGTGCGATTCCCGATAAATCATTGGTAATCACACCAGCATTAGCCTGATTTGTCGCAGCAAGTGTGCCTACAAAGATTTTGAGACTGTCATTAGCTGCCGTCGATTGCTTTTGTGACAACCCAGTCATCATATCATAGCCAATCGATACCACATCGTTGTTATAAGAAGAGTTAGCTGAGGCGTCCCAAATCAGACTTCCATTCGACAGTTGAATATCTCCTTGACTTCCATCCCCTGCGTCCAGGGCAATTCCATATTTAATTGAAAGATAAGATTCAATTTTTTTCCGTTGGTCACCTGATAATTCTTGACTGTATCCAATAATTTCGTATATCGAGCCTTTAAGAAAATTTGATGCAAACGCTCGTTTTCCAATAGAAAAACCTTCTATATCAAATGCACCAGATCTGGAGGCCGTAGTAAAATTCCGCCCATCACTTGCAGCCTGCCATAGTGAAGATCCAGCGTTGGTTTGTACCGTATAGATATGCGGCGATCCATCAATTGTATTTTCAGGATCCTTTACAGGATTTCCACTGAAGTTGGCTATATTATCATTATTCAAATCTCTCTCAATCACAAAGGATGATAGATCGGCATCATTGCCCCCAGGCTTAGTTGCTGAAAACAATCTTCCCCAATCAGCAGTGGTGCTAAGCATTTCTCCTACCACAATTACTGTAAGTGTAGAATTTGCATAATTCCATGTGCCACTCAAAGCATCGTCTCCATCGAATACAATATTGTAGTTGTAATTCAATGGATGTATAGCAAGCTCAGGATCAGATGTAGCCACGTTCGCATCATTTCCATTTCCGCTTTGGTCTGCCCAGCTGCTGACTGATGTGGTACCGGTCACCCCGGCATCGGCCTTAAACCAAAATTCCAAATTATCTACTCCTCCTGGGATGGGCTTGGTCGCCACGGTGAATACATTATCATTTGATAAGCTCACTCCGGTGAATGTAACCTCAGTGCCCGATCGAGACACGCCGGTGGTATGTACGGTGGCATTGGACAAGTCTGCGTCTGAATCTACCAATAAAACATATAGCGACGAACCTAAATTTTCTGGAAGACCCGTTCCTGCAATATCAATAGTGATAGAAACCGTCCCTGGAGAGCCTAGTACAGCAGCCTTCCAAAGCTTATTCATTCTTTGACCAATGCCGGATGGAACTGATCTACTAATGCCTGTACTATTGTTGTGACCAGTGGCTATAAAATTCAAATCTGATCCAAACGCCTCTCCCTTATCTATTGTGAGACTGCTGGCAGAATTGATACTTCTTGTTTTTTGTTGGCTTAGACTTGATAGGTCATCACGGCCGATCACCGCTAGATCATTGTGATAAGTAGCATTGACTGAGGCATCCCAAATGTCGGTACCATCAGAGGCCACATAATCCCCTTGTGTTCCTCCTCCTGAAGCGTCAAGGGTAAGGCCATATTTGATCGCCAGGTAGCTCTCGATTTTAGTTCGGTCTGTGATCGACAATTCAGACTTGAAAACGACTATTTCTCCAATTTCTCCTTCGAAAAAACTGCCGGTTGTATAGGCCCTTTTTCCAATCGAAAATCCCTCAATGTCAAATGCGCCCGACCTGCTTACTGACGTAAAACTCCTACCATCACTGGCAGCCTGCCAAAGAGAAGATCCTATGTCAGTTTGTACAGTATAGATATGAGGTGACCCATCAATTGTAATAGCCGGGTCGACCACTGGATCTCCACTATAATTGGATATATAATCGTTAGACGAGTTTCTCTCAATTACAAAGGAAGAAACATTTATATCATTCACGCCAGATTTACTTGCCGAAAAAAGCCTACCCCAACTTCCTGCCGAGGCGTTTATCTCTCCCACCATGATTACACTGAGGGTTGAGGCGTTGAAAGTCCAGTCTCCACTCAAGGCATCATCTCCATCAAATACTATGGCTTTGTTGAAATTGATTTGATCCTCTGTCAATTCGGGATCAGAATCGGCTGTACTCGCATGATTACTATTGCCGCTCTGGTCAGCCCAATGGCTCACTGAAGTGGTACCTGTAACTCCTTCATCTGCCTTAACCCACAACTCCAGACCAGCACTCACTCCACCTGGAACAGAAGATCTGGTCGCAAAAGTAAAATATTGATTGTTGGTAAAAGTAACGTCCGTAAAGGTTACTTCCGTGCCTGATCTGGAACCACCTAAGGTATGTATAGAGGTACCTCCATTGGAAAAATCTCCGTCGTCATCTAGAAGTAAACCATAGAGTGTTTCATCATCTGTAGTTGAAAGTCCAGTACCATTTAAATCCACCGTGACTGATACCACCTCAGCAGTGCCTGAAACCACAGTTTTCCATACCTTGCTGAGGCGAGTATCGTAGCCAATAGGTACTGAGGTAGAAGTTCCTGAGCTGTTGTTGTGGCCCCAGGCCAAGAAACTTTGATCAGAAGCTAAGGGTCCGCCAGTGGTCATTGATAATGTACTCGTTGAATTTGCACTCTGTGACGCTCTCTGATCCAATCCAGAATCGTCATCTCGTCCGATTACTGCGACATCATTGTGAAAAGTAGTATTGACTGAAGCATCCCAAAAAGTAGTACCGTTTGATGAATGATAATCTCCAGCTGTACCACCATCAAAATCATCTATAGTGATTCCGTATTTGATGGCCAGATAGCTGTGTATTTTGTCTTGCTCAGATTGCGTAGGGGGCGTTGTGTAGATGATCATCTCAGCGATGGATACATCAGCATGATTAGGGTTATCCACTAAAAATCTTCTTCCAATAAAAAGATCTGCGTTTATCCCTGCTGAAGCAAAAGCCTGATTCTGGGTTCCCAGTATTTTACCATTTTGATAAGTGGCCCAATTGGTTCCTGAAGGAGTACTCGTGCTGTTGCTCGACCCAGTAGTCCATAGGAAATATTCCTCTTCCTCTACCACCGACACTAAAGTATGTGAACCACCTCCATTAAACATCTGTATCAGAGATGCATATGGAAGAAAAATTTCCAAACCCCGTGTACTAGTACTCTCCTCATTAATTATTGGCGTTTGACCTGTTGTTGTATTGGCTGCTGAGACGACATATATCCAATAATCTGAAATTGACGTACCTGTAATACCGCCTATGACCTTCATCGCCTCCTCGTTGAGATGGTCAAAATCCAGTACTGGATTCCCATTTAAACCTCCCGATAGCAATTCTGGCCCCTGACTATCCAGGACGGCGTGGTAGCCGTTTCCACTTTGGTCTGCCCAAGCTGTGACCTCACTCGTACCAGTTACTCCACTATCCGCCTTAAACCAGACTTGTAGACCACTAGAGACATTGCCAGGAGCCTGACCCATCACCGATTCGGATATAGTAATTAACAAAAACAATCCAAGACAACACAATAGATAAACTGAGGTCTTGAGTTTAATAATCTGTGATGCAAGTGGAGCCTTTGTAATTTGATAATTAGTTTTTTTCGTATTTGATCTTCGAAAAAAGTGGTTGTCAAAAATCATTTCATTATCGTTTATAGTATGATAAAATCTTAGGCCTTATAGACTAGTCAGGCAGCAAGTGGTACTCTTAAAGTTGCAGGTAGATTGGAGTATATCTCTTTAGGCTATTGTTTTATAATATTTCAAATTGGAAAAAGTCAGACAGCTAAGACAGTAGTGTGAGATCAACCTAAAAGTGTTAGGATATTTCCTACGTGATATTTTTCTATTATTTAGTCTGCGGAAATGCAACAAGTAGAAAACTTTAGAAGGCGAAGGTCTTACCTGGTTTCTTTTGAACCAATTGATAAATTCAGAAGAAGCTTCCGACTTGCCCAAGAATGGGATCATTAGCAATGCCGTAAATAGAAGGATGTATCTAACATAGTATATTATTTTGATAATTAATCTTTCAGTTTTCATGATGATATAATAAAAGGTCCAAAAATCTATTGAAGTAAAACTACGATGGTCAAATCCACTAGATCAGTCATGAAAGTCAACAAATGGGACGTATGAGTGGTAGTAATCGGACAAAATCTTTGGATATAGAAACAGAAGCTGTCACGGAAGACAAAAAAGAGGATAGGTCAAATATCTCTCCTATTGGGACAACGAAGAGAGGAAATGCCTCAATGAAAATAAATTCTGGCTTAGATGAGACGCAAGACAGAAGTGAGCATGTCTATACCTATCCTGATTCCGGTTTTACCGATACCAAATCAAATGACCTGACCGAGTCATCTCCTGTATTCGACAGTTCATCTACCTAATCCCCCGGCTTACCGATTTATTATTCCTAATCAGGTCATCAATTATGAGCTTTGATTTATCAAAAAAATAAAAACTCAGATGATCAAGTCAATTTTAACCGCACTACTACTCACTGCCAGCCTAATGACTGAGGCGACTACGCTCAAAGGCCGGGTGACGGACCACACTGGGGAGGGGCTCCCAGGGGTGAATGTTTTTATAAAAGACACCTATGATGGAGCTACAACGGATATCAACGGATATTTTTCTTTTGATACTTCTGAAAAAGGTTCACAAGTATTAGTAGCCAGTTTTGTGGGATACAAAAAGCATGAAACTGAAGTCAATCTGTCCACTTCTCTTACGCTCACCATCTCTCTCAAAGAAGAGGTGAGTAGGCTGTCAGGTGTGACAATCACTGCTGGCAGCTTTGAGGCGAGTGACGAGAAAAAATCTGTGGTACTCAAACCGTTGGATATTGCCATGACTGCAGGAGCGTTGGCAGATATACCGGGTGCACTTAGCAAACTACCTGGCACCACTTCTAATGGGGAGACTGGTCGTCTTTTTGTCCGTGGAGGTACTGAATTCGAGACCCAGGCTTTTATTGATGGTGTGCTGGTACATAGCTTTTATACACCGTCGCCAAACAACGTACCTTCCAGAAGTCGATTCTCACCTTTCCTATTTAAGGGTACTTTTTTCAGCACTGGAGGATATTCGGCCGAATATGGGCAGGCGTTGTCGTCTGTATTGTCGCTGAACTCAAATGATATCGCTGACGAGACCAGAACAGATATTTCATTGATGACGGTGGGTACGGATGTGTCTCATACTCAAAAATGGGAGAATGGCTCTGTCTATGGGCAACTTCAATACACCAATCTTGACCCGTATATGAACTTGATAGAGCAGACTTATGACTGGGAAGATGGTTATACTTCACAAAGCGGCACTTTTATGCTTCGTCAGAAATTCAGCAAAAACGATATGCTCAAGGTATATGCCAACTATGACCATAGCGCCTTTGTAGTAAACCAGCCTAGCGTAAATCAGCCTGATGATGACCACTTGGATCTGGGAAATAATAATTTCTATCTCAACGCTAGCTACAAAAAAGCGATTGGTAAAAATAGTACTGCCTATTTGGGCACGTCTTATGGTCGCACTTTTAGTGACATCATTTTTAATGAGGCTCATGTGAAGGATACACAAAATAGCACGCATACCAAGGGATATTTTACTTCGGATATCAACAATGTATCGGTAAAGGTCGGCGGTGAGATGATCAGTACCAAACATGAAGAAATCACCGCGGTTGAGGACACAGAAGAATTCAGACCTGACTATACAAACCACCTTTCTGCAGGCTTTGCAGAGGCGGACTACTATCTCACCAATAGCTTGACGATCAGAGCTGGACTGAGACTCTCGCACTATTCGATATTTAGCGAAAGCGCCCTCTCTCCTCGTCTGTCTATGGCGCTAAAGACTGGAATCAATTCTCAACTATCATGGGCTTACGGAAAGTTTCATCAGTTGCCTACACGTGATCTCTTGCTCCGCTCACAGCAAATGAGTTTTGAGCAGGCGGATCACTATATGATGAGCTATCAGCGGATCAGCAACGGCAGAACTTTTCGCTCGGAGGTCTACTACAAAAACTATGATGGCTTGGTCAAATTCGATGGCAATGATCCCTACAATCCTACTCTCTTCAATAACAGTGGCCACGGCTACGCCAGAGGGATAGATCTATTCTGGAGAGACAGCAAGACTTTCAAGAATGTAGACTACTGGATTTCGTATTCTTATATCGATACGGAAAGGGACTTTCGGGACTATCCCTATCAGGCGAATCCATCGTTTGCCGCGGGGCACAACTTCTCAGTGGTATACAAGCATTTTATTTCAGATATCCGCACGCAGGTTGGCGCCTCATTTAGCTACAACAATGGCCGTCCATACAACAATCCCAACGAAGAAGAATTTAATGGAAGTAAAACAAAACATTACTCAGACCTGAGTTTCAACTTTGCCTTCCTATACAGACCGAATATAATCCTGTATGCCTCTGCATCCAATCTGCTGGGAAGAGACAATGTATTTAGCTATGAATATGCTGACGAACCCAACGCTGATGGTCTATATAGATCACAGGCGGTCGGGCAGCCTGCTAAGCGATTTTACTTCGTGGGTATATTCATCACGCTGACTAAAGACAAGAACAAAAACAATCTTGAAAATTTATAAAACCATAATCAATCAAAATAAAGAGATATGAAAAAGTCAATTTTAACATGCTTGGGAATCGTGGCCGCAACATTGACCATGCTAGCTGCTGACGGGAAAAATGATCTAACCGTTGTGATTAAAAATATGAAAAGCACAGAAGGCACTCTTCGAGTCACCTTGTTTGACTCAGAATCTAACTGGCTAACTAATGGAGATATCCAGGTCGTGAGCATCGACAATCTGGAGGCTGTGACGGTGACGTTCACAGGCCTGGCCGACGGCACCTACGGAGTAGCTGTAATCCATGACGAGAATGGAAATGAAGACATGGATACTGGTACCTTCGGGATTCCGACAGAGGCCTATGGGTTTTCAAATGACGCCAGGGGCATGTTCGGACCGGCCGAATTTGAAGACAGCAAGTTTGACCTGAAAGGCAATAAGAAAATCGAAATCAACGTGAAATAATCATAACCAAAAAAACATGAAATCAATCAACATTCTTATCCTACTGGCATTTGTCATAAGCATAGCAAAAGGTCAGGACAAAAAATATCTGCAAACCATGGAAAGCAGTATTCCGGGTATCTTCCAGGCAGAATCTACATCAGACCTCGACCCTATCGCCAATAAATTTGATCGCATAGGTCAGGCCGAGGTCGACCAATGGGAACCGTACTACTACGCCTCTTTGGCGTACGTATTCAAAGCGTTTAGAATCACGGATCTGCCTGCTAAGGATGCGGTACTCGATCAGGCATTGACCGCATTGGCCAAAGGGGCCGCGCAGTCTGATAACAATGCAGAAATCATTGCGCTACAGGGATTCATCAATATGATAAAAATCGGTGTAGATCCGGGCACCAGAGGTCAGACGCTCTCGCCAAAAATAATGGCGGACTTTAGCAAGGCACTGAAACTGGAGCCAGAAAACCCAAGAGCCAATCTATTCATGGCACAAATGCTATTTGGCACTGCTCAGTTTTTTGGCACTGGTGTAGAGGATGCCTGCGCGATGGTAGACAAATCTGCGGCTCTATTCGACGCAGAATCATCTAAAACGGGTATTGCACCTAGCTGGGGACAGCCAAGTGCTCAGCAGTATCAGAAGCAGTGCAAAGCTGCTCTTGCAAAAGCTGAAACAGAAGAATAGAATATTGAGGATCGTTTGTATTGACAAGCGATCCTTTTATTTTGCAACATTCAACAATAATCATGGCAAGCTCAACACACTGCAGTAGCATTTCAAATCGACCCAAGGAGATAATAAACAGTTGGATCACAATTCCTTTTTTAGGAGGGTTGCTGATCTCTTTGATCTATGACTTTGATGAATTGGTGGCTGGTGAGTATCTAAAGTTTTTTCAGAGCTTAATGGTCTCTTTTTCGTTTTGGACGCTACTTGCCAATGGCAACAATATCATAATATATCTGATCGACAGACGATGGGCCTGGCTTGAGCACCCTATCAAAAGAGCTGTAATCGGAACCGCTGGAATGCTGATCTACTCACCACTGGCTTCGCTGCTGGTGATCTTCTGCTATGTAGAGTTTGTCCTGGGGATAGACTTTGGAGTCGTACTAGAGAATAGAGGCGTATTGAGTCTGATTGCCGTACCCATGGGCATTACCGTCATTATTTCCCTTTGGGGACATGGTCGTGGTTTTTTTCTGGAGTGGCGACAGGCCGCCATAGATATAGAAAGGCTGAAAAACGAAAATTTAAGATCAAAATTCGAGTCGTTGAAAAGTCAGGTCAACCCTCATTTTTTGTTCAACAGCCTGAATGCGCTGACTTCTCTGGTGTATGCTGATCAGGGAAAGGCCGTACAGTTTATTCAAAAACTATCTGAGGTGTATAGATATGTGCTGGACCATCAAAACGATGAGGTAGTCTCACTCAAAGAAGAAGTAGAGTTTCTAAAATCGTTTGTCTTTCTCAACAAGATTCGCTTTGGAGACAACCTGGAAGTAATCTACCGAGAGTTGGATACTTTTAGTCCCGAGGAAAGCATTCCACCGGTGACACTACAGATGCTCATTGAAAACTGTATCAAGCACAACGAGATTTCGATGCAAAATAATCTGAGGATTGAAATAGAGCGAATTGATGATACCATTGTCGTACAAAACAATATCAACCCTATCAAGACAGCCAAACAAGACTCCAGTGGTCTTGGCCTCAACAATATCATAGCCAGATATGATATGTTGTCTGCCAAAAAAGTAGAAGTCACGGAGTCCCCTTCTACCTTTATCGTATCTGTTCCCATTCTTACCTTCGAATCATGAACGTACTCATAGTAGAAGACGAAGGCATCGCCGCAGATCGCTTAGTTCAGTTGTTGGGCGAGCTGGATTCGAATATCCAAATAGTCCAACATCTTGACTCTGTCAAATCCACAGTACAGTGGTTTGAAAATCACGCTGCTCCAGATTTAGCCTTTTTTGATATTCAATTGGCTGATGGACTCAGTTTTGAAATATTTGATCAGGCGGATGTAAAGTGCCCTATTATATTCACCACTGCATATGACCAATATGCGATTCAGGCTTTCAAAGTAAATAGTGTGGATTATTTACTCAAGCCCATGGTGAAAGAGGATCTGCAACAGGCATTAGATAAATTCAAGAATCAGTCTCAGAAAGAATCAAGCCTGGATACGAAGGCACTGATCAATATGCTGCAACAGCAGAACGTGTCCTACAAGGAAAGATTTGTAATCAAGGTTGGTGAACACCTAAAATCGGTGATGACTACAAATGTTGAGCTGTTTTTAAGTCAAGACAAGGCTACTTATATACTCGCCAACGACGGCAAAAAATTTATCATAGACTTCACCCTTGATCAAGTGGAAAGTTCAATCGATCCGAAAATATTCTTCAGAGTCAATAGA
Source organism: Reichenbachiella sp. (assembly GCF_039941815.1). Lineage (GTDB taxonomy): Bacteria > Bacteroidota > Bacteroidia > Cytophagales > Cyclobacteriaceae > Reichenbachiella. The sequence goes on from NZ_JBDVDW010000065.1 coordinate 551,155, forward strand.
AAGCATATTGTCCATATAGATAGCATCAAGGACATTATCACGTATTCCAATAGCAGACTTAAGCTTGAACTCAATCACTTTAATGCTGACGATTTGATCGTCTCCCGCGAACGAGTGACTCTATTCAAGGAGTGGTTGGATAGGTAAAAATTTTCATGCCAGCTATCGTTAGCCATCAAACTTATTTCTGATTAGGCCTGTTTAGTTTCAAATTCTCCAACTATCAAATCGTAGAGACGTATTCTATTATTCAATAAATTTCTAATATTTGCTCCAGGAAGAATTACACAAGATTAGAACATGGAAATCGCAACTTTCGGTAACGGCTGCTTCTGGTGTACAGAGGCCATTTTTCAAGAATTAAAGGGTGTGTCAAAAGCAGTATCCGGCTATATGGGTGGAGAAGTTGAAAATCCAACCTATAAGGAAATTTGCACAGGTACTACAGGTCATGCAGAGGTGCTCCAGATCAGCTATAATCCAAGTAAAATTACTTTCGAGGAGCTACTGGAAGTATTCTGGAAGACACATGATCCCACCACACTAAATAGACAAGGCAACGACGTGGGTACTCAGTATCGATCGGCGGTTTTCTATCATAGTGATGAACAAAAGGAAATAGCAACGGACTATAAAAAAAAGCTGGACGAGTCAGGTCCCTGGAGTGATCCAATTGTAACAGAAATCACCGAAGCAGTCACCTTCTACCCTGCTGAAAACTATCATCAGGAATATTTCAACTTAAACGGATCACAACCATATTGCAATTTTGTGATCCGCCCAAAGGTTGAAAAATTTAGAACCGTATTTGCAGACAAACTGAAAAAATGAGCTATCGCTTGCTGATGGCAAATGGATGCAATTCCAACGGATAGCCATCAGAGGAAACCATGCCACCGTCATCTTCAAACACTCCGTGATACAATATCAAGGTATCGTCTGATTCGTCTATGTAGAAAGATTGTTTGAACTCGCTTGAAGAGCCATCGCCATCAGATTTTTGAGTACCCGAGATTTTGTTAGCTAGTACTGTGGCGCCGTCGAGTTGGACCTCAATAGTGCCCACGACCCGAAAGGTGATGGTTACCTTTTCGGTGTCATCTATCTGATCACAGGTCTCCGCAGAAGACCTATCTATGGTAATTACCAGATTATCTCCATCGAAATCGAAATCCTCCCGAAGTCTGAAGTCAGTGAAATCAAGGCATTCAGATTCCCAAATCCCATCCATTGAGATTTCATTTCCTGCTCCAGTAATTACGCTGGTCTGACTCTCGTTGTCTTCGCTGCATGACCATACAAAGAAGATTTGTACCACAAGACCAATTAAAATTTTACCTTTCATAATATAGAATTTTTGATGTTGTCCCAAATCAACGGGCATAACTAAAAAATGTATAGCAAATTGCAATCGGAGATATTTGAATACATGTATTCGGAGAAAATAAAAACAGGGATATTGTAGTATGGTAGTTATTCATGATCTGACCCTTTTGCTCAATGCCATCTTCTTTGGTTTGAGTGTTTTTATCAGTCTCATTCTGTGGTTTCAGAATACGATCTACAAGCTTTCCAATAGAATTCTTGTCATTCTTCTGTTGGCATTTTCCATTACCACATTCAATACTCTTATCCGACTGTCACATTATATCGATAAGCTTAATTTTTTCCAGGATATCTCCAACTCGGTATTGCTGACTATGGGGCCGTCCATATACTTGTTTATTAAGCTCAGAACCTCTACCCTTTCAAATTCAAGAATTGCCATTCATTATCTCCCTTTTGGTGTTTATCTGACTCTGCAGATTTTATATTACCTGTTTCCAGAAATCAATGGTGTTGAGTTGGTAAACAACGTGGCGTTCCTGACCTTCGTGACTCAGTGGTTAGTGTATATTTCTGTTTCATACTCTGCGGTGACTTCTTATGAGCGCAGTACCAAAGAGAATTTTTCCAATCTTGAGAAGCACGGAATCGGGTGGGTAAAAATAGTCTTGATGCTCCTACTTATCACACTTGCACTTAGAATGGCGTTTTATGTTTATTCCGTTTCCATACAGGAAGTTGAGGACATTATCAGCCTAAACCTCACCTTGATGTTTGCCATAATCACTTGCTATCTTGGATTCAAAATCTTCAGACACCCAGAAATTTTCATTCAGCTACCAAGCTATTCTTCTTCCAACTTATCCAATGAGGATCTGCAGGGACACAAGAAAAAAATCGAACAGGTCATGGTCGAACAATGTTTATATCTAAATCCTAAACTAACTCTCTCTGATTTAGCCGATCAAGCCAAACTCTCTGGCAGGGTGGTATCGCAAACCTTGAATCAAGCGATGGATCAAAATTTCTTCGATTTTGTAAACAGGTATCGAGTGGAGGCCTTAATGGAAAAATTAAAATCACCTCAAGCCGCCAACTATAAGCTGTATGTACTCATGGAAGAATCGGGATTTCAATCTCCATCTGTGGCTTACTCGGCTTTCAAAAAAGTAGCTGGCACTACTCCTGCACAATACCGGAAGGCAATTAATCATCCGCAGAAATTAGAATGCCCTACCAGGAAGGTCCAGATAGCCATTTTCTTTAGCATATAGCGTCAGCTCTGCTTTATTTTTGAAACGAAGCTTGGCCATTATGTTTTTCCTGTGAGTCTCAGCCGTATGGGCACTGATGAAAAGCTTTTCGGCGACCTCATTTACCGTATAGGCCGTTGCGAGTAAGATCATCACCTCGATCTCTCGCTTGGTCAACTTGGTGACGTGCTCTGTTCCTTGCTTGCGCATACTGCTCAGCAAGACGTTAGTCACCTCTTTCGAGAAATAACTTCCCCCGTCGAGTACTTTGTAAATCGCAGAGATCACCTCCTCTTTAGGTGAGTTTTTGAGTACATAGCCCTCCGCTCCTGACTGTGCTACCTCTTGTATAAATGCGGCCTTTTTATAAAATGTCAGGATGAGTACCTTAATTTTTGGAAATCTATCTTTGATTTGAGTAGTCAACGTGATGCCATCTATGTTTGGCAAATTGATGTCCAAAAGTACCAGATCTACCGGATGATCTTCGAGAAACGTCATGACCTCATTGCCATCATGCAAAGCGCCAGCTACTTCCAGTGGCTCCTCTGCTTCGAGTATCAATTTCAAACCTTCTTTGACCACTTGGTGATCCTCTACTATTAGTATTTGATGCGTCATAATGGTAATTCTACAGTTACGATTGTTCCTTGTCTTCTACCTGAGTCTATATTAAAATTTCCATCCAGCTCGTTTACCCGTGATTTGACATTCTTTAAGCCCATTCCATCCGTTTGTTTTGCCAGTTGGCTATCAAAACCTACCCCGTTGTCTTCCACCATAATGATTAACAGGCTGTCCACTCGATTCACCTGAGCGGTTATTTCTGTCGCCTGTGAATGCTTGAGTGCATTACTGATCAACTCCTGAACAATGCGATAGGCATTGATTTCTATTTTACTGTCCAGACGCTCATCCAAGTCCAAATGTTGCAGCTCAAAGCTCACCCGTTTGGAACTCGATATTTTTTCTGATAAGTCATCCAAAGCTGCAATCAGGCCAAATCGATTGAGCACTCGGGTTTCAAGGTTGTGTGATATTCTTCTTACCTCATCGGCTGTTTCATCCAATAGGTTAGTCATCTTCTGATCCGCAGTATCTACTTGTAGCTTCATGGCAGATAGCATACTCCCTACCCGATCGTGTAAGTCTTCAGCAATCCGCTTGCGTTCTTTTTCTTCGCCCTCAAGCATGGCGTTGATTGATTTGAGTTCCTGGCTCTGCATCAGTTTATTCACTTCCTGTTCGTGCAATTGTTGTTCTTTTCTTCTGAGTCGTCGGTTGATTCTCTGGCGTTGGTTATAAATAACAATAATTACCAGTGTCAAAACAAGTCCTACCAATAATGTATACATAAGTGTATCTCTTTCTGCTGTCGTTAAATCAATTTTAGATTGCCTGAGCTGGAGTTCTTTGTCTTTTTTTTCTGTTTCGTATTTCGTTTGTAATTCTGTGATTTGTCTAGATTTAGCTTCGTTGAATAGTTTCAATCCTAAAGTATCATACTTATTGAAGTAGGTAAAAGCTGGTTTATACTTTTCCATCTTTTCATAAGTATTCGTAATGTTAGCATATACCTGATGGAGCAATTTTCGCTCTGCATTCTTCATTGCCAATTGCTCCGCAAGTATCAGTTCTGAAAGTGCACTATCCAATGCCGACTGTTGATAGTATACATATCCCAGATTGTTATGCGTAATCGCTCTATTTTTCGCCTTTATCTCATTCTTAATGTCCAAAGACTTTCTATAAAAGAATATAGAAGAATCCAACTGACCTGCTTTGTCATAGGCCCAGCCTATGTTGTGGAATATGTCGGCAAGGCTATACTCTTCATACTTATAGGCCAGATTCAATTTCAGCGCTTCATATAAGTATTCCAATGCCTTTTCATTCTCCCCGAGGCTCGTACTCGCAACGCCCAGATTAATCAGTGCTGAGTGGATTTCTTTCTGTTGTCCTAGTTCCCTGGCTTTTGAAAACTGTTTTTGAAAATACACTCGAGAGAGAGAATCATTTTTCTGAAAGCCGTACAACACACCGATTCTGCGGTAGGAAGCAGTCAGCAGCGAGTCTGAACGGTTTTTCTCCCTCATCTTAAGACTTTTTAGCAACCAATCCAGTGCCAGCGCATGATCTCCCTTTATTCTATGAGCCTCACCCAACTCATCATAAATCAAGGATAGGCTTGTTTCTGACAATTCACTTTTCAGACGGTCTATCCGATGGATTAGAAATGTAATCCTCGCAGTATTCTCCTGATGGTCTCGAAAAAAATACGAGACCTCAAGCACACCCGTCAGAATTGCTTGCTCATCACCCACCTCCAGTAAGGAGTCAAGCAGAGCATACCGTCGACTCAATTCTGCACTGTCTAGCGAACTTTTGTCGTTGATCAGTTCAGCCTCATTGACCTCATGCTGAAATAAGCAAAATGCACTAAAAGGCAGTACCAATAATACGGTCAGAAGAAATTTGTACATATTTTGAAAAGATACAAAATATGTACAAAAGAATACCTTTCAGCAGCATTGTGATATCAAGGTGGATTATTGTAGCTACCCGATCCTCCACCATCCGGGTCTGGTCCGGTCGGTTTTTGTACTACCACTTCATAAAATTTCTCCGTGTCCTCTGGATTAAACCAGCTTGACTCCAGATGTACCGGGTGGTCATTGGATCCTCCTCCATTCTCCTCTATTTTAAGTATAAAATAGCGTGTTCTCAGTTTTTGTCCGGCACCAGGTGGCTGCGTTGGGTATTCTCCTGTCGCTGCCAAGAGAGAAACGGTTTCATTGGAATTTAACCCAATCAAGAAGCTCAATTTAAGTTTGCCCCCGGCTGCACGATGCACATGTACGTAGGCTTTGTGTATTTCCATGGTCATTTTGTTTATTGATTGATTATTATTTTTAAGTTAGTCTCTTAACATAGTTCTCATGACGAGTGACTTAGGATTGATCAAACCAAAACCAGATCTACGATCAAAACCGCATGGCCCAACATCGATTGAAGTTCTTCTCAAATGTTCCTTCAATTGTTGGGCATTGGTGACATCTGAATGGCTTTCATACATTCTATGCTTGGCAAGCATCAGTGCGACCACTCCACTTACAAAAGGAGTAGCAAAAGAAGTCCCCTGCACTAATGAATAGTTTTGATCCAGGTCAGTGGAACAAATATCAATACCAGGTGCCACCACATCTAGTTCTACTCCCTCAGAAGAGCTATAAGCCATTTGAAAATTGTTGGCAATCGAACCTACAGCAATGGTCTCATCATACTTGGCAGGGTAGTTCAACGCATTAAGTGCGGACCCTTTATTGCCTGCCGCACAAATAACAAATTTACCTTCATCGTTAGCTCTCTTGATCAAATCATGCATTTCCTGGCTATATCCGGCTATGTGCAAACTCATAGATATGATATCAACTCCCACTTCATCTATAGCCCATTTCAACCCTTTTATAATTGGCTCTACCTTATCATCTCCATTGTTTTTCAACACCTTGGCGCTATAAAGCTCACATTTTGGAGCTACTCCTACAATTCCTATTTCGTTGTCTCGGGCTCCGATTATGCCAGCCACCAAGGTGCCATGGCCATCTTTGATTCCTTCTTCACCTGTAAAATCCTTCTGTACGATATCATTGCCTAAATCCTCATGCGGTGCCACACCAGTATCTAATACTGCCACTTTGATGCCTTCACCTTTCGTAATACCCCAAAGCTCCGGAATCAGATGTCTTTGCAAACCCCAATCGATTCTTTGATTGGAAGCAAAATCAAAATTCTCAAACTCATCATTATTAAAACTTGCCAGGTCCTCATGGACAGATAAGACGTCGTACCCTGGCAAAAAAGCGATATTGTTTTGGTTGTCCGGCATGCAATTGATTTTTGGTGATCGTCTTAATAATTTATTGAAGATCACGCAAATACGATTAAACCATCTCATCTTCTTTGTCTTCTTCTTTGTTTTAGACATTTCAATCTTCGACGAGTGAAAGTTTTTTCTGACTCCTGTTGAAAAAAGGTTCACTCGGAGTAAAAATCATTCCACTCGTAAAATCTACTGAATCTTTGCACCAGCTCCCAAATGCGGGCAGTTTATCCAATCTAAATCTTTCCCAGCCTTCTTTCAAGCTGATTTTTCGTAAGTCGGCTACCATCCACCGCTCATCAAATCCATAGTTGTAGGGCAAGATTCGACCCTTCTCATCCATGACGAGTAAGTCGATACAATCAGCGGCCGGTTCAGTGGTATCCGTGCGCACCAGTGTTTGAATGGCTGATGCCTTGTCGAACACATTCATTTGAATGGAAAATGGGTATTCACATCTAACGGTATTAACGAAAATAAATGCTCGCTTCAAATTGGCTGAAGCCAATGCTACGCACCCCTTGTCTCGCGCACGTCCGAAGCTTTCTATCGGTTGAACCTGAAATAGAGTTACCTTTTTCGAATCTGCATAATCAAGCATCTCAGGCAAATCTTCCCAAGATGGATCAGACAAAGAATAGGCGATACCAGTCGCCGAAAAATATTTGGATGAGAAATCTAAAAACCGATCCACCTTGTCAAAAGCGGTTATGTTTTGACGGATGCGGTTGTGCAAGTCTTTGTTTCCGTCCAGGCTCACCCCGATGACATCCACCAGCCCTTCCAACTTCGCATATGCGGATTCGGGAAACGAACCATTGGTAATGACAGAGGTGCTCATTCCAAGTGCCTTGGCTTCAAGAAGTATCTCTTGCAAGTCCGGGTATAACATAGGCTCACCGCCAGAGACCGAAAGTGTGGTATAACCGAGATCAACCGCATCGGACATAGCCTGAAGTACCAGTCCTACATCCAATGAACCCTTAGTCGCCGGCGAAGAGGAGGAGTAACAATGGCTGCAGGTATAATTGCAGTACACTGTGGGATGGATCTGAAATATCTTTCGGCTATTGCAATTCATATTACCCGCCTGACGCCCAGCCTCCTCTTTCCAGTGTAATATGAGTTTCGTATAAATCTCGAACGATGATACCGAGCGGGAACACCCTAAATTCTCTGTAAAAAGGATTGTTCTGGTTTTCATTGATATAGTCGATCAGCTCTTTGTGCTTAGCTGGCTCCAATACAAATTTGATCTTTGCGGTATCAGGATTGATGATGCCTTTTGGAAATACATCTTGAGGTAGAAAACCTTTCTCGATCAGCTTGGAGGTCTCGGCGATTACGCCATCCAGATCACTTTCAGGCATCCCTTTCAAGCGATTAGCGATTGTTTTTTTGTCTTGATTTTTCATGGTGTTAATTTTTAGGTCTTAGAATATCTGAGAGGCTAGATCCAATAAATAGTCCTGCGGTAAAGTGATCATCTGCATCCGTGAGATAATTCAGATAAACTCCTGCATTCAAGCCAAGAGCCTTCTCTCCTTTTTTACCTGTCATTAAATAAATGGGTAGATTGAAAGACCAGGTCTCCGCGTTCACCAGGTAGGTTACGCTTGGATTAATACCTACCCCCTCCCATGCAGTTACATTTTCGACGCTTATTTCTGTCTCCTCTGATTCACTAGGCGCTCCTATAGATAGGCTTTGCTTAATCAAAGTTGGGCCTCCATTAAATGGGGTGAAATAATCGTTTGTGGGATTTGCATTAAACGAGTTTTTTCGTAGTACAATAGCCCGCATTAGAGAGTTTATGTTCTTTCCAACATAAAAACCTCCGTATAATGAGAAGTTAACTGTGATCTCATCTTCCGACATGATTGTAGATAATGTGTTATCCGTAGCGTATTTAAAATCCTGTTGATTGATAGTAAACGTACCTCCTACGAACCAAGGACTTTTTAACTTTCCTTCTTGTTTGAGTTTATTCAATATCTTTCTTTTATCATCATCACTCGCTATTTCTACAAATGAGGTGACCTGTTTTCCATCTTTATCTTTATACCCGGTAAGCGCACCAATGATTTCATTGGTGGTCAAAGCCTTCCAGTTTTTGAACTGAAGACCAAGAGTAATCTTACCATCACTCGCCAATCCATCTAATCCAATTGGGTTGGTATTTCCAGAAGAGGCCGTTGGGCTAGCAATCTCAACATTGCCAGACCAGAGTCCGAGCTTTCCAAATTGAAACCCAATGTTGGCAGCAGCCAAAGTTTCACCAATAGTTGAGGTCAAATTGATTTTCGATACAGGGTTAGAAACTTGCGAGACACCTGACGGAACAAAAGCCACTTCGTCTAAGTCTTCTACAGTAAGTGTCTCTCCAGTCTGTGTGATAAGTAACTTTTCTTGTGCATATCCAAAAGATGATAAGAGGCACATGCTAAATATTATTAGTGTCTTTTTCATAGCTCAAATGAGTGAAATCCAAAATCAATAGCGAAACTGTCCAAAGTTGCCTTACGAGTAAATTCGGCAGATTCTGGAGCAGTGATCTCCAGCGTATACTTATCTCCCTGTTGACCTTTAATCTGCCAAGTGAGTACATGATTTCCTGGTTCGAGTTCTACATCTCTTGTACCGGGAGCCCTCATCACCTCTACATCATCGATTCTTACGATATTGAAATCAGCTGATGACTCTAATCTGATCGTAACTTTTGCCATAGTCTTTAGTGTTTAGTTAATAATTGGTTTGTCAATTGGTCTTTTTTTTAATTATTTACCACCTTTTTTTGGATCAATGCTAGCTCTACTGCATCCATTTGTTTTCTTAAATCGTCTTTGCGTTGAGTGAGCACCCGGTCACCAGGTATGCGAACCAAATCGGCATCTACCATAGTCATCCATTCTCTAAGTAAATTAAGTTTTGCCTCAAGTGCCTTGATTTCAGCAAGGTTTTTTTGATGTGACTCCGTGTCTTCCAACATTCTCACAAATCGTTTGCTTTGGAAGTTTTTCATCAAAGCCGAAGCCTGAGTAAAAGAATTGGATAAGATGCTAGACAAGTCCATGCCAGGGTTTTGTATTGCTTCATAATACTTTAGCCTTTCTGCATTTGCGATCGCCCGACCTTCGGTGATCGCTTTTTCGACTGCTTCGTCGAAATCTGGCAGCACCGTATTTCCGACCGCATCAGTATACAAATCCTTGCTGTTCCACTCATCTTCAAAGGCGTAAAATTTGGACTTTAGCTCTGAAGACGCTTCATGAAAAATGCTCAATAATTGTCGCTTGGACAACCATGAGGTAAATACCTTGTGCAGCCCAAGTAGTGAAGTGAATATGGCAATGATGAGCGCGGAATAGTATTCTAAAGAATCCCGCTGCTTACTCGCCTTAGTCAAGGACTCCCATTCTATTTTTTCTCCAATAGCTTCAATGAAATGAGTAAAATATAAAATAAGAAACGGTAATAATACAATGAGGGCAATAGTCGTAAAATTATAAGTTCTGAGCCAATATTTCTCCTTCCTAATGCGATTGACATACCACTCGATATTACCACAAAAAACCGTGAGCAACGAAGTAATCTTATAGTCAATGTTACTTTGCCCCAAATCTCTTGCGCTAGTGTTGAGTCGACTGTTGAGCTCCAGTAGATTGGCGGGTAGATCGAATTGGATTTTATCGAATGCCTTCTCTTCAAATGGATATCTGGACATGACTAGTGTTTAGGTTTACTCAAATCTCCTTAGAATTAATCCTTCATAAAACCCCTAAAAACCTGATATTAAACTACCTGTTTTCAGGTAGATAGATGATGAACAACGGTTTGACACTAATCAAGTCCTTTCCAACTACCAATAAAAAGCCCCTGCTTTGACGTATAAACCAAAACAGGGGCTTTCTAAAAACATAGGTAATGACTACTCTTGGCGTAATGACTTTACAGGATTGGCTGTAGCCGTCTTGATGGACTGAAAGCTGATCGTGATCAGCACCAGCGCCAGAGTGACCAAGCTGGCGATGGCAAAGTTCCAATAAGATATTTCTACTCGGTAGGCAAACTCATCCAACCATGAAGTAGCTAAATAATGTGCGGCTGGGATTGCCATCACCATCGCAACTAGTGCGAGCAGTACAAATCGCTGAGACAGCAGTAAAACCAGCCCAGAAACCGATGCGCCGAGCACCTTTCGAATACCCACCTCTTTCATTTTCTGGCTTGCCAGGAATAGGATCATTCCATAAGAGCCCAAACAAGAAATCAATATGGCCAAAATGGAGAAGTTTGAAATTAGCTTGCCCAGCTGCTCCTGCTCACCATAATTCTGTGCCATGAGTTCATCCAAAAATTGTGCATCAAAAGTTTCCGTTGGAAAATGCTTGTTCCAAATCTCTTCCAATGAGGCTAAGGTCTGAGAAATATTTTGATTGTTGATTTTGAAAGAGAAATGAGTAAATGCTGGCACACGAATATCCAATATCATGGGGCCCATTTCCTGAGACAGAGACATAAAATTAAAGTCCTTGGTCACTCCAATTACTTTTCCAATTTTGCCTTCCATATTGATTGTTTTCCCAAGAGCCTCTTGTGGAGACCCGAAATTATAAGTCTCTACCGCAGTTTTGTTGATGACAAAAGCAGCCTGAGGATCAGTTTCATACTCCTTTGAAAAATCTCTCCCCGTAAGCAGTTCAATGCCATACGTTTCGATAAAGTCATAATCCACAGATAGGACTGGTGCCAGCAGATGATCCTCTATGGTAAATCCCTCTGGAATCACATTACGATGTGCGGCTCCGCTGCCTGGGATTCCGGCAGAGAGTGTGCTGGCCTGGATGCCAGGCAATCGCTCCAGTTCGACCTCAAAAGCATCCATTGCTTTGCGTTTCTCCTGATTGACTGCTCCAAATACATTATTGAAATTTTGACTCAATACAGGGACCGTCACCATATAGTCCTTATTAAGTCCAAGTGGTTTGTTCTGTAAGTAGCTCAACTGATCATATACAATCAGCGTCCCGGAAATCAACAATATGGAGATGGCAAACTGAATAACGATTAGTCCTTTTCTAAACGATAGCCCTCCTCGTACGTTTTCACCACTGAGCCCCTTTAGGCTATAGATGGGAGAAATGCGCGTTGCAAAAAATGCAGGATATAGTCCGGCAAGCAAGCTTGTCACTATAAACAATCCGGCATAGCCCATCAAAATCAAAGGATCAAATAATGCCGCATATTCGAGCTGTTTGCCCGTCACCTCATTGAGCAGGGGCAAAAGCAATATCGAAGCGACGAAGGCAACCAGAGCGGCCACACCGGCGGTGACGAACGACTCTCCAAGAAACTGAGCGATAAGACTGGATCGCCAGGCCCCCATCACTTTTCGCATACCTATTTCTTTAGTACGCTGCAAGGATCGAGCAGTAGATAGATTCACAAAATTGATACAGGCGATGAGCAACGTAAGTGCCCCGATCGCCATGAATACAAACAAAAATACCCGACTCCCGGGCGGTTCTACTTGTGCTGCCACCTCATCGTCCAAATGAATATCCAAAAGCGGTTGGATTTTGAAAGACTGCCCCTTCTGCATGTTCTCTGGAATTTTCTTTGCCACAAAATCTGGAAATCTGCTGTTCACTGATTCAGGATCTGCTCCTTGTTTTAGCAGTACATAGGTGTAAGAGTGAGATACCATCCAGTTGAGTTTGAAGTTTTGCCGCAAGGCCGTACCCAGGGGCTCTGGCTCCAGATCGAACATATTGGTATATGGGACCAACATACTAAAGTGGAAATGAGAATGGTTGGGATAAGATTTTACAACAGCAGAAATCCGGAAAGGCTTACCTTCCATCTTGATCACCTGTCCAACTGGCGATACATTACCAAAATACTTTTGACCTAGCTCCTCAGTGATGATGGCGGTGAATGGTTCATGTAGCGGAGTTTGAGAAGAGCCCTCGAGAAATTCAAAATCGAAAATATCGAAAGTAGACGAGTCCGTAAAGAAAATATTCTCTTCCTCAAATTTCTTTAATTCGCCAGAGGGATCATCGATTTGGACGCTTACATTTCTGGTAAATAATCGGGTCGCTTTTTCTACCTCGGGAAAAAAATCGTTGAGATTCTCTGCAAAGACCGGAGGGACACTCGCAATATTAAAATTGCTGATGAAGTACTGCAATCGATAGATCCTGTCCTTTTTGGATTGAAAACGATCATAGTTCAATTCGTCGCTGACAAATACAAAGATCAAGAGACAACAAGTTAGTCCTCCAGCTAGTCCTATTATATTGATAAGGCTGAAGGTCTTGTGTTTTAATAAATTTCGAAATGCTATTTTGAGATAGTTCTTAATCATGGCGAGGTCCTTTGGTAAAACATCTTAATGTTCAATCAAGAAACACAATTGATGATTAGTATCCACTCGAAATTATAGCAAAGGATAAAATAGGATTACAAATGGAGGCATTTCAGGATGGTAACCACACCATTTTACTCCGATCACTCTGTCGAAATCACTCTTGAATAGACCTCAGTCGGGCAATCCGCACAATGGGTATTTTCTCCCAAATAAGGTGTCAATATCAATTGATCCAGAGATATGGTCGCTTTGTGAAACGGCATGAAATCATCTTTCTCGTCGTACCTGTACTGTACCTCTAGTTCGGCACCTGCAGGTATAAGCTGATAGAAGTATTCAAAATACACTACCCCATCCCGAAGTTTTTGCACTTTTCCGTCTTGGGTAAAAATCAAATGCTCTGGATGTTCCGGATCAGCATCTACATATCCAAGCAAGCTACCTGAGGATTCTTTGAATAGCCAGCTGCCAGTCAAGTCTTGATCGATCGATTGCTCATCATTACAATTAGTGAGTAATAGAATAACCGCAATCAGCATTGATAATCCTTTAATATAGATCATGGTAGCAGGCTTATAGTTCGAAATCTTCTTACTATTAGACACTGTTGATGAGCATTTTGGTTGGAATCTGAGTTTAAAGAATAAAAAAGCTGTATTTGAGAGCTAAAATCAAAAACATATTCGAATTTTATTATGCGTGCATAACATTTTTTAATATATTTGAATTTGTTATGCATGCATAACAAAATAATAGTGACTTACGTAAAGACAAAGAGACCAAGAATATGGAAACCACAGCAGAAAAACGATCGATTCGAGGAGGAGAGTTCCTAATCAAAGAATCACAGCCTGAGGATATCTTCATTCGCGAAGAATTCTCGGAAGAGCAAAAAATGATGGCTGAGGCCACTCAGGATTTCATTCAAAAAGAAATCAATCCTAACATTGAAAAAATTGAGAAGCAGGAAGAAGGTCTAATGCCATCTATGATGGAAAAAGCTGGCGAACTGGGTCTTTTAGGTGTATCTATTCCAGAAGAATATGGCGGATTGGGGATGAACTTCAACACCTCTATGCTGATCGCTGATGAGATCGGTGCTACTGGTTCGTTTTCTACTGCTTACGGTGCCCACACGGGCATCGGTACTTTGCCAATTCTTTACTATGGCAATGAGGATCAGAAAAAAACATACTTACCGAAATTAGCAAGTGGTGAATGGAAGTCATGTTACTGCCTGACAGAACCAGATGCGGGCTCTGATGCCAATTCTGGAAAAACTAAGGCTGTACTGACCGAAGATGGCAAACACTATTTGATCACCGGACAAAAAATGTGGATCTCCAATGGCGGATTTGCTGATTTGCTGATCGTCTTTGCTAAAATCGACGATGATAAAAAACTGACTGCCTTTTTGGTAGAAAAAACTTATGGTGGAATCACGATGAACGATGAAGAGGTGAAGCTTGGAATCAAAGGTTCATCCACACGTCAAATCTTCTTCAACGACTGTAAGGTGCCTGTTGAAAATATGCTTTCTGATCGTGAAAACGGTTTCAAAATAGCAGTAAACATTCTAAATATTGGAAGAATCAAGTTGGGCGCCGGTGTGATTGGTGGATGCAAAGAAGTCATTTCACAATCTACGAACTACGCCAACGAGAGAAAACAATTCAACACACCTATTTCCAGCTTTGGTGCAATCAAGCACAAATTAGCAGAAATGGCGATTCAAACCTGGGTTACGGAGTCAGCAGCTTACAGAGCAGGTCAGAATATAGATGACAAAATCAGTGACCTGATCGGGAGAGGTACAGAGCCGGCTGAAGCCAAATTGAAAAGCTTTGAGCAGTTTGCAATTGAATGTGCCATCATCAAGATCCACGGATCAGAAGTTCTGGATTATGTGGTAGATCAAGGTGTACAAGTATACGGCGGCATGGGATTTTCAGAAGAGGCACCTATGGCTAGAGCCTACCGCGACGCACGAATCACGAGAATCTATGAGGGCACAAACGAGATCAACAGAATGTTGATGGTGGGAATGATCATGAAGAGAGCCATGAAAGGTGAATTGAACATCATGGAACCTGCCATGGCTGTGGCCAAGGAATTGGTATCCGTGCCATCATTCGAGGTGCCAGATTTTTCTAAACCTTTCGCTGAAGAAAAGGATGTACTGAAGAAATTGAAGAAAGCGGTACTCATGGTAGCTGGCAAGGCTGCACAGACATTTGGCCCTAAGCTGGAAGAAGAGCAAGAAATAATGATGAACGCGGCGGACATGATGATCGAAATCTACGCGGCTGAATCAGCACTATTGAGAGCAGAGAAATTGATCAGCATGAATGGAGAAGAAGCCACTAAAATGCAAGTCAATGCTGCCAAAGTGTATCTCTATGAGGCCGTAGAAAAAATAAATAAAGCGGGTAAAGATGCCATCGCATCCTTCACCACTGGAGACGAGCAAAAAGTAATGTTGATGGGACTGAAAAGATTCACGAAGTTGAATCCTGTAAACATCAAGCAGCTCCGTAGAGAAGTTGCCGATCACTTGATCGCTAAAAATCAATACGCTCTTTGATTAAGCAACCCAAAATTGCCTATGACGTCATCGTGATCTGATTATTCGCGATGACGTTCATATGGAGCGCAAAAAAACAATTGTTTGATTTAGTATCTAAAGGCCATTCCATCAGGAGCGGCCTTTTTTAATTTAGGGCTCCGACAATCAATTTGCCGTGATAAGCATCCGCGCCAAGTAATTCATCTAATTTTGTACAATTTAGATTGGTGATTTTTCCTGCTGCGATCACTTGAAGTTGACCAGCTACCTCGCCCATCATGTCCCTAATCATCGCTGCACCCTCCTTCGCTGTAGATGCTCCTCCAGACGTCAGTACGCCACTTACTCCAGGGATATTTTTCAATAAACGAATCCCTACTACCGGATTTTCGAGCTCATCGATTGCTTTATGTATTGTGACCTTCATGGGAAGTGCTGCTAAGCAAACTTGCTCAATACATTTCAAATCTAGCGTTTTCTCTTCGGTGAGTGCTCCGAAAACTATCTCCTCCACACCTAGCTCTTTTAGTTGATGAATGGTGTCCATTATTAGATCCATTTCGCCAGTCGAGTAAATATAGTCTCCACCTCTCGGCCGAACCATCACCTTTACCGGAATTGTCAGCGCTGCCAGTACGCTCTCCACCAGATCATAAGATGGAGTAGTACCGTCCAGATCCAGTCTGTCACAGAGTTCTATTTGGTCAGCCCCTATGCTTTGTGCACGTATCGCTTGACTCAGGCTTTCTACACATGCTTCTTTGATCGTTTTCCTCATCATTTCTTTTTAGTCCACTTGAGTGGGGGAATCAGTTCACCTCGGTCAGCGCATTCGATCAAAGTGTTCAGCCTTCTTTGTCTGGTGCTTTCCTGCTTTGCGCTCATCACCCACCATATAGTTGGCTTTTTCTTTGACGGACTCAGTGAATTAAAAAATACCCAAGCCGCTTCCTGCGCTCTGATTTGGTCTTCATAATCCTTTTTCAATTTGACATTTTTTTGCTCATAAGAAGCATTTTCAGAATATCTCTTGTCTCTGATTTCATAGATCGCTATTCCTGCAGGTCGTACAAGACCCTCGGCGAGCAGCACTTTCATTTTTTTTAAATTCACCGTGCTCCAGTGGCTCTTAGGTTTTCGAGGTGTAAACCGTATCTTATAACTTTCTGAGTCAATGGTATGGCGAAGCCCATCAATCCAGCCATAGCAAAGTGCCTGATCCACCGACTCGGGCCAAGTCATGGATGGTTTTCCACTGCTGACCTTATAGTAGCCTATCCATTGTTCGGTGAATTTGTCGTGATTGGTTTCAAGCCAAATATTAAAATCAACGGCGGTTTCAAAAAAAAGCACTTCTTCCATAGACTTAAGTGGGTTTAAGGATTGAATCCAAAGATAATATGAGTGTTTGACAAATATCCCGAGGGTATATGATACATATGCCATTGCCTGGATATCCGCATTATTTCTTTATTTGCTTCGGTATAAAGAAAATGAACGGTATGAAACAAATTTTATCTGTACTGATAGGCGCGTTGATTGTGTCTGGCTGCATTGACAGCAGTCCAACAGAAACAAAAACTGATAGGACTGGTGAAAGGGTCGATAGCCTGATGGCATTGATGACGGTGGCCGAAAAAGTAGGTCAGCTCAACCTCTATGCCGGCGGCTGGGAGTTTACAGGTCCCGTGCCTGAAGATACGGGAAATCAGAAAAAATATGATATGATTAAAAGCGGTGGCGTTGGAGCTATGCTCAACGTACTCACTGCTGATGGAACGAGAGAGGCACAAAAACTCGCTGTAGAAAACAGCAGGTTGGGTATACCGTTACTCATCGGCTATGATGTGATTCACGGCTATCAAACAATGCTGCCCATTCCGCTCGGTCAGGCGGCTAGCTGGGATGCAGAGGTGGCTAGAAGTGGAGCTCAGGTAGCAGCGCGTGAAGCTTCGGCTTCAGGGGTCAACTGGACTTTCGCTCCGATGATTGACATTGTGAGAGATGCTCGATGGGGACGTATGATGGAAAGCCCCGGAGAAGATCCGTACCTGGCATCCTATTTCTCCAAAGCGTGGGTCGATGGATTTCAAGGCGATGATTTATCCAATCCAACGTCTATTGCTGCATGCGCTAAACACTTCGCTGCCTATGGATTTGCAGAAGCGGGTAGAGATTACAATACGGTAGATATCAGTATGCAGACCTTGTACAATGTTGTACTGCCTCCATTTAAAACAGCCAGCGAAGCCGGTGTAGCCTCTTTTATGAACTCATTCAATGAGATCGGTGGTGTACCTGCCAATGGTAGTTCTCTACTTCAACGAACACTACTCAAAGGAGACTGGGACTATCAAGGCTTCGTGGTATCGGACTGGGGATCGATTGGAGAAATGATCACCCATGGATATGCAGCTGATACGCTGGAAGCTGGCTATAAAGCCATTGTAGCTGGCAGCGACATGGACATGGAGGCTCGCGTATATGAAAATTCGCTTGAGACACTGATCTCAACCGGCCAATTGAATTTGGAGATTTTGGATGATGCGGTCAGACGTGTATTGACTATCAAATTTGATTTGGGATTGTTCGATGATCCATACAAATATTGTGATGCGGAAAGAGAGAAAAAGGAATTGGGTTCGTCAGAAAATCTAGCGATTGCCCGGGAAGCAGGGCGAAAGTCAATTGTGTTGCTTAAAAACGACCAGAACTTACTCCCTTTGAAGAAGAAGGGGCAAAAAATAGCAGTCATTGGCTCTCTGGCAAGCAGCAAGGATGTCCCGCTTGGTAGCTGGAGAGCCCAAGCTGTCACCGATGGTGCGGTATCATTGTTAGAAGGCATCCAAAACGCTGTCGACAATAAGTCTGCTGTGAAATTTTCACAGGGCTATACGCTTACCTCAGGAAATAGAGAATTTGTGAGGGAGCTCACGTTTGTGGAAGGCGATTATTCGAATTTTGATCAAGCGATAGCTCTTGCCAAACGCTCCGATGTAGTGGTACTGGCTTTGGGTGAAGATTGTTTTCAATCTGGCGAAGGTCGCAGTCAGACAGACATAGGATTGAAAGGCGACCAGCTCGCATTGATGTATAAATTGTTGGAGGTCAATAAAAATATTGTAGTCACGCTGATGAATGGTCGTTCGCTTGCCATCTCTGAGCTGGATGAAAATATCCCTGCGATACTTGAGGTATGGCATTTAGGCTCTGAGGCCGGCAATGCCATCGCAGATGTATTATTTGGCGATTACAACCCATCGGGTAAGCTTCCTGTGAGTTTCCCTAGAAATGTAGGGCAGTGTCCTATCTACTACAATCATAAAAATGGTGGACGCCCTACCACGAACCCGAATGATGCGGGTATGGTCTTCTGGTCACATTATACGGACGCTCCGAATTCGCCTTTGTATCCTTTTGGATATGGACTGAGCTATACCACATTTGAATATTCAGACTTAGCGATTTCATCCACCGAAATGAATGACACCGGTGAGTTATCTGCAAGTATTCGAGTGAAAAACACGGGATCAGTAGCTGGACAGGAAACTGTACAGATGTATATCAGAGACTATGTAGGTAGTGTCACTAGACCAGTGAAAGAGTTGAAAGGGTTTGAGAAGATAACGCTCAATCCCGGGGAAGAAAGAGTGGTCAAATTTACGATCTCAAATGAGACACTCTCCTACTATCGAGCGGACCTCTCATACGGCTCTGAGCCAGGGAAGTTTGCAGTGATGATAGGTGGCAATTCCCAAAAAACGTTAATGACTGATTTTAGATTAGTCAATTAATAGATTTTTAGCAAAATTAGTTTTGGGTAAGTGGAGAGGAGCTGAGAGGCTCCTCTTTTTTTTAAACCTGAAATATGCATTAGATAATCTATTCCAATCATAAAGCACTTTGAAATAGACACTTAACATATATTTATTGAATCACCATAGCGGTGCTATGGTGATTCAATATAAGTGCCCCTTTCTTTGCGCTTTATGCTTTCATCACTATTCTTAATGCATAATCCAGGTTAAACAACTCATTAACAATCTTTTAGGAAAATCTTAACAGGGTCGAGAACAGAACCCTGCGGCGGGTCGAAAAGAAGAGGCGATCAAATTTTACAATAGAGTCCTCGACTTGGAAGCTAATAATGACAGCGCACCGGCAAAATTAGAAATTCTTAAGGCTTGATAAGCTGTTCTTACCTCAATTAACATTAAAAGGAAGGTTCAAAAGATGTGTTGAACCTTCCTCTATTCTAGTCATATTTTCGCCTCTGAAACCAGCGGCTGCGAATACTAAAGTTAAGTGTTACTTCATGCGTACTTTCCAAAATCATGTCGTTGGAGGTCGTGCCGTTGTACTTGCGATGATAGGAGACATTCATGGCACTACCTGATTTTAGCGGCACGCCTAGCCCAGAAGTCAGCCCATAGGTATTCGACAACTGATTCTCTACCACCAGATATGAATTTTGCAGATACCCTCCGACTCTATAGCTGATCCGACCGAGTGCTTGCTGCCCGTATCGATCCGGCGTAAGTTCTAACCCTATCGCATATCTCCACGAGTCTCTCAAATCATCTGTATACCCATGGATTTTGGCCTGACTCCATTGATTGAATTCAATGTCTCCTGCCAGCAGGAACTTTTCAGTGTCCAGGGATATCCCAAATCCAATTCTACGCGGTAGTGTATATTCTGATTCTGATTCCTCTTCAAAATAAAGGCTATTACCATCAACGTCGACACCATTACTATAGTCCCACTCTGAAATGGAAGTAGATGTACCTCCATTCATATTCGTTGGGTTCTTATACACGAGTCCAAAATTTAGCGCATAGCTTTCACGCTGAAGGCGATAGTGAAGACTGTACTCCGCATCCATCTTGGCAATCACTGTGCTGTTTTCTGAAAGATACCTTTTGAGTGATTGTTCGCTGGTCACATCTTCTGTTCGAGATATATTGCCAAAGATAAGTGCTAGTTTCAGGCCTACTGAGAAGTTTTTGAATATCGAATAACTATTAGAAAAAAACAATTCATTGAGCCCTCCACTCCCTTCATAGGCGATGTCATAATCTCCAGTCTGAAAGGAATTCACATTACTCTTATAAATGTTGTAACCTACATTACTATAATTTGATAGGCCTATAGTTCCATTCCATCTATCGTTGTACTTAAACCAAAAACTTAGATTGGATAACCCACCATAACTACCATTTTCTGTGGCCGACTGAGTCTCATAGGTAGTATTGGCATAATAAAAGCCTACATCAAATACATGGTTGAAATAAGCTCCTGTCTGGCTATTAGCTGCAGGGTTCACCAAATTGACACTATATGGACTCGACCAGCCTATGGATGTAAATCCCATGCCCTGAGATGCAGTAGAATTGGTTCGGGTCATCTCTCCCAATCCGAAGATAGAGTAAACAGACCCTGCTCCGTTTTGTGCCATTCCCTGGATTGAGAACAGGAGGCACAGAGAGAGCAGGGCTGGATATTGGATTCTTCTTACCATACGTACAGTTACCATTTTATACATCAGTCGTCTTCGTCCAGTACATGGTCTGGTTCGAACTCCCATACATCATCAAATCGACTGGACCCACTTTGCCCCAAGGCTACAAATGAGCGGCTGTTGATTGTAAATGAAACTGAACCGGTCCTACCTGCACCTTCGAAAGCGGTTTTCTCTTTCCAATAGCCACTGGAGGGGTTATATTCCCAGGTGGTATTGATGTTGGATCCATAGGCACCTATGGTGACGTAGCCTTTTCCATTGAGCTCAAATCCTACGGCACCTTCTCTTTGTATCTCATATTCTTCATCCTCGTCATTGAGGTCTATCTGCTGGTACCAATCGGTAAGCTCAGCATCAAATTCCCAGAAATCCGTTTCATGCAATCCATTGTTTGTACCTGTACCAACAAAAGCGCTCCCGTCGATTACAAAGCAGGTTGCATATTTCCTTTTCTCTCCTTTGAGACTGACAATTTGCTGCCAATCTTCCTTGTCGGGATCATACTCCCAAAAGTCTTTCAGATAGTTGCCATCATATCCTGTGCCGACATATCCAGCTCCGTCGGTAGCAAATGCTACGGCTTGATATCTGGCTGACCCTCCAAAGTCAGTGACTTGCGTCCAGGTGTCGCTGGCAGTATTGTAAGACCAAAAGTCCTGTAGCTCTTCGTCACCATCATAGCCGGTACCCACGTAGCCTACTCCATCTATAGCGAATGCCACGGCGCCGGATCGACCCACGCCAGGAAAATCAGCGACCCTTACCCAATAGTTCTGATCCGGATCGTAGGACCAAAAATCTGTAAGATAGTCGTCTCCATCAAACCCTAATCCTACAAATGCTTTGTCTGATGAGGTGAAAGCCACGGCGCCTGACCGTCCGACCCCTTCAAAGGAAGATCGGCGGATCCAATTTCCATCTTCCACCACATCTTCTTCGTCATCGCTGCATGAGGAGCAAAGTACGAGTAGTGACAGCATGGGCCAAATAAATTTTCTTAATCCTTTCATTACTATTTAATATTTAACACGTTCAAAATGATTTTACTGCTTTCAATGCTTTTCTCCTGATCGGATACTGCCAGATAATTGAGTGAATGTGAGCCGTACTCATCGGCAAACTGAATCAAAATGGCATCTTCGTTTTCCTCTGTATTGATGGATAATTGCTCGACTACAAAATCTGTGATATCCACAACAAACTTTTTTTCCTCATCGAATTCTATATCCAACTCCAACTCCGGGCTCTCGTCATAAACTCCCAGGATATTATTTTTGCTATCCACCTTCATCACGATCAATCCCGAACTCAGCATATACACTTCCTCCGGTACCGGATTTTCGAAGACAAGCTCTAGGTTTACTTCATCGATGACCGGGACTTCATCAGCCGAGAGTAGCTGTCTCACATAGGGCAGGTCCACTCGTATTGCGAGCCCGAGGCCAGATTGTATGTAGGCGATGTTGTTCAGTTCAGAAGATGAAACCCCATGTTCCTCTGTGGAGGGAAATAGGTCGTCCAGTGCATCCATTTCAACATGATTGAACTGGATGGCACCGGTGGTGGATGAAAGATGTAAGGTGCGCTCTACTGCCGGTGATTCTGACCTATCCAAATAGTTGATTTTGAAAACCAAGTCTGGCATAAAACCTACCACGGCGCCAATACCAGATGATTTTAATTTCAGCCCATGCAATTCATCCAATAGATCTGCTGAGGTGAGTTGATCATTCTGAAGTAGATCAAAAAGCGACCTTGCAAAGGTATCATCCAAAGGAATCTCTACTGAATCCTGCATGTAGGGTCTGGGGCCAAAACTCACCGATCCGATACTGATGGGATTACCATCCGCGTCTGATTTTACCTCGTATGAGGAATAATTGTAGAGCAAAGACTCGTCATCTAGTTCCATCTCTTCGGAGACCTCGTAGGCCTCCATTACCATCAGCTGAGTGGTGTCTCCGAAATAATATCCATCATAATACAGGGTAAGGAATGCGTCTTGAAAGTCTGCGTCATTCAAATCTTCTACGCTGTATTCCAAATCCGTGAAAACCTGAAAATAGGCCTCACATTTGATTGCATTGAGTGAAGGGTGATCAGCTTGCCCGACCAGCAGCCTCGCCGGAGTGCTCGTGCTGACACTGTCGTAGCGAACTGTCGACAGATTGACTGTAAGGGTATCCCAGGTGAGAATTTCAAATGAGACTTCATCAAAAAAATCGGATCCGATTTCGGGGTCTTCCTGCATACACGCAAATCCAACCACAAGAAGGACTGGAATTAATACTTTACTCATCTTCTTCATTTAGATCTTCTAAACCTTGCCTTGTTGCAAGTCAGAAAGAAAATGTAGCTAGGCACCCATGCGTTGGATGGGGTATCAGGATATTCAACCACTGGAGGCATTTCCTCATCGAGTTGGAATCTTTTATCAATGAAATTCTAGTCCAGGATTTGAAGTATTTGAGATAAAATAATGAAAAAGCCTGTGAAGAATACTCCACAGGCTTTCATTATTTTTTTTAAACCGTCAACTCATGTTGGGACGGAACGAGTACTACTTAGTTGACTCTGACAGCCAAGCTGATGTAGGCGAACTTATCGAATAAGTCATATTTAGTATCAAATATCACTCTACCCATTCTAAAACCTCCTGAGATATTTGAACGGAAAACAAATCCACCTCCAGAAGACACTTCTCTAATAGAGTTTCGGAATATTGTATTGAACCTTGTTTCTTCGGCATGGATGCTCTTATCGACCAGATTGTAATCGAATGAGACTCCCAGACCAAGAAACGGTTCTATTTCTCCACCTTTCGCAAGGGCATATCGCAAATTTGAGGACAATTTAATGAAGCTCAAATCATATTGGCTTTGTGTATGCGTATAAATTAGAGGACTTGAAATTTCACTTCTTGAAACTTTATAATCTATAGCGTAATACGTCAATTCATTGTTTAATGAAAATTTTCCTCTGTTCTTTGGAAAGAACACTTCGTAATATCCACCGAGCAGAAATCCACTTCCTGACTGCTGAGTGACCGCAATATAACCAGCAAGAAGACCCATTCCAGGTTTGATTTTCTCCTCTTCTTTGACGAAGATTTGACTGTTTCTCGTATTGCCTCCCTCATTCGAGGAACCATCATCTTTGAAATTGGCACAAGCGTAATACTTAGCAAAGAGTTCGGTTAGGTCATTTTCGTTGTACTCTAACTTTCCAATTTTATCACTTATGCCTTCGCAATCATTCAGGTAATAACTCAGCTCGCCACGAAACTTAGCATTTACCTTCATGTATGCCTTATCCGAATCTCTAGAGTTGTCATTATCGGTATTCGGAAGTGATAAATACATTTTATGCCTCAGCCACTTGTATTCATCATTCATTGTGATATAAAAGTGGTTCAATCCTAACCTGTCTCTTAAATGAAGTAATTCTTTGCGACCAGCTACTAAAACTTCCAGAAATACAGAATCTTTCACCGTAGTGAATTTAGGGTCTCTAGAAAGTGAACTTAAACTTTGTGAGCTTGTTTCACGGTCAACAATGGCACTTCTATAGTGCACATCTGCGGTTCCAAATCCGGCAATTTCCTGATGGCTAAATACTTTTACTTTGTCTGAATGCCAGGAATCTTGAAATCTGATGAATTCAGGGTTTCTTTCCCAATCCTGATAATCAACGGCCCCACGAACTGTGTCTCCGCTGAGTAGGATAATATATCCTAGCTGGTAGTTAGGATTCAAGCTCAGGAGCTCTAACGCCCCACCTGTTGTAGACGGTTCCACTTTGGGTGTACTGGATTTTGTATAAGAAGGCGTTAGACTATTCTGCCGATAGTATTGCTCGTAACTGTTTATGAATGTTTTCAAATCATGGTCAGTTGAGCTGGAAGCTATTCCCAGATATCCGACCAACTGTTGAACAAAAGCATTGTTATACATTACATTCTTTACCGTCATTTTACCATCGACGTACTTTTTGTAGTAGTATAACTTCACCTCATTTCCGTCTTTAAAATAGAACAGAGACTTGCCATCTTTATCTATATATCTAAAAAGGCTTTTTTCGCCTACGATGATTTCTTCAAGAAACAAGTTGTTCTTTCTTAGTTCAAAATTGGGTGTCTCACTGAGCTTTTCCAACTTGTCTGAGCTAATTTCGATCTCAACATATGCAGAAGTAAATCTTCTGTTTTCAACATAAAAAAAGGAAAGATCTGAAGCGGCAAATACTTGAGCTTCGGCAGTCCATGATTCCTTAAATGTAACACTGAGAGGAGTAGGCTTATTCAACCCATTGTCGATAAGAATTCTACCATGTAGTGTATCGCCCGTGTTGGTAATCACATGTCCTACACGATAGTCACTCTGGCCTATTGCATACTCGCTTTGCAGAAAAGCGATAGTAGTTAGCAGTATTGATAATTTAATAAATTTCATTTTTGGTTGTTACTAGTTAATTTGAAAAAATCAAAGTTGACTTTTGTCAACTCAGGACTGTAATCGAAGGGTTTCAGCATAAGTTTTCGGTTTTTTCATATTTATTAATCAATGCATTCTATCTGGCCGGACTTCCAGGGTTTTGAGGATTTCTGCCTCGGCAGTCAAAAATTCGGACCACCGTTTCATTACCAATTCTTCTGACATAAAGCGTTTGGCCATATCAAGAAAGCTGTGGTAATGACCTGCTTCTGAGACCATAAGTTCGTAATAAAACTTACTCAATTCCTCATCTTGAATGTGCTCATGGAGTAGTTTGAAGCGTTCACAGCTGCGTGCCTCAATGAGCGCATTGAGTAGCAACCTCTCGACCAGCTGCTCTTCTCTGCTCCCTCCTCTTTTCATTATTTCGTTGATCGCTACTACATAGGCATCCTTGCGTTTCCTATCCAGCTTGATGCCCCTCTTTTTCATCATCGCAAGGACGCGCTCAAAGTGTCCCCACTCTTCGGCCACTAAATCGGTGAGCATTTCTACCAGCTCTTCATGTTCGGGATATTGTACGATCAAAGAGATACCTGAGGAGGCTGCCTTTTGCTCGCAGTAGGCATGATCTATCAAGATTTCGTCGATAGATTTTTCTGCGATATTTACCCATCGTGGGTCTGTAGGCAGGTTAAGTCCCAAGGTTGTTTTGTTGTTGTCCATCTCAGTTAATCATAAAAATGCCATCTCAGTCCGACATCTACCATACGTCGTGTGGCTGGATAATAAGGGGTGTCAAAATAGCCCTGCTCCTTCTTCTGATTGAGGTATTTCAGCTTGATCCAAAGGCTCAATTTTTGTGCTTTCATTATAAAGAACAAATCACTGGTCCAGTAGGAAGGAATTTCAAAGTCGTCCTGAATATAAAATTGCTGAGTGATAGGATCATATGCATTTGCGAAATAGGCGGATTGCCAACGCACGTCTACACCAAGCTGCATCTCCATATAGTTATTAAAAACAATATTTTGATAGTACCATCGCCCAAAATAGTTCCAGTCTGGTGATCTCATGGCATCGCCTCCATCGCCTGCGATATTATTGAATATGACCTTGTTTTCAAGAATAAAATGTTGGCCAAGTTTAATATCTGCATCCAGGGAATAATTATTGACTAAAACCACCGCCGAATTTTGAGCGGGAAGACTATCCGTTCCAAAATAAACGTAATTGTCTATAGCAGAAATCTCCACTTTGGGCTCGAGTCTCACCAGTGGGAACTCATAGAAAACGGAACCTGTAATAGTGTTGGACAACACATCGCTGAAGTCATTGGACCATTCATAGTGGTTGCCAAAATACTGCTCTGACATAAATGAGGGCAAATGCTTTGTAGTCGTATATGAGGCTCTCAAAAAGTTGTTTTTAAAGCTACCAGAGAAGTAATATTGCCCTCCGTCCATGACTTCAGCTTTACCACTAAGGACATTCGTACTGGTAGCGTAAAGTTGGATATCTCCACCCAAATAATTTTCCACAGTATGTCCGAAGGTATCCAGATATCGATAGTTGAAATCTATATCTCTACGTTTGATATAGCCATTATAAAAAACACGTTTTCCTACTCTTCCTTTAAGTCCGGCCTTCACTTTCAACTCACTAAACGAAGACGCATCCAGAGTAGAATCGGTTCTGATTAGAAATTGATCATAATAGTCTGGTGTGGACGACAAAGGGAAGTCCTCATATTTGTTTTCAATAATATTGCGTTCTGCAACCGCATAAATCTCAAAAAACTCAGCTACCGAATATTCCTGATAGAGGTGTAGTCTGGTCCTATCATCGTAGCTCACTGCATTTCTAAGGTTGATATCTGCATCTTGATATTGGAAAAAATCTCTTTCTTCGGCGTCATCTGCTACCACGATCCCGCCAGTCTCCGTTGCATTGTGCTCAAATTTAAGCGCATGAAACATAAGGTGATACTTGGCGTTTTTCGAACTATGAAAAGTGTAGAGATCTACGGTGGTTCCTGATATTTGTGTCTCCCGAAGGGAAGACGAACCGATCAGCTTATTGGAGACGATCTTCTGTATATCGAATCCCACATTCCATTGCGCATTGATATTACGCGAGGCCGAAAAATCCACTAAGTTCCTTCCCTTGCCGCCAAATCCTATATTGAGCTCCAAAAATGGGGACTTAGTATCATAGTATTTGAAGTCATCAGCGGATTTTACATAGGGTGTGTAGGCCTCAAACCCGCTGTATCTTCCAATCATTTCTGGCGAGCGGTAGTAGACTGGATTCAAGGCAGTACCGTTGTTACCAAGGTCCTGATAGATTCTCGGCGCTCTGTTCTTAAACTCAAAATACTCCATCATATGAAGCGATGTATCAATGGCTTGATATAAGGTATCGCTGTGCATCAAATCCCTTTCATACATGTATCTCGACGTAGTCGGGCCATACACAAGCTTGGTAGAATCATCCAGTATCTGGGACCAGGCTTGAGTCGAAAACAGCAGAATTACGAATACGAGTACTTTATTCACTATCAGGATTTGCGTTTAGCAAGAGGTTCTTGATTAGGGGGGCAAAGTTATCACGATCCGTTATAAATTCTATTTTATCTCCCAAATTATCTGCCTGAAGCTGCTCTCTTGTATTAGAAATGAAATAAACTTTAGTCTGTGGGGCTAGATAAAGTCTATGCTCAGCTACTATATCATCCAAGTTTGATTTTGGCGGAGTGCCAAAAATAATTACGACATCTGCGTCCAATACTTCTCTGATTAACCCATTTCGGGTGCCGACCGGCCAGAGATTGTCTTTATAAAAGGGGTTATTAAAATCAGATATATATATACTGATCGATGGTCTGATCTCTATTCTGGAAAATTCCTGATCCATTACAATTGCAGGCGTCTCAGGGTGAAGTTGGATCCACTCTGACAGACCTAATATCTTGTGTTTAGCAATAAATATTGTACCATGATCCACTAGATCATAATAAAAGGCCTCCCCTTTGACTGTCTTCATGCGATATCCAGAAAGACTCCTTTGCTTGATATGCACAGTGGCACCTAGTAGCTCGCTCATGTACCGGGTGATACCTAAAGTCGGCTGTGGAGAAAAAGACCCAACGAAAATGACTGGGATCTCAAACTCAACGGATTTCCAAATCTGGAGGTCAAACAAACGGTTGCGAAGGAGTATACGCAAGCCGTTGCACCAGGCCAATGGCCACAATAAGTATTTGAATACTGAAATCATTGCAGTAAAATTAATTAGGTGTAGTACCAATTCTCTGTACAGAACCATATTAATTTAGCCAGAACAATCTTGACATTCCTTATATTTAATGTGCTATGAATATTAATGAAATAATAGGTGTATTGAACGAATGGGCACCGTCCGCTTATCAAGAATCATATGACAATGCCAGATTAATTACCGGCGACCCAAATGAGACTTTGACTGGCGTGCTGGTTACTCTGGATTGCACAGAAGAAGTAGTACAAGAAGCCATAGACCTCAAAGCCAATCTGATAGTGGCTCATCATCCGATCGTATTTAAGGGGTTGAAGTCGTTTACAGGAAAAAATTACGTAGAGCGGACAGTCATCAAGGCTATTAAAAATGACATTGCGATATTTAGTATCCATACTAATCTGGACCATGTTTTGACTGGGGTCAATAGTATGATTTGCAGCAAGCTTGGATTAGACAATTGTCGTATTCTGGCACCAAAATCTGAAGTGCTCTCGAAGCTGGTGACATTTGTGCCGACTGACCGTGCAGAAGCTGTGCTTGACAGCCTATACCAATCAGGCATGGGTAAAATCGGCAACTATGATCAATGTAGTTTTCAAATCATGGGGACTGGCACCTTCCGACCAAATGATAAAGCCAACCCTACGTTGGGACAGGCTCGGGTAAAAGAGTCTGTGGAAGAAGTACGGATTGAAGGTATATTCCCAACTCACCGAAAGTCTAAAATCGTCGGGACATTAAAAAAAAGTCACCCTTATGAAGAAGTGGCGTACTACCTCACAGCACTTGAGAACGAAAATCAGGAGGTTGGAGCAGGAATGGTAGGTCAACTAAGCGAACCCATGTCTACGCAAGACTTTTTTACGATGGTCAAAAAACAGTTTAACCTTTCGGTCATCCGACACACAAATTTTCATACAGATAAGATTAAAAAGGTAGCCGTCTGCGGTGGTGCTGGAAGTTTCTTACTAGGAGCTGCCAGAGGGGTTGGAGCAGATGTGTTCATCACCGGTGATTTTAAGTATCACGAGTTTTTTGATGCTGAGCAAAAGATAATCATCGCAGATATTGGACATTATGAAAGTGAGGTGTTTACAAAAGAATTGATTTGCAATTTTTTAAAAGAAAAATTCGCTAATATTGCACTCAATTTATCCGAGGTGGATACAAATCCTATAAAATACTTTTAAAATACATGGAAAGTACGGTAGCGCAAAAGCTCGAAGCTCTTACAAAATTACAGTCAATCGATTCGCAATTAGATGAACTTATAAAAGTCAGAGGGGCTTTACCTGAGGAAGTGATGGATCTCGAAGATGAGATCGTGGGATACGAGACTAGGGTAAACAATCACAATAGTCAGATCGAGGAACTCGAACTAGGTATATCCAACAATAAAACTGCAATCAAAGACTCTGAAAAGCTTATCCAAAAGTATGAGGAGCAGCAGATGAATGTTAGAAATAACAGAGAGTATGACGCCATCACAAAAGAAGTAGAGCTGCAGCAGTTGGAAATTCAGATTCTCGAAAAAAGAATTAAGGAGGCTTATGCCAACATCGAGGCTAAAAACGAAGGCATAGCTGAGACTAAGAATATATTGGAGGAAAGAAAGAAAGATCTTGATACCAAAAAATCAGAACTTGACAATATCACTACTGAAAGTCAGGAAGAAGAAAATAAGTTGCTAAAGGGAAGAGAAAAAGCCGCTAAGAGTATAGAAGAGCGTCTACTACTCTCATACAATAGAATCCGTGGCAACGTAAGAAATGGACTGGCCGTAGTACCAGTGAAAAGAGATGCATGTGGTGGATGTTTTAATATTGTACCTCCGCAAAAGCAAGCAGAAATAAGAGAAAAGAAGAAACTGATAGTGTGTGAGCACTGCGGTAGAGTGTTGGCAGATATTGAAGAGGTTATAGAAGAAGAGAAGAAGCCAACAAGAACAAGAAGAAAAGCTGCAACGAAATAAGCATCACTTGAAGGCATTTCAAAAGCATATAAATAATTTAAAGGTGGGCATGACTCACCTTTTTTTGTCGCTTTTTTTGATTTGCCCTACTATTTCACAGAGCCAAAGTATAGAAGACCATCCTGAAATATTTCAGGCCTATCATGATGTCCTCAAGCTCAAGCTTGAAAGCGGAAGAGCCCGACTCAATCAAGTGATCCCCAACCAGGCAGAGCTAGGTCACTACCATTTCGTAAAAAGTCTTGCAGACGTGATTGAAATACTAATCACTGAAGACCCCGCCCTCTACAAAAAATACGAAGACAGCGAAGATGAAAATCTTGATGGCTTGAGAGAGATGGATGAAAGCGATCCGCATAGACGATTCTATAATGCTGAAATCCGAATTCAGTGGGCGATCGTCAAAATCATGTTTGATGAAGATATGAAAGCAGGCATGTCGTTAAAGACTGCTTATAATTATATCGAACGAAACATCGAAAAGCATCCTGACTTCACTTCCAATTACAAATCATATGGTTCGCTGCATGTACTCTTTGCCGTAGTACCCGAAAGCTACCACTGGATACTGAAAATCTTCGGGATTAAAGGCAATTCCATCCTTGGATGGGACGAGTTGAACAAGATTCAGCCAGACAATCCATATTGGCTGGAAACAGGATTGATTAAATCACTGATCGCAATCAACATTCTCAACAAGGAGAAACAGACGCTGGAGCTACTAGATGATCTTCGTATAAAACATAAGGATAACCTGATCGTCAACTACCTCTACAATACTGCACTGATAAAGTACGCCAAAAGCGAACAAGCACTGCCCAATCTTCGCAAACTGCTATTCGCCAATGAAGAGTATCATCAGATAATCAATGTCTACTATAAACTCGGGGACATTTATATGCAAAAACAACAATATGCTTTGGCGAGATATCATCTATCCAAGTTTCTAAATCAGCACAAAGGCAAGAATTATGTAAAAGACACATGGTTCAAAATTTTTCTCAGCTACTGGCTGGAAGGCAATACAAAAATGGCCGAAATCCATTGGAACAAGGCCAAGGATTCTGGCCGTACCTTTGCCTCAGCTGATAGAAATGCCAACAGTATCATGGACGAAAGCAGTTATCCAAATCCGCTGCTGATGAAAGCCCGATTGGCAACAGATGGAGGCTATTTCGACCTGGCGATTCAAGCCCTAAAAGAAATCCAGCAGGGATCGTTGGCCAACAAAAAGGAGGAATCAGAATACTTTTATCGATATGGACGCTTGTATGACAAAATGGAGCACGACCAGGATGCCATTTTTAATTATCTAAATGCGATAAAAAAAGCAGGGAAGGAAAATTGGTACTTTGCACCTTCTGCCTGTCTCTATACGGGATATATTTACGAATTTCGGCAAGACTATGAAAAAGCTGAATTCTACTATGAAAAAGCGATGTCCTATAAAAAACATTCCTATAAAGCCGGAATTGACAACAAGGCACATGCCTCGCTAAAGCTATTGGAAGGTAAGATGCCCGAAACAGAATAGGCTAACAGCAGCCATCAGCACACTCCGCCCGTCGTGAAAAAAAATTAGCAAAAGTCTCTGAGATTGCTTCCCATTTCTCATCATCAATACAATAGCATGTACTTGTGCCTTCTATATTCCCTTTGATAATTCCCAAATTCTTTAGCTCCTTGAGGTGTTGAGACACGGTGGCTTGAGCGAGCTGCAACTCTCCAACTATGTCGCCACAAATACAACCGTTTGCTTTAAGCAGGTATTCTAAAATGGCTATGCGCGCCGGATGACCCAAAGCCTTGGACATAACTGCCATTTCGTTTTGTTGTACTGTGAACTTTTCTGTTTTCGTCAATCCCATAATCGTAATATTACGACAAAACGATTGATTAGTTTTGACCACACATGTTTTTTGATTGGTCCCATTGGGCGATTGCATGCAAGCTCTTTAAGATTGGCTCCGTCATTTCGACATCAGGAGAAATCTAATGTGGTGAAATAAGCGAGATATTTGAATCCATCTGTAAGTCCTCAGGTCCTTGGACAGCACGAAGAAAAACAATGGCAGACTTATTCAACTTACCATAGAGGTGTGGAAACTGTGCATTTCTGGAGGTAACTTCCTTGACCTTTACCGGAGCTTCCACCTTGCTAAGGTCAATCCCAATCAATATCAATTGATCAAACGGTTGAAAATATCGATTATAAGTATGCTGTAGCTCTGAAAAATAAGAGGTGTGGATAAATCCCTCAGTCTCCAATGAAGGGTGCGAATAGAGAGTGCTCTGCTCCTGCGCTTCCCAGGAAGCCTTGGTAGATAGATGAAATGACAAAGTGCCTCTTGCAGATTGCATAAGAAATTGTCTCTCTTTTGTGAATTTTAGAAAGGTATTAAGTACAAATTGATTGGCCGTAATCAAGAAAATGTGTTGGATTTTGCCTTCAATGAGTTCTAGTGCATCCCTCCCCATTAGCCCATAATACATCCAGCCAAAAAACAAAAAAACAATCATAAGATTGAGGTAGTAATCATACCAACCAAGGTGTAGGGCGAGCCATGATAGGCAAGTCCCAATCCCTCCTACCACCAGTGGAATGATGAGTTTTTTCCTTTTGACTACCAAAGCTTTGATTGAGGATAATGGAAAATCCATGCGTTGGCCTTTACATATAACCACCAGTAGCTGGTCATAAAGTATCAGCATATTTTTTGTATCCCCACTCTTACCGAGAAAGCATTTTAGCAACACTGGTTTCATTCTTTGGCTATTAAAAAATCAATAGTCTGCTCTGCTAGCTGTTGAGAATGGTCTGGCAATGAGGGTTCAGTCCAAGGATGTTTGCCACCAAAGGTGTGCCCAGCTCCTTCAATTTTTTTTCGAATGACTTC
The DNA here is from genome assembly GCF_039941815.1 of Reichenbachiella sp. Taxonomy (GTDB): domain Bacteria; phylum Bacteroidota; class Bacteroidia; order Cytophagales; family Cyclobacteriaceae; genus Reichenbachiella. Next base: position 584,661 of record NZ_JBDVDW010000065.1, read on the forward strand.
CGGGTAAAAACTTTTGAACATGAGTAAAGATTCTACGGCGACGGTTTCATCTTCGGAACCATGGATAGCCATAAAAGGAATATTCAGCTTAGTCAATTGGCTACCAATATTGAACCTTTCGGAGTTGGCCTCAAAGTCTTCTACTATTTGATAATTGAGTGGCATATCTTGAAGTGTACGGGCATTCTTTATGTATACCACCCGATTTTGCTTCCAGGAAGCCAAAAAGTCCTTTGTCCAAAAAGCCCCTAAATCTGGAACCGCGGCCCAAGTGACCAATTTTTTTATTCTTGGGTCTTCACATGCCTTGAGTATGCTCACAGCGCCGCCCCTGCTGTGACCTATCAGGTATATCTCATCAATATTTATCTCATGCCTGGGAATATCCAAGCCTTGATTCTGGATGTAATCTAACACGACATCGATATCATCCATTTCTATAGAAAAGTTATTATTGGCAAATGCCTCAAGATCTACGAAGTCCAAAGGATGCTCAGGGGTGACTCCATTATGCGACAAATTCATTTTCACATATACAGATCCGGCTGTAGCTATGGTGTCAGCCAATGCATTGAAATGCATGGCGTCTTTGAATCCTTTGAAGCCATGTACAAATAATACAACCGGCTTTGGCCTGCCGTCCGCAATAAATCTAAAATCCACACCAATTGATCTTTGATGCTGCCTGGAAGTAAGTACTATTTCCTTTTTAACCATGGATATGCATTCGATTAAAATCAAATATCAACATCCTGAGCTCATTATTGAAATAAATAACAAGAACCTTCCATTTATTTTCGGTCTAATGCTGCGTTGTATTAATTTGCGCCCAAATAATGGCCCTCAAGATAAAAGACATCCAAGCCCCTGTAGCTCATGAAATGGCTGAATTTGAAAAAAAATTCAGGCAGTCCATGAAAAGCAATGTCATGCTACTCGACAAAATCATGGCTTATATCGTCAAACGAAAAGGCAAGCAAATGCGTCCGCTTTTTGTTTTCTTGAGTGCGACCACCACAGGAAAAGTTTCTGAAGCCTCCTATCGGGGCGCCTCTCTGATCGAGTTATTACACACTGCCACTCTAGTGCACGATGATGTGGTAGATGACTCTACCTATAGAAGAGGATTTTTCTCTGTCAATGCCTTGTGGAAAAACAAAATCGCAGTACTCGTGGGCGATTTTTTGCTTTCTCGCGGTATGTTACTTTCTATTGACAATGAAGATTTTGACCTTTTGAAACTGGTATCCGAAGCCATTCGTGAAATGAGTGAAGGCGAATTGCTTCAAATGGAGAAAGCAAAAAGATTAGATATCACAGAGGAGGTTTACTACGAAGTGATCCGTCAAAAAACGGCCAGCTTGATCAAGGCCTGTTGTGCCGTAGGTGCAGCTTCTACCGGCGCCGATCCTCTCACTGTACAAACTATGGGCGAGTTTGGAGAAAAGGTAGGAATGGCCTTTCAAATCAAGGATGACCTATTTGACTACGGCACTCAGGAAATCGGTAAACCGCTGGGCATAGATATCCGAGAAAAGAAAATGACCTTACCGCTGATTCATGCCTTGAATCAAGCGACCAGCTCTGAAAGAAGCAATATCAAACGCATCATTAAGAAGCACAGTGAAAATACCAAGAAGGTAAATGAGGTGATCGATTTTGTAAACCAAAAACATGGATTGGACTATGCTACAGAGGTTATGAACCAATACCATAGCGACGCCATCAATATGCTCAAGACTTTTCCCGATTCACCAGCACGCCAATCACTAGAGCAACTGGTGCAGTTCACCATCGAAAGAACGAAGTAGATCTTATTTTGGATATTCGAGCGCTTACAAAGCTTGAGCCATAGAACCCTAGGTTTCCTTAAGTCTGCTAACACTATTGCAGCGCATTGAAACATCTACCCTCGTATTTTGATGCAAGACCCCTTTTATTGCAGTATTGGTCTTCGAATTAGAGTATTTACCTTTATTTGGTATGAAAAATCTACTGACCACAGCCCTCCTGCTACTACTTGTTCACCCGCTATTTGCTCAGCAAGAAGTCTACCCTATTCTTCAAAATACCTCGGCCAGAGAAACTATCTCTTTAGATGGGTCATGGAAAATAATTGTAGATCCATTGGAAAACGGCTATTACAATTATCGATATGAACCTCGTGGCGATGGTTATTTTAAAAACGCTAAACCACAAAAACCAGACGATCTGATCGAGTATGACTTCGACACTGATGTGGAACTACAAGTACCAGGTGACTGGAACACTCAAATGGAAAAATTGTACTACTACGAAGGAACGGTATGGTATAAAAAATCCTTTGGTTTTAAACCCACAAACACGAAGGCTACCTATTTATATTTCGGTGCCATCAACTATGAAGCTAAGGTTTATCTCAATGGCGAACTGCTGGGATCACATGTAGGAGGTTATACACCTTTTCAGTATGATGTAACTGGCAAACTGAAGGAAAAGGATAATTACCTCGTGGTGAAAGTGGACAACAAAAGAATGAAAGAAGCGATACCTACCGTAAACACTGACTGGTGGAACTATGGTGGAATTACCAGATCGGTAAGGCTCATAAACGTGCCACTAACTCATATTTTTGATTACTCGGTTGGGCTCTCGAAAAACACTCCCAACTTGATTGAAGGTTGGGTGAAATTGCGCAATGCAAAACCAGGAGAATCCGTGACAATTGCGGTGCCAGAGCTAAAGAACGAAGTAGTTGTAAAAGCTGACGATTATGGCTTCGCAACATTTAGTATGACGGCTAATCCGGATCGATGGTCTACAAAGAGTCCAAAATTATATAAAATACAGCTGAGCACGTCAACCGAGCAGGTGGTTGATCAGATTGGGTTTAGAACTATTACTGCTAAAGGAAACGACCTCCTGCTCAACGGACAGAAGATATTCTTAAAAGGAATTAGCATTCATGAAGAAGCCCCATTCAAAACGGGAAGAGTTACCACAAAGCAAGAGTGCCAGACTTTGCTGGGCTGGGCAAAAGAGCTTGGTTGCAATTTTGTCCGATTGGCTCACTATCCGCATAGTGAGCTGATGGTGAGAGAAGCCGAAAAGCTTGGTCTACTCGTCTGGTCTGAAATCCCCGTCTACTGGACTGTACAGTTTGGCAATCCTGACACCTATGCCAACGCGGAGCAGCAGCTCACTTCTATGATCAGTCGTGACAAAAATCGGGCAGCTGTGATTTTGTGGTCTATTGCCAACGAAACTCCGGTGGGTGACGACAGAAACTCTTTTCTCTCCAAGCTGGCTGCCAAGGCTAAGTCCTTAGACGACAGTCGTCTGATCACGGCCGCATTGGAGGTACATTCTGGTGATGAGGGAGAAAATATAATAGACGACCCATTAGGGGAGGCCATAGATGTCATCGGTATCAATAATTACTGTGGTTGGTACTACGCCAAACCTGGTGCTTGCGCTGGAGTGAAATGGAAAAACCTCTACAACAAACCCATGATAATGAGCGAGGTTGGGGCTGGTGCCCTTCAGGGATTACATGGAGATATCGGTCAGCGATGGACAGAAGAATATCAAGATGATGTTTTCAAAAACAACATAGAGATGATGAGAAACATTGAGTTTCTATCGGGGGTCTCTCCGTGGATTCTGATGGACTTCAGGTCGGCCCGCAGGCATCTTCGCAAAATACAAAACGATTTCAATCGCAAGGGTCTGATATCCGAACAAGGCAAATATAAAAAGGCCTTCTACCGGCTTCAGAAGTATTATTTAGAGGAGAACAATGATCTTTGATGTTCAGTACAAAACGTTCGACCTGAGACTATGATGGCAGTCGCTTAATCACAAATTTCATTTGCCCTCTGTGATTCGACTCATGTTCGCAGACATGAAACCATTTGCAGTAGTTGTTAGTCGGTTGGTTGCCGAAAAAAGGCTCTGATTTCATAATCCACGCGTCGTCTCTTTTAGCAAATTCGGCTTCGGTCACCTTTCTTACTTCTGCCAGCTTAGTTAAATAAAAATCAACAGTATTGCCTAATACTTTGTCTCTGGCCTCCTTTCCTAACCCCATTGGAACTTCCCACTCAGCATTTACCTCGTCGCTCCATTCGCCCCATGGGATATCATCGAAGGTATTGAGTTGGTAATATTTCTCGGTGGCAGCCAGATGATATAGCATGGCACCAATAGAATTTGATTCTTCATCTATCTGATAATCCAATTGCTCAGTGGTCAAATCTTTGACCGTATCTATGACCCATGATCTCATCATAGTCATGGTTGAGAGTAAGGTTCCGATGTGCGGTGAGTAGCCCTTTCTGGGGCCGATCAGATACATACTTTCCTCTTGTTGGAGCTCATGTTGACCTGCCCAACCTGTGAGCGGAGTAGCAGCCAATCCGGCGGTAAGCAAAGTTGTGCCTTTCAAAAAAGCCCTCCTGTTTGTTCTTTTATTCGTGTTCATAATTTTCTTTTAAAGTATGGATGAAAATGGGGTCATTTCCAGCCTCATAAGGATGTCCGTTTGCAGATCGCTGCCAAGTAGAAAGCTATGCTTCCCAAATGCCATGAATCCGAGTTTGTTAGGTTGCCTTGTTTCAATTTAACTATTTTTGCTTTTCTTGAAAAATCAGCCAAACCACCATGACAAAAGAAGAAAGAGAAAAATTAAGAAAGGAATATTTAGCTGCACCTCTCATTCCAATCAATATATCAAGCTATAATAAGGCAATAATGTTGTTGTACAAAAGAATAATTATGCCCAAAGTTATACTCGCATTCCTTATCTTAATATTACTTCTGATTACAGTTTTGACTTGGATTTTAGAAGTCATGCCTTTATCTCATTCTGCTATCATGGGATCAGGTTGGTCAGCCGCTTTTATTCTACTATATCCTCCTTTTTTCGTCTACGTGAGATTAATTCAAGCCAAAAGGAATTCTAAGCATGGACTTAGAAAATTCGACTATCTCAAAGACATTTAATTTCAACTAAATATATTATTATGAAAACCAATGTAACCTTGACAGGTATCCTATGCCTTTTTTTAATCCCGTTTGGGTGCGAAGAAAAAACTAAATCTGCACCAGAACAAGCTATTAAAATTGAAGAATATAGCGCATCGGTTGCAAATGCCTTTGATCAATTAGCTATTCAAATGAAAACCGAGAAGGTAATATTTGGAAACGCTGAAAAAAATTACCACATAGGTGCAGATGTAGCTAAGCAATTAGGATCAGACAATGATTCTTTCAAAGAGGCATATACTTTTGGTTTGGATCGATATAAAGTCCAAATCGCTGCAAGAACATCCGGCGAAGAAATAGAAAATCTAATCGTCGATTTGACCGCTCATGATATTGCTACAGAAGCTCAAGAATTTATGGTTAAAATCGCACATGATGCATACATATTACCGCCAGAAGATATTATCGCAATGATAGATAATGAATTAAATGGAGCGAACGCACAATTTTATCTCGGCACCAATACAGTCGCATTAAAATACATACTTTCGATAAAAGAATTGGTTAATTTCTTTTTAAACAACCCTGACCTAGAGATGGTATTTGAGGATTCGGAGGGAAGGTTAAGGGCTTATACGTGTGCATATCTTATTGCTCAAAGCACATTTTTTGGTGCTATGCTAGGAGGTGCTGCAGGATTTATTATCGGCACTTTCGTTAATCCTGGTGCAGGATCAGTAATGGGTGGTATGTCTGGATGGGAAGGCGGAGCATTATTAGGAGCTACATTAGGTGGTGCTGCCGGAGGAATATATGGTTATGTGGATTGTAATGAGGAAAATAATAATTCTCATAGTACATGGTTCTACGACCCCAATAAAGGAAAAATTAATACTTCAAACATCAATCCTAAAGATCTATTAGTAGGTGGGATTCGATTTTCAGATTATTCTGGACCGATAGTAAAGCCTATTTTTGGATGGTAACCTTTCCCTAAAGTGCAAATATTGTCCTTTAGAGAAATAAGACGAAAATGGTGCTGAGTTTACAATACTCAGCCCTTTTCCTCTTGTTGGAGTTCATGTTGACTTGCCCAACCTGTGAGCGGAGTAGCAGCCAATCCAGCGGTAAGCAAAGTTGTGCCTTTCAAAAAAGCCCTCCTGTTTGTTCTTTTATTCGTGTCCATAATTTTTTTTAATGTATGAATGAAAATGGGGTCATTTCCAGCCTCATAAGGATGTCAGTTTGCAGATCGCTGCCAAGTAGAAAGCTATGCTTCCCAAATGCCATGAATCCGAGTTTGTTATAAAACTGAATGGCACGTAAATTTTTTTCCCACACGCCAAGCCAGAGGCATGTGGCCTTTCTGGTAGTTGCAACTTCAAACGCTTGGTTAAAAAGTAGCTTCCCTACCCTCTTGCCATAATATGCTTCCAGCACATAGATGCTCTCTATCTCAACTGCAAGCATATCATGATGTTCGGTTTGAGCCTGCCCATAATTCACCTTTAAATACCCAATGTTTTGGTTCTCTGAACGAGCCAGATAGAATTCGGATTCAGGGTTGGTAAGCTCTTCTTTGATTTGGTCTTTTGCAAAAGCTCGATCTACATAGTGGTGGATATCCTCGGGTGTATTCTGGTCGGCGAAAGCTTCCAAAAAAGTCTGTCTTCCCAATTTATGGAGCGTATCATACTCGGCTCCGGATGCTCTATGGATAACAGGAGCTGCCATAATTATCGGCCTATACTCCGAATTTCGCTTCCGTCACCAGTCATCTGCCAGTTGCCCAAAGCGATGGGGATATTACCGATTGCGTTGAGTTGATCAAAAAATTCTTTCAGGCGGAAGGTTTCTCCTTTATCTTCCTTCATCTTAGCGAAATCTGCCATGGCATCTTCGAGTAGGTACTTGCCAGTGATGTAGCTGGTCCCATAACCAGGCTGTCGCAAGTACAAATGCTGCTCGAATATCAGAAGTTCCTTCTCTGTTTTCATCCAGCCTCGCGGAGTATACTCCGAATGTATGGTGCCGGCCTCTTCCATAGTCATGTCATTGGCATGAGCATATAGCGAACCCAGCCCTCTTGCCGCTCGCTGAGCAATCATAATATATACGATCTCTTTTACCCTTGGGGCGTCGTCGTACAGACCAGCTTGCATAAACATCTCCTCCACCGCCGTTGCTGTACCTTCGTTTCTACTATCAAAGATATTATAGAGTAGAGTACCTCTTCTAATCTCACTTTCGTGAGGCTCAGTATCCATTCTGGCTAGTTCGAACCAATGATAGAAGTGAGAATATAGCGGCCGTGGGTCATAGTGTTCTCCGATCACAAAAAAATTCCGTTTCTCTTTCGGAACAAATTCTCCTAAATGCTCTCTAAGTGCAGGATCAAAATAGTCCTTGACTGTGACGATGTCTTGCTCATTCAGGAAGCTAATAAGGCTTTTGGCAGCTGCATCAGCCATCTGGTTGTAGGCTTCAGGAGAATCTGCGTCTACCAGATCGGGCAAGTTTCGATTTCTGTGCTCCTCTAGTTTGAGTGCCGACCAGGCACGAGCTAGTTCACGCTTGAGCAGCATCACTTCTTGCTCCCAGCTCATGGGCACGAGATGCACATTTTGCAAATACCAGGTGTAATTGTCTTTACCTATTCCTGATGACCCGGTTTTCGAATCGGCCTGACTTTCGAGCCAGTTTACAAAATCATTGGTAGAATCTAATGCTTCTTGTATTACTCCGACAAGCTCTTGATCAGCATTCACTCCGGGCAATTCCAAAAGGCCTTCAATGATCATACTTTGATATTGAATCATCCCTATACCAGCCACCCATAGCTCTTTAGCGTTACCTGTCAAATTCAGTTTGGCTTGTTCGTTGAGCGGTGGAATGACCTTGAGATCATCAATAAATTTGGCTTTATCGCCAGACGAAAGAGGAAAATCGTAAGTCCAAACTTCTGTGATTCCATGATGGGTTGGGCCCTCGTGAGCGGGTACATCGCTGCGCGCATTCCATACACTGAAATAAAAAGTTGGGTCTCGAGCCCAGGGTTTTAATATGCGGTGATTGAAGTCATATCCATTCATCTCAGCCCAAACAATACACCAATCCACTTGCTCAGGTACTGGCCATCCAGTGGTATCAATAGCAATCAATCTGGATTGTAATTGCTTGAATTCCGGCCATCTTTTTTCAAAAGTCTCAGCGGTATAATCTGGGGCGCCGTTACGCTGAGGAGGTATTTCGAAGGCACGCCAGGTTTTAAATAATGCTGCCAGGTCAGAATAATCCTTTTCTGGATTTTGAGTCTGCGATATCTTGTCGTTGGTCTGGCAAGCGGGAACAAAAGCAAGTAGAGCAACTACTGAAAGGAAAATAAAGGATTTGATCATCAGGGTCATGGTTTTTCAATCATCTAATATAACCGATTTAAGGAATTGATCAGAAGATGGTCATTGGAGAAACATCAATTCTCACATGAAAATGAAGTATGAAATATATGTAAACGGCCAGTTTTTTTGCTCACCACTACTTGATATATCCGGTTGTAAATACGCTCATCAAAGGCGCCGATTTCTTCTCCGATTAGCAACCCAGCCAATACACCCGTGGTATTGCTATGACCTATAACCAACGCATCTTGTTTTCTATCTTTCAACTGTGCGGCGAATATTTCCAGTTTTGATGGGTCATATATTACATAATCCATCTGCTTGGCTTGAGCTGTTGGGAGAAGAGTATTTTTCGTTCGTAGATAGTCTGAACTATACAACGCATCAATTTTCACGGCCTCAAAAAAATCAGCCAGCAATTCTGCTCGTTGCTGACCACATAAAGTCAAATCCGGATCATTTCCTTTGGATTGTTCTTTTTCCGCATGTCTCACCAGATAGATTGTAAAAAAATCATCATTCTCTTGTGCCATGACCAGAATGGGCAGTACAAGGATGGCTAGTGCGATTGTGAGGTGTTTGATTAAATTCATTGGTACCTATAAAGTATTGAGAAATACGCTCAGATCGTGAAATAGTCTCTTCTTCACGATCTGATGCATATGCTAACGTCTAATTATTTTTTCTGATCTATCTCCTTCTTTGCCTTAAACTCAATCATGCCTCCTTTGATATCGCTTGTACCTTCGAGGTAGAACAAAACCAATGGTGCGCTGGACTGCTTCTCTATAGCATCCGTCCATTTTCCTATGCTGGACAAACTCCCAAACCCTGATGAAATACTACTGGCGGACTGATAGTTTACATCAGCTTTTATAGGAGATTGAAGTGTTTTATTCCAAGATTGAGACTGGATTTTTTTCTCATTGTAGCTTTCAGATTTGTTCGTCAAGGAAGAGCAATTGATTTCAGCTCTACTTCTGGACAGGTTCACGAACATCACTTGTGTGCGCTTGCCAAGTGTAATTTTTGTCCGGTTGATATTGAATTTTTCATTCATATTTCGCTGGCAAGTGAGTAATTCGAGTTTACCATTTTCGTATCGCAGCCCCGCTCCAAACCTCATACCCGGACGATCTGCCAACAACTCCCCGACTTGCTCTAGCTTAGGTGATTCGATATTGACTATCTGAGTGAAAACTTCGCGGTTTTTCACAGGTTTGCCGTCTGGCTGAATCAATTTGAATAGTTTGACTTGATCCCCAGCCATTTGAAATTTGGAAAAGGTAGGTAGGTTTTCATGTGAACTGTCATACCATAAGCCCCAGATAGAATTGTCAGATGCTGTCACCAAGTTTAGACCAGCCCCTGCTCCAAAACGTTTGTATCGCGCAATTGGCTCTTTTTCCCAAGAATTAATATTTTTGTTTTTGGTTTTGTATATGGCTACTCTGCCTTTGGTAGACTTGTCCTGATCCATCAACATGTACCAGCATTTCATTTTAGGACTGTAAGTAAGGCCGGCTCCACCGCTATTCATCCCATCTTGTACAACTCTGCTGACTTCGACGCCACAATTGGGGTCTTTGTTTAGATCAAAAATCAGTGCCATAGATCGCTCTTGTCTTTTGGATCCTAGTGCTGCCTGGCTGATACCATATTCTGCCTCTATAGCTATTGTCAAATACTTGCCCGATACCTGTATAGAACAAGGATGAGGATAGCCCTTCTCCAATTCTATCAGCTTACCTTCCTTAGTTTTTGTATTGTAAATCCACAGTTTTGCGGCAAAGTCTTTCGGGTTTTTGTTCGCTGCAGGCACCTTGTCTGAGGTTAGCTTGCCATCGCTAAAACCTACATAGATAAAATTTTTGTATTGCCCAATGGCTTGGGCGTGCCACCCTCCCACTATGGTCTTTAGGTTTCGGCTACTTCCGTCAAGGCTCTCTCTGGTGGTTTCTGAGTTGGCCATGGCTGTCAATAATTTTGGTTGATCACCTGACAGCCAATTCAAGCCTAGTTTCTTTACTGGCAACTTATTCTGCGGGGGTAATTCCGCAATTTTAACTTCTTTTGATTCTTGAGAATTTTCAGTTTTTGAATTGCTGTTGGTTGGGTTATTTGATGTCCCAGCAAAAAGGGGTACATTAATAATAAGCGCTGCTAAAAGAATTTTCCTTGCTTTCATATGTTTGGTCATTTAAGAACTGTTATTGATTGGGGACAGAATTCATACCTGAGTTGAAATACCAAGCTAGCCAATTTGCACGAGACGTACAATGGAAAAGCAAGGCCTGAACGACATGAGGCTAATATAGTCTGTATTGAATTGGTAGTCTTAACTGTAAGTTGCGAAACTCAATTAATTAGGCGATTATTTCACTCCAGTTGCTATCACAAATTCACCAGGAATTTCGTACCCTCCACTGGTCTTATATTCTGCTATAGATGCCATATAGTCTTGCTCAGCTTCTGCTTTTGCTTCTGCATCAAATCTTGCATATGCCATGGCTACAGGCCCACCCAAAAATGAGGCTTGACAGGCTTCTTCGGCACTGGAATAAGTCAAGGTAGTTTCGATTTTTGAAAGTGCGATTTCTTTAAAACCAGCTTCAATAAATGGAATTTTTAATACCTCCTGCTCGCCGAGGTTAAAAAACATGGGACAGACATCAGTGCTCACCCTCTTGTCCACAATAGGAAATATTTCTGCCCAGCCACATTTTTTACGTGATCCCCATACTCCCACTACGGCTCGTCCGTCTTGCTTCAATACTCTATACATTTCCTTCATGGCAATATCTGGTTCTGGGAAATACATAAGACCTAGTGCGCAGGTAACCAGGTCAAAAGTAGCCTCCTCACAAGATAAATTTTCCGCATCCATTCGTTCAAACTTCACTTGATAGAAGCTTTTCGTACTTGCCAATAGTGACCCTGCTTTTACCATTTCGTCTGAAATATCTGTGGCAAGGATATTGCCAGAAGGTCCAATCATATCAGCCATTCTGAAGGTCAACAAACCAGTACCTGCTGCAATGTCAAGCACAATTTCTCCCTCAGCCGGTTTTGCAGCCTCCATCATGACATCATGTGCGGGTCTGAGCTGCACTTTCCATGCATGCTCATAATATTCGGCTGCCTTGTCCCATCCATACCGTTGGACTCTTCTTTGCAAATCTGGTTTCATTGCTACTCTATTTATTTTAAATATTCCACATGCCTAATGCAGGACTGTGCTCTTGAAAATACATCCAAATAAGGACTATGCTTATCTCCTTGGTTTAATACTCTCTCTAAGTCTTCGATGGAAGCCGAGCTTTTGATTCGTACCAAATACCTGACTTCCAAATATCCAGGAGGTGAATTAGAGGTATCAAAAAGGCCTCCGTCGTCGTAATCGGCTTCTATTTCAACCTCCAACTGATCTATAGCGACCTCATATTTTGAGGCCCAAAACATATAACCTATGGCCAAACAGCTACCGAGGGCAGCCCTACCAAGTGCACCTGGACTAGAAGCAGAATCAGTACCGCCTACTTGAGAAGGCATATCCGTTTTAAACACCCAATCCCCTTCTCGCGACTCACAAGAAAGCCCATTAATAATTCTAGTTTTAGAAATCCCAGAACCGTGTCCCAATGATGGCTTTAGGGTCAATGCTTTCTGTGTTCGGGTAAATTTGTTTTTTATATCTTCTTGCTCCTTCATGTGCTGTTAGTTTGAGAGACTGCCAAGGTGGGATGCACTATATATTGATTTTTGTTAATCCCAGCTATCTACAAGGTAGCCCAAAGCAGTCATTTAGCTAAAACTAGCCGCTTCTTGTTTGATGAATTAGGCAGTTGATTTGATATTTGAAAAAGAAATTTAAGGTCGCTAGTGGTATTCTGGAGCTCAATAATATCAAAGTCTCTAACGAGCTTACAGGCTAATCATAACAATCAATAGACCCACCATATTGGTCTGATATTGGTATTGCGTTCGCCTTTTTTAATACCATCTTTATTCAAACAGTTTCTGCACCACTCGGCTGGAGCAACTGGTGGCTGCACAAGACATTGTTCTATATAGCTTGGGGCGTAGGATAAGGCTTCCTTGTCTAAAAACCAGGTGTAGTACTCCTCATTGACTACTCCAAAAAAACCATAGACTTCTTTCTCCTGGCCTACGGCACGGATATTAGAATAGATATTGTATGGCGGAGGAGCAAATAATTCTGATTGCTCTTCTTGATTGTGTAGGTCTGCCCAAAACTGATGATGCTCCTTTGAAATACCCTGCTGGCGAATACGCACAGAAAAACCAAATTTGGTTTGTTGATTTCCTGAAGTTTGAATAAAAAACAATTTCGTTTTGGCCGGAGAGCCTTTTGGTCTTAATAGTTTATTTTCATCCAAATAGTAGATATCATAAAGCCAGCATTGGCCAGCTGGATGAGTTCGAGGTGCAAGTTCAGCTACCAGCAACCAGACCGTATGAAAATCCCACCTGTAGTACTTGAAATCATTGTCTTCTGTCGGAGGCAACTGGACACTCACATCCAAGCCGTCGATAGTTCTAATCACAAAGTCGCCACTATGAGGTTCAAAATTAAACTTGGATATCTCATCGGCGCTGATCTCCCCTCTGGCATTTTCGGTAGGCATCTGGTCATAAGCTGACTCATACTCTTCTCCATTAGGCAACCTGACGTTTATTTTATATTCTACATTGGGTTGACTGGCAAAGTCAGAATAGTACAAATAATACGTACCAGGTTCTTCGGGGTCTTCTGTATAATCCCAAAATTCATTTTGATCACTAATCAACTCTACTTCAGCTCCAGAAATCACTTCATCGATGTTATTCTTGACAACACCAGCATACTTCACCTTTGTATAAAAGTATCTAGTCTCACCAAAGAGTTCGTCAAATTCGTTAGTAGAAATATCAGATATGTGTCCTTCGATAATTACGACTGGACGCTCACCGCTACTTTCAAATTCGAATTGTTCAATACAGGATGATAGCAGCGAAAACAAGAGTAAACTTAGAAATAGTCTATCGCTCATGGTCCTGTAAGCCATGTCACAGAGATTTCTGGCACGGGGGCTCTGCAAAATGTAAGTTAGATAGCTGATGATCATATAGTTACTATTCTGTGATACTTGCTAATGACGATAACCATCTTGTAGCAAGATCGTGCTTAAGTCTCCAGCCTAAAACTATCAATAATATCATGAACCCGTCTACCAAATAGACCATTGATCCATCATTTAAACCAAGCGGTGTCGTCTTGAAGACTATAAGTCTATACTAGCACAGGACCGAGCAGAACTCTTACCGATTTATTTGCGATCCAATGCGATCAGTAGACCCACCATTCTGGTTTGATAGGAGTAATACGATCGCCTTTTTTGATGCCATCTTTCTTTACACATTCCCAGCACCATTCTGCGGGTTCAGTTGGGAAAATCACAAAACACTCTTCTATGTAATAGGGTGAATAGGACAAGGCGCTTTTGTCAAAAAACCAGGTATAGTACTCTTCATTGACCACGCCAAAAAAACCATAAACCTCTCTCTCCTGACCAACCGCTTCGATGTTAGTATAGATATTGTATGGCGGGGGTGCAAAGAGTTCTGATTGTGCCTGTTGATTATGTAGGTCTGTCCAAAACTGATGATGCTCTTTTGAAATACCCTGTTGGCGAATTCGCACGGAGAAACCAAATTTGGTGTACTGATTTCCAGAGGTCTGAAGAAAGAATAATTTAGTTTTCACGGGAGAATTCTTATATTGTTGCAAAATATTTTCGTCCAAATAATAAGTCTCATCTACCCAACACTGGCCATGTGGATGGCTACGTGGTGAAAGTTCTGCAACCAGATACCAAACTGTATGAAAATCCCATCGGTAATAATTAAAATCTTCATTAGAACTTGTTGGCAATTGAATACTTACATCCAATCCTCTAATCGTTTTTATGGTTAAATCTCCAGTGTGGGGTTCAAAATTAGGCTTGGAGATTTCGTCGGCAATTAAATCTCCTCTGACGTTGTCTGCGGGCATTTGATCATAAGCGGATTGATATTCTTCCCCATTGGGCAATCGTACATTAACTCTGTATTGTACATTGGGCTGACTGGCAAAGTCTGGATAGTACAGATAATACGTTCCGGGGTCGTCAGGGTCTTCTGTATAGTCCCAAAACTCATTTTGATCACTCATTAACTCTACTTCTGCTCCAGATATATAATCATCTAGGGAGTTATTGACAGCTCCTGCGTATTTCACTTTCGTGTAGAAAAACCTCTCCTCACCATAAAGATCTTCAAATTCATTAGAAGAAATATCGGATATTTGACCTTCTATAATCACCACAGGTCGCTCATTTCTACTCTCAAATTTGAACTGTTCAATACAAGAGGATAGTAACGATAAAAATAGTAGACCTGAAAAGTATCTGTTATTGAAAAACGCCTGCGTAAAATTCCAACTAATTATAGCAGAGAGGTTTTCAGAGGGGTAAGTTGGACAATTATTGCTCATATAGTAACTACGGTCGGAGTCTACCTATTGATATCATTTTCTTTAGGTAGAAAGATTTAATCTCAAATCGAGTTATAAATCTATAAATAAAACTATCAATCAGTCCGCCAAATAGACTCTTCATCTAACCTTAGATAGTACGTATTGTCGTCTTTAAGACTTTTCACCTCCGCAATGACGGTAACAGTAATATCTGGTCCCCATTTCGGCCCATTTCTAGAGACTCGCTCTATTAAGTAATCTGGTGTCTCTCTGGTTTCATCTGCGTACTCTGACATCCACAAAGAATCTCCATTGATTACGTACTGTTTGGATAGCTTGATGTAGGATGGTATTTTGGCGGAATCCCTGTGTACCAAATAGTTGACAGCAATCAGACCTTTACCGGAAGGTGGACTTATTGGCATAAAATCCCGCCATAGAGCAGCGCGCAAAAATAACTTTTGGCCGTCAATGTTGATCTCTTCCGAAGACTTGATGAGCAATTCGTCAATTATTTCTTTCGTATTCTCTCTTGACGTTGAATCCTCTGGGTCGCATGAACCTAGAATTAGAAGGCTGATTAATAGTATAAATATGTTCTTCATCTCAATATGTTTTGTTTCATGTAGGTCGGATCATAAATCAGAAACTACATGACGAGGACACCACGATTAAAAAAATGGTTGGAATAGTGGATTATGAACTGATCTTCAGTTGATCATAACCCTCCATGACGAGTTTGCCTTGATCTACCAGTATCCGGATCGCTTCTGTGAATACAAAATCACTCTTGACGTCTGAAATATCCTTTATTTCATCGATATATACTTTGCCTGAGGCTACCAGATCATATATTTCTTCCTGAGCCTCACCTAACGCTGACAGGAGCTTCTCTTGTTTTTTGGCATTGATGCAAACATCGCAAACGCCACAGTTGAGATACGCTTTTTCATTGAAGTATTCTTGAAAGATTCGCGTACGACACCCTTCTTTATTGGTGGCATAGGCCTGCATGGCTTCTACCTTCTTTTTTATTACTCCGTGTCTCGGAGCCACTTCCCGGTAGTACTTTTTCAACGCAGATACTTCTAGTCTGGGGGTGAGATAAGTGAGCTGGGGCAATGTTTTCATCGGATCGTACACCACCACACTTTGTTGCTCCAGGAGTTTGAGTTTTTTGATCACCTCACTTTTTGCCAGCTTGCTAAGCTTTGCAATCTCAAATTCAGAAATATTGACAAAATCAGTATATAATCCGCCACCATATAAGCGCAGCATAGATTTGATCATCAAGTCATAAGCGGCATTGGAAATCGTAAACTTATACATCTCATTACTATCAAGAAGTAGCTTTACTACACTCGATTTGTTTAGATTCTCGCTTACCAAAATGAGCCCCATTTCCTCAAGTTTTTGAATGCAAAAATGGGCTTCTCGAGTATGAAGCTGATAGGTGGAGCAAAACTGCTTGAGGTCAAAATCATAGCTTTGCCATTGGCTGCTGCCAGTAGCTAGCTTGAAATAGTTGGCTATGGCCTGATATACTCGTTGTACATACTCGAGCGAAGGGTTTCTCAGTTTTTCATTATCGCCCAAGCGGAATATATCAGAAGAATTGTACAGTAGTACGGCAAAGGCCTTTTTCTCATCTCGACCAGCTCTTCCTGCCTCCTGATAATAAGCTTCCAACGAATCCGGTAAATCCAAATGAATGACGACCCGCACATCAGGCTTGTCGATACCCATTCCGAAGGCATTGGTAGCGACCATCACCCGACGAATATTTTTGATCCACTCCTCCTGCTTTTTGTTGCGACTTGCAGGGTCCAATCCGGCATGATAAAAGTCCGATGAGATGCCGTTTTGATAAAGATACTTTGCAATGTTCTGTGTCTCTACACGGCTCTTGACATACACGATGGCAGAGCCTTTTACATTGTTGAGAATCTCAAGCATCTTAGGGCCTTTGTTTTCCAATTCGAAAGCCGAATAGGACAGATTGTCTCGAGCAAAACTCTTTAGAAATACAGCCGGCTCCTCAAATTCTAGTTTTTCACATATATCAGTGGCGACATCAGCCGTAGCGGTGGCAGTAAGAGCAATTTTTTTTACGTTCTCCAGGCAGGGATATATCTTAGCGATCTCAATATACGATGGACGAAAATCGTAGCCCCATTGTGAAATGCAATGCGCTTCGTCTATCGCAAGTAAGCTCACATTCATTTTCTTGAGGCGCTCAATAAACAGGTCTGAATGGAGGCGCTCTGGTGAAACATAAAGAAATTTAACCTTGCCAAACACGCAATTGTCTAGCAGGATATCAATTTCTCGCTTGGGCATACCCGAAGTAATCGCCGCAGTCGAAATGCCTCGTTTTTTCAACTGCTGGACTTGATCCGTCATCAATGCAATGAGCGGAGATATCACCAGACAAATCCCCTCTAGCATCAAGCCAGGCACTTGAAAGCATATAGATTTACCTCCACCGGTAGGAAGAAGCGCCAGGGTATCCTTATCTTCCAGGACAGACTGTATGATCTCATCCTGCAAAGGTCTGAAGGTGTCGTATCCCCAATATTTTTTTAATATCCCCTTGGCGTGTTCCAATAGCTTATATTATTTGCAACAAATAAACGAATAACTCGATTAATTCCCATAAAGACCACAGCATATGAACAGCATTGATATAAAAGAAAAATTCAGACTTTTTGATGATTATTGGAATCCAAGGATCATCGGTGAGTTGAATGGTCAGTTGGTGAAAATAGCGAAGTTTAAGGGTGAATTTGAGATGCACAAGCATGACCATGAGGATGAACTTTTTCAGGTCATTCAGGGCAATATCAAAATCGAATTTGAGAATGAAACGGTTTCATTGAACGAGGGTGAAATGATCGTGGTACCGCGAGGAGTATTGCACAAGCCCAGTGCAGATGAAGAGGCATGGGTAATGATGTTTGAGCCTGCGTCTACGATCAACACAGGAGAAAATAAGCCTTCAGACTTAACCAGGGACAACTTACAAAAGCTATAGTATATGCTGAATTAATGATTAGCATCCTCTACTCTAAATTCTTTCGGGGCAATCAATGATCGGAAATTGAAAATATCACTTGCTCACCAAGATACTATCAGGCAAAATTTCTTGATAGTTAGGACCATGCTCCTGAATAAAATCCAGATACAATTTTGACAATTGCCTACTCCATTTCTCAAAGGTACGGAGTTGGCCATAATTGGAATTGACAATGGCTTTGGCATGCTCATCCATTTTAAACTCCACACTATTCATCGATTGTAAGTAGGCGACCCCGTTGCTCTGATACATTTCCTGAAAGGCATATATATCGGACAGCTCGAGCAGCAACTTCAAGTCAAAATCTTTGATGGCTCCAGTGCTATTAGCCACGTTCCAGGCCGAATTACTCAGCAGGGGTATGTTGAAACCTAATGAATAAGGCATGGCTTCACCCTTATCGAATGAGTCTTTGAAAACTTTAATTTCAGCCATACGCTCCTGATAGGTAGTGATCTCATCAGCTACATCTAACTGATTGACATGAATCTCCAAAAACACATTAAGGAGGGCCTTCTCTGCTACCCGCTGTTCTGCCTCAGCTTCACGCCAATGATTCAAACCCAATGCTAGCAATACTGCAAATACGACTGAAGCAAATTCCATCAGAAGTTTACCAATCCATGCACTTTTATTTCCCATGTCTATAGATCCAAATGTTTGATTTTCTCCACCAGCACTTCGTTTATTTTTTGATATGACTCAAACGACCATCCTCCAACATGCGGTGTCAACAGCACTCTATCTTCTCTGATGAGCTTGTTGAAACTGACTGCTTGCTCATCGGTGAGAAAGCTCAACTTCTCATTCTCCAGTACATCCAATGCGGCGAGCCTTACCGTCCCATGATCGATAGCCTGCAATAGATCTCCAATTGGGATAATCTCTCCTCGTGCTGCATTGATCAGTACAATTGGCTTTTTGAACTGTTGTAAATAGCTCAGATCCACCAGGTTTTTCGTTTCATTTGTCAACGGCACATGAATACTAAAAATATCAGCTTGTTCGAATATATCCTCCATCGAAGCCTCTTCAGCATATAGGTCGCCGTATTTCTTTTTGTACTTGTCATATGCAATAACTCGGCAACCAAAGCCAGAAAGTTTCTCTGCTACAGCACTACCCATATTACCATAACCTAACAAGCCTACGGTCTTACCTCCGATCTCAAACCCTCTATTGCCTTCACGATCCCATACCCTATTGCGCACTTCCATGTCAGCATGTCGCAGATTGTTGGCCAGGCTAAGCAACATCCCGAGCACATGCTCACCCAGAGCGTCACGATTCCCTTCCGGGGCATTTATTATTTCTATATTTCTGGACTCCAGATACGCCACATCCAATTGATCTATCCCCGCGCCAGCACGAGCGATAAACTTCAGCTCTTTCTGGCCACTTAGTAGTACTTTGTCTATGGCTGTTTTACTTCTGACCACCATTCCAACATACTGTTGTGGCAGGTTGATTATTTCTTCGCGCGAAATATTCGGACAGTAGTCTGGCTCAAAGCCAAGCTTTGTTAGCAATGGGGAAATGCTCTTGTGCATTTCATCTATAATAAGTACTCGCTTGTTGGACATGTCTTAAAAACCGTAGAGAAAATGAGCGACTAAAAAATACACCGTCAATCCCAATAGGTCATTCGCTGTAGTGATAAATGGACCGGAGGCCATTGCCGGATTGATCCCTACTTTGTCCAGTATCAATGGTGTAATGGTGCCCATAAATGAGGCCAGAAGTACAACACTAAATAGCGCAATAGAAACTGTGCCGGCCATCGCTTGATCGGAGGTAGAGAAAATAACAATACCAAAGACAATCAGCGCCAAAATCAGTCCATTTACGATGGCTACAAAGAGTACCTTTACCATTTTTTGCATCATAGAGTCTTCGAAGGCGTTGTAGCTAGCCAATCCTTGTACTACAATGGATGACGACTGTATCCCCACGTTGCCTCCAGTCGCTGTAATCAGCGGAATAAAAAAGGCCATGGCTGGAATCAAAGCAATGTCCCTTTCAAAGAGACTAATAAATTTTGCGCCAAGCAATCCTCCCACCAATCCGATCACTAACCAGGGCAGTCGTGCTTTGGACAAGACCCATACGGTATCATCCTCTTCGACATCGCCAGAGATACCGGCCATCATCTGGCGTTCTTCTTCAGCTTGCTCGGTGATTACATCCATGGCATCATCGATGGTAATCCTGCCTACCAGCTTTCCTTTCACATTGACCACAGGAAGGGCTTCCAGGTCATACTTTTGCATAGTCAATGCCACCTCTTCTTCATCCGCATGAGTACCTACCGAAACTATATCGTCTTCGTAGATATCTGCTACCAGTGCGTCTGGTTCTGAGAGAATGATTTTTTTTAGCGAGACGCGACCTAGCAGTCTACCTTCGTTGTCTACTACATATACGGAGTAGATTTTCTCTACATTTTCTGCCTGTTTACGGATTTCTTCTATACACTGCTGAATGGTCCAGTTCAGATTGGCGCAGATCATTTCCTTGGCCATCAATCCGCCAGCCACATCTTCTTCATAGCGCAGCAGATCGAGTATATAGCCTGCCTTCTCCTCATTTTCCACGGAGGCTATCACTTCTTCTCTCTTTTCGATCGGCAGCTCATTGATGACATCTACACCGTCATCCGAATCCATTTGATCTACGAATCCGGCCAGTTCTTCTGATGTGAAGTTCTCCAGAAATCTGGATTGCCTGTCTTCTTCTAGGTTGACTATGATTTCAGCACCGATCTCTACATTAAGGAGATCAATGACAAATTTGGTGTGCTCTGCATCTAGCTCACGAATCAATTCGGAAATATCAGCGGGATTGACTCCTTCCAGTGTAGATTTGATAAAATCTACATCAGAGGTCTCGACCGCTTCAGTAAATCGATCGAGATAATCTTTTGATAGTTCAAATTCCATGTAATTAGTCATGACCTTCTATCAGTTTAGTCAATTCGATAAAATCTTGAACGGAGAGCTGTTCGGCCCTTTTATTCAACACCTCCAAATCATTCATCGATTCGGGCAAATTTAGGCCTTTTAAGGCGTTGCGCAAGGTTTTCCGTCGCTTTTGAAAACCTTCCTTTACTACTCGTTTAAACAAGGTTTCGTCGCAGTCCAGATGTGTCACCTTGTTCCTTTTTAGGCGAATTACACCGGAGTTTACTTTGGGTGGAGGATCGAATACATGAGGCGGAACAGTAAACAAGTACTCTATGTCATAATAGGCTTGAAGCAAAACACTGAGTATGCCGTATGTCTTATTGCCTTCCTTGGAGGCAATTCGTTCAGCCACCTCCTTTTGGATCATACCAACTACATGATCCACTTGATCTCTGTGCTCCAATACTTTAAAAAAAATCTGAGAGGAGATATTATATGGAAAATTGCCAATAATGCTAACCGGGGTTTCTCCAAACATGGCTTTAAAATCAGTTTTGAGAAAATCAGCGTGCAAGATTTCTACCTCTTTGCCAATATATCTATGGTTGAGGTATGCAATGGACTCCTGATCCAAATCCATCAGCACCAATTTTTTGATGTCGGCATTGTCTACCATGAGATCGGATAACACGCCGGTACCTGGGCCAACTTCAATCACATGGTCTGGATTGGTCACATCAAAAAGTCCCTTGACAATATTTGAAGCTATGTTTTGATCTTTGAGAAAATGCTGTCCTAACTTCTTTTTCGGTCTTACTCCGGCCATTGTAGATGCAATAATTTGATTTATAAATAGTGCTGAATCGTGTTTGATTCTCTAATCGATTGAGAAAAACGGTTGTCAAATTTTTATCTACCTTATCTCAGGGATTCCGAGTAAATTGCAACCAATTTTAAAAACAATACATATTTAAATGTAGGTGATCCTAATTCCAAAGTTAGGAAATCAGCTCATTAAATTTTGATATTTGACATGGATAAAGAATCTAAAAGCCATAAAGAAAAACCACTCATCGGAATCACCATGGGTGACATCAATGGTATCGGGCCGGAGGTGATAATTAAAGCACTTGAAAATAGTCGAATCACCCAGCATATGACACCGATCATCTATGGATCTACAAAAGTTCTTTCTTTCTATCGAAAGCAATTGAATCTCGATAATTTTAATTTTTCGCCGCTGAATGACATATCTAAGCCTTATCATAGAAAAGTAAATGTGGTCAATTGCTGGGAAGAGCAGGTAGAGATAAACCCAGGCCAGGACAATGCCATAGGCGGAAAATACGCACTCAAGTCTCTGGAGGCTGCCACCAATGATCTAAAAGGCGGGCATATCAGTGCGCTTGTGACCGCTCCGATCAACAAACTGAATATCCAGAGCGACACTTTCAAATTTGCTGGACATACAGAATACCTGGCAGAAAAGGCGGGTCAAAGCGAAAGCTTGATGTTTATGATTTCAGACACGATGAGAGTAGGCGTGCTTACCGGCCACATCCCTCTCAAAGATGTACCCGCTGCAATAACCAAAGAGGCGCTTGTCAAAAAACTAAAGATGATGACAAAATCTCTCAAACAGGATTTTGGCATCACCAAACCGAAAATAGCTGTACTTGGCCTCAATCCTCATGCCGGTGAAGAGGGGCTTTTAGGCAGCGAGGAAAAGGAAATCATCAGGCCGGCCATCGACGAGTTCAAATCCAAAGGTCAAATTGTAATGGGGCCGTATCCTGCAGATGGATTTTTTGGTGCAGGAGATCATAGTAAGTTTGACGCGATACTGGCTATGTACCATGATCAGGGATTGATTCCATTCAAGAGTTTGACTTTTTCTACAGGAGTTAATTTCACTGCCGGACTTCCATTCGTACGGACTTCTCCAGATCATGGCACTGCTTACGCAATTGCTGGCAAAAACCAGGCTGATGAAGGCTCTATGCGCACAGCCATATTCGCAGCACTGGATATCGTAAAATGCCGAAAGGAAAATAAGGAAGACTGAAGACATGCAGATTCACTGGATCAAATCCAACCCCGATAGTACAAGTATAGGTCTTGCCGAAATAGAGGAACAGGACGAATCACTATTGGAATCTAGCCCAGAGTTGGATGCGCTTCATCCTAAAAAACGTAAAGAATTCTTAGCCTCGCGAGCTTTGCTCAAAACCATGTGTGAGCAACTCGACATACCTTATCAAGGAATCCGGAAAGATGATTTTGGCAAACCACACCTTATCGACTCCTCCTATCATATTTCCATCTCTCATAGTTATCCAATGGTAGCTTGTGCAATTCACCCGAGTCGTTCTTGTGGGATAGATATTGAATCTGCAAGGCCGCAACTATTAAAAATCAAACACAAATTCTTAAACCCTCAGGAATTGGCTGTCTGCGGTGATGATTTGAGCAAGCTCTGCTTGCATTGGGCTGCCAAAGAGACACTTTATAAGATTCATGGACGCAAAAAATTGATTTTTACCAAAGAACTAGCGGTTCTATCAATCACCTCCAAAGAGATCAAATCTCAGATCATCCTGGATACGCATACTGAGAATTACATACTTAAAAATGAGTATTTTTTGGAATATTCTCTGGTTTATAGCGTTTGATTCTTGCGCTTCATGATGAAAAATCAATAAAGTTTATAACTTTATCCAAGCAGCCTCAAAACACCAAGTATGAACCGTAGACTCTCCCTCATTTCAATGGCCCTGGCTGTCAACTTTTATGGCTATGCTCAAGGTTTGGTCAGTAAAGATTTACCCTTGTACAATGTAGTCACTGAGAAAGAAATTACGATTGAATCTTTTTCCTCCCACACCGCTGTAGTATTAGTGTTCACCAGTATCCATTGTCCATACTCAAAACTGTATAAGGATCGCATCTCTGCATTGTCCATGAAATACGAAGATCAAAATGTACGATTTGTGCTGATCAACTCGAACGCTGCCGATCCTGCCAACAAGGAAACTCTGGCTCACATGAAAGCAGAAGCCCAGACACTTGACAATATCTTATATTTTGCTGATCGAAAGCAGCTGATCAAAAATGCTATGAAAGCAGAAAAAAACCCAGAGGTTGTCATTCTCATTCCTTCGGGCAAGAACTACAGAAAAATCTATCAAGGAGCCATCGATGACAGCCCACAGTCTGAGACATTAGTAAGGAAGAACTACGTGCAGGTAGCTTTGAATAACTTCCTCTCCACCCAGATCGCTGTCGCCGATTATCAGCGCCCAATTGGTTGTAGAATCAGGTGATTTTTTTATCTGGCTGCTTTTACCAATCAAAGATTCCTTGCTTTGAACTTGAGAACGTTGATAAGAACTTTGATAATAGCAATTAACTCATGAGGTCATTATATTGAGCTAATTAATGAACATGGAAAAACATAAGTCTGCCGACCTACTGATACTTCCGTTTAATCAAAGAAATAATAATATTGAATTCTACTTAATCTTTTATTACGACCATCAAAAAACTTTTTCCAAGTTAAATTCAGAATAAGTAGTCGCTAAATGTTTTCGAGGTTGATACCTTCTAAGAAGAGTGCAATGGATATATTCACCTTATAATTAATAAAAATCTGAAAGTGTACCTTATGAGTAATATCGTGGCAATCATCCCAGCCAAGGGAAAAAGTACTAGGGTCCCCAAAAAAAATAAACGGGATTTTTGTTTCACCAATTTGGTTCAGATTAAAATAAAACAACTTAAGAAAGTTCGTCAAATTAATGAAATAATAGTTGATAGCGACGATCAAGATATCATCAATATAGCAAAAGCAGAGGGTGTATCTTTTCAGACGCGCCCAGATGATCTGAGTATGACAAATTCATTATGGAGTGATGTGTTTGATTATCTAATCAAACCTTATACTGATGAGCATATACTTCTCAGTTTTGTTACCACTCCATTCATTACGCCAATTATATACAGTGAAATGATTAAAGTTTATTTAAATAAGTTGGAGTCAAATGATAGCTGTCTGGCAGTTTCAAAAATCCAAACTCACCTTCTAAAGTCAGATGGCACTCCACTTAACTTCCAATTTGGAAGAGCTCATAAAAATTCTGAAGATCTGGATTATTTTTATGAGCTCCTGGCTGGAGCTTATCTAATCAACACCATTACAGCTAAGCATCATAAGTATCATATTGGGCAAAACCCCCAACTATTTGTATTGGACAAAATTAATGCGATTGATATCAATGTGAAAGACGACTGGAATCTGGCTGAGGCATTATTGAAAGGACTAGGTGAAAATTATTTGTATGATACTAAAAGTTGCTGAGTTAAGCTATAACCACCACGGTGATGATGAAATTTTGAAGACACTAATTGGTAAAGCCAGTGAAGCTGGAGCGACTCACATTAAATTCGAAAAGCGGGCAAAAGAGAGTTATACAGAGTTTAAGTCAAATAAACAATTGTTTGAATTATCAGATGAACAAATTGACCTTCTCATTGAGATTTGCAAGAAGTTTGGTTTGGGGTGGTTTTGCAGCGTCCGAGATATCTCCTCTGCTAACGCAATAGCTAAATTCAAACCTAAAAAAGTGAAAATAGCCTCCAGAGAAGCTCACAGTCTGGATTTTATAGCATCAGTTATCAAAATCTTTGAGGACCAAGTGGAGTATGTAATTTCCACTGGTGGTTTAACACTTGAGCAAATTCAGTTGATTCATGATTTAATGGATGAAAATCAAATATCAAGTAAACTCACATTGGTTCATTGCGTCTCCAAGTACCCCCACAGCAATGATGAGAGTAATATCAATCGAATAAAATACCTCAAGCAAACTTACGCCTGTAAAGTTGGTTATTCAGGCCATGAATCTGGGATAGAGCCTTCTATATTTGCGGCCATTTTAGGAGTCAGCTATATTGAAAGACATCTAGCTCTGGATCAAACTGACGTTGTTAAAAGTAACGTGAATTATACTGATGAAAAGTGTACATTGACCCCAACGGAGTTTCAGCAAATGTGTAAATCCATAGATTCGTTCGTCAGGTTAAAAACACTACCGCTACGAGATATTCCATTGGACGATGAACTAAATAGGCTGCGTTTACAAAATATTCGATAGGCCAATTAATAATTCTACCCATTACTGAATAATTATTCTTTGAACAAAAGAATACCTGGTAGATTCACTTTTAATCAGGTACATGCCTTTTTCTAAGTTGTTTAGATAAAATTCAGCTTTTCCGTCAACCGTTTTTTGTGATAAGACCAATCGCCCATAAACGTCGTATAAAACCAAATTATCATCTTCAGCTGACTCAACTGTCAATAGGCTAGATGTTGGATTTGGATACACGCTAATGAATTCTTCGAACTTGCCATTCACATCGAGGGTGACACCCGAATCGTCGATTTCATCATAGCTTGCTCCTGCAAATCATCCAGTATCATCTTCTTTGAGATGGGCAGGGCTCATTGTATGTAGCCTCTAAAATTTCTGAAAACGTTTTTGGCCCGTGAGCCTCGAAGGTTTGTGCATTGATCTTACTTGTAATCAATAATATGCTGATAATAAGTAGCCTTTTCATAATTTCCTGGGGAGTATTATTATTGAGAGTAATTGAATCAAACATTCTCTCATAGCCATAAAGCGAATAACTCATAGCATGCCCTACTCTAAGGTACTTCACCTATTTTTATAATAGTTAATCATAGGTATCTTTGGATTGCATCACTAAATGAGTTTGCGTGCGATGAGTTTAAAAGTAATCATTACAGGTGCCACCGGAATGGTCGGAAAAGGTGTGCTTTTGGAGTGTCTGGATCATCCGGGTATAGAAAAAGTATTGACAATTGGTCGAACCGAACTGGATATGTCTCATCCGAAACTATCTGAATTAATTCACAAAGATTTCTCAGACTACAGTAATCTTGAAGCTGATCTTACCGGCTATGATGCATGCTATCTATGCATGGGTGTCAGTGCTAGCGGTCTATCTGATGAGAAATACTACGAGCTAACCTATGGTTATACTTTGGCACTTGCCAAGGTTCTCTACAAACTAAATCCAGGTATGACTTGCACCTACGTATCAGGAGAAGGAACGGATTCGACGGAAAGCGGCAGGTCGATGTGGGCTAGAGTGAAGGGAAAAACTGAAAATGATCTACTAGCAGTAGGTTTCAAAAAAGCCTTCATGTTTAGACCAGGCGCTATTATTCCTCTCCGTGGGATTAAGTCTAAAACCAAAGCCTATCAGTTTGGCTATGACTATTTTATGTGGTTGATCAAATTGATCAAATGGCTGGCTCCCAACGCTGTGGTCAATACAACCCAGATTGGTCTGGCCATGATCCATGCGACTATTGAAGGTGCTGAAAAAAATATTCTTCGACCTAAGGATATTATCAAGCTTTCTGAAATTTAACCCTCATTCTAAGTACGGTGTTTATTGAACCAGATAATATATTTGCCGATTCAATGTATAAGGTGATTGTTCTAAGCAAATTGATAAAATCGATATGACTCGAAAAACAATTAAATATTTATTTGTAATACTTGTGATTTTGGTAGTCAGCACTACTGTCGGATTGACCTACTTTTTCTATGCGAACGAAGCGCCGATTACCAAAGGCAAAATCTCTTATAACGTAACCTATAAGAATAACCTATCACTGGACATCTATCACCCAACTAATATCCTCTATGACAAATCACCGCTCGTACTTTTCGTGCATGGCGGGGCCTGGATTGCTGGCAGAAAAGAATCTATGAATGTCAATCGCGTGAATGGTGCGATCAATAAATTGAGAGATCATGGCTATACGATCATTAGCATAGAATATACTTTGGCTAGAGACAAAAAAACACCCTTTCCGGCGTGTATAGTTGATGGTTTTGATGCCATTCAATGGATCTCCAGCCATGCTGATAGTCTAAACCTAGACATGGACAACTTTGGTATCATGGGAGAATCAGCCGGAGCGCATATTGCTATGATGAATACAATCACTAATCCTGCAGATTTTGGGTTATCACATCCTAAGCTGGCGATGGATTATATGATTGATATCTACGGCCCAAGTGACTTATACCGACTATATCGATCCGAATCTTTAGATAGTATCATGACCATGATCAAAGAGCTCCCCAAACCGATCAATCAGCATTTGAATTTGGCTCACCGGGTATTCGGTTTCGATCCTGAAGTGGATCAGGAAAAAACAAAATCGTTTGCCGATCAATATTCTCCTGTAACCTACCTCAACGATAAAATACCACCAGTACTTATGATTCATGGTGATGCAGATCAGGTGGTGCCGTTGGATCAGTCTATTTCGTTGAAGTCACGACTAGATAGCCTGGGTATAGAAAACGAGATTCATATACTAGAAGGCACCAATCATGCGTTTATCGGGGCTGACGACACGCAGAAGGCCGATATTCAGCGTTGGATCTTTGATTTTATTGAGAGTCGTCGATCTGCAAAGAGTCAGGACTAATCTCCTACCAGCAACTATTTTCTACAAAAATCGAAGTTTTAGCTATCAGCCCTTACCTTTATATTTAAATAAGAACAGTCTAATCATGAAGATATATCCAAGTAACCCGTGGCACAAAGTAGCCGTCGGAGATCACAATCCTGATATTGTAAATGGCATCATTGAAATACCTCAGAATACACGTGCCAAATATGAGTTGGACAAAGAGTCTGGCTTGCTTATGATGGATCGAGTGCTATACTCAGCCATGTACTATCCTGCCAACTATGGTTTTATACCTCAGACCTACTGTGACGATAAGGATCCTTTGGATATCGTTGTGCTTTCTCAGATCGATATTGTACCGTTGTGCATCGTTTCCGCCAAGGTAATCGGTGTCATGCGCATGCTGGATGGCGGCGAAGCGGATGATAAAATCATCGCTGTCGCAGAAAACGATATGAGTGTCAACTATATGAACGATATCGCTGAACTACCACCTCACTTCATCAAGGAGCTGAAAAACTTCTTCGAAGACTACAAGAAGTTAGAAAATAAGACCGTTGAGGTTGAGGAGTTTCAGGATGCAGCCACAGCGAAAGAAATTATTCTGAAAAGCATGGAGGACTATAAAAAGTTGATGTCACTACAAGTGTAACCATACCACTCACCTGCCATGACTGAAATACTCATTCCCACCTTAGCCGCACTGATAGGCACAGCCTTCGGTGGACTGATCACTTACCTCACACAACGCCAGCAGCAACGTCACGATTTTCAAGTCCTACAAGAGACTCACAAAGCGGAGCTACATACCCTCAAAGAAACCCAAAAGGCAGATTTACAGATATTGAAAGAGACATACAAGACCGATTTTATGGCAGAAGAGACGGCCAAGCATTTTCTCAGCCATAAGACTCATATCGATCGCTCTTTTGAGATCTTACAAAAGCATCTGGGCGGCTTTGAAGAGAACGAGCTAAGAAAAATCCTGGTGCGTGCTGGTGCGATTCGGATTTATCGCGGGAAAGAGGAGTGGTGGCGCCTGCTGTCAAGAATGGATGAATACATCGAGCGAAAAAAAAGCAAAAAGTAGTTCCTCTTTAATTACTTCTGAATCCTGTGCAGCTCTACCTATCATATAAAATAAGGCTACTGACTACTGCCCATGGTAACTCCAATATTTAGCAATAATTCGTATCTTGGACTATATCCATCAGTTTAGTCCAGCCCTATAGATTAATAAAGTCATGCTCATTGCCAACATCACTGCCATCACTTTACTCCTGGTGTTTGCCATTGCCTTGTGGATCACCAAACGTAGGGCTATTGCTGACATTTACTTGATGTTGATCATTTTCACTTTTACTGCCTATTTAGTTTCAGATATCTGGGTCAACCTGGCGCTCAACCGATGGAGTTTTGCCTTCCACAACCTCACGAGCTACCTGATGTTTCTGCCCTTCTTCTTTTATGCCATGCTTTTGATCACTGGTCGGTCGCGTATTAAAAAATCATGGTTGTGGTTCACACTATTTCATGTGGCCTTTGCAGTATTTGCCGTTCTGGATATATTTATTCTCAACGACTACTCAAATGAGGACATTCGTCGAACTTACCTTGATCCGCCATGGATGTACCATTTTTTCTATAAAGGGCTACATCTTTATATCATAGGCGCCATGATTTGGTTTTTGTTTCGCCTCAGACATTACCAAAGAAAAATCAAAGATTTCTACTCAAACGTGGAAGATGTAAAACTTGACTGGATCAAATATTTTGCATGGATATATATCATAATTTATAGCACCTCACTCATCACTTTTCTGCTGCTTAATATTGGCCTGATTTCAGACATCAAGATTCCATATCTTTTGATCAGTGTACTGATGGTAATATCGCTATTTGGGCTGATCTACAAAGGTATCAAGCAATATGCTCAGGCCAACTTTGCCGAGGTGGGTACAACCAACACTGAGATTGAAAATGAAAAATATACTACCTCTTCACTCAGTGATCAAGCTGCCGATGAGCTCTTTGATAGAATCCAACAGCTTTTCAAAAATGAAAATATCTTTCACAATCCTGAATTAAAAGTGCAAGATATCGCAGAAAAATTGGCAGTGACCAATCATAATATCTCTCAGGTGCTCAACCAAAAGGCAGAAAAGACCTTTTATGAATTCGTGAATTCTTACAGACTCGATTATTTTAAGGAGCTACTGGCAGACCCGGAGAAAAGACGATTTACCATCCTGGCTTTAGGTATGGAAAGTGGATTCAACTCCAAGGCTTCACTCAATCGTGTCTTCAAGCAGCAACTTGGCCTCACCCCCAGAGAATACCAGCAAAGTACCATGGCCTCCTAAAAGGTCTCATATTCTTATTAATAGGTCTCAAATCAGCGGATGAAGCGTTTGCTTATATGAGTTTTATGTGATTTGCATCAAAACAATTACTAAAACCATGAAAAAAACATTCCTAATTATCGCAGCGTCTATCTTATGCAATAGTTCATTTGCACAAACAGACAAGACTTTCGAAAATCGTGTAGCTCTACTTTTTGGAACCAATCAGTTGATGGTCGATGGCTTCAATATAGAAGGCAATATCTTCTTCAAACGATTGGCTTTCGACTACTCGCATGGCGTATCTCTAAACCTTGACAACAACCTGCTCTCTGGAGCAGCCAAAGATCAAGGTCTGGCAGTACACCTTCCGTATACCACCGGATTTGGTGTGGGATACAGAATCAACGAATGGCTAAATCTAAGAGCCGAACCAAAGTGGCACAAGTTCGAGCTTTACTATGACGGAGAGACTCAGAATAGTACGAATCAAATCGCTTCCTACAGAACTTTTACATTAGGTCTGGGTGCATATGTGACCTGGCTACCATTCAAAAACAAGGAGAATCTACTTAGAGGAATTACGATTGCGCCTAGTCTGAGATACTGGCCAAAGGTCAGTGATACAATCGATGGGTCATTAGATTATGACAGCCAGATCACCGGACAAACGGAGACCCATGATGCCTTGGAAGTTGGACTTGCAAATACTCCTTGGATCGTTAATGTAAGTATTGGTTATTCCCTGACTTTCTAAAGATGAGGAGCAAACAATTGATAGTGGCAATAGGAGTTCTTGTTGCCGCTATCATTCTTATCTGGTCTAGTCCAATCTTTGAATTGACAGGGAATTGGAATTACCTAGATGAAACGTTCAATACCTAAGTATTGGAGATTTATCAGGAAATGTGCTACGCTGACAGCATGTCACCAGCTTTTGGCTTGGCAAAGAAATTGCTGTTTGGAGGTAAAATTCCACAGATATGAAAACATTTGCCGTTGTTCTAACGATACTTGGACTGTCGATATTAGGGTTCATGATTGTAAAGGGAAGTAATCCTGATACTACAAGATCAGCCATATTTATGCATCCCAGCAACTTTGAGAAGCCGCCTATAGAACAGGTGATTAACAAAGAAGAAAAGAAGACAAACATCCCAAAGCTGGAAGACTTGATAAAAGAAAAGAAGTCTAACTAAAGATTACGGATCAAAGCGATGAGCAAATATCCATTCGCTGGCCTCACTCTTTTCTCGATTTTTGATACTTATAAACTTATCAATGGTAGTGTAGATCGAATCATTTTTTGATTGACAAAAATCCAAAAGTTCATATTAAACTTGAATTATTGAAACCAGAGTTGGAGTTCTTACGATTATGAGTGCATAACAACTGCAAACTTATGATTAAAAGAACCAAATGGTTTGATAGAAAATTCGCAACCATTGACGACAGCTCATTGCTCATAGACATAGTCGAACGACTAGAAGGCACAGGCCTGCGCATAGAGCACAAACTTCACAACAGCGGAAGTGCTTATCTACAATCAACGGCCAACTATAAATGGTCCATTAAAAAACAGGTTGGGCATCTGGCTGATCTTGAGCCTCTATGGCTGAGACGAGTCCAACAAATTCGTGCTGGCGAAGCTGATTTAGTCGCTGCTGATCTCACCAATAAAAAAACAGAAGATGCCGAACACGACTCTAGACGAATCAAAGACTTAATCGCAGACTTCACTGAGCAACGCAAAAAATTGATCTCCGAACTACGAGCATGTACCGGTGCCGAACTGGATCATCAGGCCAAACATCCGCGACTAGGAACGCCAATGAAGCTCGTCGATCTGGCGTATTTCGTGGCCGAGCACGATGATCATCATTTGGCCTCTATTCACGAAATGCTCATGCAAAAATGAGTTAGTCCTTTCCAATTCCATTCATCCAATCTATTATGAACTTCACTAAAACCAATAATCTTGTCGGCTGGCTGTTATTCATTACCAGTGCAGCACTCTATCTATTCACCATGGAATCTACGGCCTCGTTTTGGGACAGTGGAGAGTTTATAGCAGCCAGTCATAAGTTGGAAATTCCCCATCCACCTGGTGCTCCTCTGTTTTTACTGATCGGACGACTGTGGAGTATGCTGTCCTTTGGACAAAGTGAATGGGTAGCTATGGCAGTAAATGCACTCAGTGCTGTGACTAGTGGGCTGGCTGTGATGTTTTTATACTGGAGTATTGTAATGCTTGCGGCGAAAGTGACCGAAAAAATGGAAGCAAAACCTGCTCCCATTCTTCTGATCATAAGTGGAGTAGTAGGCGCCCTCTCCTTTGCATTTTCAGATTCGTTTTGGACCTCAGCCACCGAAACCGAAGTGTACGCCTTTTCGATGTTTGTAACCGCATTGGTATTTTGGGCTATTCTCAAATGGGAACGCCAAGAGCATCAATCTGATCAAAACAAATGGTTGATTCTGATTGCCTACCTGATGGGGCTTTCGGTCGGTGTACACCTGCTCAATCTGCTTGCTATTCCGGCGATCGGATTGGTCTATTATTTCAAAAAATACGAGAAGCCGACCTGGTTGGGTGGCTTATTCGCTTTAGGCGTATCCGTACTTATCCTTGTGGGAATCTTGTATGGACTGGTGACAGGTGCAGACTTCGCCAAAAGCCTTGAGATATTATTTGTCAACAGTTTTAATCTGCCTTTTGGCTCAGGGGTAGCTATACTGCTTATCGTATTACTGGGAGGCTGGATATATGCACTGAATTATACACAAAAGAGAATTTTAGCCACGGCAAATACGTTTGTCTTGGCACTGGGTTTTGTGGCGATTGGATATTCCTCCTACACTATGATTTTGGTACGGGCAAACAACAACCCTCCCATCAATCAAAACAATCCGGATAATATCCTGGGTCTGATCTATTATCTAAACATGGAGCAATATGGAACACGCCCTCTTCTCTATGGCAAATACTTTGGTGCTCCGGTAGTAGATCAGCGAAAGGGAAAACCCTACTATGAAGTGGGAGAAGACAAATACGTGGTGAAAGATCATAGAATGGAGTACGTATACAGAGACGAAGATCAGATGCTCCTCCCCCGAATGCATAGCAATAGCATGCCTCATCATGCCGCAGCCTATCGGAGACTAGCAGGTTTGAAAAATGACGAGAGACCTGATTTTGCAGATAATATGAGCTTTATGTTTTCGCAGCAGCTGGGCCATATGTATTTCAGGTACTTTCTTTGGAACTTTGTAGGAAAGTCTGGTGGTCAAGAGGGTGCTTCATGGCTGGGACCGTCAGGTGATATGGAGCCGCTTCCTGCCTCGCTAGCCAACGATAAAGCAAGAAATAACTATTACATGCTGCCCCTACTCCTGGGTTTGGCCGGCCTGCTGCTACTACTCAGACGCGATAAAAAATTGCTTTATGTCACTGGGATGCTTTTTATCATGACAGGTGTGGCCATTGTCATCTATATCAACGCCCCTCCTGTAGAGCCTAGAGAGCGAGACTACATCTATGTAGGCTCCTACTACGCCTTCTGTATCTGGATAGGTCTGGGAGTGTTGAGTATTTTCAATCTATTGAAATCAATCCCGAAAATCACATTTCATCGTGCGACAATTGCCACTGGAATATTTTCGTTCGCCGTGCCAGGTATCCTGCTTTTTCAGAATTATGATGATCACGATCGTAGCAATAGATACCTAAGCGTGGATCAAGCCAGGATGATGCTAGCCTCTTGCGATCAGGATGCTATTCTATTCACCGGAGGAGACAATGACACCTATCCGCTATGGTATGTGCAGGAAGTAGAAGAATTCAGAACAGACGTGCGAGTCATAGTCATGAGCTATGCAAATGCAGACTGGTATGTCAATCAGTTTTATCAAAAGATAAATCAATCTGCCCCTCTGCCCCTGGCACTATCGCCAGAAAGCTATAAGCAAGGCGGACTAAATGATTATTTACCACTGGTTAAAAATCCAAAAATCAATGGAGCTATCAGTGCGCGTCAATACCTCGGATTAATTAAAAAAGAAAGTAAGGCACTACAAGCCTCCGCCGGATGGTCTAGTCTCAATACTACACCATCGGATAGCTTCTACGTGAAAACCAATCTCGCTGAGGTAAAGGAAAAAGTACCCGAACGCCACCACCCAAAGATGACTGAAAAATTAGAATTCAAACTTAAAGGGCGAGGATTGGAAAAAAAGGATTTGGTGATTCTGGATCTGATTGATTCCAACGAATGGAAACGACCCATTTACTTTAACTATACCTCGCTCAATAGTGTCAATTTTGAATTGCGCAATCATGTGATTCAGGAAGGTAGCGCCTATCAGCTCCTACCTGTCAACAATCCTGCGGATGATTCGGTGCTGATCGACGAGACGAAAATGTATGACCGATTGGTCAGAGAAGAGGCATGGCGAGATCATAAAAGCGAGTCACCCTATTATTCTCCCTATTATAAGGGAATGCTGATGGGACAGCGCCAGCAATACAACGAGCTCGCCAAGGTACTGCTGGATACCGGACAAAGCGGCAAGGCTAGAGAAACGTTGCAGTTTGCACTAAAGGTCTTCCCGGAAAGACTGGCTCCTTATGATATGACCCATTTGGAAACCACAGACTTACTGCTACAGCTCAATGAAATATCAACAGCAGATCATATTTCGGATACCCTGGCTGCCCAGTCCGTCGATTTTCTCGATTACGCACTGGCCAACGAAGCTGCCGATCCTCAGCAAATTCGAAAAGAGCTCTATACTCTGCGTGAACTGGCGGTTATTTATTATCAAAATGAGTGGTCAGAGCGCAGTACAGCTTTCGCTGAAATGTTCGAAAAGTATATGCAACAATTTGATAGCTAATATTTAAAAAATATACCACTTGGTATATTTTTTAAATATTTTTGTTTAGTATTGCCTTGCTATGTTGACCAAAGCTGAAAAAACGACCCAGTTTATTCTTGAAAAGGTAGGACCCTATTTCAATAAGCACGGCTATACTGGCACGAGTCTATCGGCCATTACTCAGGCTACAGGCCTCACCAAAGGAGCCATCTACGGCAATTTCAAAGACAAGGAGGATCTGGCACTACAGGCATTCAACTATAATATCAGACGCGCCATGAGCAAATTGCGAGATCGCATGAACATGGAAGCTGATGGACTCACAAAATTGAAAGAAATCACCAGATTTTTCAGAAAGTACTATGCCGATGAAAAATTACACGGTGGATGCCCTATGATCAACGTAGGTATCGACTCACTGAATCACAATCATACGCTATATCTGAGAGTGGTAGAAGTGATGAACAAACTCATCCAAAAAATCGCAGATATAATAGATCAGGCTAAGACAGAAGGTACTATCAAATCAAGTATTGATTCCTTGAAATACGCCAATCAAATCTATGCGCAAATACAGGGTGGAATATTTATAACCAGCATGCTCAACGATGAAAACCATCTCTCAGAATTGATGAATCACGTGGATCGCATGATAGAAACCGAAATGAGAGCTTAAAAAAATTTTAACTAAAATATACCGATTGGTATAATTACTACTATGATAAAACTAATCCAAACTTACTTCAGAACGGTATCCTCAATAGCCCCAAAGCTAGCAGGAAACCAAGCATTCGAATTGTTCCAACGCCCTTTGAACAAGAAGGTCAGATCCAAGGAGCTTTCCTTTTACAAAGTGGCAAAATCATTCAAAATCAAACATTATCTAGAGGATATCCAATGTTTTGAATTGGGCAATCCTTCAGGGCCAATGGTGCTACTCGTGCATGGCTGGGAATCCAACGCAGCGAGTATGTCTGCCATTGGATTAAAATTAGCTGAGGAAGGACACCATGTGATACTTTTCAACTTACCAGCACACGGTTTTTCCAAATTGAAAAAGGCCAATATCAAAATGTGTAAGGAGGTATTTCTTGAAGTCATCAATCACCTGAATCCAAAGCAGCCATTCTCGGTGGTTTCTCATTCGTTTGGGTCGGCGGTCACAGCCTACGCTTTGTCTAAAACCAGTCATCAGGTAGACCAATTGATATTTTTGACCAGTCCAAACAAGATCACTCAAATATTTCAAGACTTCTCTAATTATGTAGGATTGAACAAAAGGGCCCATCAGCAACTATGCCAGCGTGCTGAAAATATTCTCCATGAGCCACTGGAAGGTGTGAGAGTGGATCAGCTCAGCGATAAAATCAGGTACAATCACCTGCTTCTCATACATGACTCTTACGATAAAATACTGCCCAAATCCAACTCTATCGCCATTTACAATCAATGGCCAAAATCAGAAATTCAGTTGCTCGAAAAAACCGGACATTACAAAATGCTCTGGACTGATCAGGTCATAGAAAAAGTAGTGAATGCACTGAAAGAAGGTGATAAGAAAAGAATCAAGAGCCTCTATGCCGTGGCCTTTTAATCCGAAAAAATTACCGGCTGGGTAAGCCCAATTTGGACAAGTTTGACATTTGCTCGTCCAAATTGAATACCCATTTTCAGGTATTTAGTTTGAAATTGAGTGCAAACTGCGATCCGAATTTTGCATACAAATGGCTAGTTTCTATATTGTGGTAGAATAAACCTGTCAACTATGTATCGAGCCAAACAATCAATAATCAGCACTCTATCCTTTATTTTTTGTCTCATATTTTCAAACCTGCATGCACAACAGCAAGAGTTCAACAACCTCTTCGATGCGTTAGACGTGGCGATAGGAGATGTAGAGACCAGCAAGTATAAGTATGAATCCGAATTGCTCTTTGTGAATAACAGTGTGATTCAATACAGTTATACAAAAACGTCGACCAAGGGCAGTGCAAACACCTATGCTTACGAGCTAAACATTGCCGACATAGATCCATATACAGTTAGGGAAAGTACCGAACGCGACCTGATTGTAGTCAATGTCAAAATCAAGAACAGTCAAAAGCTGATCAAAACTTTTCAGGATCAGGAGGTCAAATCCTATACCGAAGAATTGCAAATAGTAGCGGCCAACATTGACAACGCTAGAAAAATCAGAGAAATATTGGAGCAGGCTATTCCTATCGCTGAAGAGCTCATGCTCAACAAGCTCAGCTTGAACAACTATGAGGAAATGCTCTCCTGGTTGGAATCCAACGTAAAAGACGCCAACTATTCAGATGAAGCATATGCTCAATCTTTGCAACAGGATGCAAAATATGCAGGAAAGGTCAAACTGACTGTAGTAGAGACAGGTAAATCATCTAAGCAATTGGAGTACTCCTTCAATCTGGCTGATATCAATATTAATACAGTCAGATTCGATATTAGCGGATCAGAATTTGGCCTTGAGTTTGAAACCAAAAGAAAGCACAACCTGATCAAATACAGTCAAGACGGTGTATCCAAGCCATTTATAAATGATATAGTAATCAAAACCAACAATGTAGAAGAAGCTAGAGATTTACAGACGGTTTTGACGCTTATTATTCCTGAGGCCGAAAAGCAAGTAGAGTTATCGTTTCCCGAATTTAGCACGGCTGAAGATGCTTTAAGCGCAGTGAGCAGTGGCACACTAGCACTGACCTATGGTGGCGATACTTATGAGCAGTCGTTCAACGCCGACTGTCTCGCAGAATATGTAATAACCGAGATTTCTGAAAGCAAATCTGAGAAAAAGCAACATAATTTCAACTGGATAGACATCAACGACAAGGTCATTGACTATGACATCAGCGGTTCGAAAATGTTCATCGAGTTGATCACGAATAAAAAGCAAAAATTGATGAAGGTTCTCGATAATGGCGAATTGGATCCATACGACGAATCATTCAAACTCTACTGCGAAGACGCTGAAAATGCAAGGCGCCTAAAATATGCAATCAAAAAATCTATAGAGCTGTGTCGTGCCAACTACATGCCGCTAGTACCAAATGATGGCCTGGAGGCAAAAGTAAAATGGCTCACCGAGTCTGTCAAAGACGTAAGAGAAGGTGGAGATACATTTAGCCAAAGCCTGGAGCTTGTCAATGCTGGCAAATACGATAAATTCAAATTTACAAAAATAGAGATCGACGAAAAAGGCAGCACAGAATTGGTCTATGAAATGAATTTCGCTGATTTAAATGAGCGAAACATTGATTTCGAAGTGTCTAGTCGATCTATTTCTGTGAAGCTAGAAACAAACTTCAAAGAAAAAATCATCAAGTATTACAAAGATGGTGAGATTCAAAACTATGAGGATGAATTTTCTATTCATGCTAACAATGTAGAAGAGTCAAGAAATCTAATCAAAGCATTGGTTGATATCGTCACCTTGACCAAGGGTAAGTAATCAGTCGGAGATCACAGTCTCTTCATCTGGTAGATTGGTAGATGCCACTGCATCTACCTTCCAGCCCTGATCAGTTTTTTTGTATACCGCCAACCAGGAAAACTCTGTCCTGCCACGAATCCATTGACTCGAGTCATTTTGATATTTGACCACTACCTCTTTATGAACGATAGTATAGGCCATCGATCCGTCGTCAGAAAATCTGATCTCCGGCTCACTGAGATCGTCCCATTTTTCGAATTCTACCAGATCAAAATACCGCGTAAATCGCTCCTGAGAATCCTCTCTGGAAGGAGTTGAAATCACCCCCCTGTTTACAGAAATAAAATCGTCGCTCATCAGACCTACAAAGTCAGCGGGCATTTCTTCTACATGAAACTTGCGCTGTTTGAGGTGAATCTCCATGATTTCCTCACGGGCAGATTCCAGATTTGGTTTTGGCATGCAACTGGCCAGCAAGCCCAATAGCAATAAATGGGTTAGATGTTTCATGACGCTTTTTGATTCTAAGGTATAATTGAAATTGTAGCATTTCAAGAATAAGACGCCACATGGCAAATTGTGCCCACCAAACAGCAGTTTACTAGTTATGTTCCCTGCTTTTGACCGTTCTCTGCTCCCACTTCTTCTTCTCTTCGGCAAGTTTCTTTTTGCTGATTTCCTCTATTTCCAGCGCGATCAGCTCTTCTACATCAGGCTGCCCCGCATTGACCCAGCAGGTAAACCAGATGTCGCCCACCATTTTTATACTGGCGCGCATCCTCCGTTCTACCATACCATCTAGCAACTGATTGTAGGCATGTGAGTACTTTTGAGAGTAGACTTTGACAGTCGTACTGCCTCTCTGCTCGTAGGAGTATTTCTTACTTTCGGAAAACCGTGTCGATAGCTGCTTCTCAAATGTCAGTACCGAGTCCATGGCGAGATGAGCCGCCGTCACAGCAGCCCACGCACGCTCTTCTATGTCCTCCACATATTCTGCCTTCCCAACAAAATAATCGTAATCATCAGAGTAAAGTTCTGGTATGCGCGACTCCCAAAAACCATGAATTCCATATTGTCCGGTGAGCTGGCCATTGTAATTTTCGGTCGTGTGCAGCGGTACGTTAGAATCTGCGATGTAGTGTCCGATATCCGCAGAATAGCGAAGAATCTTGTCCAGGTTACGCTCTTCAAAAGCGCTGGTCAGTTGGTAAGTCATCAAAGTAATATGCCATGGGACTATACCGTAGGCCTGGAGCGTGTCTTCTGTATACTTCTCTACGGCATCAAACCAATTGTGTGGCACCACATGCAACGCACTATCCCCATAGATATCCAAATCGATATAGTGCCTTGGGGCTTCAAACTCCACTGCATATCTGCGTTGATCTGGGTTGATGGCATTTTCCGTCAGGTATACGATGTGTTTTTTATAAAAACCCATGAGCTCTGGCGGAATAGTAAATACAGCCAATCGATTGATTCTTCGATGTGCATAGAAACCCCAGCGATAGGATGAAATCCCAAGAGTGGTGGCTACCAGTAGCAAAAGTATAACAGTCTTTTTCAAGAGCGATCGAATCAAAGTGTGGTACTAGCGAAAATAAAGAGACTTTAATAGTAAAATTATTTCCTGAGCCATTAATTTTCAGCTTTTAATGCAAGTACATCCTATGAGGCTCAATTTTGTCGTTTACTTTCTGATTGGTTCGCTAGTCGTCCTATCCTCTTGCGCTACCCTCAAAGGAAAATATCATCGTGATCTGCTCAACAAAAGCCTGATAGGCTCTCCTCTGTTTAGTAGTCATCATACCGGATTTGTATTGTACGACCCGCAGGACAGCTCCATACTTTATGAATGGAATGGTGACAAGTATTATACGCCCGCATCAAACACAAAGCTGCTAACCTTCTATGCTGGACTCACCCTGATGAACGACTCTGTACCTGCACTCAAATATGAGCTCAGAAACGATTCTTTGTATTTTACCGGGACTGGTGATCCCACATTCCTTCACCCAGAATTCAAGGATCAGCCGGTGTTGCATTTTTTAAAAGATACCAGCTATAGCCTTCATTATGTAAAGCCTGTCTTTGAAGATGCCGAATTTGCACCTGGCTGGTCTTGGGAGGACTATGAATATTATTTCCAACCCGAAAGGTCAGCTCTACCCATGTATGGCAATACGATTTGGTATGTGTATGACTCTATCAATAATACCTTCCGAGTGGAGCCAACTTTCTTTTCGGACTTTGCAGAAATCAGGGAGATAGATGATGAAAAACTGGTACCAAATCGACTTAAAAACACCAATATCTTCAGTTTTGCACCGGATACTGCAAGAAGTCCTTATAAAAACAGTATTCCATACAAGACCTCTAATGAGCTCACCCTTGCACTGCTGACGGACACACTAAAGCGTAAAATCAACTGGGTCGAAAACTTCTCCTTCGACAGCTCTAGTTTGCTCTATAGCCGCCCTGCCATGGAGTTGTTTGCATTTATGCTCAAAAGAAGTGATAACCTGACCGCAGAGCACATCCTATACCTATGTGCAAGTCAGACGAAGATGCCGCTAAATGCAGCAGGGGTCTTGAACTTCACCCAAGAAAATAATCTACGAATCTCATCTGCTCCGCCAGTCTGGAAGGATGGTAGCGGATTATCCAGATACAACCTGATGACACCGAGGGGAATGATCAAGGTACTCAATCATATCTCTACCGAAATCTCTATCGAGCAAATGAAAGAAGTATTATCAATAGGCGGTCAGGATGGCACGCTCAAAGATTGGTACAAGCCAAGAGAGGGGGAATCGCATTATGTGTTTGCCAAAACAGGTACTTTGAGCAACAATCATAGTCTGACTGGAATCATCCGTACACAGTCTGGAAAAGATCTCTATTTCAGCTTTATGAACAACAACTACCCTACAGGATCTCGCCCCATAAAATTAGAAATGGAGAAAGTCATGCGCCTGATCTACGAGCGCTACTAAACACAAAAAAATACACTTTTCAAATTCCACTGACATAGGGCTGTCAGTGATTGAGGTTTTATTTGATCCAATCAAACTTAAAACCTATGCAAGAACTATACACTATATCTAATGACGAGCAGATCGGAGAAATAGCCATCAGCTCTGAGCAACTCCTGGAATCCTGGCTCGGCCAGCGTCGACTGACCCGAAAAACCATAGAAGCTTTTCCTGAGCTAGAACTCCTCACCTTCTCCATCGGTAGGCTACGGCCCATGTCGCGTCTCGCCACAGAGATGGTCGATTGGGTGGTCCCAACGCTCAACGGATTAATCAGCGGCGAATGGGAACCGATCTCTACAGAAAAATCTGAGGATGAATATGTAAAGACAAAACAAGACCTCCTTCAGCTCTGGGATGACACCACGGGCGCCATTGAGATCCTCTGGCGGCAAATTCCACCTAGACGATTTCAGGAGTCTGAGGTGGCTTTTGAGCGATTCGAGGGGCCGCTCTATCAGGTCATACAATATATGATTGACAATGAGATCCATCATAGAGGCCAGGCTTATGTCTACCTAAGAGTGCTGGGAATCACCCCTCCCGACTTCCAGAAAGAAAGGGTGTGAATCCGCCAGGATGTCACTCTACGCAGCGTCTATTTCGTTTGTTCACTCAAGATTCCACCAGTCAGCCTGAGCAGTTCTGTTTTGGATTCTATCAGATTGTAGATCGACTGGTAATAGCTTAATGCGGTCTGCAAATAAGTGATTTGCAGATCCCGATAGTTGAAGGAGTTGATACTGCCATTTTTATAGCGCTCTTCTCCAAGGTCCAAATTCAAGTTGGCTGTCTCCAGATTCTCAGCAGCGATAGCGTTGAGCCTGAGTCTTAGGTTGTAGCGATCAAAGGTGCTGAGCAGAGAGTTGTCGAGTGTCAGCTCAAGATCCTTGATTTCTAGCTGTCCAATCTGCTCCTGAATTCTTGCATTTTCGATTTGATTCTTGACCTTGCCTCCGTTGAACAGTGTAAATGACAGCGTCAGATTAGCGGATAGTGTCAAGGTAGTGGTATTAATGCCTGACACCGGATTAGAAGCATCCCCAATCGGGGTACCTAATTCGACATGGTTCCAGCCATTACTTCCTGTGACATTCAACGCCAGCTTCGGATACAACGCTGATCTGGCGATACCTATATCTCGCTGTAGGATTTCAAGATTGATGTATTGATTTTTCAGGTTGCTGTTGGTCCCTTTCATGGCAGCAGCCAATTCGTCAAGATTAAATTCTGTTTCTTGTACAGCAAGACTATCGGAAAATTGATAATTATTATCTACCGGTCTTGCCAGCAGCAGATTCAGATTACGGATTGCATTTTTATGATTCAACACCTGAGTCAGATAGTTGGACGAATCCGTGAGGTAAGCATTTTTGTCAATCAAGATATCAAAAGTCACTGCGCTCCCTAGCTCTCCTTTTAGCTTCATATACTCATATCTATCTCTCGATAGGTTCAAGGTCTTGGAAAACACTTCTGTTCGCTCTTTTTCCAGCAGCACCGTGTAATAGGCCAGTATGATGGATTGTACTGAGTTTTCTACAATTATTTGAGCATTGCCATCCGACTGTCCCTGGAGTAGTTCTAGCTTCTGCTTTGACATTTGCACGTTGAATCCATCAAAAAGGGTCCAGTTGGCATTCAGCGATGGTGTCAAATCAGTGCTTGTGTTTGAGCCTCCAAATCTAAACGGGTTGTCAGTTTCGGTATCCTGATAGGACAGTGAAGGCGCAGCGTTGAGCGTAATATTGGGAAACATCCCTGCCTGCCCCCAGGTGTTGAGATTAGCAGCTTGCAGCTGCTTGTTTCTTTCGATCTGAATGGAAAAATTGTTTTTCAAACCCATTTCTATAGCTTGAGACAATGACAAGGCTTCTTGAGCTTGACTTCTATTTCCAAAAAACAGGCTAATAATGACTAATGCCAATAGCGCCTTCCTGGTTTGATTGTTCATTTAGTTATTCACTTTCATCTTTGATGGATCCAGCCTTAACTTTTGATCAAGGCCGGTATTGCATAGACCAATATTCGTATCCAATTGCTTCTATGCAAACCCTCGTTATTTAAACCTATACTAGAATTCTGCTAATTTTTTTCCTTCAATTATTGCCGGCTCCACCTCTTCTTTGGTTGGTTTCAATATTTCCAAATGCCCTCCATAGAGTAGCGATTTCAATGACTGGAAGAACCCACGGAACAACCATGTGATATAGACTTTTATGTCATTGAAACACAAGATCATGACCGGGAAGAAAAACAGAATGAACAGGGTTCCAAACAGTACACCGTAGGCA
The DNA here is from genome assembly GCF_039941815.1 of Reichenbachiella sp. Lineage (GTDB taxonomy): Bacteria > Bacteroidota > Bacteroidia > Cytophagales > Cyclobacteriaceae > Reichenbachiella. The sequence goes on from NZ_JBDVDW010000065.1 coordinate 629,045, forward strand.
AGTGATATCGCCATTGGGATAATAAATTGTGCTTGCCAACTGGTCTCCATGATCAAAGGAAATAGTCCAGCGACGGTAGTCAATGAGGTGAGCAAAATAGCCCTGAATCGAGCCGTACCCGCCTTATTGATAGCATCCATCACACTCATTCCTTCTTTCAAATTTCTGTTGTATTGATCGAGCATCACTACGGCATCGTTGACAATTACACCCGACAACGCAAGCATACCATAGATACTTACAAACGAAACCACGGCATCATGGAAGAAATGTCCAAAGATCGCGCAAGCCCATCCTAACGGTAGTAGTGTAAGAATCAAAAAAGTCTGATATAGGGACCTGAAATTGAGTGTGATAAACAGCAGCATGAGCAAAATCACAGGCACCAATATGGCAAAGAATGAATCTGTCTGCCGCTGACTGCCTCTGGACTGCCCTTCAAAGCTGTATTCCAATCCCGCATACTTGTTTACAATAGGCGGCATGATCTCTTTAGATACCTTTTCCAAAATAGGTGGTAGCGTAGTTTTAGAGTCGGCCAGCTCAGCAAAAACCTGAACCGCTCGTTTTCCATTGAAATGATTGATACTGGTGATCCCTCTACCGATCGTATAATCTGCGAGTTCGGACAGCGGATATTCTGCACCATCTCGCTTGATTTTCATCGATTCCAATTGAGTAATACTTAGTCGGTCTTCTTTAGGATATCTCACCCATACTCGAATCTCATCGGTATTGACCTGCAATCTTTGTACCTCCTCACCGAAAAATCCCTGACGAATCTGTTGTGTAATATCACTTTGCGTCAAGCCTAAATGATAAGCCAGTGGCTTCAGGGTGAGCTCCATCTCTCGCTGTCCGGCAGCGGCATCGTCTCCTACATCTATCAGGTCAGTCATTTTGAGCAAGGCGTCTTTTACCTCCTCTTTTGCCTTGTCCAGATCAGCTATGTTTTTACTTTTTAGTGAAATGGCTACCGGCTTACCCCAATAGTTGGCTGCACCCACACTAAATTTCTCTGCCTCAGGGACCAATCCTATTTCTTCCCGCACCATTGAGGCCACCTCATAGCCGGAGATGTTGTTTTCATCTAGCTTATGGAAATCTATGCGTACCGCGCCCGTGTGAGAGCCGGTGTTTTTTCTATCTGAAGTAGAGCCCAATTGCACATCTACATCCGTCATGATAGTATCCTTGATCCTACCCTCGTCCAACATTCGCTGATGCACTGCCCAGATTGATTTTTCGAAGCTCCACAGGTAATCCTCTGTCACCGTTTCGCGTGTACCAGGTTTTAAAACAAGATCTACGTTGATATCATCGATCGGTGGACGGCTAAACGGGGTAAATTTGATAATACCTCCTGCAAACATGCCCATGACCATAATAATAAACACGAAAGGCATCATGAACGAAATCCAACGATACTTAAGTAGTCTATTGATGAAAGGCGAGTACATATCGTACCGAACATGATCAATGAATTTTTCCATCGACTGACGAAACTTATAATATAGGCCTTTTGTCTTTCTGCCTTCCAGCACCCACTTGTGAGAAAGGTGAGCCGGCAGGACAAAAAATGCTTCGATCAGCGAAAAGGCAAGACAGGCAATCACCACAATGGCCATCTCCTTGGTAAATCCGTTGTTGTCCAAGAAAATCAAAGGCATAAAGGCCACAATTGTGGTCATCACGGAGGTGAATACAGAAGGTAACATTTCCATGGTACCATCGATGGCCGCCTCATGTGGTTTTTTCCCTCTTTCGAAATGTGTATAGATATTCTCTGCTATGACTATACCGTCGTCTACCAGAATACCTACCACCAAAAGCATTCCTGTAAGGGTCAGCATATTCACCGTAATTCCTGCTATATCCCCGATGATAAACATCGCACAAAAAGATATAGGAATACCCATGGCCACCCAAAAAGACAATCGGAGCGAAAGGAAGAAACCTAAGGTCAGCAATACGAGTATTAGTCCGGTACCGAAATTTCTGATCAGCAATTCGAGTCGATCTTCCAGCATAGAGTTGAAATCAAACCCCATTGAGAGCTCAATATTGGTTTGTTTGGCATTAAACTCTTTGACATAGTTGTCAAGAAATTCTGAAATTTTCTCAATGTCTTCTTCTGGCAATTTCTGTACAGCGATGTTAATCGCACGTTTGCCATTAGAAAAGTACTTATTAGGCACATCGGCGAATTGCAATTTGACATCGGCAATTTTTCCCAGCTGCAGCTTAGTGCCATCCGGATTGGCCCTGACAATGATTTCGTCTAGTGCGCTTGGGTCAAATTCTTTTGAATTGGCTCGAATCCTGATCTCTTCATCTACAGTCTTGATCGACCCTCCTGAAATATCGCGATTATTCAATCTAATGGCGCTGGCCACCTGTGCAAAAGTGAGTCCGTATCGCCTCAAATCCTGCTCTCTGACTTCTATCGAAATTTCCAGATCTGAGTAGCCGGACAATCTCACCTGAGAGATATTTCCGGATTTTAGAAAATCATCTTCTACCTGTTCGGCGGCCTTCTTTAGCTCCAAAAGTGAAACTGAGCCTCTGATCCCCATAAATGCAGCCATACTGGTAGACTTCTGTTTGGCCACAACGGGTTTCTCAGCGGAGACAGGAAAAGCATTGATCCGGTCTACAGCATTTTTCACTTCTGTGGTGAGCTCATCCAGATCATAGCCATCTTTTGAGCGGATGCTAATAGAAGCGGAATTTTCCGAAGAGGTCGAAGTCACCTCTTCTATACCTTCGAGCCCCTTGAGGGATTCTTCGATTTTAATCGTGACCCCTTCCTCCATTTCGACAGGTGAGGCGCCCGGATAGGTCACATTTATGCTCACATATCTGGCATCCCTTTCGGGGAAAAATGATTTTTTTAGATTGAAATAATAAGTACCCAATCCTCCAAATACGCCGATCAGAATGATGGCATTTGCCCAAATTGGGAATTTTACAAAAAATTCTACAAGCTTTCTCATAGTTTAAGACTTAGGCTTTACTATTTCTACTTTCATATTCTCGGAGGCATTGGACGGTCGGTCGGTGACCATCATTTCTCCGGTTTTCAAACCGCTGATTATCGCGTCATTTTCAGATACTTTGTGGACTCGTACCTTTCGGGTAACAAGTACACTGTCCTGAACTACAAATATTTCATTCTTGTTTTTGAGTATCCTCCTTGGCACTTTGGCAGCCTCCTTGACGGACTTGCCCGGGATTCGAACTTTAAGAAATAAGCCATCTAGTGCCTCATATTTGGATCGTTTTTGAATTTTGACAAATACGCTGACACTTTGAGAGTTTGGATCGATAAAATCTGCAATCCTGGTGACCGTACCTATCCAATTTTGCTCAAGACCGGACTCATCTACTATCGTGACTGTCTTTCCGTTTTGCACAAAATCAATATCTCGCTGCTCAACAGGCACTTCCAATTCTAGCTCGTCCGTACTGATGATATTGCCGATGTCGGCTCCAGGATTCACCACTGATCCCACCTGATAATTGATACTGACGATGCTCCCATTGAATGGGGCATAAATATAAAATTTCCTAAGATTTTCTTCTGCACTTTTAATAGCGTAGTACTCGCTCAGAATATTTTTTGCAGCGAGAAAAGTCTTTTCCTTAGAGGAAGTAGGTTCGGGCAGTGTAGGAATATTTTCATCCAATTCAATCTTGTCAAAATAGTTTTGCCAGGTTTTAAAACTCGCTGGAAAATCAATTCGAATGTCTGGTAGATTTGATGCCAACGTATTCAAAAAACTACTTTTACGTGCCTGCAAATCAAGTTTCTCTTCCGCATCACTGATCTTGCAGAGCAGTTGCCCTTTGCTAAACCGTTGCCCTTTCTTCAATTTTACATTTCCCTGAAGGAGCTTTCCGCCTACCTCTGCGATCACATTGATCTGCTCGGCCGACCCCACTCTTCCAAAGGCTTCCACGACTGTCTCCACAGTAGTAGGCTGAAACGCCTCTGCCATGACATAATTTTTCGCAACTGGTTTGGGTCGTTGATTGGGAGCTTCCTTTTGGCTTGAGAGCGCAACAAAACCAAAATAGGTAGCCGCCATAATTAATATCACACCAATAAGAGAGATGATTTTAGGAGTGGTTTGATTGTTCATTGAGTATTTAGATAATTATCAGGTTTCTATCGCAAAAATGGCTTTTTTGTTTCAATAAACCGATTTTATTTTATGAATGGAGGCTATTCCAGATAAACGATTACAGGGTGATTTGTACCAATAGCCAGTGGGAAATGTTCGATCGGGCACAGCTAACCGTCTAACCCTCAATAATTGCACTTCGTCACAAAAATCCAACTCCTAATCGATCCGTTCGTTTGCTCTGCCAACAACACAAAGTATGAACAAAGGTCAACTCAACGCTCGAATTATTCTCTTCTCTTTATGGCTATTGATGTTTGCCGCCAGTAGTCAATTCTTTATTATGTCACCTATTCTATCACAGATAGGCGAACAACTCAATATTTCCGAAGCTCTCAGAGGCACTCTAATTACTGCGTATGCTGTGACCTTGGGTATTGTAGCCTTGATCACTGGTCCCATATCAGATCGTGTCGGAAGAAGAAAAATATTATTGATAGGTGCCGGAGCCATGGCTATCTCCCTGCTCATGCATCAGCTAGCCTATGACTACTGGAGTATACTCGGCCTGAGAATTCTCGCCGGGCTTGCGGGAGGTATCCTTACAGGATCTTGTGTGGCATATATTGGGGACTATTTCCCACCGGAGAAGCGTGGCTGGGCCAATGGAGTCGTGGCTACCGGAAGTGCTGCCGGGCAAATTCTCGGTATCCCAGCTGGTACCATTCTAGCCGGAGAGATTGGCTTTTTTGCTCCATTTCAATTCTTCGGGTTTGTCATGGTTTTCGCTTTTTTATTGATCCTATGGAAGGTTCCCCAGCCCAATGTGGATAGCTCTGACTGCCCGCTTAATCTGAAACACTCGATAAAAAAATACTGGGAAATATTGCAAGTGCCTTCTGTAAAAACCATTGCGATGGGCTACCTGTTAATGTTTTTGAGTATATCCTCCTTTATCGTCTACTTCCCTACCTGGTTGGAAAATTCGTTTCGGGCCAACAGTTATGATATTGCCATATTGTTTCTCATCGGTGGACTAGCTACTGTATTTACCGGACCCATATCAGGCATCATTTCTGACAAAACAGGTCGCAAGCAAATCATCATTTTCTCAAACTTGTTGCTGGTTATCATCATGCCCATGTGTGTCTTTTTCCTCAACATGAACTACGAGATGTATTATGTGGTATTTTTTATCATCATGCTCCTAATCGTGGCCAGAATGGTACCGTTTCAAGCATTGGCTTCGGAGATCATCCAAGACAATCAGCGTGGGAGAATGATGAGCATGACGATTTCCATCGGTCAGCTCGGAATGGCTTTGGGCTCAGGTCTTGCCGGATTTATCTATACGGACATAGGATTTATCGGTAATGCCACGCTAGCGGCTATTGCCTCGTTTTTGATGGCTTTTCTAATCCAAAAATACATCCCTGAGCATTTCCTTGCTGTCCAGGAGTCCGAAAACTAATACCTCTTGTAGAATCTAATGAGTCTATTGCGCAACTTTGCGTGGATGGGTCGGGTAAATTCGATAAACATTTGCTGCGGCGGTAATGGAGCTATTCGCTGCGCATTGCAAATAGCCAATTGCTCATCATTCAATGCTCTTTCATCTCCATTGAAATGCCCCCATTCATTGTACCAAACATACTGTCCACCAAAATCTTGTTTCATCAATACACGCTTATCAAACCCTCCATGTGTTATAGTCAGATTGATGATTCCTTTGGAAATTACCTCCATCCTCTTCACGTTCAATTCGGCTTTTACAGTACCAAGCACGTCTCTTTTCTTTCCATCATCAAGCGTAATCGTACTAAGCAGTACGCTGTCTTTTTCCAACTTTTCGATGCGCTCCTGAGTGTGGGTTTCTCCAACGATAAAATCCTCAAAATTGATTACAAGATATTGATCTGGCTTATTCAACTTTCTTTTCTTGGCTTGTTTTGGAGTTAAAAAACGAATGAATTCGTCCTTTTCTATCTCACGAAGCACCTTTCGTACTTCGTCGTAAAAAATGTTTGCACTGAGGTTATATCTCCTTGATTTTATAGGTTTCAAACGGGCCACTACTTTGAGTATGGCGAGATTGTAAGCTTTCTCGATCTTTTTGTTCACATCTTTGAATCCGGGCACAAATTTGTCCGCCTCCAGAAATGAAAAGTACGCCTGTTTAGCGCTCTCCCTTGTACCCAAATTAAGCTGAGCTGTACCGGCCAAATATTGCTCCTGAGCCGCTTTGGGCTTAATATTTGCCAATTGTGAATAATATTTTTTTGCATTAGGAACCACTTCTTTAGCAGCTGGCGCACGCTGTATGCTTTCATACATGGCATTCAAATCCTGAAAAATGTAGACCATCTGCGTGAACTGAAAATCAGATCTGGATGCTTTTTCACTATCGATTTTGTCCATCAGGGTACCCACGGCGAGTGGATAGGCCTGTGATAGTGTATTTCTGGCCTTATCATTATTTGGGCTTGTTCGCAACTTTTCAATAGAGGACATTACTGCTTGATAGTAATTACCCCTCTGAAGCATTTTTTTACTCGAGTTGCAGCCATTGATGCATAGACCAAGTACAATCAGAGACAAGGAGACAAGTAAAGTATTTTTCATAATTGGTTATTGTAGTAAATACGAATCTTAGCTTTCATGCTAAACTAGCCGATCTTATCAAAATTCCGGCCACTTTTAAATCAAAGCTTAATACACACATTTTGTGGCTCGGTAAAAAACCTCAGTGCTTCGAATCCTCCTTCACGCCCGACGCCTGACTGTTTCATCCCTCCAAAAGGAGTTCTAAGGTCCCTGAGCAACCAGCAATTGACCCAGACAATCCCGCTTTTTACCTGATGTGCTACTCGATGAGCTCGCTTCAAATCTTGTGTCCATATGGTGGCCGCCAGACCGTAGGCCGTAGCGTTTGCCATCGTCAACACCTCTTCTTCAGAATCAAAAGGAGTAAGAGTCACTACTGGTCCAAAAATTTCTTCCTGATTGGTTCTACACTGATAATCCAGCCCTTCGATGACGGTAGGAGCTATAAAGAAGCCACCAGCACAATCGCCCTGAAGACTGACTTGATTTCCTCCACAGAGTATCGTGCCTCCCTCCTCTTGAGCCAGTTTTATATAACCAAGAACTTTATTCATATGTGGCTCTGAAACTACCGCTCCCATTTTTGTATTTGCATCCAATGGATCTCCCACATGCATTTTCTCAACTTTTTCTACAAATGCCTTTTTGAATTTTTCATAGATGGGTCGCTCTATAAAAATCCGAGATCCACAGAGGCAAATTTGACCTTGATTTGCGAATGACGAACGGATGGTTGTTTTGAGCATATCATCAAAGTCACAATCCGCAAATATGATATTAGGATTTTTTCCACCGAGTTCAAGGGATAGCTTCTTAAACATTGGAGCCGCCGTGGCTGCTAGTTTCTTCCCGGTCTCGGTACCTCCGGTAAAAGAAATCAAAGGAACATCTTTGTGCTCCACAATTGCTTGTCCTGCTTTGTGTCCCAGGCCATGGACGATGTTGAGTACGCCATTGGGCAAACCCGCCTCAATACAGATTTTTGATAGCAAATATGCCGTCATCGGGGTGACTTCCGTGGGCTTTGCCACTACGGTATTGCCAGCAGCCAGTGCCGGAGCAATTTTCCAACTAAAAAGGTATAACGGCAGATTCCATGGTGAAATGCAACCCGCTACTCCTACAGCCGATCTTTTTGTATAGTTGATGGCCGTGCCTTCCATAAAATGAGCCTCCGAGGCAAAATGCTGGATTCCACTGGCATAAAACCGAAAATTGGATGAAGCCCTGGGTATGTCTACAGATTTAGCCAATGACAGCGGCTTACCATTGTCAATGGACTCCGCCAGTGCCAATTCCTCCAGATTTTGATCGATGAGATCAGCTATTTTATTCAGGAGTTTCGCACGAGTATCTATCCCACAGGTAGACCAGTCTGGAAATGCATCCTTTGCTGCCTTTACCGCTTTTTCTACATCACCAGCATTACTATCCGGAATGAGTGAATAGACCTGTCCGGTAGCTGGGTTGATATTATCAAGGTACTGTTGATCGATCGGGGCAACGAGTTCGCCATTGATATAATTTTCAATTTTAAGCATTAATCAATTTTAGAAGTTAGTACTAGTATCAGATACAGCCTGTTCTGCCGCCGTCTACCGGAAGGCTCACACCGTTGATGTATCCAGCTGCAGGAGAAGCCAAAAAAGCTGCTGCGGCCGCAGTTTCTGTTGCTTCACCAAATCGTTGTGCCGGAGTTTCTTTCTTCATGGCAGCGATGACCTCCTCTTCGCTCTTTCCGGTCTTTTGTGCCTTGGCTTTGATTATGCCTTCCAGGCGGGCGGTATCTGTAAATCCCGGCAGTACATTGTTGACGGTGATTCCAAATGAGCCCAGCTCCAACGAGAGAGTTTTTGCCCAGCTGGCCACGGCTCCTCTGACTGTATTGGATACGCCTAGTCCAGGAATCGGGACATAGACAGAAGTCGAAATTATATTGATGATCCTTCCAAACTTGGCTGCTTTCATACCCGGCACCAAGGCTTGCGCCAACAAATGATTGCATTCCAGGTGTGCGGTCATGGTATCCATAAACTTGATATAGGGTTCATCAATAATGGCTCCTCCAGCTGGCCCACCGGTATTATTCACTAGTATCTGAGGCGAAGGGTTCTCAGTTAAGTACTCATTGATTTTGCTTCTCAACTCAATAGGATTCGAGAAATCAACCGAGATAAATTGGTGTGTTTGTTTTTTATCGGTAGACAGCCCACCTTTTACTTCTCTCAATTTTGAAATATCTCTGGCTACCAAAGTAATACTGGCGCCCATATTGGCCAACTCTTCCGCGATCGCTCTGCCTATTCCTTGGGTGCTACCGCACACCATTGCTGACTTGCCTTCTAAATTTAAATTCATTTTTTGGATTCATTTGATGCAGTAAATATAACGATAATGCGCTTTGAGATTTGAATAAAATATAATTTTACCTGTGTATTAATTTCACTTTATACCATGAAAACTCCTGTAAAAATATCTCTGATTCATGCTGTAATGGGTTTATTAGCCTTCGTGATCTTTCTTCAAACCGGATGGCATATGTCCACCATACAAGTGGGAGAACTACACGACTCTCAAAGAATGATCTATCGTGCGGGACATATTTATTTTTTGTTTAGCAGCCTACTCAACTTATCCATAGGTGTGCAACTGCAGCTTTCTCCTATACTGTGGAAAAGATATATTCAATACATAGGTTCAGTGCTGCTACTCATGTCTCCACCACTATTCTTATATGGGTTTTACACCGAGGCCACTGCAGGAGATATCGCACGAATTTTTACCACGTTAGGAATTTTTCTGGCCTTCGGAGGGACCGTTCTTCACTCGATTGTTTTTCTTGTAGATCTAATCCATACAAACACGGATTGACCCCCTTGCAGTTAAATGAGCCCTTTGTTCCTAACTACTGGATTTTTTATCTCTGGTAACCTTACCTTTGCAATATGAAGCACTGTTTATTCCTTGTCATGACCATGATATGGTCGAGTTTTACTTACGGCCAGGAATCCTATGCCGAAGATGTCATCAGCGAAGATGCCATTATCCAAGCCATGTACGAATGCATCTCTGGGGCTAAAGGGGAGCCAAGAGCGTGGGATCGCTTACGGTATCTCATGGCACCAGGCGCTAAACTGATACCTACGAGGCCTGCTAGCGAAACCAAACGTGTGCCTTGCTATCTCACCCTTGACGAATTTATCCTTCAGGGAGACGAGTGGCTTGTGGCTCATGGATTTTTCGAAGATGAAGTTTCCAGGCGCTCAGAGTCCTTCGGGTCTATCACTCATGTATGGAGCACCTTTCAGTCTAAATGGACACCCGATGGAGAACCTTTCTCCAGGGGGATCAATAGCATTCAGCTGATGTATGATGGCGAGAGATGGTGGATCATTAACCTGTATTGGGCAGCAGAAACTGAAGAAAATCCTCTGCCCAAAAAATACATAAAGTAAGGAATCACTCTACGACCAGATGACTGGCACCAAACAATTCTGATGGTGTCAACCCAAATGATTCTTTGAAGGTTTTGGTATAATGGGCACTATCGGCAAAACCGGATTTATGTGCCAGTTCCGTCAGGTTTTTTGACGAGGTGTACAAATCAAAGGAGCTGATCAGTCGTTTCCATAGTTGCATTCTTCTATAAGATATACCTGTATGCTCCTTGAACAGGTGTTGAAATCTACTTTCGGACAAACACATCTCCTCTGAAATCTCGCTCAGCGAAATAACTTCTCTCCTATGACGGTCCAGATATTGCAGAGAAGCAAGCACACGCTTGTCTACCTTGTGTTTTGCCAGCAGACAACGATCATTAAACTCTGCCATTGAGTTGATACATGCACTAAGGAAGGTTTTTTCATTGATTTCATTTTTGAATAGGTCTTTCGCAAACATCTTCAGATAGTCAATCCAGATTTCATGAAAATCTTCAACTGGTTGATTGGTCAGATGTTTACCGATAAAATGTCCAATAGCACTGGCCGGATTAAAAAGGAATATAAGTACTGGATGTCCCTGACTGTCCAAATGATGTGGTACTTGAGGCTGAACAATAGCTGCCTCAGATCTATAGACCTCCCCCTCACTCTGAATCTCGAAAGTATCATAGAGAGAGACTGTCAACTGCAAAGCATAGTGCTGATGTGTTTCATTTTCACTTACTTTTCCTAGAAAAATACCTGTGTCGCCAGCTTTGAAGATCAAATTTTCTTGTTCTATTAGTTCCAAATTCCAGTTGTTTTAAAATTGACGGACTCGAATTTATCTACTTTTTTAAACTCTTCTGCAAACATCACCCAAACTTGAAATTTTAATCTATCACCATTTTCGTCTTTGGCTAGTTCGCGATAGGTGTATTCATGAGTAAAACCCAATTTGGCTGGGATGCGCTGACTGGCAGCATTTCGCTCATCGATATACAGCAGTACTTTCTCTATGCCCATATGCTCAAATGAAAGCTTCGTGAGCGCATAAGTTACTTCGGTGGCATATCCCTTGCCTGTCTGCAAGTGGTCCATCCAGTAACCGATCTCGGTGGTGCCTTTTCCTCGTCGGCCAAATAGATTGCTACTACCGACAAAGTCGCCAGATTCTTTTTCAAACACCCCATATGCATATTCCTTGTTGGAAAAAAAATCTCCTATCCAGCTTCTAATTCTTTCTCGTTTTTTGTCCACTGGTTCCGGCTCGTCCTTAGCCCAGGGTATCCAGGGCATCATGATTTCGAGATTGTCGTCCAGTCTCTCTTTCAGGAGTTGTGCTTCCTCCGGTACAAACAGTCTGAGGATTAGATTGGGGGTCTCAATTCTGGTAATTGTATTTTTCATCTTTAGAGATACGCTTCAAGAGCAAATAAATCAAAATTACCATAAAGCACGATTCGAGATTGCATTTATTTTCTTGTAGAAGATAGAACTTTCAGATCATTCAAACTTCATTATTTAGCAAGGACATTTTCTGCATTCAAGCAGCAGCCAAATCCTTCTTTTACACCACAAAACTTAACCGCAAGTATGAATAGGTGAAGCAAGAGTCCACACCTCTCGACCTTGTTGCTTTAAAACGAGCTAAAATCAATCGTCGATAGAAATGTCAGAATGATCGAATAGAAAGAAAATACCATCGATTAATGTCTAAATATTTCTAATTAAACTTTAAATTGTTCAATAATTATAAAACCTTATTTCTCATGAACAAATTTAAATCACTTACCATCATCGCTTTGATGATCAGCACCTTCTTCGTTGGGTGCAACGAAGATGACCCTGAAATCAAAATTACAAGTTTCTCCTTCGACGCTGCCTCAGTAGAAGTAGTAGAAGGCACAACGGTAAATCTCGAAGACTACATTGTAGTCGAAGGAGAAGACGCCGATCAAGCTAACATCGTCTTTTCATCGGACAACGACGAAGTAGTATCCGTAGATGGGACCACACTCTCAGCAGTAGGCGTAGGTGAGGCTACGGTCGAAGCCACCGAAACCAATACCAACAAAACAGCTACCATAGAAGTCACTGTCATCGCAGATAATATAGCCGTAACAGCGGTTTCTTTGGATACAGAATCCATCGATCTGGAAATCGGAGGCACACAACAACTCACAGCTTCTATCACCCCAGAGGATGCCACGAATAAGAACCTAACCTGGTCTGTTGAGTTTCCTTCAGAAGGCAAAAAGTCTGAAGATGATCCTACTGCCATTGCTACAGTCAGTGAGGAAGGGTTGGTAACTGCGGTATCTCCAGGAGAAGTAGTCGTAAATGTGACTTCTGAAGATGGGGAGTTTTCGGCCAGCGCCGACGTCATCGTATCTGGCATTATGGTCACCGGTATTACATTAGATCAAGAAACAGCAGGCATAGAAATCGGAGAAACGTTGCAGCTAACAGCAACAGTGTCGCCCACTGACGCTACCGACGAAAGTATCACCTGGTCTGTAGCATTTCCTTCTGAAGGAAAAAGTAATGAATCCTCTCCTGAAGACATTGCCACTGTAGACGAGGACGGACTTGTCACCGGGGTATCTGCTGGAGAAGTAGTCATTACCGCCGAAACCAACGATGGATCCTTCACCGCCAGCCTGGATCTGACGGTCAGCAATGTCATTGTTACAGCAATTAGCATTTCTCCGGACCCGGTAGAAGTAGAAGTCAATGAATCGGTACAACTGACAGCGACCATTGAGCCAGAAAATGCCACAGACCAAATTGTGACCTGGAGTGTCGATATGACTGAAGAGTCTGCCGAACGTGTTTCGGTGGCATCCCCTACTGTAGATGACTATTTGGAAATATCTGAAGACGGTCTGTTGACTGCCAAACAACGATGCGATGATTGTTCGTTTACCGCCACTGCTACATCCAATGACAATGGCGCAGAAAGCACGGTAGATGTGACCATCACCTACATTCCTGTCACCAGCATTGTACTAAGTCCAAAGAGTACTTTTGAAATTTTTGAAGGAGGAACACAACAGATGGAATATACCATTAGTCCATCTGATGCTACAGATCAAACTGTGACTTGGGAGGTCGTAAAAGTAGATAATGGACAATGTGGAGATCCAGCTGGTAGAATACTTGCTGCAGCTCCTACCATAGATGACTACGCCACGATTGATAACGAAGGACTATTATCTGCACATATGGAGTACAATGGTGAGTGTGATATGTTGGCGGTGTACGCCTATGTAGAAGACCTCAATGATCCTGCTGTATCGGAATTTGAAATAAGAACAAAAGTGACAGGGTTAGCCATTCTTGACAATGATTTTCAAGATGCAGGTAGCTCAATAGATATGCCCGATTGCTCTACCTATCAGTTGAGTGTTTCGGTGACTCCAGAAGGAGCTTCTGACCAATCTGTCACATGGACTTCGGACAATACAGACGTGCTAACAGTAGATAGTACTGGTAAGCTTAGCCTCAAGGGGAGCTTGCCGACCCCTACCAATACTACTGTAAAAGTCACCGTCACAGCCAATGATGGCTCGGGAGTAACCGACGTGATCAACGTAGTGATTAGCTATAATGGATGTTAATTTGAATCTAACAATCAAATTAAGGAATTAAGAATTCCATATCCCTACAACAAAATAGAATAAAAAGAAGCCGAATCATTCGGCTTCTTTTGTTTATAATAAAGCATTAATTTTCGATTATGAATCCAAAGATAATTGCCTTTGACGCTGACGATACCTTGTGGCACAATGAGTCTTACTTTCGTGATACCGAAAAGAAGTTTTATGCCCTGCTGGAAGCTTATATGCCGGAGCATGCACTAGCTAAGGAGCTCTTTCGGATAGAAATGCAAAACCTTGAGCTTTATGGATACGGCATCAAAGCCTTTACGCTATCGATGATAGAAAGTGCGATGGAAATCTCTAACCGTACAATCAAGCTGGAGGACATAGAGAAAATCGTCTCATATGGCAAGGAGCTACTAGAAATGCCGGTAGAACTCATAGACGACGTGGAACAGGTTTTGCAGTCACTATCCACTAGGTATCGATTGGTGCTGGCCACCAAGGGAGACTTGCTCGACCAACACAGAAAGTTGACAAAATCAGGACTTGGTAAATATTTTCATCACATTGAAATCATGTCTGAGAAAAAAGAAAGAGACTATCAGAGATTGCTCAATAGACTCGATATCAAAGCAGAAGAATTCATTATGGTTGGGAACTCACTAAAGTCTGATATCCTTCCTGTATTGGAACTGGGAGGCACTGGTTTTCATATTCCTTATCATGTGACCTGGGCTCATGAGCATGTAGATAGAGACATCAAACATGAGAATTTTTATTTCTTGGAGAAAATCTCAACCCTTCTGGACCACCTTCCCAAATAGTAGACGCTTGAAGTCGGCTAGCGTCATTTTAGAGAATCAGACTTCTTTAAATCACAAATAATCATTAAATTGTTCAAGAAGCAATCCACCTTTTCTCATGAACAATCGAAAAACTCTGCTTGTCATCGCCCTGATGATAAGTGTGCTATTGCCACGTTGCAGTGAAGACGAACCACAAATCAAAATCACAAGTTTCTCTTTTGATGCCGCTTCGGTAGAAGTAGTAGAAGGCACCACGGTCAATCTGGAAGACTACATCGTGGTCGAAGGAGAAGATGCCGATCAGGCTGAAATTGTTTTTTCTTCAGACGATGAAGACGTAGTATCAGTAAGTGGAGTCACGCTCACAGCTGAAGGCGTAGGACAAGCAACAGTAGAAGCTACGGAAACTAACACCAATAAATCAGCCACTATCGAAGTCACAGTCATTGCTGATAATGTACCGGTGACCGGAGTATCACTAGAGGAGGAGTCACTGACGTTAGAAATAGGAAGTACCAGTCAATTGACAGCCACTATTACTCCCTCCGACGCTACTAACAAAAACCTGATCTGGTCTATAGAATTT
>NZ_JBDVDW010000066.1:0-1079 GCF_039941815.1 Reichenbachiella sp.
CCTGCGTGTCTTAGTTTATTAGGACTCAGAAGTGCGCCACACTCTCCAGTACGTAGGCAGAGTACTTGGCGCCTGCTGACGTGATCAAGGAAGTGTTGTTTTTGAAGCAGGTTTGGCGTTTCATGTTGCCTGAGGTGGGAAGGCCCTGCAAACCGGTGTTCGAGGATAATCAGGGTGCGGGGCAGCTTGCGCAGAACTCCATTACGAACTCCCAACTCCAAGCACATTGACGTGCGACGCCACTTCCTCAGGGAACTGGTTGGGAGAAAAGAGATATCGACTAACCACGTCCCATCCCCTTTTCAGCATGCGGATTTCCTGACTAAAGCGATATCACGGAAGCCTTTCGAGTTTCATCGTACCCTTGCCGTGAATTTATGGTGATCTTCTTGCTGGAAAGCTGAATGTGTGACACAGGGACGAAGTTAATTTTTGGGTGATTGTTTTGTCCTTCGGAGTTTGGTTCGACAGATTTTGTTTTTACTTTTTAGCACGGGTTTTCGGTTTTATCGATTTTTTACCTATCGACAGTGATTTTTTGCTCTCTGGGTTTTAGGTCAACGGAAGTTTGGCTATCTGAGATTTTAATTCAACTGTTGTTTTTGTATTTAGGTATTTTGACAATTCAGGTTTTAATTTGTATAATTTTTTACTTTAGTTTTTTTTATTCATACCTGGTATGAATGTAGGCAGATAATCATGACTGTGCAACGAGCAGGGGGAACGCGGAATTTGCTCGTTAGTGTTGGATATCGTACCGAAACTTTCGATATATATATATAGGTTGATATATATTTTTTTCTTATCGGACCCAAAAAAGTTCGGTATTTCTGTATATATATATTTATTATATTTTATTTTACTGTTGATGCCCTCGTGTTTTGGACAGTTCGCACGGATTGGCATGGTCAAGTGGAATCTCACAGGAGGCTGTTATGAAGCTTAGATTGGGTAGGCGATTGGTTAACCAATTACCTTCAGGGTGTGTCTTAACCCCTCCCAGAGAGCATCGGAACGAACCGGATGGAATAATATTTGCTGCATGAAATGATGCTGATTGGTTGTGGGAAACGAATAGA
>NZ_JBDVDW010000067.1:0-1031 GCF_039941815.1 Reichenbachiella sp.
GTGCATACACAATCATTGCTCGTGAGATTTCTTTGGGAATTTGGACGAACCAGTACAGAGATGTATTGATCGATTTGAAGGATGCAAGAGAAATCATTGCTACTCAATTGGCGGAAGGTACTTCCGGTGATAGTGATGAGACGCTTCAAAACAAAATGGCTATCATCGATATATTGATGGGCTATACCTACATCACAATGGTTGATATTTTTGGAGATATTCCTTATTCTGAGGCATTGGATCCAGCTAATTTTGAGCCAGTGTATGATGATGCGGAATCTATCTATACTTCTGTAGAAGGCACCTTGAGTGCTGCAAGCACTACTTTGACTACTCCGGCTAATGCAGCTGCTAGTGGTTTTGGAGGTTCGGATTTGGTATATGGTGGTGATGTAGCTGCCTGGGCTAGATTTGCTAACTCTGTAAAGTTGAGAATGGCAATGAAGATGGCAGATGTAAATGCTGCTACTTCAGTGACTTGGGCTACCGAAGCTATGACAGCTGGTGTGATCTCAAGCAATGCTGAGAACTTCGCTATGACTTATCAGAGCGCTTCTCCAAACTCAAGTCCTCTTCACGAAGACTTGGTATTGAGTGGAAGAGCAGATTTTATCGCAGCTAACACTATTGTGGATATCATGAATGGCGTAAATGACCCAAGAAGATCTGTGTACTTCAGAGAAAACTTGGGAGCTGGCGTATTTGATGGTGGTATCTATGGTGATGCAAATGCATATGCTAACTTCACTCAAGTTGGTGATATCCTACATCAGCCAACAACTGCTGGTGTATTGTTCAACTATGCAGAGATAGAGTTCTTGATGGCAGAGATGGTAGAAAGAGGCGGTTACGGCGTAACAGGAACAGCGGCAGATCACTACAATGCAGGGATCACAGCTTCATTTGATCAGTGGGGTGCTACAATTGGCACTTACTTGTCAGAGACTGAAGTAGATTATGCTACAGCTACTGGTACATGGAGACAGAAGATCGGAACTCAGCTTTGGTTGGCATTGTACAACCAAGGGCTA
>NZ_JBDVDW010000068.1:0-1081 GCF_039941815.1 Reichenbachiella sp.
TATCAAGCTTTATTAAACAAGATGTTGTCGAGTGTTACACCTTCAAAGAACAAACTGGATTGGCTAAAAGAAAATTTAAATAAGCAAGGTTTGCTTGACGCAAGCCATGAAGATGTCTCATGTCTTACTATGACATTGAATACAGATTTGGTGCTTCCTAAGGCCTACGAGAAAAAAATAGTGGTCCAAGAAGACAGGCCTGCGGATTTTTCTCTGGATTATGTTTTGAATGCCACCACGCTGAAAAACACAGATCCATTGCCTTATATTTTGCAGATCCTCACCACTGTACCAGGTTTGAATAATAGTTCTGCTCAGGTATTTATGATTCTGTCGGAGCTTTATTCTAATGCCTTAGAACATGGTGTATTGAAGCTGAGTTCAGTAACCAAAAGCTGTCCTGATGGCTTTGCGAAATATTACGAATCTCGCCAAACGGCCCTTGATGAGCTTGATGACGGCTTTGTAAAAATCCACATCAAAGTCAAAGCTGATATCCAGAAAGCTTTATTGGTTTTGCGGGTAGAAGATAGTGGTGATGGTTTTGACTTTAGTCGTCTAACTTATCAAGTTGATAACACTGAAATGCTTTATAATCGAGGCTTTGCCTTAGTAGATCAACTTTGTGAAAAATTGGAATTTTCCCACGATGGCCGAGTCGTGACCGCCTACTATGATTGGCAACGAGGCGCTTTTAGCTAGGTTGGCCTTGCTATTGCATAGTTCCTTACACGGAGGAAAGGAACTATGCGTACAGCGTCGAATTTGTTGTTGCCTGTGTCTGCAGAGACACCTAAAAATCTATCAAAATCTATTTCAACTGATGGTCAGGGGCAAGGCTCCTTTGCTGATGATTTGCGTCAGGCAAAAGTAGATCAGGATTTAAAAGAACAATCTAAATTGTCTGCGGCTTCGTCAGAGTCAGGGACGCGTCCATCAAATCCCAAGTCAGAGTCTTCACAGCTTTCGTCGACATCTTCCACCTCCAAAGAAATTTTGAATACGACTCAGACTGTTAATGCTCAAACTGTTAGCGCGCAACCGAACCAGGATTCTGAAAGTCTAACCGCCAAACAATCAA
>NZ_JBDVDW010000069.1:0-1087 GCF_039941815.1 Reichenbachiella sp.
TCACTGGATTTGTGCGAGAGACCCATTTGGAATCAAGCCGTTATTTTATTCATCAATGAATGGGCGCACACTGATTTGTTCCGAAGCTTCGCCTATTGCCAGATGTTTTGCCTGTAAAGCTTCTGAATATGCGATTCAGGAATGGCATCTCTTGAGAAGTCCGGTGCCGGGGTATAGTTTTTTTGAGAATATTTACCAACTTCTGCCCGGATACTATATGACGTCTGATCTTAAGTGCAGGTCATATTGGAGTTGGGAGAGAACCATGGAAAAATTCGATGAATCAGAGTTAGAAGGATTATTGATCGATTCAGTGCGCAAGCACGAAATGAGCGATGTCCCTGTGGTAAGCCTTTTAAGTGGCGGGATAGATAGTGCAATTATAACAAAATTGAGCGACGTAAAAAAAAGTTATAGCGTTGGCTTGGTCGATAACAACGAGTTTGAAGGAGCAAGGTTGTCTGCGGCAGAATCTAAAAAGTCGCTGAAAGAGGTCTGTACTACTGCGAATAATCTCGTGCAGAACTGGAGATATTTAACGCGTCTGCGAGGGGAGCCACTAAGCCTTCCCAACGAAGGCCTGATCTACGAAGTCTGTAAAGCAATGGATATCAATGAGAAGGTGGTCCTTACTGGAGAAGGGGCTGACGAATTGTTTTTTGGATATGACCGTATTTTTCGTTGGGCGTCAGGGTGCGCCGAACTATCGGTTCAGAGGTTCCTAAAGCGTTATGGATATTCTGAAGTTAATGCTACTCCACGATTGATGGATTATCTGAAATCGTTGTCTTCGGACAAGACAACTATTGAATTTGTTGAGGATTTCTTTCTTCAGTATCATTTGCCTAATTTACTACGAAGAATGGACTTCTCAGCTATGGCGGCATCTAAGGAAGCCAGAGTTCCTTTTGTAACGAAGGAATTAGTGAGTTATATGTATCGCCAACCGTTGGATTTTCGCTTAAGTAGTAATGAGACTAAAGTACCATTGAGGAATATTTGTAGAAAATTAGGTTTGATAGGTACTTTGAGTAGAAGAAAAGTGGGGTTTGATGCTCGACTATCGAGAGATAATGGAAGAAGGGAT
>NZ_JBDVDW010000070.1:0-1358 GCF_039941815.1 Reichenbachiella sp.
CGTTTCTTCTAGTACATTGGAAACGACTTCCACTTGGTCACAGGTTTACCACCTAAATTGAGATACAGAGTACATCTACAGTATGTGGTTGCTCTGATAGGCTGGCGATATGTGCTTATCAACCACAAAAAACATCGATCAGAGAAAAAACTACATCCACACAACGAAAAAATGCCGCAAGCCACAGTAGAATTACTTGAATGAAGTATGCAAATTTCGTGCACATAATTCCGATTTATTGGGTCTCTAGTAATAGTAGCCACGTATCATTTGACTACTGCATCTGAGGAATGTTTGCCGAGCCAATGCGTCAAAACCAATAAGAAGTCTACAGCAGTATAGGAGGACGTCAGCAAGAAGATAATAAGGTAGAGAAACGGCAATATTAGCGGTGTGATAGTACCTACAGCAATAATAGTGCATCTATTGACTTGTTGCACTTCATTGGGTTACCTCGGACTTAGCAACAAAAGCCGCACCTCCATTGCGCAAGTAGGCCGTGCCCACTACGAATGAGCAGATTCCCGAAAATTGACTGATATGGGAAATAAGGAGAATAAGTTTATTATTAATAGCCTGCATGCCGGCAAGTAAAAAACTAAAATATCCTTATGCGTATCATATGTGTGTGTGTTCTTTCTACCCGTGGACATCAAGCACATTGTCAACCAGTGCCCGTGCCGATTCTTCAGTGCTAAAGAGATACAAGATATATTGTCACAGAACTACGCCACAGAGATACTGCAATGTTACGTATGAACTAAGCACAGCAGTAGACAAAACAATGCAAGGCTATGTCATCCTACTGGATATGACAGGCACGGCATACATATTATATGAAAGAGAGAAAACGAAAGAAAACATAGACAAAAGAAACCAAAGAAAACAAAGAAAACAAATCGGAAGAGAGAAATGAAAAAATAAATGAAAATAACAAACTGTCGTGCCTCTACGCAGGGGATGAGGCAGACACTTGAAAAAAAGCGCCCTGAAGAAAGAAAGAACGAAAGAAAAAAAAACATACTTATTTACAGAGTAAACCTAAGAAGCGAGGGAAAACGTCAGGCTAACCGAAGCACAGAGTACCCTCCGGGTAGCGGCAACAGTTTCTGGTATGAGTAGCATAGACAGGTTCTCCCTACAGTTACGCTTGGGACCTTACTACCCTGACTGCCGTCTCCGTACTGCGTTCGTCGACTGTGCCCCCCTCCTCGGCGTCAGACAATACAAAACAAGCAAAGCAGGCTCGTCATCCACCCACGCCACACGACTCCTTCAATAAGGCTTATCAATCGGAGAAAGGAGAAACAAAATGAAAATCACATAGGGTCAGCGCGAAAAGAAAAAAATGAAATATT
>NZ_JBDVDW010000071.1:0-1248 GCF_039941815.1 Reichenbachiella sp.
AATAGTTACGAGTTTAAATTCAACCCAAAAATAAAACTCTTGGATACCAAGGACCTGATACCAAAAGAAATCAAAAATAGCATTTACGTCGAGCTACCTCTTCCTCATGGAGAAAGATTTAACCACTTCCAGAAGCTCGCCAGCATAGATGATGAGCTTCGCTCAAAAATTGCCACCAGAACTTTCAAAACGCCGCATACGATAATAGAGTTTTTAGGAAACATTTACCAATCCGATCGATTTAAAAACCTAAAGTGCGCGAGAATAAAGGGTGATAATTATTATTTTATCCTCCTAGAGGATGACTATTACATAAGGGAAGATTACTTAAGCTCCGGAGAATATTTCATAATCAATCTATTTAAGGCGATAGAGAAAAATAAAAAATGCATCGTTATAGATGAAATCGATTTATCGCTAGATGCGTCAGCGCAGGTAAATTTAATCGATGAACTAAGAGAGTTCTGCCAAAGCCAGCGAGTCAATATAATTTTCACAACACACTCGCTTGCACTGATGAAAACTCTAAGATCTGAAGAACTCCATTTCGTATCGGAAGCTAATGGAAACATCACATCCTCTCCGAAATCATACAATTATATAAAAAGCCTTTTATTCGGGTTCAGAGGCTGGGATCGCTATATTCTTACAGAGGATGATGTACTTAAAAGCTATATTGAGCATATTGCAAGCTTGATCAAACCAACTCCCTTTTTCAAGTATAAAATTATATATATTGGCGGATCAGCTAACGTTACCGACCTTATGAAGAGAAATAAAAAAGATCATTTCCTATCATCTTCGGAGAACGTTATATCGATCCTTGACGGTGATCAAAAGCATAGAAGGCATGTCAGAAATGAAAGCCAAGCCTTTTGCATCCCGTTCGAAAGCATTGAAAAGGATCTATTCGAGCATTACGAGTCAAACTGTCCCGATATCCCCAGAATCGATTTAAGCGATGTTCCTGATAGCAAAAAGGCAAAAAAGTTATATAAACGGCTAATTCAAAACAAATTAATGACAGAAATAGAAATTTTCGAGTTTCTGAACAAAAGTCGCGAACACGAAGTCGGAGAGTTAAAACGCATGCTCACGAGCTTTCTACGCTGAGCAGGGCCATGACGATCAGACTCCTGCTCAGCGCGGCGACTAAAATGTAAAATCACACCGCCTTGGCGGTGATGATCTTCTCGTGCCATTCGGCGGGGCCGGTCTGGTGAACAGAGGAGCCCTTGGAATCCACCG
>NZ_JBDVDW010000072.1:0-1118 GCF_039941815.1 Reichenbachiella sp.
AATTATCCCCTTTAGAGCCGCAGTCTCGTTTGGAGGACAAGCTACTTTTTTGGGTGGTTTGTCCCCAAAACGGCACTAACATGTTACCGGCGACAGCAGTAGTAGTTTTCACAAAAGACGGAGAAAACTGGATAGTATTGATTCATCCTGATTCATCTAAGTTATTCGGCTTTCATACCTAGAAACAAATCGCTTGCTCTCCCCAGAGCGAGATGTGTTTTATGGTCTTATTGCAAGTGATCTATTCTGCAGCTTCAGATTTTGTCTTCCTCGGATAAAGGTTTGTATACCGGGCGCGAAGCAAACAAAATCCCGCCCTCATAGTGCGCGCGATCGGAGCATCACACACAGCTCGCAGAGATGAGTTATGAAGAGCTTTGAACGAGGGAGTAGTATGTGCCTGATATTTACGTCACGTGGGAGGCACATGCTGCTTTTTCAAGTCCATTTTCAAGTGGAAATACAGACTCTATTTTGGAATGGAAAATAACCTCCGACGCAGGATGGTATGAACTTGAACATTACGTCCTACGTAGGTTGGCCCACGGTTGAAACTGAAATACCTGGTACTGCTGTAGTTAAAAAAATGTTTGCCAACACCTTTGAAGGTTCGTGACTTCAAACGTTAAAATAATTAGAGCTTTCGTAATTTCTATTTATTTTATAAAATTATGGAATACGTCAACCGTGAGTTTGGTACTGAAACTGAGTTGATACTCGACATTGCAAGCTGCGTAATACGTGTCGTCTATATCCCATCATTTCAAAATTAAAAAATTGTCGCTGACAACATAATTTATGTACTGACTGTATTCTCGTAGCTTTTCGTAACGTGTTGTGGCGATGAGTTAATGTGAGAACAGCAACAATGTCAACATCACGCACGGGTCTCTCTTTCCGGGTCCATCTCTCCTCCCTCCTTGATGTCTTGCCCTCCCTGGTACCTGGTACCTGGTAGGTACTCTGACCTCGAAAACGATAGATTAATAGCGCGGTCCTAAAAAGGAGTAAACAAAAAAAACCATCAACTTTGGAACTTTCGTAATTTTAAAATATGTCAGACGTGAGTTCGACTGATTGAATGCAGAATGTTTTCGGAAGAAATAGGATATTGAACG
>NZ_JBDVDW010000073.1:0-1073 GCF_039941815.1 Reichenbachiella sp.
CTCAATTAGTTTCTAGTGCTTTTCAACAAACAAAAGATTTGGCTAAAAAGTATAAGAGTGAATCAGGAAAATCTAGAGGAGCTGTCATACTACTAATCGATGAAGCTGATGCGCTGGCACAATCGAGAGAATCCGAACAAATGCACCATGAGGATCGGGCTGGAGTTAATGCATTTATCAGGGGGATTGATTCATTGGCGAGTGATGTCTTACCTGCCGCAGTAATCATGTGTACCAATAGATTAGACGCCTTAGACCCTGCGGTTAAAAGAAGAGCTGCTGAGATTTTGCCTTTCAAGAGACCAAGTGCAGAGCAGCGCAAATCTGTATTAGAGCAAACATTAGCTCCATTCGATTTAGATAATGAAACTATTGAAAAAATTGTTGAGATAACTGGGGAAACAAGCGAGAAAACATATGGTTTTTCGTTTTCAGATATCACTCAACGGCTTGTCCCCTCGATTATTTTAGATGCATTCCCAAATAAGCCAGTTACTAAAGAAAGGGCTATTGAAGTTACATTGTCAATTCAACCTACACCTCCATTCGGGGGGCAGTAAATGAGCAATGATATTTGGTTAAAAGGAGTTTTTGAGGATGTGCAAAAAGATCTTCACCATGATTTATACCGGGCTTCGCGAGGTGTAGAACATGCTCCGACAAAAGGGGATATCCATGAAGGTAGTTGGATAGATGTACTAGGTGATTACTTGCCAAAGCGATATGGGGTAGATAAAGCAATTATAATTGATAGCAAGGGAAACAAAAGTGATCAAATAGATATTGTAATTTTCGATCCGCAGTACACTCCGATGTTATTAATTCAACAAAGCCACAAATATATTCCTGCCGAGGCAGTGTATGCTGTATTTGAATGTAAACCGACCATTAGCAAAGAATATTTGGAATACGCTGGAAATAAAGCAAGCTCAGTCCGAAATCTCATTAGAACAAGTGTACCGATAGCAACTGCATCAGGAACTTTACCACCTAAAACACCACACACTATCATTTGCGGTATATTGGCCGCGAAATGCTATTGGGGTGAAGGAGTAAAAAGTAAGTCATTTGAC
>NZ_JBDVDW010000074.1:0-1400 GCF_039941815.1 Reichenbachiella sp.
TTGGAGGACGGCCCTGCATCGTGCCGACACATCCCTGGCAGTGCGGAGCTAACCAGAGGCACTTGCCGCGAACGTGGCGCGGTGTCGCAAATTAGCGGCCTATTTGAGATACCGTGTCCCAAATACGAATTTACGACGCAAATATCAACCTTTTTTATCGAACTTGCAAAACGCTTTTTGACCATGTCCGGCAATGTATACCTGGTATTGGTCTAGACAACAATCAATTTCGGTCATTTAGTATATATTCAAATTGACAGGGTTATTGGTTTTCGAAACTGTCTGTTATCTGAAATTGTCCGCACTACTGGTCGACGAGCTTGGCCAGCCAGACGTGAGGAGGACAATCAATCATGGAGCCATATCTCGTGAACCACTGCGAAATATGACTTGACATTTAGAGGCACTGACTCTGACATATCAGTGCACGCGCGAAAGACCAACCATATACGACAGTACGATATGTTAATAATTCCACTAAAAACTCGATGAGCTATCCGACAAACAATCGAAAACACCTACTTTTAAAACTAAGGGTCCGTAATAAAATGGTCGTTCCCGATTAAGTTGAAATTAGGTGGAGACACAATTAGAAGATCGACATCCGGTTCATTGCCCAATTTTGGTCCCATGACTAGATATGGCCGAAAAAATCTTTGTATACTTGTATCAAATGCAACGAGAAAAAAGGTGTTTATTGGGATGCAGTGCTCCATTTTGCCATATTCAATTTGGAATTAAACGCAGTATTTGTGACTCTCGTGTGAATTATGTTCCTGGCTTTTAATTTTTTGTAATTCAGACGAGTTTCAGTCCGGTTTGTATTTTTTTGCTTTAGTTTTGTTCATTTGTCTCTCTGGAAAGAAAAACAAAATATGGAATCCGGAACGACACGTCTCGGTTGGTTGATTTGTGCGTGGACAACACCGCGTCCAAATTTCATGTCCAAATGCGTAAATTTCGGCGCTGCATGGCAAGCCTCCTACCGACAGGGTTTATGCTGGCCCAGCTCGTACCAGACAGCCAATAAGATATATTTGTCCGACAAGAGTACTTCGTGCACTGTGGAATAAAAGAAACGGTTTAGATAGCACGGCCATGTGACCGTCTATAACTGTGTTCTTCTGGAATATTTGAGTTCACAGCGTGTCTACGAAAAAAGTCAATTATCGGCCTCACTCAACAGTCGATTGCAACATCCGTTTTTATGGTTTTATAAATACATAGGAAAGTGACAGACACTTGACGAAATCCTGCTAAAGCAAAACGAACACCATTCTACGTACAGAGTTAGAAGAAACAAGGGAAAATTACAGAAAAACCGAAGAGCAAATAACCCTCCAAATTGCCGCAGCAGTTTGTGCAGTAGTGGACAAACCTTGATAGTAGATCTTCCTGGG
>NZ_JBDVDW010000075.1:0-1181 GCF_039941815.1 Reichenbachiella sp.
GCCAGCTTTCAAACATCTGATTATCAGAGA
Source organism: Reichenbachiella sp. (assembly GCF_039941815.1). GTDB lineage: Bacteria > Bacteroidota > Bacteroidia > Cytophagales > Cyclobacteriaceae > Reichenbachiella. The sequence continues at coordinate 31 of NZ_JBDVDW010000075.1, forward strand.
GAGCCCTCTAGAACTCGTGACAATTCGAATTTTGTAGATTGCTTCCTATACCCATTGTCCCTACGATCCCAATTAATGGACGCGGTCTATCAAACAAAGCAGTATTGCCGACAAGTCCTATTCACGCAAATCACCTGAAACAAGTTCTTCAAGCAATTGATTACAATTAATAGACAGGCTGTGAAATCATTTGTGAACACAATTAATTTCAATCGAAAGGCAGTCTCCGAGATCATTTTTTGGGCAATTCCAGTTATGATTAGTACAATACTTGTAAAATTCTCGGTAAAAATGGAATATAGACGAGACGTATTACACAGCTTGCAAAGTTGAGTAACAATTATATAATTTGTCAAACTCACAGCTGACGTATTTCAAAATAAATAAAATTTTCATTTACAAGCACCAAACGTCAACTTATTATTGTTGAGGCGATTATAATTAAGAATGGGCGGTCTCGGAAATTAATTGTGTTGACAATTCCAATTGTTAGACTGCTGTAGCGGATATTAATTGTCTGAACAAATCCAATATCCAAACAGTACCATCCAAGATCATTTATTATCTAAACAATTTCAATTTCTAAACTGTCTGTGACATAACTTGGCCGGGCAATCCCAATTGATGGAGAACTTCGTGACTCCGCCGTGTGGGCAGTAATAGTGTCTTGATAGGTATATTCGTACATTTTCCAAGGTATAAACAGCAAAGTACACCTCAATCAACTTCAAGTTGTTGTTGCATATCCGTACGTGGGACGTTTTTCGAGACCTCCTCGAGCCAATGTTGCGCAAGATCTAATAATTCAGTCAAAAACGTACCGCTTCACGAAACAAAATAATCCTCATGTATGCTCTTACTTGCTGGGTTTTTTTTTATGTACGTGCTGTTGATCTAGGAGCTTGCCAATCGACAACATTGTCGGAAGAAGCAATTTTCGAGATTTTGTGTTGGTTGAAATTGTCCGGACCATTGATTCCGGAGAGTACCTGTAAAAATAATTGTCTGGACAATAGCGGCCGGTAGGGGTAGAATTTTTCTGGACAGTAGAGCTTGATACGTTCATAAAACTAGATTTACCGACCATAACAGGCAGTCAATTGCGATAGGAAGCTATTCACACACTAATATTCACGGGGGTCCATAGTTAA
>NZ_JBDVDW010000076.1:0-148051 GCF_039941815.1 Reichenbachiella sp.
TAGCGCCTGCTGCCTTAAACCTGAAATATGCATTAGATAATCTATTCCAATCATAAAACACTTTGAAATAGACACTTAACATATATTTATTGAATCACCATAGCGGTGCTATGCCTCTTCAATATAAGTGCCTCTTTCTTTGCGCTTTATAGCTTTCATCACGATTCCTAATGCATAATCCAGGTTAAAAACAAAAAAGGCCCCAACACTTCTGCCGGAGCCCTTATATTCAGAAAATGAATCTTAAAATTCCTTATTTATTCTTCGTCGAAGCTATCTGTGTACACTTCGAATTCGCTGGCCATTACTTTAGAGAAAATCAAAGTTCCGTCGACCACATTTGAAGCAGCATCTTCTGACTCTTCATAGGTCTCTGCATCGAAAGTAGCTGACAATTTCACCTTGCCGCTTTCGAAGGTCACGTTCGTTACAGTTCCTTTAGCTTTAGATTTAAAATCTGCGTTGGTATCAGTCCCGTCAATTGAATAGATTGCGCCGTTTGTCAATTTAAAGCTTGCATCTAGAGAGCCTTCTCTACCGTCCACTTCAAGTCCTTCGTCAGAATTCTCATCAACGTAAACTGCGAAGTTTTTCACCTCACCAGTGTAGGACTGATCGATATCGATAGCATCATCTCCTACTGCGTATACCAATAGATTAGTCACGTTTACAGATCCACCGAAAAATTCTACACCATCATCAGAGTTAGCATATACTTCTATATTTTCAATTGTCGTTCCAGATCCAACACCGCCCAAAGTCAATCCATTGATTTCGCTTCCTTCGGCGATTTCGGCACCACCATGTCTAATGGATACATACTTGATTGATCCTGAGTTGTCGTCAGATACATCTCCACCATATTGGCCGTTGCTATCTTCTGCATCTACACCTTCGATTTGAGGATCTTCGGTCTTCGCACTTACAGGAGCGTTCCCTAGGATTACCAGGCCACCCCATTTTCCTTTTCCATCCTGATCCAAAGTAGTTCCTACCAATTCACCTGGCTGGATATCGTCATCGGTAGAAGTCATGATTATAGGTTCGGCAGCTGTACCTTCAGCCATCAGTTTGCCACCCTTAGCAATCATTAATACTGCCGCATTGACGCCTGTCAATGATGCGTCCCCTTTTACAACAGTTCCGGCTTCAATAGTCAATGTAGCACCGTCGATTACTGTTACTCTGGTTTTCAATACATAAATATTGTCCTTGGTCCACTCGGTATCGTCCTCGATGTTGGAAGTCACATCCACTTCGGTAGCGTCGGCTTTTACTCTTGACCCAATTTGATCAGCGTTGAAAGCCAATGTCCAATCCTCAAATACAGTTTCATCAGAGGCTCCAGTGGCTGTGTTATCTGATGAGGCCACGCCGTCAACAGCTACTTGAGCCGCATCTATTGCTTCTTGCTGTAATTCCTCAACTGTTTTCTCAATCTCCTCTGTTGGATCATCATCACATGAAACCATCATTCCCATGGTTCCCAACACAAATAGTAGCGTCAATAACTTTTTCATTTTTTTGCTTTTAAATATTCTGATTATGTTTTTCAAAATTTGTACTGCAAATCTGATCAAGTCATATTACCAAGCGCACAAGCGGCGGTTACCATTCTGTTAAATGCAAGGAATAAAATGTTATTACTATTTTATCAATGTTAAGTGTGTGTGAAGCCATTAAACAAAAAAGGCAATCTCTGATTAGAGATTGCCTTTTTTGTTAATTTCAGAATAGATCACTTCACCATACTAATATTGACCTTATTTAGTAAGGTGTTGATAATATCATGGGTGGTGATGCCGTCGGCCTCAGCCTCATAGTTGAGTAGGATTCTATGGTTGAGTACATCTGGTGCGATCTCTTTTATATCTTCGGGCAATACAAAATCACGACCCTCCAGGAATGCAATGGCTTTTGCCGCCAGATTCAAGTTGATAGACGCTCTTGGCGAGGCGCCAAACTGTATATAGTGCGCTTCTTCCTTCATACCATAAGCTTCAGGGTCTCTGGTAGCAAATACAAGCTCTATTATATATCGCTCGAGGGATTCAGAAAGATTGACACTATTAATTTCGCTGCGGATAGCAAAAATATCTTCTTTAGTAAGTATCGTATCTACCTTGCTATCGAAGGTCATGTTAGACATTCTACGCATGATTTCCAGCTCTTCATCCTTGGATGGGTAGCCGACATGCACTTTCATCATAAACCTATCTACCTGGGCTTCAGGGAGCGGATAAGTTCCTTCCTGATCTACGGGGTTTTGTGTCGCCAATACTAGGAAAGGCCGGTCAAGTTGAAAGGTTGTTTCTCCTATCGTAACCTGCTTCTCTTGCATAGACTCTAGCAAGGCCGATTGCACCTTAGCTGGAGATCGGTTGACCTCATCCGCGAGGATCAGGTTTGCAAAGATTGGCCCTTTTTTCACTTCGAAATTAGAGGCCTTTTGGTTGTAAATCATGGTACCTAGCAAGTCTGCCGGAAGTAGATCCGGAGTAAACTGTATTCTTTTGAAATCCAGGTGCAATACATTCGCCAAGGTATTAACGGTAAGGGTTTTTGCAAGACCAGGGACACCTTCCAGGAGAATATGTCCCTGGGTAAATAGACCTACCATCAATCGGTTGATCATATATCTCTGCCCTACCACTACTTTGTTTACCTCAGTATAAATCTGTTTGATTTTTTCCTGATGCAGTTTTTTGTTTTCTACACTTGCTGTTGCTTCCATATTCGAAGATTGACTTTGCTATTTCAAACAAAACTATATCAACTTCTGTAAGTTTTAAAGCCGAATATGGTTTAACGGTCAGATGTTGCTGTTAAAAATTGTTAAGCCTTACTGATGATTTGATTTTAGCAGGTCATTAACCGTTTTAACTGGATTAAATGTCGAAATAGGAACCTCAACAAAAATCGTAATCCAGTTGGCCATGGCTCCATTCCATAGCCCGGGAAGCTCCATGGCTTTCAGATCCTTGCCACTTCTTGATTTTTGTGTGATAAATCCAGTCTTGTCATTTCTGTATTGTAATAGGTCGAATTTTTTTCCTTTGTAGTCCCTTACACCACATACCAGATCCACAGGGTTAAAATGTGATGATCCTTTGAGGATTTCTGCCTGATCAGTCTTATCGAGATCAATCTGGGCTGTTTCAGCAATTTGTAGGGATAAACCGCTTTCGTCATCTACCCAAAACGGTCCTCCTCCTGGTTCGCCGGTATTTTCTACCATCCCACAGACGCGAACTGGTCGATTTAGGAAATTAGTTAAGGCTTTATCTCCTGTCAATTCGGGCGTGAGGGAGTATTTGGATTTCAGTTTCACCAAAGCCTCGTCCATGCAATCTTCTCCAGCTGACGCTCTCATCTGCCAGTCAAAGGAATCTTGCTGAAATTCCAATAGTAAGCTGGCCAAAGCCTTTTTATAAGTCAGAGTGTCAGTTTTCAAGTGATCAGGTACCACATTATCTATATTTTTTACAAAAATCACATCTGCGTCCAAATCATTAAGATTTTCAAGCAACGCACCATGTCCTGCAGGCCTGAACAACAGTTTTCCATTTTCCATGAATGGTTCATCTGCAAGATCCACCGCTATGGTGTCGGTTGACTTTTTCTGTTGCGAGAATGTCACCTCGTATTGTATCCCAAATTTTTTCTCATAGATTGCCTTTATACCTGCCAGCTTTTCTTCAAACTTTTCCTGATGCTCTGGCGACACTGTAAAATGCAATTTGGCTCGTCCATCTTTTTGAACTGCATATTTCGCCCCCTCTGTTAAATGTTCTTCCAACGGAGTCTTGGCAATATCTTCTTCGATATGAAAAAGTAACAATCCCTTGGGTAAGCTTCCATAGTTTAATCCAGATGAGTCCAGCAGCGTATGTACAATCGGTTTATAATTGCGAGCTTCGAGTAGCTCTGTGATTGGCGTCCCTTGGTTGATCAAGCACTCAGTCAGTTCGGTGTAGAATGCAAAATTCTCTAGCCCATCTATAAATTTCTCAACTCCGCTGTTGATTTCATTTGTGTCCAAAAATTCAAAAAGTTCTTTAAACATTCTGGTAGCGGCACCAGATGCTGGCACAAATTTTAAGAGCTCTTTATTAGACACCAGAGATTCATATTCAGAGCTATACGCGGTGACCTGCTGTTCGGATAGTTGAATAATGCCATCACCGATTGTAGCTGGTCGAGCAAGATTCAAATAAGGAAACCCGACTTTGAAATCTGCCATTTGGCGCTCTACTGTTTTTATATCACTTCCTCTTGATTGAATAAATTCTTTTTGCTCAGCTGTAAACATCGGTTTTTGATAATTAAGGTTTAATTATTAATCTGATAGATATTGAGTGCTCTTTCGTATGCGCTATTATAGTGTTTGATTAGGTTCTTCCAGTCGAATTCTTCGGATAGGTCTTCTGCCTTATTTCGGCTTTGAATTCTGTGCTTGGAGGTTGTATTCACAAACTGGAGCATCATATTGGCTAATTGTGCTGCGGAAGAATGAAAATCTTTATTTTCCCTTTCCACCAGATACATACCATGTGCCTCATTACCCTTTTTGATGTTCTTAACATAGTCACCGAATCCAGACAAATCCGAAGTCACAGCAGATACTCCGCGTGCAAGGCACTCTACAGGCGTATATCCCCATGGTTCGTAATAGCTTGGAAATATACCGAGATGACAGCCTCTAACAAATTGACCATAGTCCATTCCAAAAAGTGGATTGGTGGAAGTGATAAAATCTGGGTGATACACGATTTTGACTTTATCACTCTCGTGATTTAGAAGATTAGAGCTTCTCAGAAAATTCAACACTGGATCTCCTGCATCATTTACCAGATTATGAGTAACCACGCTTGGCAATCGATCTGACTTCCAGGATTGGATGGTTCTTCTATACCTGAGCTTCCAATAGTCATCTACCATGGTGTTTAGCTCTGGAAGGCGATGATTAGTGTCAGTAGCTGCTGCTTGAAAAAGACGTTCCTTCACCTGTTTCATTATCGCATCGCAATTGTGATCAATTTCTTCCATCACGGCACGGGAGGTGAGGACGTCTTGGTTGATACTGGAATATGGTTGTTTGGTGACAAAAAACATGACCACCGTTTTATCTATATTCTTTTCTTTCATTAAATGATTCAACTGCGCCAATGCCTCCAGGGTCAAATCATATCCTTTGTTTTTATACTCAAATCTTCCTGACGTGAAAAAATAAAGTGTGTTTTTCAAATCGAATGTGTAGGACTGAAAGAAGTGCCCCATCATAAAGTGCTCAATTTGTTCTTTATATGTATGATGCAGGTTTTGCACTTCGTGCAACACTGAGAACCTTTCTATGTTTAGACCATTGGGTAGTATGGTATCAGGATTTCTTCCCAGGAGATGTACGCACTCTTTTGCTGTCACTTCGCTCACCGTAGTGAATACATTGGCACCGTGAGCGCAGGCCCGTTCCAATTTAACTGTGGGCTCAATGTTGAACTTTTTAGCTTCTGACTCCCAATCCAAAAATGGTAGGTGGTCATAAAAGAAGGGATCATTCATGGCTAAATACCGTCCCAGCAGCGTGGCATGTGTCGTAAATACTGTCTGCACTGGAATTTGCTCTTTTCTCAGATCCGGTATGGCTGTGCCTGCCATCCATTCATGAAAGTGCACAATGACATCCTTGTCTTGATCCAGACAGACACGAGCGTACCTACTCAAAAACTCTTTGACCATATACCCAAAGGCCAGTACCTGATCCATAAGTGGGTCGTGCTGATCAAATGCAATGTGATGATTTTGCCAGTAATAATATTTAATATCTGCCAGACGATCCATCACACTGTGCGGGTTGAATAGAACGGTAGTGGGTCGCCCGGAAACTAACCATGAGCCGGCTTGTACATCCCAGCCCATTTCTTGTAGCTCATGCACCACACCTGATATTGGAGAATTGGGGTCTGGTTCGAAATCTGAATGAACATTGGAATGGACATTGGGACCCAGAAGCATATAGTTTTCTCCCCAATCTCTAACCATGGTAGGTACTTTGGAGCGGATAACGGTATATATACCGCCCACCTGATTGCAAACCTCCCAGGCAACTTCCACCAAACTGGTTTTTCCATTTGAAACCTTCTTTGCCTTTTCCTTATTTGCCATCGTATTAGTTTTGTTTGAGGTATAACTCATTCACGACTCCCGGTTCTGATTTTATTCAAAAAAGTATCTTAATTCTGAACCTATGTTAATTATGAATAATCTAATTATTACTACACTTCATTGAAAATAAAATCAAAAATATTGTTTTCTGTTAAAATGCATGCTATAAAATTGACATTTTATTGATAATCCTAATTAAATTGCACTCTGATTAAACAACATTTGAGTGAGACCATACAATCGACTATCTTAAAACAAGTCAATGAATTGGCTCTGCTCTACTCAAAAGCATTCCATAAGTAAAACAAGATATGGACATTATTAAAGAAGAAGAACAAAAAACTGAGAACTCTGATTTCTCTGGAAACTATATAGATAAATTTCAAGACAAAAATGCGGAAGAGTTTTTTGCTGGTAGTCTCCTGTCCTGGGAACATTCGAAAAACGTTTATATTTTTCATGGTGAACACGCCTCTTTAGAAGTCACTGTAGAATCTTCAGATATTCTGAAATTCCGATTTGCCAATGACGGGTACTTTGAGCGTGACTTTTCCTATGCTTTAGATCCGGAGTATGGCACTGAATCGGCAGCTGTAGTACACGAGGACCTGGACTCTGAAGTAATAATTACTACGGATGTCTTAAAATGTCATATTAACAAACGAAATCTATCCTCCAAAATTACCACTCTAGAAGGTAGCCCGGTGTTTGAGGATGAAAAAGGGTATCACTGGCAAGACCACAAACACTATGGTGGTCATATCAATATCTGTACAAAGGTGCTCCACAAGGATGAGAAATTTTATGGCCTGGGGGATAAAACAGGCCGCCTAAATCTTATCGGTACCAAACGTGAGCTATGGGGCACGGATTGTTATGGGTATGGCAACGACTCCGAACCTGTTTATAAAAACATTCCATTTTATATGGGCCAGCATAGTCAAATAGGCTATGGAATATTTATGGACAACACCTTTAGAAGTTTCTTTGATTTCGGGTTCGAACGTCGATCAGTTTGTAGTTTTTGGTCGCAGGGTGGTCAAATGAAATACTACTATATCCATGGTCCGAAACTTATAGATGTGGTGAGAAAATATGCCAAACTTACCGGTACTCCGCAGCTACCTCCAAAGTGGGCGCTGGGCTATCATCAAAGTAAGTGGAGTTACTATCCTGAATCCGTTGTGAGAAAACTAGGAGAGGAGTTTCGCAGTAGAAAGATTCCTTGCGATGTGATCCATCTTGATATTGATTATATGGACGAATTCAGGTGCTTCACTTGGGATAGTGAAAAATTTCCAAAACCGGCTGAAATGATTGAGGATTTAAAGAAGCAGGGATTCAAAACTGTCGTTATCATCGATCCAGGAATTAAAATCGACAAGAATTATGAAGTCTATCGACAGGGTATAGCAGGCGACCATTTTTGCAAGAGAATGGACGGTGACCTGCTCAAGGCTAGCGTTTGGCCTGGATTATGTCATTTCCCCGATTTCACAAAAAAATCTACACGTGAATGGTGGGCAACTTTGTTCGACGGGTTGATCAAAGATGGCGTGGATGGAGTTTGGAATGATATGAACGAACCGGCTACGTTTGAAGATGGTACATTTCCCAACGATGTGCGACACGATTTTGACGGCGAACCGGCAAGTCATCGCAAAGGACACAATGTCTATGGCTCTCTGATGGCTCAATCCACCTTCGAGGGTCAAAAGAGATTTATGCAGAACAAAAAGCGACCATTCACGATATCACGGTCTGCCTATGCCGGGGTTCAGCGGCATGCTTCTGTCTGGACAGGAGACAATGTAGCTTCTTGGGAGCATTTGAAAATCGCCAACATTCAATGCCAAAGACTGGCAGCTTCCGGTATTTCATTCGCTGGCTCTGATGTTGGTGGATTTATTGGCTCCCCTGACGGCGAGCTATACACGCGATGGATTCAAATGGCAATTTTTCATCCATTTTTCAGAACTCATTCTTCTGGCGATCACGGAGACAAAGAACCTTGGAAATTTGAAAAGAAATATGTGGATATCGTTCGCAGATTTATTGAAATGAGGTATGAGCTGTTGCCATATTTGTATACCGTTTTCTACTACAACACACAGACAGGCACACCAATGGTGAGATCCTTGCATCTGGAAGGCCATATTGATCCTGAAACATTCTATCGAGAGGAGGAATTTTTTCTTGGTCACCATATTATGATTTGTCCGGTTTCAGAACCTGGATTAAAAACCAGAAAGATGTATCTCACTTCCGGACAATGGTACAACTACTGGACTGATGAACTCCTCGATGGAGGTCTGGAGATTACAGTAGACACACCATTGGATCAAATCCCAATATTTATTCGACAGGGAGCAATCATTCCAAAACAGCCTAAAATGCAGTTTGTGGACGAGTTTGTGTTCGAGACACTTACTCTGGATTGTTACCGACCGACAGAAGCTACACAATCCATGCTCTATGAGGATGAAGGTGATGGATACAACTATATGAATACTGAGGGTTGCGTGGAGAAAATCTTTGAATCCAGTCAGGAGAATGAGCAATGGGTCATCACACAGAAAAAGGATGGTTTGTTTGATCCAACTTATCAATCTTATCAACTAAAACTGCATGGACTGAAACAGTCTCCAGTATCAATTTTTGTGGATGGTGTTGATCTCTCGGGTCAAATAGAATTGACGAATAGTCTGCCTACATTAACTATATCCAAAAATTTTGAAAAAATCGAAATCTCTTAATCAAAGAAAAAATGAGTATCAAAAAACAATATCTAAAATCAAAAGACCTCTACAAGGTGGTCTGGACTGTAGAAAAAGAAAAAGCGGATCAGGCTAAGAAAATTAATCTGGTAGGCGATTTTAACGAATGGAACGAGAACAAGGCAGAGTTTACAGCTTTGAAAAATGGATCCTTTAAGTGTGTGGTCGAACTGCCAAAAGGCAGGCACTATCAGTTCAGATATCTAATCGACGGACAAGTGTGGATGAACGATGATGAGGCTGATGGCTTTGTGGATAACCAGATTTCTGATGAGCTGAATAGTGTTGTTGCACTATGATGATTTAGAATGAACCTGAACCAACCTTAGAAATGGCACTTGCCAATAAAACCTAATACCTAAAAACTATGAGTTTTAAATTATTAATACTTGGCCCTGGCGCTCCAGATCGCAACACAAGCGGACTAGGAAAAGCTGCGCATCACATTGCAGAAGAATTATCAAAAAAAATCAGCTTGACCTTGGTCGAACCGAGCAAGATAGAAGAGCTGAATGTAAAGCAAAAGGTCGCTGAGACCTCAAATTTTTCTGACCTCTCTGTCCTAAAGGAAATGGCCACAGTAAGTATCGAATCTCAACTTTCTGCCTATCACTATCAGGAGGTGACGCACTCCAATACACAAGAAAAAATAGAAAGCCATAGGCTGCACCAACAATTGGTTGAATTCTCTAATGAGCTGGTCCTTGAAGGTCAAGAGATAGATTTTGATGCAATCTATGCGCATGACTGGATTACCTTCAAAGCGGCACTAGAACTAAAAGAGAAGTTTGCTAAACCACTGCTACTACATGTACACTCGCTGGACGTCGATCGCAATTTCGGACAGCACGGCTCGTGGATATTTGATTTAGAGCAAAATGCCATGCAGCAAGCAGATGCGGTGATTGCCGTCAGTCACTACTCCAAAAGTGTAATCATCGAACAATACGGCATCGCTGAGGACAAGATACATGTGATATATCATGGACATCACCCCGAAACGCCAATAAAAGTCAAGAGTCCATTTGAAGAGAAAATAGTCCTTTTCGTCGGCAGGCTGGCAGGGCAAAAAGGCCCTATGCAGTTCCTTGAAATTGCAGAGAAAATAGCTCAAGAATATCCAGAAACCAGATTTGTGATGTCAGGAGATGGAGAGCTATACAAACGATTGATTGAAGCAGGCGCCGGAAGTGCGATTGCCAGCAGATTTCATATCACGGGACATTTGGATCAGGATGATCTAAAAAAGTTGTACGCTATAGCTGACGTTTATTGCATGCCTTCCTTCTCTGAGCCTTTTGGATTAACGGCCTTAGAAGCTGCCTCAGCAGGTGTGCCTATGGTACTGTCTGATCGCTGTGGTGCAGCAGAGATACTCCCGGAGGCTACACTTGTATCACCAGAAGATACGGACATGTTTGCAAGCAAAATTGTATCTATATTGCAAAACCCAAAACTAAGTATGCATGCTGTTGCGGTAAATCAAGAACAAATTAAAAATCTAACCTGGGAGCGATCTGCTTCAAAAATACTAGCCGTGCTGGAATCCATAATATGAATAAATCTCTAGCTCTTACTCTTGTATTAGATTGGGAAAAACAACTATCTGACTTTACCTTTTTTGATATAGGTGCGAATAAATCCTACTTCGCAGAAGGTGAGTCATCAGCTTTTAGTGTCTGGTACTCAAAGAACGGGAAAACAATGCTAAGCCAGGTGCTATCGAGCAAAGTGCCAACATCTATTTATTTCTCCGGAACGTTCATTGAGCTGCTCGTTGCAGAAGACTCTAAGATCGTGCTGGAAATAAAATCAGCAATAAAAAACAAGCAAATTGAAATATTGGGTGGCACTTTTCACCACAGTTTGTCTTCACTATACAATATCAACCATTTTATACGCGAGGCCGAATGGCATAAAAAATTGATGAAGAAAACCTTTGGTTACCAGCCAGAGGTTTTCTTTAATACTCAAAATATCTATTATAATGAATTGGTAGCTCACCTAAAACCAATGGGATATAAGGCTACTTTTACTGGGGCCATTGATTGGTATTTGACCCCAACGCAATCTGAAAGAATCCTCTGCTCCAGATCAAATAATGACTTCAAATTGATGTTGATTTCTCCAGATCAGGGAATGTCAATCTTTCAGGAAGAGATGAGCGAAATTCAAAACCATTTCGTTCAGGTCGATTATCAGCGCTTACTAGATTTAGGTGGTCTGGATAATATTGCCAGAAAGGCTAAGGGCAAAGCTTCATTCAGGTCTATCCGTTCATTGCTGGAGGAGAGCTCATCTGAACCCGTCTATAACATCAGACAACCTATCAGCGGCAGCTATAACTCATACAACTTAGAGGATTTAAACGCAAACCCGTTGCAGCAGAGTTGGCTCAAACAACTCTATGGGCTCGAATCTTTATTCAGCACCAGGCCAGAGAAAATTCAAAAGAGGTGGTCAGAATTGTCGTCTATCGCGTATCTCAAAAGGCTAAATCCAAATTTTAATTCGGTAGACAACAATGCCAGCTATGACACCTACCAAAGCTTAATTAACATGCTCAGCGATCTACAATTGGGCCTTTGAGCTCTAGCACAACAGCAGTTCTGCAGGGAGAATAAAGAGACAATTGGTCTCCATGCTCGTAGGCAATGGATTTATAATCAATTTTAGTATTTACTCTATCGTGCCCTCCAAACCGAGAATCATCACTGCTAAGCAATATACCATAGACTCCAGCTGATGGCAGGTGAAATCTATAGTCTGAAATGGATCTATCTGGATGAAAATTGAATACAAAGATCAAGTTATTGCGTTCGAAAATTACAACTTTATTCTCTTCATCCATGTTGAGTTGCTGAGCTGAAGCAGCGCCCAATACCTCACCCTCTTTTAGTAATCCGATCATGGCCTTATCGAATTCGTTCAACCATTGGTATTTCAGTTCTTTGTTATCAGTCAGAGACCACTGACGTCGAGCGTGCTTATAGCTCCAATCGTTGCCTTCACGAGGAAAATCCACCCACTCCGGATGGCCAAACTCATTGCCAATAAAATTGAGATAACCCTCTCCGCCCAGACTTGCTGTAAAAAGGCGAATCATTTTGTGCATGGCAATTCCGCGATTTATGACTAAGTTCTCATCACCAAGGCTCATGTGCCAATACATCTCTTTGTCCATGAGCCAAAAGGCCAAGGTCTTGTCTCCCACCAGTGCCTGGTCATGAGATTCGGCATAAGCGATCGTTTTTTCCTTATACCTTCTGTTTGCCATTACATCCCAGAGGGCATTGACTTGCCAGTCTTCATCAGGAGTGTGCTTCAGTAATTTGATCCAATAGTCTGGTATCCCCATGCCCAATCTATAGTCGAATCCGACACCTCCTTCTTCGATGGGTCTGCATACTCCAGGCATGCCACTCATGTCTTCTGCAATGGAAATCGCATTGGGTTTGATCTGATGCATAAGTTCATTGGCTAGCTGCAGAAAACATATGGCGTCTTTGTCTACACCGTTTTTAAAATATTTATCATAATGATCGAATGCCTCTCCTTCGCCATGATGATGATATAGCATGGAGGTGACTCCATCGAATCTAAATCCGTCAATATGAAAATCTTCCATCCAGTACCTAATGTTTGACAACAGAAATTGCAGCACTTCCGGTCTGCCATAGTCAAATAGCTTAGAATCCCATCCCGTGTGATATCCTCGCCCACCTTTGTGAAAATATTGATTGTCCGAGCCATCGAAATCGTTGAGACCTTCTGCAATATTCTTGACCGCATGCGAATAGACGGCGTCCATCACTACTGCCAAGCCTAGTTTGTGCGCCTCCTCTACCATATACCTAAGATCGTCAGGTGTACCAAACCTGGAAGAGGGTGCAAAAAAATTGGACACATGATAACCAAAAGAACCATAGTAGGGGTGCTCCTGAATAGCCATTACCTGGATACAATTGTATCCTTGTTTTGCTATCCTTGGCAGAATATTATCTGCAAACTCTCGAAAGGTTCCTACTCCTTCCTTTTCCTGAGCCATTCCGACATGACATTCATAAATAATTGGAGCCAGGCCAGATTCCAGCTTGAATTTAGAATCTTTCCATTTATATGAGCTGGTACCCAACACTTCTCCGCTGAAATCATAGGTTTTATCGTTCTGTATGGCAGATCGAATGTAAGCAGGCAGTCTATCGCGATCATTAAGTCCATTTTGAACTTTGACTTTCACCAGACTAGGAGTGGTCAGTGGGTGTGGACTGTCATCACCGATGAAAATCTGCCATATTCCATCCTCATGACGCGTCAAGGTATGTAGATTGGGTTTCCAATCATTAAACTCACCAATCAGTGAGAGCCGATCTGCACTGGGAGCCCATTCCCGATACCACCATCCTTTGAGTTTTTTATCATAATTGAATCCCAGATGAAGGTGTGCTCCCGCAAATTCGTATAATGAGCCATTAGTCGAGATCAGGGAGGCGAGTTTTTCCTTGAAAATTGAGATGCGTTCGGCGAGTTCATTTTGATAGGGAGCTAACCACGGATCATCTTCAATAAGTTGAATTTTGATTGTTTCCATCATAAGAATCCTAATACCTTCCTGGCCAGGTAACGCAGGGTATTTCGTTTTTTATTTTTATTCAATTGCTTCCTTTCTTAAGAAGTCCAATTTCAGTAAATCTTCCTTGTCTATTTCCCATTCTTCAAAGTCAATATTCCATCGTTCTTCCAAAAAAGAGAGTATTTTTTTCCCCCGACTTTCAATTTCCGTTGGCGTCCAATTATCATAACTGGAAACTTGAATTTCGCTGTATGATCCATTGAAAAAACCGACTTCGTCTCCGTTCTTGTTTGTATGCTTTTTCTTAAAGTCAAAGCATTTGTTCTGGAACTCAGAGTTTTTTGATTTACCAAGTAATACTAAGTTTCCTAAAGTGTGGAGCAGTATTTTCCTTTCCTTTTTGGAGGGTTCATTAAAGACTGAAGTCCAACAATCAGCTTTTGGGGTTTGAGGATAGATATGCTCAATTGTATCTTCCTTTTTTCGCTTGTTAAAATCTGCCCAACTTACTTTTTGGTTTCCATTGGCTTTTTCTTGTAGGTAAAGTTCATATTCAAAAAGAAAGTATCGTAAACCATTCCAGGTGTAAAAGCCTTCTCCTTTGTCGAATTGGTCTTTAACGTAGTTGTCGAATTTTACAAGGTCAAACCAACCGTGATAAGCATAGTCGTCTCCTTCGCCTGATTCTCCTTGTGTCACCCAATCAATGTCTCCAATTACGTTTTCAATTGTAGTTTCTCCTTGCCCCCAATAATAGTCTAACCCGAAGTAGTACACATTTGCGAGTTTATAGAAATGACTGTTTTTGGTGTTTGACGGTCTTTGTGAAAGTCTAAAAACCAGGAATATGAAACGCTCTGCTGATTTGAATAGGGGCAAAAATTCTTTTTCAGTACTCTTAGCCATTGCAGCCATGAACAAAGGAGGAAAGGCACTCATTCCTAGGCGATTCAGTTTTTGTATCCATTCTTTTGTTTCGTCTCGGTAATCTGAGAACTGTGGGTTAAATAGGTAAAACCAAGATTTAACGCATTTTGAAAGACTATCTATGTACTCCTTGACGTCCGTTAATTTAACTTCTCCCTTAATTACATTCTTAACACTAAATTTTTTATTGAGTAAGAATTTAGCATAAGAAGCAGACTCTTTTCTGTCGTACTTGAAGTACATAATCCAATGATTACGCAAAAACTCATCATCGTCCATTGCGTTGTCTTTGTTTTTGCCTAAATACTCATAGATTGTTTTCCAAGTTTCGTTTATGTCTTTTCTTAGCCTATCTCTTGTTTGGTTGTCAACATCTAAAAGAGTAGACAGATATATCAATCTGTTTTTTAAGCGTTCTAAATTTGACAATGATTTTCCCCTGTTGTTCATTGTTTCAAAAGTTACATAAACATCAAGTTCATCGTCTATTTCATAGAAGTTGAATTTAAACTTGGCTGTAACTTTTTTGAATATTTCTTGAAGTTCTTGTTTTTCTATTCTCTCTAATTTTCTCCAAAAAAAATCTTTAGCTGTTTTTAGGTTGGAAGTGTACAAAGTCTGCTCAGGAACTTTGTCGGCAGTTGAAGATTCTTGTTCTAAAATTTTGGTTTTGAAATACTCATCACTTGGATTGTCGCGCTCATAACCAAACAGGTACGATTTGTAATTTTCTCCATATGCTTGGAAAAGAAACTTGTTTGTCCAATAGGTCTTGTCTTTAAAGTTGATTCCTTCATTATCGTCAAATTGATTTAAGATTTCGTTAATTAGGATAATTGAGGTTGTAAGTCTTTGTTGTCCGTCAATTAGATAATACGCACCAAGTTCTCTTTCAAAAAGCCACAAGTCGTCTTGCCAAGTTTCAATGTTCTCAACGCTTGATTTTGAAATTAACTCAACTGTTAAAAGCCCTGTGTAATGAATTTTGTCTTCTTTTAGGTTTATAAGGTCTTCCCAAAAGTCTTCGAGTTGGTTTGTTTCCCAAGAATAACCCCTTTGAAAGTCTGGGATTCTAAAAAATTTCTCGTTAAATATCTCTGTTAAGGATTGAAGTTTGTTATCAGCCATTAATGTCGTTTTCCAATGAACGTTGACTCAATATAGAAAGTGGTACTGACTAATGTGATTTTTTAACTCAGAAATCATGCATTATTACATAATTCTCAATAAGCCCAGCCTAGAATTGAAAATATGACGATTTAATTAAAGAATGAGTCTACGAACTCGTGTTTGTTGAACACTTGCAGATCTTCAATCCCCTCGCCTACTCCAATGTATTTGACAGGTATTTTGAATTGATCTGAAATACCTATGACTACTCCACCCTTGGCGGTACCGTCGAGTTTGGTAATAGCGAGGGAGCTCACATCTGTCGCTTTCGTAAACTCTCGAGCTTGAATAAAAGCATTCTGCCCAGTGCTTCCGTCCAACACAAGCATAATCTCATGCGGTGCGTCACTTACAAACTTTTGGATTACTCTTTTGATCTTGGTCAGCTCATTCATGAGGTTGACTTTGGTGTGCAGTCTTCCGGCAGTATCTATGATGACTACATCTGCTTTGTGATCCATCGCATGTTTGACAGCGTCGTATGCCACTGCCGACGGGTCAGTGTTCATTCCATGTGAAACCACCGGTACCCCCACGCGCTCTCCCCAAAGCTTTAGCTGGTCGACGGCGGCAGCTCTAAAAGTGTCTGCTGCACCCAGGACGACAGATTTACCTCTGCGTTGAAACTGGGATGCTAGCTTTCCTATAGTTGTGGTTTTGCCTACACCATTCACTCCGACTACTAAAATCACGTAGGGCTTCTTGTCGGCAGGTAGTGAAAAGTCCTCTTGATCAACAGAATTGTTTTCTTCTAACAATCCAGCTATTTCTTCTCTTAGGATTACATTGAGCTCAGCAGTGTTTAGGTACTTATCTTTAGCAACTCGCTCCTCTATGCGCTCAATGATTCTTACGGTGGTGTCCACCCCGACATCGGATGTGATCAATACTTCTTCAAGCTCGTCTAGCAATTCATCGTCTACAGTGGACTTACCGGCGACCGCCTTACCAAGTTTTGAAAAGAAATTTTCTTTGGATTTCTCCAGGCCTTTGTTCAGGCTTTCTTTCTTCTCCTTAGAAAAAATATTGAATAATCCCATAATCAATCAAACGGATAGGTTAAAAATAGAAAAAGTCTCCTGATTGCATCAGGAGACTTTCGGAAATATTTTTAAATGGACGAATTACTTCGCTGCCAATACTTCTTTCACTCTGTCTTCAGTGACAATTTCTTCTCTGAATGAATATGCTCCTGATTTGGTTTTCACCGCTTTAATCACCTTAGCATATTTTACACCATCCTTTTTCTTCAGGGTTGCAACTACCTTCTTAGCCATGGTTATTTAATTTCTTTGTGTACAGTATATTTCTTAAGAACTGGATTGAATTTCCTCAATTCCATTCTATCAGGAGTATTTTTCCTGTTTTTAGTAGTAATGTACCTAGACGTGCCTGGCTGACCTGTCGCCTTGTGCTCAGTGCATTCTAGGATTACTTGAACTCTATTGCCTTTCTTAGCCATTGTTCTAAATTATTATAATGAAAGGGTTCCTTTTGCTTTAGCCTTTTTCAACACTGAAGCCAATCCATTTTTGTTGATTGTTTTCAATGCAGTTGAAGATACTTTCAAAGTAATCCATCTATCTTCTTCAGGGAGATAAAATCTCTTCTTGAATAGATTTGGATAAAACCTTCTCTTAGTTTTATTATTCGCGTGAGAAACGTTGTTTCCTACTTGTGGTCTCTTACCAGTTATTTGACAAACTTTCGACATTTTCTTAGTCTTTTATGCTATCCTAAAAAATCGGAGTGCAAATATAGAGAAAACTTTATCATTTGCGGAAGCTCCATTTGAAATAAATAGCAAATATTTCCATTTTCATTAAAAATTATATTTTCCTGGCTTGATATCCCTCCTTTTGGAGGATTTCAACCACTTTATCACGTAAATCACCTTGAATAATAATTTCTCGATCCTTCACATTCCCTCCTACTCCACACTTGGTTTTGAGCATTTTACCGAGTTCTTTAAGATCCCCAGTCATACCAGTAAACCCAGTTACCAGGGTGACCTGCTTGCCCTTTCGATTTTTCTTGTCTAGCTCTACTCTGAGCTTCTGATCTTTTGGTGCCAATGTCTCTTCTTCTAATTCCTGATCTTCTACATAATCATAGCTGGTATCAGTAGAATAAACCACTCCTACACGATTTTTGAATTTATCCTTTTTCGACATGATTATTTCTTTTTACAAAAGTAACTCATCCTAATACTTCTATCAAAAAAAGAGACTGCTTCCTTCTGAAGCAGTCTCACGATATAAACGTAATTTTTGAGTTTTTGACAAATTACCATCAGCCAACAGTGTGCCAATAATCTATATTATTGATTATCAATAACTTATGGAAATATGTAGTTTACAATGTGTCCAACTATCGGACAGTGCCTGTGCAGTAGTGGACTTAAATAGCCTCATATAGACAGACTACTACCAGATGAGTCCAATGCCGAAGAGCACTACAAACAACAGTGTGGTGAGCGCTAATTGTTTTAAATATGGATCCAGGTCCGCAGGAGTCAATCGAGTCTTCACTGCCCAGGCATTTCTAATGATCAATGGGAAAGAGAGCAAAAATAGATAGGAGTTCCAGTCCAGCACATAATAGACCGCAAATGCCAGGCTGCTGATCATGGCCAGGCCAAGCAAAACATAATGATAGATGACGGCACCTTCTCTACCGAGGCGCACAGGTATAGATATCTTGCCGGCCTTTTGATCAGATTCTATGTCCCGAATATTGTTGACATTAAGGACTCCGGTGGACAGTAGACCGCAACTAAGTGCAGGCATTACTATCTGCCAATCTAGCTGTTTGGTTTGTAAATAATACGCTCCAAATACGCCTACAAATCCAAAGAAAATAAGCACAGAAATGTCGCCCAACCCTCTATAGCCATATGGATTACTCCCTGCCGTATAGGTGATGGCTGCATATATGGCAGCCAGGCCCAACACAAGAAATATGATTATCAACAGCCAGTGATCGGCAAACGCCATGTTCAACAAAAGTAGTCCCGAGCTCAATGAAAGGCCGGCTAATATATATATGGCTGTTTTCATTTGGCTTTTTGTAATTACCCCACTCTGTACGGCTCTGGCAGGGCCCTCCCGCTCAGCGCTATCCGCTCCATGAATGGTGTCGCCGTAGTCATTGGCCAGATTAGATAGTATTTGTAAGAAAATGGTCGTGGTTACAGATAGCAATAGGATAATCCAATCAAATTGTCCCTGCCAACTGGCGAGGAAGTTGCCCATAAAAATACTAGACAGAGCCAGCGGCAATGTTCTGAGCCGAAAGGCTTTTAGCCAATGTTTGATTATAGAATTGCTCATGTATTACATTCTATCCGGTACATGAATACCCAGAAGAGACATACCATACTTGATGTTTTTCGCCACCTGAGCTGAGAGTGCTACTCTGGCCGCTGTGACAGATGCTTCTTGCTCACCAAAAATGGAGAACTCTGCATAGAATTTATTGTATTCTTTAGCCAGGTCATATACGTACTGCGCTATCACGGATGGTAGATAGTCTTCTGCGGCGGCTTTTATCCGATTTGGTAATTCTGAAAGTAGAAAGATCAGATCGCTTTCGGTCGTACTGAGTTTGATATCTCTTGATATTTGAGTAGCACTGCTCGTAATACCCAGCTCTTCGGCTCTTCTGAGAATAGCAGAAATTCTGGCGTGCGTATATTGGATAAACGGACCTGTATTGCCATGAAATTCTATCGACTCCTGCGGGTCAAATAGCATGCGTTTTTTTGGATCTACCTTTAGTAGAAAATACTTCAGCGCACCTAATCCAATAGTATCGTAGAGCTTTTCTGCCTGCTCTTGGGTAAAACCATCTATTTTTCCCAATTCTTTGGTGTGATGTGCCGCAGTAGCTATCATTTCATCCATTAGATCATCAGCATCTACTACAGTCCCTTCTCGTGACTTCATTTTGCCGGAAGGCAAATCCACCATGCCATAGGAGAGATGGTAGCACTCCTCTGCCCACTTGTATCCAAGCTTTTTCAAGATCAGAAAAAGCACCTTGAAATGATAGTCTTGCTCATTGCCTACGGTATAGACCTGCTTGATCAGACCCGGATATTCCTCGAAGCGTTGAATCGCCGTTCCGATATCCTGCGTCATATATACTGCCGTGCCGTCCGAACGCTGTACAATTTTTTGATCGAGTCCTTCATCTGTCAAATCTACCCAGACTGAACCGTCATCCTTTTTGATAAAGTGACCGTTTTTTAGCCCTTCAGCTACTTGTTCCTTTCCTAGCAAATAAGTATCTGACTCATAGTAAAGTTTATCAAAAGATACCCCCATTTGCTCATAGGTGGCATCGAATCCTGTATATACCCAGCCGTTCATTTTTTGCCAAAGGGCATAAGTCTCCGGTTCTTTGGCCTCCCATTTTCTTAGCTCCTCCTGGGCTTCCAATAATATGGGCGCCATTTTTTCGGCCTCTTCTTGCGACTTCCCACTTGCCACTAATTCCTTTATTTCGGCCTTGTATACCTTATCAAATTCAACATAGTACTTCCCTACCAGCTTGTCTCCTTTCAAGCCTGCCGACTCTGGGGTCTCACCTGCACCAAATTTTTTCCAGGCCACCATAGATTTACAAATATGGATCCCTCTATCATTGATGATTTGGACTTTGACTACATCATAACCATAGGCATCATATATCCTGGCAACAGAATAGCCTAGAAAGATATTTCGCAAGTGTCCTAAATGAAGGGGCTTGTTGGTGTTGGGAGAAGCATATTCTACCATCACTTTTTCACTTTTTCTAGGGTGCTTACCAAATTCCTCGGTACCGGATATTTCATTGAACAGGTTGACCCAGACTGCACTTGCCAGTTCTACATTCAAAAAACCTTTGACCACATTGTATCCAGATACAATCTCGCAATGGTCCTTGAGATAAGATCCCAACTCTTCGCCTGTTTCTGCAGGGTTTTTCTTAGAAATTTTCCCATACGGAAAAGTCACAAAGGTATAAGTGCCTTCAAATTCCTTTCTGGTGGGCTGCAAGCTCAAGGAGGGTGCAGCTACGTCATGATCGTAGAGAGATTTGAGACCTTCGGCTATTCCGATTTGTAGTTGAGATACAATGTTCATTTTTTGTTATTTCTTAGGCAAAAACACTTCTGCCATCATGCATCGTGCACTTCCGCCACCTAATGCCTCTATGGTATCGAGTGAGCTGTGAATAATGTCTTTGTTATACTTTAAAATCTTATTTTTTTGTGATTCTTCTAAGGACGTGAATGCCGCTTCCGACATGACCATAAACTTATCTCCGTTTGCATTCTCCACCTGCAACATGTTGCCAGCGAAATGTGCTTTCTGATCTTCAGTAATATCGATCACTTCCTTGCCCGATTGCTCCAGCGAATCTACAACCATTTTTCTTTCCGCCTTGTCGTCTATTGTATCCAAACATATCACAGCGAAATCGTGGCCCAGGGCCATCATCACATTAGTATGATAGATTGGTAAGCGCGTATCTCCCACTGTTTGGTTTGCAGTAAACGAAACTACTTTATACCCGAAGGCTTTTTCGAAAGATTCAATGACATCAGGATGCGTTCTCTCAGATATAGCAGCATAGGCTATTTTATTTGTACGATCAAAGATCAGGCTCCCTGTGCCTTCGAGAAACTTGCCGTCGTTTTCTGATTTTGACAGGTCTATTTTTTTATTCACTATCAAACCATATTTCTTGAGTTCCTCAATAATTTCGGAACGTCTTTCCAACCTTCTGTTTTCGGCGTACATTGGATATAGACCAATGGTGCCATCAGCATGAAAACTGATCCAGTTATTGGGAAAAATGGAGTCTGGAGTACTTGGATCAGGTGTGTCGTTGATCACGATGACCTCAATTCCATTGGAGCGGAGTTTATCCACAAAACCATCAAATTCCGCTAGGGCTCTGACCTGAATATTTTCAGGAGTGATATTTTCCAATGCCTTTTGGTAGTAATTATTAACAGCCGTTTGTTCGTTCATCCTAAACTGAACGGGTCTGATCATCATGATTCTGGAAGTCGTATTTATTCCCATAGTCAATAGGTTCTTTCAAGGGGTAAGGTTGAACATCTGAGCAGTCCTTCCATTTTTGCGGTCTCACTATATGGCACGCGTTCTACTTCAAATCCTCTTTTTTCCAATTCATCATTGAGTCTGGTAAATCCCTGTTCGCTGATGATTACTTTTGGTGAGATAGAAAATACATTCGAATTCATATCGTACATCTCTTCTTTCGTGATTTCGATACAATTTTCTGCTCCGAAGAGGCTCACGAGCAATTCGTAATCTTTTTCCTTTTTGAATCCTCCTTTATAAATGATGCATTGATTATCACCTATAGGCTGAAAACAGCAATCAAGATGTAAAGCATTCTCTCTTGGATCTGTATCAGATTTTTTTAGTTCGAAGGCATAAAAATCACAATTGGGAAACTGCTCTCTTAGAAATTTGACTCCGGCACTATTTGTACGACTCACTTTGTAGTTGTTGTAGTCATCATCTTCTGAGTACCCTATGAAAAGTTTTTCTTTCCATGGCATTACATCGCCTCCTTCCGCGTATGCTCCTTTGGGCATCTTCAGTATTTGACTTGGATTTATCTGTGCAATAAGATGGTCGATCCCTTCTTTTTCTGCTGCACGCTCATCTATGATATTCGGCATGACGAATTTATCTCCGATCACAAAGCCAATATCACGAGCAAATACCTGATTGGTATCAGGCAATACTTTTGGTCGATAGACCTTTACTCCATGTTTTGTCAGTGCTTTCTCGACTGCTGTCATTTCATTTATTATATCTTCCTCCTTAGGGAAGGATCCATCCAGAATATGCTGCCTGGACTTAGGGTCGTAGGCGTCTTCGATGTCTGGCACTCCACCAAAACTCTCTGCAGTACCTAGTATTACAGACCTGAGTGGCGCAGTTTCATCTTTAATTAAAATATCAATCATCAAATTTGGGTTTTGGGAGTATCTGTTTATTTACAGGCTGGCAAATTTAATAGGATTTTTACCAATTATGATGGTGCAAATTCAACATAAATTTGCAGATATTTGTCGGTTTTTTGAGGCCTTTTAAACACTAATACCATTCCATGAAAAAATATCATGATTTAATCGACCAGACCTTTGATTTTCCAAATGCAGAATTTGGTGTCAAAAACAACCATTTGAATTTTAACGGGGTCGATCTCATGGATATGATAGAAGAGCATGGGACTCCGCTCAAGCTCACTTACCTACCTAAGATTTCCGAAAAAATACAGTTAGCAAAAGGGTACTTCAACCAGGCTATAAAAAAGAAAAACTACAAAGGCTCTTATACCTACTGCTATTGCACGAAGTCTAACCATTTCTCCTTTGTACTCGAGGAGGCGTTGAAAAATGACATTCATCTTGAAACTTCTTCTGCTTATGATATCTCTATCATCGAGACCCTGTATGAAAAAGGACTGATCACCAAGGACACATACATCATATGCAATGGCTACAAGCGACCTCACTACCTCAAAAAAATAGTTGAGCTGCTCAATGCAGGATTTACAAATTGCCTTCCCATTCTGGATAATCTTATGGAGCTTGACTACTATGATGAGCACGTAGATAAACCGTTTAACATGGGCATGAGACTGGCTGCTGATGAGGAGCCCAATTTTGAGTTTTATACTTCAAGATTAGGGATACGCTACAGTGATATTCTTGGTTACTATCAAAATAGAATCAAGGGTAAGTCGAAGGGGAAATTGAAAATGCTGCACTACTTTATCAATACTGGCATCAAGGATTCTGCATACTACTGGAGTGAATTGAGCCGATTTATATATAAATATTGCGAACTAAAGAAGGTGTGTCCAGATTTGAATTCGGTTGATATTGGTGGAGGGTTTCCCGTAAAGAACTCTTTGCATTTTGAATATGACTATGAATACATGGCCGAGCAAATCATTGAAAACATTCAGTGGATTTGCAAGAAGAATAGTATCGATGAACCAAACATCTATACTGAGTTTGGTAGCTATACCGTGGCGGAAAGTGGTGCTACTATATACTCCGTGCTAGACCAAAAGCTACAAAATGATAAGGAACTCTGGTATATGATGGACGGCTCGTTTATCACTCATCTACCTGATGTCTGGGGGCTCAACTCAAAATTCATTATGCTCCCGATAAACCTATGGGACAAACACTTTCACAGGGTGAATATTGGTGGTTTGACTTGTGATAGCATGGATTATTATGATTCGGAAGCACACATCTCAGAGGTGTTTTTGCCAATAATAGAAAAAGATCAAACCATGTACTTCGGTTTTTTCCATACGGGAGCCTACCAGGAGTCCCTTGGGGGTTATGGAGGGATTCAGCACTGCCTGATTCCTGCGCCAAAACATATTTTAATTTCAAAAGATGACAACGGCAAGGTTACATCGCGCGTATTTGCTGAAGAACAATCCAGCGAGCAGATGATGCAGCTTTTGGGCTATAGGTAGATAAGGCCAATTCTGCTATTACATCAGCATTTTGAGAAGGAAGATTCAATTTTGCTGTTATAGAATCGTATCATTAATTAAATTCAACACTTGAATACAAGTCTCGTCATCATACCCACTTTCAATGAGAAAGAAAACATTGAAGATATCATCAGAACCGTTTTTGATCTCGATGCCAATTTTGATATTCTGGTTGTCGATGACAACTCTCCTGACGGCACCGCCTCCATTGTAAAAAAACTCCAAAGTGAGTTTGATTCACTGCATATAATTGAAAGGAGCGGAAAAGCAGGTCTTGGTACCGCATATATAGCTGGGTTTCATTTTTCCTTGGATCATGGCTATGAGTATATCTTTGAGATGGATGCAGATTTCTCGCACAATCCGTTGGATCTTATTCATCTTAGGGCTGCCTGTGAGCAAGAAGGCTATGATTTGGCTATTGGGTCCAGGTATATATCTGGTGTCAATGTGGTCAACTGGCCAATGAATCGGGTACTGATGTCGTACTGTGCCAGCATCTATGTCCAGTTTGTCACTGGCATCCCAATCAAAGATACTACGGCAGGGTTTAAGTGCTATACTCGAAAAGTGCTGGAAACGATTCATCCAGATAATGTACATTTTGTTGGCTACGCCTTTCAGATCGAAATGAAGTTTCTAGCTTGGAAATATGGATTCAAAATAAAAGAGGTGCCCATCATCTTCACTGACCGTACCAAAGGGCAATCCAAAATGTCTCGAGGCATCTTCAAGGAAGCCGTATTTGGTGTGATTCAGATGAAAGTGAAGAGTCTATTCAAGAAATATATTCCGGCTTAGAAAACATATCAACATTCTTTATTGACGGATCACAAATTGTGATTTTAATCACGAACCTCAGGTCTGAATTCTGCCGTTATTTACGATATAGCTAAACAACGAATAGATATGAAAGAAAATAAAATAATAATCGATAAGCTCAATGAGCTACTAGCAGATTTCCAGATTTATTACCAAAATCTAAGAGGGTTTCACTGGAACATTCAGGGAAAGAATTTTTTTGAACTCCATGTCAAGTTCGAAGAGCTCTATACCGATGCAGCCATGAAGGTGGACGAAATTGCAGAGCGTATTTTAACCATAGGAGGAACCCCTATTCACGGGTTCGACGATTATCTGGCTACAGCCAAGATAAAACCAGTCAAAAATGTTCATGATGGGGAGACTGCAGTGCAAACAATAGTAGGCAATCTCGAACAAATCGTAACACAAGAGAAAGAACTAAAGGGGCTGGCTGGAGAAGCCAATGATGGAGGTACAGAAGATCAGATGTCCGCACTGATAGAGGAGCAAGAAAAAACACTCTGGATGTACAGAGCTTGGTTAAAATAAGAAAACCAGGCCTCATCAAAAGAGAAGAATTAGGCGTAGGCCTAATTCTTCTCTTTGTTTACATAAATATGTTTGTTAAATACTGATTTCTGATATCACGATAGATATAAAAATCAGAGTCAATTGTAGCAATTTTGTTGTGTCGGCGCTCTTCGGATACTAGCAACAAGGAGGCATCAGCCAAATCCATAGGTACATCATCGAACTTTTCGGTCAACTCCAGTATTCTCTCCAGATGACTCTCGTTTAAATCAAATATTTTTAGTCCTCCACGTCTAATCCATTCCAAAAATGAATATTGTGCTTTTGTACTAAAGTCCAGCATGTGACAGACTTCTGTCACCACAGGCCAAGTGGACCAAAGATGCCCCTGATACCCTTTGATAAAAGTAATCGCTCTGGTATGGTATCTGTCAGATTTATCAAACAACGCTATCAGCGGGCCGGCATCAATGAGAATGCTTTGCATGCAGCTTTTCTCTAAGTTTGGCTTTGTAGGTGGTAGAACGATCAGCCTGGCCACTACCCTCAATCCCGAAAAGATCTCCCCCAAGCTCGTAGGGAGATTTGCTCTCTGTCTCTTTGGTGAAATACAGGGCTAAGGCCTCCTTTACTACTGCGGTCTTAGACATATTGTTTTGCTCGCTATACTGCTTGAGTGTCTTCTCAGTATCCTTATCGAGTCTTACATTTAGCATTTTGTCATTCATGTGTAATACAAATGTAATACAATCTTATTAGAATAACTAATCAATCCATCGATCGACAAGCGACTACTCATCTCGTAAAATATCTGAGGGGTTGGTGTTGGCGGCTTGCCACGTTTGAGAACCCACTACCAGCAGCCCCAGTAGAGCAACAATGGCAACTCCAAAAACTATCACTCCAGCGCCGATTTCTACTCTAAATGCGATAAAGTCCATCCATAGATTATTGATAAACCAAGTCAACGGCACGCTCAGGAGTATGGCCAAAAGTAGAAGCTTGGCAAAACCCTTAGATAGAATATAAATCAAAGCCTGATTGCTGGCACCTAATACCTTCCGAATCGAAACTTCTTTTAATCGAGACTGAGTACTGAAGACAACCATTCCCATCAGTCCAAGGCAGGCGATAATAATGGCAAGTAACGAAATAAACGAGATGATTTTAGTCAAATCTCCGAACATGATGTCGGCGAAGAAGGCGATTTCATCGCTCATGAGTTTGTACTCGATTTTTAGATCTGGATTTACCTTATTCCAGGCAGCATTGATACTGCCAATGGCCTGTTCATAATTCGCAGAATTGACACGCACTTGAAGTATGCCGAGGTCTTCTTTGCTATAGATGAGCGCCATGGGCTTGATGGAGGACACGAGGGTCTCATGGTTATAGTTCTCCATTACTCCGATCACTTCGTAGTTGACCGAATCATTGATAACCACAACCTGGCCAATTGCATCCAACGGATGCGGGTATCCAAAACTCTTAGAAGCTTCTTCATTGATGACTAACTTTTTTTCCTTAATTTCTTTGGTAAAAGACTTACCGGCTAAAATGGTAAGGCCCATATTTTCGACGTAGTCTTCATCCACATCGAAATACTGCAACTCTTGTTCGGCTTCATCTATGAGGACGGTTAGAGAACTGCTTGTCCCGGCTGCAGGGGCAAACCTCGCCCCTGCGACACTACTGATTTCAGGGTAGGTCAGCAACTCATTTTTTAGCTTGTCTGGATCAGAGTTGTTGAGTTGAACAATTACGATATTGTCAGCATCAAAACCATAATCAGATTCAATCATAAAATTCATTTGATTGTAGATCAGCTTGACTGTAATGACCAGAAAAAGTGATAGTCCAAACTGCCCTACGATGAGCGCATTTCTAAGGCCCAATTTAGAGAACACCTTTACACCGGAGAGGTTTTTGAGTGCTTGCAGTGCTTTCACGGATGAATGAAACATGGCAGGGACAATCCCGGCGATTAGCCCAACCATAACAGAGAAGGCAAGACAAATCAGATAGACTTCCGTGGATTGCTGCAGATTCCAATCAAGTAGCTGGCTGAAATTAAGCTCTAAAAAGATGGGCTCCATGAGCTGTACAATAGCCATTGAGAAAAGAAAAGCAAGCATGGATATAATCACGGATTCGGTGAGAAACTGCATTAATATCTGATAACGTACTGCGCCGAATACTTTTCTTATTCCTACTTCTTTGGCTCGATTCAATGATCTCGCAATCGACAAATTGGTATAATTGAAGCAGGACGATATGATAATCACCAACGCCATTCCAAAAAGGAAATAGACAAAAATCATGGGAATACCGGGGCCTATCTGATTGCCTACCAGTGGGCCAGGGCTGATTGCTCTAATATTTTGAAGGTAAAAATCCGTATCCATATCTTCCATATTAGCATATTGCTCTTCACTAATTTTTGCAAGATTTTGCTCTACGCTTTCCACTGAAGTGCCTTTCTTCAGTTTGATATAGGTCCAGGTTCTTGATCTATTAGTCCAGGTCATCATACTTTCGGGTAAGATTTCCTTTTTGATTAGTGATTCAAGGGTTGACATAGAGGCCACACCATCAAATTTAATGTGTGATTTGCCTTCTACTCTTTTGAGAACACCTGTCACTTTATAGCTTCCAAGCTCTCCTACCTTTATCACTTCTCCTACCGGATTCTCCTTATTGAAGAGTTTTTCTGCTGTCTCCTTGGATAGAATCACTGAATAAGGCTCAAGTAGCGCCGTCTTCGAATCGCCATACTCGAATTCATATTGAAACATCTCTACAAACGATGGGTCTGCAAAAAAACCAGAGAGCGGGATATTGATGTCTTGCATGAGTTTAACCCAGCCGTTACCAAACCCTCGGCTAAGCCGGGTATAGCTCTCTATTCCTGGATATTTGGAGCTCAGCTCCTCACCCACAGGCATGGGAGAAGTGGCCATACCTTCTATGACAGCGTCTAGGTCGCTGCGAGAGTGGTTGACTCTATAAATGCGATCTGCGTCTGTATTGAATCGGTCATAACTAAACTGATCTGCCAGAAGCATAATAATTATTAGGCAAATAGAAAGGCTAAATGAGAGTCCGAAAACATTGATAAAGGAAAACAGCTTATGTTTTCGAATGTTTCTAATCGAGATTTTAAAATAGTTGTAAAGCATAATGGTTATTTTGAGTTGTCACCATTAGACTACAACAATGGCTGGCTGGTTACAAATTAGGAATTATCCATTTGCCTGAGCACTTTGATTAGCTGTTTTGATGTTTTGTATCCTACAATTTTTTTACTCCCATCCAAGTTGGCCGGTAGGTAGATCATAGTTGGAAGTCCCTCGATGCCAAACTCCTTTGCCAGTTGCTTCCCTGTATATTGGTTGCCCAGATAGTCAATCGCCTGATCGCTATCAAAATCAATTTTAACAGCATAAAATTGTTCATTCAACATATCTACCACATTACTATCTATAAAAGTAGTTTTCTCCATTTTCTTGCACCACCCACACCACTTAGCTGTAAACTCTATAAATATCGGTTTTGGCGTATCCTTATTCAGGCTTTGCGCTGATGCTAGATCACGCCAAACGATCTGGCTAAAACCAGCAGTAGGGCTTAGATGAAAGAACAATAATATTAGCAAAGCATACAGTACAGAGATTGTCTTTTTTGTCATAATCGAGGGATTTCTATAGGTCAACTCAAAACCGAACATAAATGTTCCCTTTCAAATATTATTCTATCCGATGAATTTTATTTATGAATTATTGGTTTAGAAAACATGCACCTATATATGATGGCTCTGATATGTGTTGTCCCGCATCTCAGTTTTGGTCAATCATGCTGTTCTGGTGGAGCACCACTGAGCGGCAATTTGGGACTCCCTTTCGCTGATGAAAAACAACTCCAGTTTTCCATTTCCTATGACCTAAATAAGCTAAACACCCTGAAAAATGGGACCGAGACGCTTGATGACAATACACGTACCAGATCTACCTATACTGCGCTTTTCCAAGCCGGCTATAATTTGAATGAGCATTGGAGTTTTGAAGTACTCCTCCCATATGTGAAGCAAGAACGAATCGTATCTCCTGTAGGGTTCAATACCACAATAGAAAGCACCAATGGAATTGGAGATATTGTGCTTTTATCCAAATATCGTTTTCTGAATCACTATCAGGTCGGCATCGGGGTGAAATTTCCAACTGGCTCTTCTGATGAAACCACCAAAAGGGGTATACTTCTGAATGCAGACATGCAACCAGGAAGTGGCGCTATGGACGCCATAGCCTTTTTTAGCAGCGAGCACAACTTCAAAGTCAGAAGTTCTCTTTCCATCTATACTACCCTCACTTTCAGATATACCGGAGAAAACAGCAGCTATCTGATTGATCAAACCTACAAATTTGGAAATGAAAGCCAGATTCAGGTAGGTGTTGCGGATCAATTTTTGTTTTTCAACCAAGTACTCAGCCCGTCTCTAGGGTTTAAATACAGGAGGGTTTCAGAAGACGTAAACGATGGATTCGATGTACCCAGCACTGGTGGCAAATGGCTTTTTATTCGGCCAGGCCTGTCCTATCTTGTCACACCCAATATACACTTGATGAGCACGATAGATCTACCGATCTATGCGAATCTCGAAGGCACTCAAATCACCCCTACTTTTAGATGGAATACCGCACTCTTGATCAACTTAAAATTATGATTATGAAAAAGTTTTCAATTCTACTACTAGTACTTGTCATTTTCTATGGCTCATCCTGCTCTGAGGAGAAAGATGAGCCAAAAGCTCGTACAGGATATATCGCTGAGGGCGAATGGTCCATCCCTTTTACCAGAATACTCGATGGTGGGCCTGGTAAGGATGGTATCCCGGCGCTAGATGAGCCCAATTTTATTACTCCATCAGAAGCCACCTATCTTGAGGATCATGAATTGGTCATTGGGTATTCTGATGGGCAGGAAACCAAAGCTTATTCGCATTTGGTCATGAATTGGCATGAAATCGCCAACGACTGGTATAATAAGGAGCCTATAGCTGTGATCTACTGTCCTTTGACGGGCACGGCCACCGGCTGGCATAGGAAGTTTGGCGATTTGATTACAACCTTCGGAGTATCGGGACTGTTGTACAACGCCAACGTCATCCCCTACGACAGAAACTCTGAAAGCAACTGGAGCCAATTGACGCTAGAATGTGTCAATGGCGAGCTGATCGGCACAAAGCCTACTATGGTGCAACTCATAGAAACGTCTTGGTCGACCTGGCAAACTTTTTTTCCAAATACAGTGGTGCTTTCAACTGAAACAGGTCACGCGCGTAATTATGCAGCTTATCCATATGGTGATTATAGATCTGTGGATGGATTGATTTTTCAGGTGAAGGATCCAGACGATCGATTGCATACCAAAGAGCGGGTGCATACAGTCATAAGAGAGGACTATGCAAAAGCCTATCGGTTTGGTAGCTTTCCAAAAGATGAGGTTGGAATCATATCTGATGAAGTAGAAGGACAAAATACTGTAATCATTGGTAGTCAGATTCAAAACTTCATTATCTCCTTTTACAATATTAAAATCAATGATGAATGGCTCACATTCTCTCTGCCAGAAGGAGAATTGTACAAGGAGGGGAAACTTACCTCAGCAGTACTAATGACTGACCAATTTGGCAACGAATGGAATGTACTTGGCATGGCAGTAAGTGGGCCCGACAGTGGCACTGAACTGACACCTACCAATGGAATAATAGGTTACTGGTTTCCATGGTCATCTTTTTATACCACGGTTGATATTTACGAGCCTTAATTTTTTGATTGCATGTACCAGGTGATTAATATAATTGCCATCTGAATTTTAATTTAGTTCGTTGAGTGTTAATTTAACCCCTCGAATAAGAGAGAAAGATGTACATCAACCTATCAGGATTAAACATTCTAGTGACCGGGGCCAGCAAAGGAATAGGGAAATCTATCGCATCCAAACTGGCAGAAGCTGGAGCAACAGTAGCGGTTCATTACAACAAAAATATGCGTGAGGCTGAAAATTTAGCTCATGTCTTAGGCAATGAATCACGTGCCTTTCAAGCAGATTTATCAAAAAAAGATGAGGCCGCGAATTTGTTTGATCGGGTAGTACTTGAGATGGGCAGCGTGGAGATACTTGTGAATAATGCTGGTATTGCCAAGGCCGTAGATATAGACGGTAAGGAATCTGAATGGATGAAATCCTGGAACGAGACCATACAAGTCAACCTCACTTCTGCAGGGATCCTTTGCAAAAAAGTAATTGAACATTTTCTAAAACGTAACAGTGCGGGCAGAATAATCAATATTACCTCACGGGCAGCTTATAGAGGTGATACGGCAGAATACATGGCCTATGCAGCCTCAAAAGCTGGCTTGGTATCACTGACTCAGACCATCGCCAGAGCTTATGGCAAGAATGGAATCAAAGCATTTAATATAGCACCAGGATTTGTAAGGACAGATATGGCTAAGGAGGCTATGGAGAAATATGGAACTGAGCACGCCACATCAGACATCTCACTAGAGCGTATGACAGAGCCTAAAGATATTGCTCCCATGGTCACATTTTTGGCGAGTGGCATGGCGGATCATGCTACAGGCAGCACAATTGATATGAATGCCGCCAGCTACGTGCACTAATCAGCACCAATCACCACGAATAAAAAAAGCAGGAAAAAAAGCATAAAGACATAAAAGAGCAAATCAGTTCTGAAATACTCCTGATATTTTTCATAAAATTCTTTCCATCTTTTCATCTCATACTTTTTTAACCCAATCAGGATGGTTACGATGTTTTTTGGCTAAAATAATATGTATTTATCCAATCCTCATTATATCTGTCTTTCTTACATTTGCACAAATTCATTGAATAAAAGATAAAACACTATGCCCAAAGGAATATATTCAGTGCCTGTCCCTGAAAATGAACCAGTGCTGTCATATGCACCTGGAAGTCCAGAAAAAATTGCTCTAAAAGCCGAATTAAAGGCAATGCGGGGCAAAGAAATTGACATTCCGATGTATATCGGTAGTGAATTGGTCACTACTGACAAAAAAGTAAGAATGGCTCCTCCCCATGATCATAAGCATACGCTGGGTCACTACAACTATGGAGATGCCTCGCATGTAGAGCAAGCCATCAATGCTGCAATAGGTGCCAAGGAGGCCTGGGCTGCCATGTCTTGGGAGCACAGAGCAAGTATCTTCCTGAAAGCTGCCGAATTAGTAGCTGGGCCCTATAGAGCTAAAATCAATGCTTCTACAATGCTGGCTCAGTCCAAGAGCCCTTATCAGGCAGAAATTGATGCCGCATGCGAATACATAGACTTTTTGAAATTCAACGTCGACTTCATGACGCAGATTTATGCTGAGCAACCTGAGTCCGCTCCTGGTATGTGGAACAGGCTGGAACACCGACCGCTCGAAGGATTTGTTTTTGCTCTGACTCCTTTCAATTTCACCTCTATTGCGGGCAACCTGCCAGCAGCGCCTGCCATGATGGGCAATACTGTGGTGTGGAAGCCAGCTGAGTCGCAAGTATACTCTGCACAAATACTCATGGAAATATTTAGAGAAGCAGGAGTACCTGACGGGGTCATCAATATGGTATACGTCGACGGTCCTACGACTGGAGAAGTGATATTCAATCACGCTGATTTCGGCGGATTACACTTTACTGGAAGTACTGGCGTATTCCAGCACCTATGGAAAACCATCGGAGAGAATATCAGCAAATACAAGTCATACCCAAGAATAGTAGGAGAAACCGGGGGTAAGGATTTTATTATTGCACATAAGTCGGCAGATGCCAAAGCACTGGCCACTGGGATAACACGAGGCGCCTTCGAATTTCAAGGTCAAAAGTGCAGTGCAGCATCCAGAGCCTACATTCCAGATAATATTTGGGATGAAGTAAAAAAATACTTGCTCGAAGATCATAAAAGCATCAAAATGGGCTCGCCAGAAGATTTCACGAATTTCTTCAATGCAGTGATTGATGAGAAGGCATTTGATAAAATTTCAGGGTTCATCGACCAAGCGAAAGAAAGTGATATGGCCGAGATCATTGCTGGTGGTAACTACGATAAATCAGAAGGCTACTTCATTCAGCCAACAATCATCGTAGCTAAAGATCCAATGTTTACAACGATGTGTGAAGAAATCTTCGGCCCGGTAATCACGATCTATGTCTATCAGGCTGAAAGATTTGAAGAGGCACTAGAGCTAGTGGACAGCACTTCTCCATATGCTTTGACCGGAGCTGTATTCTCTCAGGATAGATATGCCATCGAGCTGGCAACCAAAAGATTGGTCAACGCTGCAGGTAATTTCTATATCAATGATAAACCAACCGGTGCGGTTGTAGGCCAACAGCCATTTGGTGGAGCCAGAGCATCAGGCACCAACGACAAAGCTGGATCTATGCTAAATCTGCTTCGGTGGATATCTCCAAGAACAATTAAAGAGACATTTAATCCTCCTAAGGATTATAGATATCCGTTTATGGAAGAAAAGTAAAAATTATTTTGAGTAACTAGGAAGGAAAGCTGCATTCATTGAGTGCAGCTTTTTTTTATGCTCTTTTTTCTAGAAACTCCACAAGCTTTGCCACTGCCCGGCCTCTATGAGAGATTGCGTTTTTTGACTCTGAAGACATTTCCGCGAAGGTCTCTTCATAACCATCCGGAATAAAAACCGGATCGTAGCCAAACCCTTGACTTCCTCTGAGTTCTTCGATAATAGTGCCATTTACAATCCCTTCAAATTGATGTTCTTCACCATCAATTATTAGGGTGATGACCGTTCTGAATCTCGCAGATCTATCCGTGCATGTCTCTAGCTTACTCAGCAGAAGATTGATATTCGCTAGATTATCACGGTCGTCTCCTGCGTATCGTGCTGAGTAGACACCAGGTTCACCATCCAGTGCATGCACTTCTAGCCCAGTATCATCTGCAAAGCAGTTGATTGAATAGTGACTGGAGACATGAGTTGCTTTTATTCGTGAATTTTCGGATAGCGTGGCCCCTGTTTCAGGGATTTCTTCATTGCAGCCTATATCTGTAAGCCCTACAATTTGATACTGAGGAAGCATCTGCCTGAGTTCTTCAAGCTTATTTTCATTGTGAGTGGCAAAGCAGATTTCCACCTTCGTTACGGTCGAATATTCACTAAAGAAAACTTGAAAATCAATGGGGTATCCGGAGGAATCGATTCTGTCCCATCGCTATTGAATGTACCAAAGGTTCCATATGCTACAGCAGATGGAATCATGATTAGTGCTTCAGAATTTAGCTCCATTTTGATCATAGCATCTCTGAGTCCAATTCTAAAGCCTATAATGAAAGTGTTGCCGATGCCAGATCCATCTTCCGTATGGTTAAATACAATAGGGACATATAACCTGTCGGCATCATAGAGTGGATTAAGTATAGCCCCATCAGAAGAGTTCAATGAGTCTAACAACTCTAAATAGGATTTGCTGGATGCCTCTAGTAAGTCATCAAATGAGATACCCTCCTCAACGTAGTTCAAACTATCTGAATCCTGAGCCCAGG
This sequence comes from Reichenbachiella sp., assembly GCF_039941815.1. Taxonomy (GTDB): domain Bacteria; phylum Bacteroidota; class Bacteroidia; order Cytophagales; family Cyclobacteriaceae; genus Reichenbachiella. The sequence continues at coordinate 35,102 of NZ_JBDVDW010000076.1, forward strand.
AAGGGTTCGTAGTATCAAAAATTTCATTGGTCAAAAACTGTCCTGCATAGTGTACTGATACCAATTCATTATACTCTGGGGTTCTTACACTTGTTATTGGATTCCAAACTACGTGTCGAACACCAAAATCACCTTCCACTACATCATCCTCGTTGATACCGTTATCAGCATCGGCTATGTAGTCATCAAATAACTCGACTTCGATTTCAGCCTGAGCAAGCGAATCAATCCTTGCCTGCTCTATTTCTGCTTCATTGTCAGCGGCATGGTCCACACAGCTCACAATCCCCACAGCTAAAAATACTATAACCAGAAAACTATTCTTCACAATATTCATTCTCATTATTCCTAATCTATAGCAATCAAATTAATATCAAATTTTATATCTTCTCTTGGCCCAATTGTTCCACTCGGGCTGCCAGAAGTACCATAAGCCAGTTCATATGGAATATACAACGACCCAGAACCACCTTTTTTAAAGTACCTCAGCCCTTCTTCCCATCCATCTATCACCATACCCGCACCAAGCTCAACTGTAAGCGCTACATTTCTATCATAGGAGGAGTCAAACTTGGTATCGTCCAAATGATAACCTGTATAGTGTACGGTGACGGTTTGACCTACTTCAGGGAAATCTCCAGTGCCTTCTTGGTCTACTGTATAAATCAACCCTGAAGCTGTTCTAGTAAAGTCAGTAATGCTTTTTCTCTCGAGATATTCCTCAAGACTGGGATAGTCTGTTTGTGACTCTTCATCACAAGAGATCAAACCCAGCCCACTGAGAGCTAGTAAAATAATTACTGAAAACTTCATGTTTTATTGAAAATCTACCAATTCTACATCAAACTTGAGGATAGAGTTAGCTGGAATCCTTTCTGTATCTCTTTCTCCATAAGCTAATGAGCTTGGGATATAAAGCGTTGCCTTAGCTCCTTTGTTCAACAAGGCTATACCTTCATCCCAGCCTAAAATTACTCTTCCTTGTCCTAGAACAAATCCAAATGGCTGACCCCTATCATAGGATGAATCAAATTTGGTTCCGTCGAGCAGTGTCCCATTGTAGTGAACTGATACTCTGTTGCCAGAGGCTGCATTTTCACCCTGTCCTGGTTGTGTGATCACATACCTGAGTCCAGATTCTGTGGTTTGCGCTGTGATTCCATTATCTGCAAGGTATTGATCAATAGCTTCGCCATCCTTTCTGATCGTTTCGGCTGCTGCTTCCAATCTCTCGGCTTGCTCTTCTTCTCTTTTTATTCTCGCTTCTTCCTGCGCTTTTTCATACTCTGCTTTTTGATACTCTTGAAATTCTTCAGTCGTCATCATAGCAATGATTTTGGCATAGAAGGTGATATTACTAGCAGAATCCAGTGAATCAGGCACTCCTGAATTAAATGATTTCTCATAAAGATCCTTAGCATCGATTTCGAATATCGCACTATCGCCTACGTTCATTACCTCAAAGGCTTCATACATAGTACCTCTGGTGCTCCATACAGATTTAAGGTATTGAATAGCTACAGGGCCGCCTACTTCTTTTGAATTCCACATGTCGTTTCCATTGGAATTCACATATTTCATATTGAGCTGCAGAATTGTGCTATCCTTTAGAGGAGTGGATTCACCCTTCTCAACAATTTTCACCTTCACTCCTGATTTAGTAGTTCTTTCTTCACTGCATGCAATGGTTAGAACAGAGATAGCCAAAATGGCTAATAAAGTGTTATACTTCATAATTTAATTCCTTCGTCTGGTTTTGTACAAGTTCTCTAAATTTGTTTATGGTAGTTTGCAGGTCATCGTCAGATGCTCCCCCAGCAGCATTTTTATGCCCACCACCATTAAAATATTTTCTCGATAATTCATTCACTGGGATATCGCCATATGATCTGAATGAAATTTTTACTTTGTCCGGATCCTCAATGAAGATCGCCGAAACATTTACTCCATCTATTCCGAGGCCATAATTTACAAGCCCTTCTGTATCACCGGTTTGATATTTGAATCTTTTCTTATCTTCAAGGGTCAGATAGAAATAGGCTACGTTACTGCCTTCTATAATTTCTAACCTTTCGTACAAGGCAAAGCCCAGAAGCCTCATTCGATCAAGCGAGTTGCTGTCGTATATCTTATGGCTGACCTTGGAGCAATCAGCTCCTAGTTCCATGAGATTAGCCACTATATTATGCACATGAGGCGTAGTGGATGGGTGTTTAAAACTGCCCGTATCAGTCATTAGTCCGGCATACAAGGCCTCAGCCATCCCCTTGGTAAGGGTTTCTGTATCGCCTAGCATTTCGATCAGGTCATAAACGAGCTCCGCAGTAGCCGCGGCCTCAGTACTCCAAAGAACATACTTGGCAAAGGTTTCTGGATTGAGGTGATGATCTATTAGGACTTTTTCTGCATCAGATTCAGCTACCAATTTACCCAGTTCACCGATTCTATTAAGGCTTGAAAAATCAAGGCAAAATATTAAATCAGCATTTTCGACCAGATACTTAGATTTTTCTTCATTTCCATCAAAGATCAGTACGTCATCGTTGCCTTCCATCCAATTCAAGAATTTTGGATAGTCGGTAGGTGTGATCACACAGACTTGATGTCCCTGCTTCAACAAATATCCGGCAAGTCCCAAGGAAGAACCTAATGCATCTGCATCTGGCTTTATATGGGTGGTGATTACGATTCGCTTAGGAAGCTCGAGTAATTCTTTAAATGCTGCTATGTTTTGCATCGATGATGTAAAAAGAAGGTGCAAAAGTGGTGAAATTTATTCGAAATGCAAAAGCGACGAGCTACTAGAAATTACGATATGCAATGAATTCTTTTTATCATCAAAAAATAGCCCTAATTTTGCGGGATTTTTAGAACAAATAAGACTTAAGATTTAAATGGCTAATAACAAGACATTCACCATGATCAAGCCTGACGCCTTCGGTGCTGGCAACGCGGGTGCAATCACTAAAATGATAGAAGAAGCAGGCTTCTCAATCAAGGCAATGAAATTGACTAAACTTACTGGAGAGACTGCAGGGAAGTTTTACGCAGTACATAGCGAAAGACCTTTTTACAACGATCTTTGTGCTTATATGTCTTCAGGACCTATCATAGCGATGATTCTGGAAAAAGACAATGCTGTAGAGGATTTCAGAAAACTAATTGGCGCTACTAATCCTGCAGACGCTGCTGAGGGTACAATTAGAAAGATATTTGCTAAATCTATTGAAGCAAATGCCGTACATGGCTCTGACTCAGATGAGAACGCAGCTATTGAAGGTTCATTCTTCTTTTCAGAATTGGAAAAGATTTAATTGAATCTCAATTTGAAAGATTTGAATCCCGCTTCTGGCGGGATTTTTTATTTCTTAAAGAATTTGCTTCTGATCCATCGGGGCAGAAAGATAGCTCCCAGCAATAGGTAAGGGTAGTATGACATAAGCCTCCAGAAGATGCTGGAAACAAAGGTGTAATTACCTAAATATTCGTTAAAAAATTGATTGAAGAAAAATTCTGCCGTACCCGAACTGCCCGGTGTAGGGGAAATCAGCATCACAATCCACATAATAATTTGCCTACTGAAAATTACCATGTGCTCAGGTACAGTGATTTCTGTATACGCTGATACCAAGCTATTCAGCATCAAATATCGAGCACACCAGATGAACAGGGTAGCCAGACTTATCTTGATCCAATAAGCTGCTAATTTTCCCTTAATTTCGATAGAAGCAATCATGATTTCATCACCGTACTGATTGGCTTTGACTCTCCATTTCCTAAGAAATTTGATCGCTGTTACCTTTAGCAAAAACCATTTGAAAGCTCTCGGCTTGACGAACAAGCCATAGGACATGACTAGAGTATAAATAGCAATTAGCCCATAACTCACGAAGAAGAAGAACTGCAGACTGCTTCCTATTTGCAAGTCGAAGGTTGCTACTTTCGGAAAGATGACTCCATTAGTGAGTAGCATCACCACAGGGGCTGCAACCACAAAAAATAGATTGTCTAATATCGCTGTGAGCATCACATAGGCTAGCGATTTTCCAAAGTTGATTCCTTCATAGGTAAGAATAAATACTGCGACTGCAGTACCCCCAACCACTGATGGGGTGACTGCCGAAGCAAATTCCCAAAGTATAATGACGACTATGCTGCGCTTCCAGCTTAGTTTTTGATCTGTAAGCGTACGGATTCTATAGGCGTAGCCCGCATCACGTGCTAGCAGGACCAATATGGCAACCAGAATTGAAGAAAATTTAGCATCGAAGATTAGTTTCAGATTGTCCGCAGTGATGCTCTCGTCGAAATAGAACAGCAAAAATACAATGCCTAGTCCCACCAGAATGGGGACCCATATATTGTTGGGATTTAGGACTTTAAAGGCGCTCTTTCTGCTAATTTCCATTAATCGGCGGCGACAGTTTCCGTCTTTTCAATCCAAAAATTATTAAACCCTTCCCCTATGGTAATCTGCACTAATTGCATTTGTAACAGTTCCAGAATAGCTAGAAAATTGAAGATCACGACTATCTTCTCTGGTTTTTCAGCCATTACGTCTGTAAACGCCATACGTGGGGTACGATCAAGTGAGGTAAGGATATGGGTTTTCTGACCAGAGATAGTATAGGGATATTGTACCACCTTATGATCCACCTTGTTTTGTTCAGTTTCATATCGCTGAAGCACCTTTTTATAGACTTTCAGAATCTTAAACAGATCGAGGTTTTGCAACTCTGCTTCCACATTGCTGACTTCGGATAAAGCCCTAATCTCCCGAGCCAGATTACCTCTTTTTTCCCGATCCAGTCGATTTGACTCCAGCTGCACCAATTCTGCAATGACAGATTTGTACCTTTTGTATTCCAGCAGGTGACGGACTAGTTCTTCTCTTGGATCGATTTCATTGCCTTCTTCATCCAGCACAGGTCGTGGCAGCAACATCTTTGCTTTGATCCTCATCAAGGTAGAAGCCACTAGAATGAACTCACTTGCCACCTCTACATTCATTTTTTCCAGGTGCTTTATATAATCGAGAAAATCATCTGTAATTTGAGAAATCGGAATATCATAAATATCCAACTCGTCTCTTTGTATGAAAAAGAGCAGTAGGTCGAAGGGACCTTCAAACAGCGGTAATTTTACTTCAAATTTCAAGAGGCGATTATTATGTCAGTTTCAAAGGTATCATGAATACTCGACATGCAAAAGGGAGTTTTTATTTTGATTTGGGCTTTTTGTAAATAGGTACAGCACTGCAAGCCTCGCCGTACATGAGACTAGAAACTACAGGGTTTAATAATCTGGTGATTTCTACATAAGCATATTCTGGTACGGGATATCTACCGCAACCCTTGATGATCACTTTTTGATCTTTGAAATCTTCTAGATTGATTTTTGCCAAGGCTTTTTGAAAAAGGTGATTTTCCAAGTGTGACAATTCACCAAAGACAAGATTTTTTGCATGTGGTTCCAGAGCGGATGCGAGTAGCATATATGCCCAGGTCGGCACAATTGCATCCTGACTACAGTATACGGCCACATTTTTTCCTGAATAGGCACTCCAGTCATGCTCTTTTACATAGGCTCTGAATTCACCTTCTCTCAGGACGAATCCATTGTACAATTGATCCTTGATGTCTATGAGTAGTCTTTCCGATTGGTCATAATACTCTTCCAGATCAAAATTGATCAGCTTGCTATTGGCAACTCTGTTTACGATTTCTCCTTCCATTACTTAAATGAGGATGCTGTTCTAAATTCCTTTAAATAAAACGGCTCGAAAGCCACAACGTTTTCAAAATTCTTGTTTTCGAACTTTTTGACTGCCAATAGTGCCACCTCCTCTGCGGAAGGGACTATATCGCTTGCGAAATAAGCGTTTTCATGTTTGACCACCTCACTGGCCTTTTGAGACCCATCTCCAAAAAATAATATTTTCGATGTCGGCAAGACATCTTCGTAGGCATATTCCTCGAGTAGAACTGGTGCTGTTGGTTTTACTTCTTTCATGTCATGAAGATACAACGCGGCATATACCTCCATCCGCCGAGCGTCTATCATCGGGCAATACATGCAGTTGTCAGAGGAGCGTCTTGCCAACTGATAAGCCATGGCTTCTAATGTATTAATCGCCATCAATGGAATATCTAGCGCTAGACAAAGCCCCTTGGCTGCTGAGACACCGATTCTGAGACCGGTATAAGATCCAGGGCCTTCGGCTACAGCTATGCCTTTCAATTCGCTCATTGCAAATGAGGCATTCGCCATCATCTGCTCGATCATGACATGAAGTAGAGAAGAGTGAGATTTATCTATAGAATAAATATGTGAGGCAATCAATTTACCGTCTTTGACCAAAGCCACAGAGCCGCTAGATGTAGAGGTATCAAGTGCAAGTATTAGTGACACAGAAAAAATTATTTGTTCAATATTTTAGAATAGGCTTCTGAGTCGTTCAGAATATTGGCTGCTTCCAGCACGGTTGGGTCATGATCCAGGCTAGACTCCATCATGCCATGGTGAAAGTAATATCTACTCACAATTTCTTCTTCAAGCATGTATTTGATATCTGCTTTGAAGGTCATCATATAATCTTTTTTCAAGGCCTCTACCTTGATCTTAAGGTTTTCTATAGTGGCCTCCATGCCCTCATAATATTTTTCCTTTTTTGCCATTTCTTCCAGAGCCGTGATAGCCTCATCCATTTGAGAAGAAAGGTTAAATTCTTTATCATCAACCCAGTTTACAAATTCTAAATACTCTTCATCTGACAATTCAAACTCTCTTGGAGCTGAAATCTCTTTATTTAAAAATGCATAGGCTGTGGCGTAGTCAAAAATCAGATTTTGACTGACCATATTATAGAGCAAGTTCGAAATAGTTTTGGGTTCTACATTTATATCTGGCTCGATCCCGCCGCCGTCGTAGACCACTCTTCCTTTACTGGTTTTGAATGCCACCTTGAGTGAGTCAGGGATTTTACCCACACTTCCATCTTCGTTTTTATTAGAATAGTCGATGGCCTGGATGCATCTCCCACTGGGAATGTAATATTTGGCCGTCGTGATTTTTAGCTGAGCATTATATGGCAACGGTCTTGTGGCTTGAACGAGCCCCTTGCCAAATGTTCTGGCACCAACCAGGACGCCTCTGTCGTAGTCCTGAACCACACCTGAAACAATCTCCGCTGCCGATGCGGTAGCTCTACTTGTGAGTACGGCTAATGGAATGTCTCCATCTGATGTGGCATAGGGTGTCGAGTAGGTTTTATTCCACGAAGACATTTTGCCTTTTGTGCTTACCACTTCTTTCCCTTGTCCTATAAACACGTTAGCCACATTGACCGCTTCTCCCAATAGTCCGCCTGGATTGTCTCTGAGGTCTAGAATAATCTTTGTGGCTCCTACACGCTTTAGGCTATCCAATGCATTTTTCACCTCGCTGCCCGCATTGGTGGTGAAATCACTTAGCTTAATAAAACCAGTGGTTTCATTGTACATACCGTAGTACATGACATTGTTGATCGTGATTTTAGATCTGGTCAGGGTCACGTCAAATGGATTGTCGTTTCCATACCTTTTGATTTTTAATATGATATTCGATCCAGGCTGACCTTTTAGAAGTTCGCTGATTTCCGTAGATGACTTATCAGCCAGATCATTGCCATCTATCTCCAGTATGGCATCGCCGATTAGCAATCCAGCTTTATGCGCCGGGTATCCGACATAAGGCATTATGACCGTGTTGAGCTTATTCCTCTTACCTACTATAGCGCCTATGCCTCCATATTCACCTGTAGTAGACGTCCTGTATTCTTCTATTTGATTCTCTGAAATGTAGGCAGCATATGGATCGAGAGATCTCAGCATAGCTTCTATTCCATCTCCTATGACTTTATCACTGGATAACTCATCTACATAGTGTGTATTCAGCTCGCGATAGAGGGTAGTGAAAATATTGAGATTTCGAGAGATTTCGAAGCTGTTGTCTCCACCTAACCAGGTAAAAGAAAACAGGCCTATTAATAAGACAGTGCCGGCAATTCCTATTATTGTTCTTTTCATATTCAACTGACCTGATTAATTCCCCTCTAATTCTATTTTAAGTGACTTTTTTAAACGTCCGAAAGAGTCCATTAGTTTGGATTCGACAAAATCAAATGGATGAATTTCTTTGGCTGTGTAAATATAAGCAATCGCAAAATATTTGTGCTGCGTGCCAGATGCACATAATTCATGCTTGTGTAAGCGATATGATTCGCGTACCAATCTTTTGATACGATTTCTGTCGACAGCTCGTTTGAAGTTTCTTTTGGACACCGACACCATGAACTGATGGTTTGTCTCTGCGTCCGGGAGCTGAAGAAAACGTACGGAGAAGGGATAAAAATAAAAAGATGCTCCTTCGGTAAAAAGAGCATCAATTAGTTTTTTACTATTCAGCCTTTCCTGCTTAGGGAAGGTGTATTTTCTATATGTAGGTTCGTTTCCTTCCATCAAGATTGTAAGAAGGAATAAAGCTAAGCAAGAATCTTATTTCTTATGCTTTCTTTCGTCAGATACCGTTAGTTTTTTTCTACCCTTGGCTCTTCTTCTTTTAAGCACTGCTTTGCCTCCTTGATCTTCCATTCTGGCTCTAAACCCGTGCTTATTTCTTCTTTTTCTCTGAGAAGGTTGAAATGTTCTTTTCATCTTATGTCTTATTTTTTATCTCTAGATTTCCAATTGCCCCTAACTACTATCCTGACGCAGCTTGAAAAAATGGAGTGCAAAAATAGAGAGCTTTTAAACAATAACAAAGTCTAAATCAGATAGTTTAATGAAGAATCCAGAATAATACCTTTTGATTATTATTAATACGCTCTAAATCGCCAATATTTGTACAAAAATAAAGCCTTGTTCATGATAAATTGTCACATCTCTTCACCAAACCCATTGACACATCTGCTTCACATAGAGCTCAAACTCAAGGTGAAAAGCTTACCGACTCTGGAATTGATCCTGCCTACCTGGAGGCCTGGGCGCTACGAGCTTGCCCCGTTTGCAGAGAATATTCAGCGTTTTTCTGCCACAGATCGCAATGGCTCAGCATTGACCTGGAGAAAATCAAGACCTAACAAGTGGCTGATTGATACCGCGGGTATCGATCTATTGGTGGTTCGATATCAGTATTATGCCAATAAAATGGATGCCGGCAACTCTGTCTTGGACGACAGTCAAGTGTACATCAATTTTATAAACTGCATATTCTACACAGCACTGCACGACAACCAACAAATCAGTCTTCAAGTCGACCTGCCGAAGGGCTACCTAACGTCTTGTAGTATGCTCAAAACAGATGAAGGTCTCTTACTAGCCGAAAACTATCAACAACTCGCAGATTCACCATTGCTTGCCAGTCCCAATCTCAAAACCCTAACCTATTCCATTGACAAGTATCGATTCAATATCGTTTTTAACGGTGAGTTTCCACTGGATGAATCCCAAATCCTGAAAGATTTCAAAAAGTTTACTGCCTGTCAGATCGCTGCGATGGGTGGCTTTCCTACACGTATTTATGATTTTATAGTCCAATCTCTTGACTACGCACATTATCATGGAGTGGAGCATCAAAATTCAACAGTTCTGGTTCTGGGTCCAAATGATGAATCCAGTAGTTCGGAATATTTCCATAAGTTGATGGGAGTGGCGTCGCATGAGCTTTTTCATACCTGGAACGTCACCAGAATTAGACCCATGGAAATGTCGCCTTATCGATTCGATGAAGAGACCATGACAGAGAGTGGATTTGTCACCGAAGGATTCACCACTTATTACGGCGATTTGTTTTTAGCTCAATCAGGAGTGCTTACGCAAAACGGATACTTTAAGGAGCTAAACGCGCTATTTAAAAGGCATTTTGAAAATTATGGCAGGCACGAAAGCTCATTGATTCAGGCTAGTGCAAATCTTTGGGTGGATGGCTACAAAAATTTATTTCCGTCAAAAAAAGTTTCTATATATGTAAAGGGGGCTTTATGCGCTTTGATACTCGACCTGAAAATAAGTGAAGCCACTAACAATCAGTCAAGGCTCATCGATGTTTTAAAATCTCTCTACGAAAATCACACTTATCAGAAAGGAGGCTATAGCCGGGAGCAGGTTTACGCCATAATCTCTACGATTGGAGGTGAATCAGTCAATGCTCTCCTAGCCACTCTATACGAGAGTACAGTTTGTCTTAGCACCCTTCTAGGTGATGCGCTTGCCTATGTAGGTTGTGAATTCTCCAAAATATGTCATCCAGAGGAGTGCACCAGTAAGCTCGGTATTAAAGCTAACGGGGCTGAAATTGTTGAAATCGCTCCTGGAAGTATTGCTGAGGAGTATCTCTCTGTAGGAGATTCCATAATAAAAATCAATGGCGAAAATTATTCCAATTTGGGTGTCAAATTGAAAAACAACAATGAGTTTGAAATCAAAAGAGGCTCTAAATCAATAGTGATGAACATTGCAACCGTTGAGCAGCGTTACTATGATAGTTATGAGATCAGCCTATCTCCTAAGACCACTGCTATCCAACGAGAAAATTTGTCTCACTGGCTAGGAATTAATAGGGAATAAATTTTTGCGCCAACCCTAAAAACTTACTTTTGCTTACTCCTATGAGATTATCGAAAATATTAGCTCTGAAATGAAAGCAAATGCGTGGCTAGTCAAATTTCTGGTATGGCGACTTAAGCATATCAGCAACAACAACTTCACGCTGATACTTAGTGGTATCGTGGGTCTGGTAGCAGGTATAGCAGCGGTGACACTCAAAGAGTCCGTCCACTTCATCCAGGCCATTCTTAATGAATATATATACACTTCTGGCTTCGATTTTCTTTATCTATTCTACCCACTGGTGGGAATTGTACTTACCATGGTCGTAGCCCGGTATATACTCAAGGAAAAGCTTGGTCATGGCATTACTCAGATTTTGTTGGTGATTTCTAAAAGATCAAGCATCGTAAAAAGATCAATGATGTATTCTAGAATGATCACTAGTGCCATCACCGTAGGCTTTGGCGGTTCTGTGGGACTAGAGGCACCGATTGTGGTGACAGGATCTGCCATAGGATCGAATTTGGCCCAACTGACACATCTCAACTACAAGAAAAGGACATTACTTATTGCGTGTGGTGCTTCTGGGGCTATCTCAGCAATTTTTAACTCGCCGATCGCTGGTGTAATTTTTGCCATTGAGGTAATTCTGACAGACGTCACAATCAACAAGTTTATTCCTATACTTCTCTCATCAGTTACGGGGTCCCTGATTTCTCTATCGCTCTTAGGGGATGATTTGCTTTTCTCATTCAAATTGAAAGATCCTTTTCTGGCCGAACATGTCCATTACTTTATTTTTCTGGGCATTGCCTGTGGTATAGTGTCGGTACACTTTACACGGCTCACCTACCTGATAGAACGGCTGATCAAGAAGGTAACGAACGACTGGAGTCGGGCGGTGGTTGGCGGCATTGGTGTCGCCTTAATCGTCCTTACGTTTCCTCCCATCTATGGTGAAGGATATGATACGATCAAACAGCTCCTCGACGGCAAGGATGACATATTGTTCAATAACAGTCTGATCTATGAAGGCACTGACAAGACTCTGGTCATCATTTTCTTGTTATTTGCCATCCTGGTCATCAAACCTGTCGCATCGGCCCTTACTATCGGCTCAGGTGGCAGCGGAGGTATTTTTGCTCCATCTTTGTTTATGGGAGGTATAGCTGGATACCTTTTTGCAAAGACAGTAAATTTTGCCCTTCCCGTGACAATCAGTACTAGTAACTTCACTCTCGTCGCGATGTGTGGAGTGATGAGTGGGGTGCTACATGCTCCTCTCACCGCAATCTTTTTGATTGCAGAAATAACAGGAGGTTATGAGCTTTTCGTCCCGCTTATGCTGGTGAGCGCAATTTCTTTTACCACAATCAATTATTTTGAAAAGCATTCACTCTACACCAAGAGTCTGATCGAGAAAGGAGATTTGATCCAGCATGATAAGGACCGCCAGGTGCTTAGTCTAATGAAGCTCAACAAAATTATTGAATCCGATCTACTGACCATTAAGTATGACGCCAAACTCGACGATATGGTCAAGCTGGTGAAAAAGTCAAAAAGAAACATTTTTCCGGTTCTGAATTATGACGGCGGGCTCGAAGGCATTATTACACTGGATGATATCCGTGAAAAAATGTTTGACGAAGAAGCCAGAAAAAATATTGTTGTGAAAGAGGTCATGCAGCTGCCTCCAGCGGAAGTGCATCCCGATGATTCCATGCAGACGGTCATGAATAAATTTGAGGTGACTCAGGCCTGGAACCTGCCTGTAATTGATCAGGGTCAATATATTGGCTTTTTGTCCAAGTCCAGAATCTTTAATGCCTATCGGAAGAAGCTAATTAATCAGGATAAGGAATAATCTTCATTTTTTATTTCTTTGCACTATTACCTGATTTTTGGGCTCAATATCATGACATACATCTTGTTTTTCCACAATTAGAAGAACTGCTAGTTTTCATAACCATCTGTAATAGTGCTGTTTACATGCTTTTATTTAAATGATGTGGATAACTCTGAATTTTGTGGATAAGTATTTTCATTTCTTAAAATAGTACTATTTTATGAAAAATTTCAGGTCTTTGATAAAAAATTGCAACTATCTATTTTTGAGTACGTTATCATATTTTTACTAATGCTCAAAGATCAATAAAGCATGAGAAATGTCATTTCCTTTTGTTTAGTTTCCTTTCTGATACTTTCGACAGAAAGTGCAAAAGCACAGAGCGTAGAAGTGATAAAGTATTCAGAACTTGCTAAAATCATTTCGGACAAATCTGACAATAACAAAGTGATCAATTTCTGGGCTACCTGGTGCAGACCTTGTGTCAAGGAACTCCCACAATTTCTCGATTTATACGAAAAATACAATAATGATCAATTGGAATTGAGTCTGATCAGTTTTGATTTTGTCGAAGACCTGGAGACTAAGGTCAAACCATTTATAAACAAGAAAAATATTAAGGTCAAAATCTACTTGCTGGATGAGACTGATTACAATGCCTTTATTGATAAAGTGGATCCAACCTGGAGTGGAGCTATACCAGCTACACTTATGCTGTCAAAAGGAAATGAAAGACGATTATTTGTCGAAAAAGAATTTGCTGAAAACGAATTAGAAAAAGTCTATTTGAATTTTATTAAATAACATCAAAGAAATGAGAAAAAATGTACTCTTAGCTATTGGACTGGTTGCTGTCGCAGTGGTGCTATTCGCCAGCGAGAACAAAGAAGAACTTGTGAACCCTAAAGTGGGTTATGACGTCGGAGACAAAGTCACAGATTTCAAACTGAAGAATATCGATGGTCAATCACTCTCCATGGCAGATTATAAAGATGCAAAAGGCTTTATAGTAGTCTTCACCTGCAACACTTGCCCTTTCTCGAAGATGTATGAAAAAAGAATTGACTTGCTCAATCAAAAATATCAATCGAAAGGTTATCCAGTGATCGCTATCAACTCCAACGATAAGACTAAGCAACCTGGAGACTCTTATGAGGAAATGATAAAACGAGCGAAAGATAAATCGTTCTCATTTCCATACTTATATGATGAAAGCCAATTGGTCGCTACTACCTACGGAGCTACCAGAACACCTCACGTATATGTGGTAACCAAAAATTCAGATGACTTGGTGGTTTCGTATATTGGGGCGATTGATGATAATCATAAAGATGCCGCAGCTGTCACCAAAAAATATGTAGAAGCCGCGGTGGATAATTTAATTGATGGCAAGCCAGTGAAGACCACCTTTACAAAAGCCATCGGATGTACCATTAAATGGAAAGACGCCTAAGACTATTCAGTCCGACGATAATACAATGTTGAGCAATTTGATTTGTTCAACATTTTTTTTGCCTGTTCCATGAGCCCTGTCTCGGTTACCACCTGCAACGCGTCTACCTCCTTATTGACCAAGTCAGTATTTCCAAGAAGTGTATAATAGGCCAGACTCATAGCCCGATTCAAAAGTTCTACTTCGGAGAACACATGAGAAGATTCAGCTTTCATTTTCACTTTGTCCAATTCTCCTTTTTCCAATCCATCGATGAGCAAGCGAGAGATCTCTTTATCTAAGGCAAGATCAACCTGATCAAAAGAAGTGCCCTCTTTGAGTTTGCCAGATATTACGAGCAATCCAGCGTCTATGGAGCCGGTGATACTTGCACTCACTGACTGTAGCAGGTTTTGGTCTTTCACAAGTGATGAATAAAGTCTGGAAGACTTTCCTCTTCCGAAAATATCGCTTAGCAAATCTATGGTGTGGTAGTTTGGGTCCAATCGATCAGGCATGTGGTAAGCTCTGTAAAAAGCATCCATAGGAACCTTGCCTTGAATTGTTTTTTCTTGTGACTCTAGCTGGGCTTTCTCTTGTGGTAAGTCTCTGACATAATCTGCACCACCAGGAATCTCACCGAACCATTTTTTCGCCAGTTCTTTTATTTCCGCAACCTTAACATCTCCTGCTACAACCAAAATAGCATTGTTAGGCAAGTAGAACTTTCGAAAGAAAGCCTTTACGTCGTCCATAGTGGCATTCTCGATGTGAGAAATTTCCTTGCCTATGGTATTCCATCGATAGGGGTGGGTTTTATATGCCAAAGGCTTCATGTGCAACCACGCATCACCATACGGCTGGTCCAGGTAGCGTTGCTTAAATTCTTCGATAACCACTTTGCGCTGGACTTCGAGTGACTCAGGGTCGAACGCCAAACTCAACATCCGGTCTGACTCAAGCCAGAAGGCAGTTTCAAGATTATTGGATGGCACTGAAATATAATAATTGGTGTAGTCCGGTGTAGTGAATGCATTGTTTTCTCCACCGACCTTCTGCAAGGGTTCATCATATGATGGGATGTTGGCCGAACCGCCAAACATTAAATGCTCAAACAGGTGAGCGAATCCGGTTTTGTTCTCGTCTTCATCTTTGGAGCCAACGTTGTAGAGCACGTTGAGCACAGCGACCTTTGTAGAATGATCTTCATGCACTACCACCTGTAGTCCATTATCTAGGGTAAATTTTTCGTATTGCATATTGGTTTTTAGACATGACAAAAATAGGATGCAATAGTGTCAATCTGTACTATATTGATAGATTAGATAAAATTTCCATCAGACACATCGCGCAACTCGTGCAAACTGTTAGTTTTGTGACTAGCACATCAAAATGCAAGTATTAAGCAACCCAATTCATACCCAATGAAATTTGACCGAAAGAAACTAACCGACCAAGAACTTCTTTCTTTATACAGAAAAATATTGTTGCCACGGCTGATAGAAGAGAAAATGCTAATCCTCCTACGGCAAGGGAAAATCAGCAAGTGGTTTTCCGGAATGGGACAAGAAGCGATCTCTGTCGGAGCTGCTATAGCTATGGAGAAGGACGAGTATATTCTACCCATGCACAGAAACCTTGGCATTTTTACCTCACGTGAGATTCCGCTCTACCGGTTATTTGCTCAGTTTCAAGGCAAAGAAAGCGGCTTTACCAACGGTCGAGACCGCTCATTCCATTTTGGATCCAAGGAACACAATCTCGTAGGAATGATCTCACATCTGGGACCACAGCTAGGCATCGCGGATGGTATTGCTTTAGGGCACAAACTAAGAAAAAACAAAAAAACCACTCTCGTCTTCTCAGGAGACGGAGGAGCCAGTGAAGGGGATTTTCATGAAGCATTAAATGTCGCTTCTGTATGGCAGCTGCCTGTGATCTTTGTCGTGGAGAACAACTGCTGGGGACTGTCTACGCCTAGCCGTCAGCAATTCAACTTCGAATCTTTCACCCAAAAAGGACCAGGGTATGGTATGAAAACCAAACAAATCGATGGCAACAATATCCTGGAGGTATATCACGCAATAAATGATATTTCTAATTCAATAAAGAAAAAAAATGAACCTTTTCTGATTGAGTGCATGACCTTTAGGATGCGTGGGCATGAAGAGGCTAGTGGAACAAAATATTATCCAGAAGGTCTGCAAGACAAATGGGCTAAAAAAGACCCGGTAGTGAATTTTGAAAAATACCTTTTGAAAGAGAGAGTGCTCAATAAATCGGATAAGGAAAGTATTTATAATGAAATCAAGGCCGAAATAGAAGAAGGGCTCAAAATAGCCAGTGCCGAAGAACAAGTCACCGTATCAACAGAGAAGGAATTTAGCGATCTGTTTTCGCCGTTTGAGCAAAAAGTAATTGCTCCGAAGTCGTCGAAGAAGAAAGAAAAACGATTTATTGATGCCATCTCAGACGGCCTGAGACAGAGCATGGAAAAATACCCTGAGATGGTACTGATGGGACAGGACATTGGGGACTATGGTGGAGTATTTAAAATTACCGAAGGTTTTGTTTCTCAATTTGGTGAAGAACGCGTGCGTAATACACCCTTGTGTGAATCTGCCATCTTAGGTAGTGCTTTAGGATTGTCTATACAAGGGATCAAGTCAATGGTAGAAATGCAGTTTGCTGACTTTGTAACTTGCGGATTCAACCAAATCATAAATAATCTGGCTAAGATACATTGGAGATGGGGTCAGAATGCTGACGTTGTAGTAAGAATGCCAACTGGTGCGGGAGTAGCTGCAGGACCATTTCATTCACAGTCCAATGAGGCTTGGTTTTTCCATACACCAGGATTAAAAATAGTATATCCTTCCAATCCATATGACGCTAAAGGATTACTGAATGCTGCGATAGAAGACCCAAACCCTTATCTATTCTTTGAGCACAAGGCACTGTATCGTGCCATAGCCGAAGAAATTCCTGATGATCACTACACCATAGAAGTGGGAAAGGCCAAATTGGTCAGTGAAGGTCATGATGTCTCCATTATTACCTATGGAATGGGGGTGCACTGGGCAAAAACAATCATAGAACAAGAAGGGATCAACGCAGATATTCTGGATTTAAGAACTCTATTGCCTTGGGATAAAGAGGCAGTCAGCTCGACCGTAAGAAAAACCAATAAGGTCATCATTCTACATGAAGATTGTCTCACCGGAGGTATAGGTGCTGAGTTGGCAGCGTGGATTAGCGAGCATCATTTTCAGGATTTAGACGCTCCCGTAATGCGAGAAGGCAGTTTGGATACGCCAATACCATTCGCTGCGAATCTTGAGCAGAATTTTCTACCCAAAGAACGATTTAGGGCCAAACTAAAGACACTGCTAGAATTTTAACACAAGGTTGAAACTTATTATTCAAATCTTTGCCAGATAGACATGCGCAATGTGATGACAATATCCGTACTTTGTAAGCTCGGTTATTGAGTTCAATATATTTGTTAACTTCCCGTTTATATTCCGTAGAGAGGATTTATGTTAAACAAGTGGCTGCTTATTTTTTCGGTATTAGCGGGTGTGATTATTGCCTCCAGCCAATCCTCGCACGCCCAACTTCTGCAGGATAGAAATAAACTCAAGACTGCTAGAAGAGCAAGTGGGTTTCTACAGTCTAAGAAGAAAGCCAAAATTAAAGGCCCTAGTGGCAAACATAAAACTATAGCTGCTGGAAGTGTCAGATATAGCAAAAGTCAGTCTAAGGTGGGCTCGAGTCGAAGAGTAAATCCAAAATTCTCTGTGGTCACAGCTGGTCAGGTCAAAGGAAGAAAAATAAATCCACGGTTTACTAAAAATAACGCAGGCAACGTCGCCTCAAAAAAGATCAATCCACGCTACTCAAAAGACAACGCGGGCAACGTATCTTCAAAAAAAGTAAATCCTCGTTACACTCAAAATAATGCCGGCAATGTCGCTGTGAAGAAAGTAAATCCGCGCTATACAAAAACGAATGCCGGCGAGGTAAAAGGCAAAAGTATAAATCCGCGGTATTCTCAATGGAAACAAGCCGGCAAAGTGGTGGTGGTCAACCCAAGATTTTCTACTCCTCCGACTTATAGTAAAACCAAACCTCCTGGAAATAGGAAAAAAGGATTCTTACCCAGCCTAGAGCTATACAGAAAACCACCCAAACATAAACCGGGACCAAATTCTGAATATGCTGGCAATATGAAAAAGAAGGTACAAAAGCCATTTCACGTGGGAAATCACAACCAAAATATAAAGAGTTATAAAAAATACACCAATAGGCCTGTACTCTTCTCTCCAAGCGCTCAAATGGCCAACTACCAATCCAAAACAAAAAAAATGAGAAAGGGCCGCGATATGCACCCAAGTGCCAATTATTTGTCTGCCAAATATTATAAAAGTCGGACGGTCAGGGATGTCAAACGAAAGTTCAATGTGGTATGGGTACGCATGCATGGGAACAAAATTCAACCTGACGCTGTTAAGAAAAAAAGTAAAAAAGCTAAGTTCGACAAGGACGAAATTGAAATTTGGAATAATTAATAATGAACTGGAATCATTTAACTTCAAAAGATCAGATAGATCAGATCAAAACAGGCTCAGCAAACAAACCTGCACTTATATTCAAACATAGTACTAGATGCAGCATCAGTGCCATGGCTGAAAACAGGCTGGAGAGATCGTGGGTGGAGCAAGAGATTTCTTCTATGGATGTCTATCATCTGGACCTCATTCGGCATCGCGGACTGTCCGATCACATCGCACAGGTTTTTAATATCCCGCATGAGTCACCTCAGGTATTAATTATTTTTGACGGTGCTTGCATCTATCACAATTCTCATATGGGTATAGCATACCACGAAATCAAACGTGTTTTTGAAAGTCTGACTGCTGCGTAATTGCTGGTTAGAAAAAAAATGCGTTTTTGTCAACCAATATTCCGAACGAACGTTCTGTATAATAAATAAAATAAAATGGCAGAAGTCAAAGTAAGTCAGGAAGAGTTAATGATTGGATTCCTAAATGTATTTAGGAAAATGGGCTATGACGGCGCAAGTATGAACGAGCTGGCTCAGGCCTCCGGACTAAAGAAATCCAGCTTATACCATAGGTTTCCTGGCGGAAAACAGCAAATGGCAAAAGAGGTATTGGATTTTATCGGGAGTTTGATCAGACAAAATGTAACACAGGTATTGATGCAAGACACTGACCGATCCAAGCGCCTGAAAACTGCCTTGAAAAATATTGATGAATTGTACGCCAGTGGCAAAAACGCCTGCGTGCTTCGGACTCTTTCTATGGAATCTGGGCTCGGCCTATTTTCTAATGTGATCATCACCATATTTGATGATATTATAAGGGGCTTTGCCAAGCTGGCCAGAGATTATGATTACAGTAAGAAGGAAAGCCAAAAAATAGCAGAAGGCGTTCTCATAAAAATACAGGGCAGTTTAATATTGGCAAATGCCCAAAAAAACACGAACGTATTTAAAAATGCATTGAAAGAGATTCAAAGCACATTCGAATAAAATATATTTTTTTATACTAATACCGACCGATCGTTCGGGATAAAAATACTTACAATTATGACTCAACAATCAAAACCATCATTCGCTTTGGCAAAGGCCAGTGCCAATAGAACACTGGATAAGGAACCAAATAATAGCCTAGTGAATGATAAGTGCGATCTGAAGCAACTGAAAATTCACAGACTCAAAATTGGCCACATTGTATTGTGAGAAGTAGGTCGGCAATCCCTGACAACATCAGAAAATTTTTAAGAAAACAATCAAATTAATATTATCATGAAAACAATCAATTGGAAAAACGCAATCATCGCTGGAGCGATGGGTACTTTGATTTTTGATCTACTGGGACTGCTTATTATGGGTACCTGGTGGGACATCCCAGCCTTGCTAGGAGCTAAAACAGGCCTTGGTCTGGCTTATGGTGTGATAGGACACTATTCAAATGGGGTATTGTTAGCGATCTTATTCGCTGGAATTGCTCCATCGCTATGGGGACCGAAATGGTTTAGACCGCTGCTTTTTGTATCAGCTGAAACCGTGGCTCTGGTTTGGCTCTTTATGCTGCCTTTGCTAGGTGCCGGCGTGGCTGGCCTGGATATGTCACCGACGATGCCAGTCATTACTATGGTGAGACATCTCGGCTATGCACTACCACTAATTCTATTTATTCAATATGACTTCAAAGTATTGAGTTGAGTTTTGAGCAAAAGGAAGTTGAATTCCTTTTGCTCAACTTCAAAATCCTCTCTCCTCATAAAATTAATTTCCAAAAAAATACATCGACATGAGACAGAACTTCACCAATTACGCATTCACTGAAAGTGTGAAAAAAGCACAAGAGAAATATGGATCCAGAGATTTATATGCCCGAATGGACACCAACGGGCCGGATCAATATCAGCTTTTCCAGCGAGAAACTGCCCATATAGAAAAAATGGATGGATTCTATCTATCCACAGTGGGTGACAACGGGTGGCCATACGTGCAGTTCAGAGGCGGCCCTAAAGGATTCGTCAGGGTACTGGACAACGAAACAATCGGCTATGCGGATTTTCGGGGTAACAAGCAATATATAAGTACCGGAAATCTGACAGCGAGTAACAAAGCAGCCATGATCTTCTTAGATTATACCACCAAAACAAGACTAAAAATTTGGGCAGAAGCTTCGATACTCGACCCAGAAGAGCATCCTGAGCTTAGACATCAACTGGCGCTGCCTGACTATCAGGCCAAAATAGAAAGGCTAATGATCTTTCGAGTCAAAGCGTTTGATTGGAATTGCCCTCAGCACATTACTCCGAAGTTTACCATAGCAGAGATGAAATCACGGATGCAATCTGACCCTGGTTTTCATCAAATGGTTATGGAAGGGTAATTCTCAGGCCTACTTATTCGCTTTCTTCGGCTTCCAGGGAACGAATCATTGCCTTGAGCTTGATAGCTTTCTTACCATAGAGCAGATGAATCAGATAAAAAGTCATAGGAAGAGCGGCCATCACTCCCAATATCAAACCATACATGACTGATTCATTGTCCATTCTTTCTTCATAAAAATTATGTTCGTTTAGATAGTAAATAGCTATCATCGCCAGCACGCCTAATACTATGGCCGCAATTTTATAATGTCTTATGAACTGTCTAATAATATCCTGCACCCGATACAAATAGGCTAGGACATGTGTATCTATTTCTTCATTGCGTAGATTGGTTTTCAATTTTTGATAATACACATAAAAGGCAACATTGACCACAAGCGATCCTGTACCAATAATCCACTCGCCGGCCCAAAACAGTTCCACGACTAGCGATGTCAGTACCAAGAGATTGATCCATTGTTCCCATACAAGTGTCCTCACAAATTTGTGTATCAAGCTATGGGATCCACTTTGGATCATTTTATCAATTTCTGGCTTAGCATAGGCATCGGCGTCCATTGAATCAGCACCTTTCCAAATATCCTTAATGTCCAAATCTTTCATCGATGATTTTTTTAAGCTGTGCTTTTACTCTATTTACTTTGGCACCTACATTGGTAACAGTGATACCCAATATTTCCGCCATTTCCTTATAGCTCTTTTCTTCCAAATACAGTAGAATGATCGCCCGGTCTGATTCTCTGAGTAGTTTGATGGCCTTGTATAGGTGCTGTATCTGTTCTTCTTGTAGCGCACTATCCTCATCTACCACATCAGGTATCTCCCTGTTTTCTGTGGGCACTGTACGCTTTTTACTGCGCAGTTGAGAAAGGCAAACGTTTAAGCAAACCCTATAGGTCCAGGTAGAAAGCTTAGATGCTCCTCTAAAGGAATCAAACGACCGCCAAAGCTGTACAATGCACTCCTGATAGTAATCGTTGAAATCGTCTGTTGAATCTGTGTATATCCTGCAAACCTTCGCGATGATACGATGGTTGTTGTCTAAGAAACCCTGAAAGTCTGACTTCATATACGACTGATTTCAAGTGTATAGGTTAGTAAAAGTTCGGTTTTATTACAGATATCTTTATTATTTAATTGGCATCCGCTCAAATGGTTTATTCCTATCAAATAGATATCGATAGGTATGATGAGTTTTGCCGACCTCACCCCCTACCTGTTTAACCACAAGAATCATTTTTCTATTGAAATCACCAATCCAGTTCATTTCAAGAATCGGATATCTTTTATAATCTTTTTGCACCATTTGCGCGGTGGCCATGACCAGCGCTCCGTCAAGACCTTTGCCCTGATGTGCGGGAGCCACCCCAAACACTAATCCTAGCATTTTTTTATTGGATTTGCGCCACTTGTGCCAGACGAATTTGAGTTTGCCTAACCAATCCAGTTTCCCATTCACATATTTGAAGATCTGATTGACTTCGGGAAGATTTAAATAGAATGCCACTGGCTCTCCTTTGTAGTAGGCAAACCAGATGATTTTTTCATCTATGATGGGCTTCATTTGTTTCATGATCGCCCGTGATTGTTCCTTAGACATTTCGGCTACGCCATCGTGATTGGCCCAGGCTACATTGTATACCTGTCTAAAATCTTCGGTGTACTTAGCCAGGTCTTTTAGTTTGAGGTGCTCAAAACTATAATCCGGGTCCTTGTTGAGGACGTCAGACTTTTGCATTATTCTTGGGTGAAACGGATCGAAGGTATTTCTGATGAAGGTAAATTGCTTGAAATAGACTTCAAAGCCATAGTTCTCGAAAAGCTCCCTATAATACGGAAAGTGATAGTTGCATTGATAGTTAGGCTCTATGTCATATCCATCAACTAAAAGTCCCCACCACTTATCACGGTCACCAAAGTTGATAGGGCCATCCATGGCCTCCATGCCCTCCGCCTCCAGCCAGGCTTTGGCTGTATCAAACAGCATATTGGCAGCTGACTGATCATCGATACATTCGAAAAAACCTGTGCCACCAGTGGGTTGATCGTTGTCTTTGTTTTTGGTCTTATCGTTGATGAAGGCTGCAATCCGGCCTATGGTTTTGTTGTCCTTTCTGAGCAACCATCTAGTACATTTACCAAATTTGAAAGTCTTGTTAATGCTGGAATCGAATACCGCATCGACATCCTTATCGAGTGGCCTTATCCAATTTTGTTCATGGCGATACAGGTCTACAGCCATAGTGATGAATTCTTGCTGCTCGCGCTTGGTTTTTACCTCAATCAATTCCATGCCCTAAACTTAAACAGACGATTGTCTTTAGGCAATTTTTCGTATCAGAAGAAAAAAAAATCTAATTAGTAGTAAAAAAAAATCATATTTTAATATGAAGCCTTTGAAAAAGATAAATTCCAGTTTACTTTTGCAGACCATTACAAAATGGTCCGTTCGTCTAGGGGTTAGGACGCCAGGTTTTCATCCTGGTAACAGGGGTTCGATTCCCCTACGGACTACAAGAGCAGGGACGAGTCGTCGTTCCTTTTTTTATGATTGTAAATGGTCCGTTCGTCTAGGGGTTAGGACGCCAGGTTTTCATCCTGGTAACAGGGGTTCGATTCCCCTACGGACTACACATAACAAGTGTTAAAAGGGATAAACAGGTGAATAATAGCCGTTTATCCCTTTTTTATTTAATTTCCAGCTCCTATTGGTTAGCAGCAATTCCTAGTAATTGTTTTACATTTTGTTGTACCAATCGTGTTTTACCCGGTGTTTTATCCTTAATTTTTCATCCTGTGGGAGTTACATTTCAGCCAGTATTTAACCGAAAGAAAACGAAAAATAAGTCTGGCTTATACTCTATTCATGTAAGAGTTACGATTGATAGGAAAACAGAATACATCAATCCGGACCTTCCAAAAATAGAAACCAACTATTGGTCAGGGCGTCAAAACAAGTGGGTCAAAGAGTCTCATCCTAATTCATACGAGATTAACAGCCTGCTTCAAAGAAAACTGGGTGAACTTGATAACTATTTAGTTCAAACTAAATTAAAACGCAGAATAGCCTCTTTTGAGACAATAAAAGAATACTTCTTTAGACAGGGGGATGGTACAATCTTCAATGACTTTGTTAATGAGTACCTTAAAAACCTTAGGGGATTAGCTCTAAATACTATCAAAGTATATCAAACATTTGAGAAGCACCTTAACTCATTCAATCCACGAATCAAGTTCTCTGAGTTAAATGAAGAACTATTGTATGATTTTAAGAGATATCTTCAAGAGGAATTAGGACATAATGGAGGGACAACAAAAAAATACTTTGATAAATTCAAGGTCATTTGCAAAGAAGCTGTTCGAAGAGGATATATCGAAGTCAATCACAATCCATTTTTCTTTTCTGACCTCAAATTCAAAATTGAAAAACCAAAAAGAACCTATCTTGAGGTTGAAGAAATTAAAACATTAATTAATTTGAAGTTCACTTCTGCCAAGCTTGAAATGCATAGAGATCACTTTATTTTCATGACCTTCTCCGGGCTCTATTACCGTGATTTGAAAAATTTGAAGAAGTCTGATTTGAAAAGAAAAAGTAAGAAGGCTTATATTTCTGGAAATCGAAGCAAAAACAAAAACCCATTTTTAATTCCAATATATAAATTCCCAGTAGCTCTACAATTAATAGAGAAATATGAAGACCCAAGCAGTCATTTGATATTTCCGAATACAATCAGCGATCAAAAATTCAATGAACACCTTAAAGAATTTGCCACAATGGCTGAAATTGACAAAACCATTACTAATAAAGTTGCCAGACATACGAATGTTCAATTGTGGATAGGAGCTGGCGTCGAACGACAATTTGTCTCGAAAATGGTAGGGCACTCGGAAGAAGCGACCACACAGCATTATTATGATATGTCTATTCATAATATTGACTCAAAGATTTCCGAGATTGACTTTAAAAGTGCTGGATTATGAAAAGAGAAGGAAAAATATCTGTCAATCACTATTTAAATAAAAGCACAAAAAAAAATGCGCCTGTTTCATTCACAATCAATGTGAAAGTCATAGTCCTTCAACAGGTATGCAATTTCAAAAGTAAGATTTACAACTGGTTTGATCTGGACATTGATAACGAAGATTATCTAGACAGGATAATGAATCAAAATTATTCAGAAATAGATCATGTAAAATCCCAAGAAGATGAACTTTCAAAATCTAAATTCAAAGAATATACAATCACACAATTCATCAATTATGAGATTAAGCTTTACCAGCAAATTCTCAAAACTTTAGATATTTATAGCAACCCACACTTTGATATCAAGGGGTTAAGTAAAATTGAACTAACCAATCGCAATTACAATTTTTTTAGCCCCAAATACTCCACAATGGAGCTAGTAATCAAACGTTTGCTTAAACAAGAGGGACTATTTAAACTTCATTCCCTGCTCGATTGGGACAATGGTTTTAACCTGGACGAAATAACCTCAACCCTTACCGCACTTTCTGAAGAATTAGAGTCAGAAAAAATTAGCACCGTACTAGATGAGTATCACAAATATGGAAATCATTTTTGGAACTCAGTAGGTCAATTGCCAGATGGCACTAATATGACTGTAGAGGACCTTATTACTCAACATGATCAGGACAACTCACTCCCATTAAACTTTTATGATTTCATCAATGACCCACATTGGTGGAATCCTTTCAAAGATTACGTCAATGAACACATTGAATTAATTGGAGCCATAGAATTCAAAAGATATATTCAATCCACTTTCTCTCGAGATCTTCAGCTCCTGAGCAAAAAAGGAACGGACGTAGCACCTCTGGCTGAATCCTTAACACGTGAGTACTTAAATTAATTTACATAATTTTTTTTGTGTAAATTAATTACTATGTTTGTTCATCACTAAACAGGAATGCCTAATGGTGTTTCAAAAACTAACTCATATGGATGGCAACAACAATCAGTTCAATCAGTTTGTAATGGTTCCTCAACCAGTATTTGAGCATCTACAAAATGCCGTTGATAAAATTCTTGCAAGAATTGAGGACTCCAACCCCATTTCCAAAAATCAAGACGAATATATCACTGCTCAAGAGTTCATGGATCGAGCCAAAATATGCCGTGCAACATTCGATGAAAAGAGAGCCAACAACGAAATAAAAGTTATAAAGCGTGGTCGAAAATTATATCTGACGGCTGATAGCGTAAAGAAATATATAGAAGGAAAATAAAAAAGCAACTCATTGCACTGAGTTGCTTTTTTTA
Organism: Reichenbachiella sp.; assembly: GCF_039941815.1. GTDB lineage: Bacteria > Bacteroidota > Bacteroidia > Cytophagales > Cyclobacteriaceae > Reichenbachiella. The sequence goes on from NZ_JBDVDW010000076.1 coordinate 61,183, forward strand.
AGAAAACACTATGGCTTCCTTATCTAGAAACCAAAGATAGCCATAGTTATATGTTTAACCAAACGATAATTAACTATGATTATGAAAAATACCTCTTAGGCTCAATTCAGCCTTATCAATCAATTACATCAATACCGGACATAGAATTAATTCAATTTTTTAACACAATACCGTCATGCCCAATAAAATGACATAGGATTTCTATGACCAATTTTCACTGCGAAACCATAAACGTTTTCCGTTTATATGAAGCTTGCTTCAAATGCGTTTTCGACAGTTTTCAATTATTTAAAACGTTAAACGTTCCATGAAAATGAACAGATCATACGCTAGTCTCCCTTGGGATACGTCTCAAAGTACCTACCAACAAGAAATAATACTAGAAAACGGAAAAAGCTTCCCAGGATACAGTAAGCGATTAGGAAAGGAAGAAGCAAAAGACAAGAGAATTCTTCTTCAAAATCTAATTCTTAGAATGTACCAAGCTGGATACCTAGATGAAAACAATCCGCAGCGTGACAATGCAGTTCAAATAACATATTCTTGGAAGGATGATTCAACAGGCAGGTATGTTCATGCCTTCACGCTGTACCAAGATTGCTATGAATGGAACCCAAACCATTATAGAGATTACCTCGATAAATTTCTTACTCGGTTTTACGAGCTTAAAAGGTCCGGTAAGAATCCTTACGAGCATCTTTATGAAACCAAGAGAGCCAAATTCCTGGATCCTTTAAGTATCACCAATCAGAGGTTTTTCAATAAAGTCAATCTTAGAAACTACTGTGTAAGGCTTATAAAAAACAATATTCGTGCTTTTGGTGAGGTTCTCAATTTTTACATCAAATACTGCGAACGCTATTTTGATGGGTTTACATCAGAAGATCAGTCGTACTTTGATAATATCAAATTTGGCTAGTACGATTTCATATGTGATAAAATAATTACTCCCATATTTGTCAGGGCTAGTATTGGGTTTTTGCCATCGTTTTACAAAAAACAAATAAGTTAAAATTTGCGCTTTTATGGCTTTACTAGTGTTTGATTGTTAAATGAATGGCCAATTGAATATCTTTGGGACGATCTGAACTAAACTAATATGAGTAGTATAAAATACTAATATTTTTAGTATTTTTGTTAAAAATAGATGAACGAGATACTTGAACAAGGACTTGAAAATTTAGAAATGATTGGAAGCTCCAATCATGATTCAGGGCTTGTATCTGTTCGTAATAGTGTTGAGGGCATAAGCATCAAATCAGAAGAGGTTATTGCACTTGAAAATGCCAAAAAATATAAAGCCGATTTTGTTTATTTCAGGAGATTTGAAAATCGTCCTTCCATACCTCAGATTTTCATATATGATTTCACCGATAGGATTGGCATTGAAGAACAAGAGCTCACAAATCTTCACAAACAGCTTTACAGTTCGGCACCGGTGCCAATGTTCTTTGTATTTACAAAAAAGGACATAAGAATTTTCAATTGCTTTGATAGGCCATCAGACGGGGATCAATTAAAATACAAACCATTATCAGTAATAAAAGTTGCTTCTGAAGTTTCAAAAGCTATTGACAACAAAGCTCAAAAAGAATATGAAGCATTCTCTGCTAAGTCTTTCGACAATGGAACATTTTGGGAAAATTCAAAATACAGTAAATACTTCAAGTTTAGTAATAGTGCATATGAGAAATTACTTACAGAACTAAAACAAGCACTTAGGGATATCGTCAAGATGCAGATTCTGCCTGCAAATATCGCCAGAAAGGTAATGGTGACATCAATTCTGATTCGATACCTGGAAGAGCGGGAAGACGAAGAAGGAAGAAAAGTATTTCCTAATAAATTTTTTGAAAGGTTCATCACTAAAGGGGAAAAATTCACAGATATTTTCGCAAAAAAGGGAGCTTACCTAAACCTTCTGGACTTTTTAGCTGAACATTTCAACGGAGGAATCTTTCAAGTAAACCTTGAAGATCGGAAGTTCTTGAAAACAGCAGATTTAAGAAGGTTTGGTTTATTCCTAGAAGGTAAAGCTGAAGGACTTCAACGCGTATTATGGAAATTATATTCTTTCAATGACCTTCCTGTAGAGTTAATTAGCAATATATATGAAGAATTTCTAGGGAAGCAACCTGGTGTAGTTTACACACCTCCTTTTTTAGTTAACTTCCTCCTTAATGAGGCTATGCCTCTTGAATCAGAAGTTACCGACTTTAAAATTCTTGACCCGGCATGCGGATCTGGTGTTTTTCTTGTAGGAGCATATAGACGGCTTATACATAGATGGAGAAGAAATAATGCTTGGAAAAGACCTTCTCTAGCAACACTTAAAAATCTACTTAAAAAAAATATTTATGGCGTTGAACTGAACAAAGACGCTGCTGACTTGACCGTTTTCAGTTTGAGTCTCGCTCTTTGTGACGAGTTAACTCCCTTGCAAATATGGGAAGACTTAAAATTTGACAACCTTCATGAGAAAAACATTATTCATGACGATTTTTTTAATGCATTGGTGTCAAAAAAAATCTCACACGATTTTGATCTGATCATTGGTAATCCGCCATTTGAATCCAGTCTAACACCGGCAGCAAAAATTGTAGAGAGTCAGGCACTACTTCAAAGAAATGATTCAGACCTAAAGAAGAATCTGCATAAAAAAAACAAGCAAATAAAATTACCTGACAATCAGATATCACTTCTGTTTCTTGAGCAGACGATTAAACTTTGTAAACAGCACGGTTTAGTCTGTCTTATTCAACCATCTGGTCCCCTTCTTTATAATAATTCATCAGCGGATTTTAGGAGGCTGTTGTTTGAGAAATATAATATTCCTCAGATAATAGATTTCACACATATTAGTAGAATCTTGTTTGGTAAAAATGGTGATGTAGCAACTGCAGCAATATTCATTAAAAATGAAGGGGCTATAGACAAAGGCGTACTGCACATTACCGTGCGTAGAACCAAACCACATAAGGAGAAACTATATTTTGAGTTGGACACTTACGACTTTCACCATGTTCCCAGGCAGTTAGCTTTAAATGACCTACTAATATGGAAGTCAAATTTTATTGGAGGATCAAGAGTTCATCAGCTTGTTAGCAGAATCGCTTCAAACAGAACTTTGGGTCAATTTTTATTGCACAAAAAACAAAACGAGGACTGGGTGTTTGGCGAGGGTTTTATTGCTAGAGAAAATAGACCCGAAATTAAACGGCTAAAGGATTTACTCTCTAAAGATGAAAAAGGTTCGTTGAATACTGAGGAGACTAATGAACTTGATAAGTTGCGGAAAAAATTTACTGCGGATTATATAACAGGGCAACAGGGCATTAATCCATCGCAATTTACCTCAAAGGGAATTTCTTCAAAAACAGTGGTTAAAGACAAGTACTTTGATGGAAGAAGAGACCCACGTCTCTATCAGTCGCCTCATTTACTCATAAAGGAAGTGATTGAAGAAGAATCAGGTTTGATACCGGTATGCTTAGTTGAAGAGGATTTGGTTTTCAAAAATTCAATATTAGGGATTCATTCGAACTCTAGAAAATCACTTTATGAATTAGCTACTTATTTGCAAAATAATACGTTCAACACATTCTACATAGCTGCCACCAGTGGCAGATTTATGATTAATAAGTCTTCTTCTCTACTACTGTCGGATTTGAAAAACTTACCCTACCCTAAAGACCTAGATGAGCTTGAATTGAACAAATTTGAATTAATTCTAGTTAACGATTTCATCAATTATCAACTAGAATTCAGAAGAAATGGAGAAACATCTAAAGCGGCAACTCAAAACATTACATCATATGATCTTCAAAAGTATGGAGAAGTCTACTGTGACATACTAAGTAAGGTTTACCCTTCAATTAAACCGCATGAATACTTTGAAACCAATTCTTACGTTTGCTACCCATTTTATTTTGGCGATACCAAGCCAAATATTGACTTTTTGAACTCTGACAACACTGAAAGCCATCTTGAATCTTTGGTGAAAAAAAACTTAAATGTGAGTCTTAGGCTTACCCGAATTGTAAGAATGTATGATGGAAATGTCATATACTTGATCAAACCCAAGAAGCTTCGTTATTGGCTTCAATCCATTGCTCTCCGAGATGCTGATGAAACATTTACAGACCTAAGAAAGCAGGGATATTGATGTTAGCAGACCGAGTAGAAAATATCAGTAATGGAGCGCTTTCCGATGGGGTTGAAATTGACGCTTCGGTAAAAGCAGTAATCGAGTTCATAGATACTCATTTTTCAGACTTCTCAAAGAAAGTAAAAGGTGAAATCTCTGCAAGTGAAAAAGCATTAACAGATAAACTTTGCAAGTACTTTAATCGGGTGGCCGGATCATATCCATTTTACTTTCACCATGAAAATGTAGAAGATCATAGTTCTGGAAAGAGCCCACAAATAGATATAGGTACTCTTTCAAGAGAAGAACAAATAACTATTGGAGATAAGAACTATAATGAGTTTGACTCATTTTTTTCTATAGAGGCAAAAAGGCTCCCTACTCCTGGTCAAAATAGGGAAAGAGAATATTTAATCGGCCATGATAAAGCCAATGGGGGAATTGAGAGATTTAAGAAAGGTATTCATGGCAAAGGCCTCAGATATTCGGCTATTATTGGATATGTGCAAAAGGAAGATTTTGACTTTTGGTTTTTACAAATCAATGATTGGATTGAGGAGCTTATCAGAACTTCTAAGGGTGAATGGATTGCTGATGATAAGCTTACAAAACGGGGAGTTCAGACTGATAAGCAGCTCACTAAATTTGAATCAGACAATATTCGAGTCCCGGTGAAATCTGGAACTGATAAAATCAAACTTTTTCATTTTTGGATTAGCTTAGTAGATGATACATGAATAGAGAAGCTACCCAACCATGCACATTATTCAGTCGCATAAATCAACCCTTATCCGAAACCGGCAAAAGAGCATTCTAGTCTAATAAACCTGAACATACCTGGCACGATAGAAAAAATTATCGTACTCATTTTTTACGCATTAGTGCTGAGATTTCAGGTAGTCTTTTACATAATAAGTTAGCAACATTCCCAACGGAACAATGAGTGCCAACCCTACCAGTGATATGATTATCAATTCAAACATCTCTTATTTCTCTTAACAATTTTAAGGTCTGTAGATAAACAAAGATAGCAATTCCTGTTAACATGATTAGAACCACCATACCTACAAAAGTGATAAAGAACTCTCTAGCCTCTGTTATACCTGATAACATTAACGTAAATAATCCCGTCGCCGTTGCAATAATCATCAAAGCAAACAGCTTAATGATTTCAGTGTTGAAACGGATGCGCTCAGCGATAGCACTTCTTTCCTGTTCGTTCAAAGCCATTAACTTTATTGGTTACCAACCCAGCGTGATCTGGTGTTTGCGCATTTTTTTAAAGTAGCGGATTTCCTCGATGTTTAGCTTGATCAACCGTTTTGTGAATTTTATCAATACAGTTAAGTTCATGCCAAAGAGAACACTTATGATCATCATGCCTGCAGTATCACCTTGACCAAAAGCACGATTGGCTGATTCAAGAAAAAACGCATACATCATATCACTCAGTATCCAGGCAAAAAAGCCGTACATTACCAAAACAACAGTTGGAGCAATACTACCTCTGAACATACTCAGAGCAGTTTCAACCAGAAGTTTTTTAATAGGGTTTGATTGATTTTCCATAAAGCTAAAAATAGGCTTTTTTGTTGTTATATCCTCAATCTTAGCATTCACATTATGCCATGAATTAAGAGAAAAAATCCATAATAGACAAAAATTAAAGAAGGAATAAGAATTGCAAAAAGAAAAATAAACCTACTCATTCCTCGCCAACTCCAGGGCATTAGAGATATCGATGCCATGGTCAGCCAAAGACCAAATAACAGAGCTGTAATACCTGAAAGTTTTAGGAGAAAAGCGACCGTAGTAGCTGCTGTGACAGTTATGACAGAGATTTGATACTTTTTATTGTGTTTTAAGCGATTAAACAAGTGATTGCCACGGTCAATCCATGTCCATTCTTCTTCAGGAATGTCGTATATTTTTATTATTTTCTTTCTCATTATTATTTAAATGCTGCGGAGAAGTCTGGAGAAACAGCCCTTGATAAAAATTATCCTTTTGCCGGTGATTCATTACTTGATCCCCCAGAGTGTCCAGAGTTGTTGCCACTACCTGAGCCAATCTTTTTAGCAGCACTCTGTATGGCCTTAAAGCCAGCAGAAGTACCCATCATAGCTAAACCCGCGGCCTGGCTCAATACCTGAGATCCATCACCGCTACCAATCCATTTTGAAGTGAAGAAAAAAACCAAAACATAGCATAGAATCAAGGTAAGGTTCATACCCAAAATTAAATTACCATTGACCATATGAGCTAGCGGGCTGGTATCATCAATCGCATCGAGGCCCATTATACTCATGACTGCATCTGAATGAAATGCCAGGACCATACCGGCTCCAATGGATTCGACAATCATAGTTGTGATGATGGCGCATTTCGCTGCAGCAAAAGTCATAAACCATGTTTTGGTCTGATTCTTAAATATCAACGTCATGGCTATGGCCAATGGACCCAGACAACGTAAAATCATCGTAAAAATGATGATAACCACCCACATCACTGATTGGGCCAACATTGTGCCCCCTTTGCTTACGACACCCGTCACTCCTGCCATGAACCAATTATTGGCTATGTTGCTGATTTGACCCACCATTCTTTTAACCGCAGTACCTACGTCCATCATACTCCAGGAACTTTCACCTTCTCCGTTTTCAGCATCGTACTCCATTTTTGTTTCTGCCAATATTTTCGCATCCTCTTTCGGCCTTCCAGTCAATGAGTTTTTTAATGCTGTCATTTTTTTTCCTGAAAGATTAGGCATCAGTGCTTTTGCCCTGCTCATGACCTGATTGATAACCACTTCCTCTTTGAGTTCCACATTTGTGTACTCGTATTCAGCGGCAATCCCGTTTACCATGTCATTGAATAAGTTAATGGCTGGATTGAATGCAAACAGGAACAGAGACAAAAGGAAGATCCTAGCCAGCTCGTCAATTTCAATACCCATGTGCTTATTTTCTCTGAAGTAATCCCAGACCGCTTTGACTAGTGCCAGGGATAAGGTTATGGGCAATATCTTGGTCATCGCCAATTTAGCGACCGCAGCGCTTACCCCCTGTTCTGTACTGACAATTTCAGGGAGGTAGAGTATTTCGAAAATGGATGTTAACATCATTGGAAGCCAAGTTTTTTGATTTTCAAAATCAGGTCATCCCATGCCTTGCCTACATATTCTTCGGTTTGATTTTCCGCATTGGGATCAGTTGGGTAGTAGGATATTTCATTTACAAAACCTTCAAAGAACGAGACCTTTTCTTCGAAATTTTTACTCAGCGCTACTTCTATGTAGAATCCTTTCCATTCGATTTGAGCAGCATAAATTGCAGCTATTCCTCGGTCCTTGATTTTTTTGGTGGAAAAAAACTCATCTATGATATTGATTTCGTAGTCAGGCGTATTAATGTTCTTGCTAGCTCTTTGATGACTATTGTATTTGATTTCAAGATATCTTTCATCAAAATGTTTCTGTAAGAGCCGGTTTGTTCGAAGATCTTTCCCACGGTATGCAGTCTCGGCATATGTGGTTACGATCTCTTTGAGCTCGTATTTTAAGCCGTCATTTATGGTTTGTTCAGACTGGCCATTGGACGTACTCGTTAAGAATAACGCTAGTGTTAGATTGATTAAATATTTCATATTATTATAGGTTTTCAATTTCAAACCCATATTGTGTTCACAATTGATAAAATGGTTAAACCGATCATGGTTCCGACGATCAACTCTGGTGATGTATCGCCTTTTCTGTACAAGGTCCAAGCCGTAAAGCCTAACATGATGACAATCAAGGCAGACACAACTATATCCATGATGTTTTCCATTTGAATTTTAGCTTGTTCACCTTCTTGTTTGGCTTTGTCTCTAACGTACTGATTGTCCGGGTTAAAAGAAAAGCTAAAGGGGTTTGCCGCTGGATTTGCGGTCAAATACAACCATTCAATATCAATTGTCATGATCTCAAGTGCTTCCTCACGCTGCTTTTTCCTCGTAAACAACTCTTGCCATTTGGCTTTCTCAACTTCGTAGATTTCCCAAATTCGGTCGGCTTCACCTTTAATGGCACTAGCGTCGAAACTGATTCCTGTACCTTCCCAGCCCATATCCAGGGCGCGTTTTAAGTCCATATTACCGCCTAACACATCTTTGACCACGATGTAGCCTTGTTTCATTTGATCACCAAACCCTACCGTTGCCATTTCCAATTGCATAAACTTGCCGGTTGCGTCATCGAGGCCACTCAGACCACAGACATCTACCCCTTCAGCTGCATAGTCATTGGCTTTGTTTTGCTCAATCAGACATTCCGTGGCTTGTGCTACATCATACATAACATCCATCTGGTCAAGCGCTGATTTCAAGGCTACAGCATTGGTGTAAATTTCAGCTGCATCAATGCCTTGAATGGCTATTTTAGCTGCCTTCTCAGCTGCAAAATCCAATTGCCCCCAGGCACTATGTGAGAGCCATAGCAAAACGACTATTGCTATTCTTATTTTCACGATCATAATTGTTCTTTCAACTTACGGTTTTAACAAGAATGCAATTTTTCTTGACTTTACCAAGAAAAAAGTGCGATTAGAACCAATCGCCGCACATTTTGCGGTGATTGGCAAAACCGCAAAACCTCTTTGTTTATTATATGATGAAGCGCTTGATACGAAATTGAAATTGAAACCCTGGCTCAGAATAAGAAGAATTTTATTCAGCTGTTGAATAGATAGAGTACAAATACACATTACACAATTTCGTGTATTCTACACGCTTACACTTTACACAAATTAGTGTAATGTTACACGCTTCTACTTTATACAATTACATTTTCTACTTGTGTAATTGTGTCATAATAATTACACACTTCTACTATTACACAAGTGTATCAATACACTAATACACTTACATTTGATTTAACTCAGCTTGATTTTAATAAAAAAACTCCCTATTTGTAGGAATTCTCAGCGAGTCGGAGGATGTGGATACCACACCCTCAAATCGATCCACCACAAGGGTTGGATACAGCTCCCTATGGTTGCATTTATTTTAAACCGATCCTTGAAAATCAATTATAAATTAGAAGATTGAGAAACATAAAAATCTTCCAAAAGTAGTTGAATTCGGAAAGAATTTCACCAGTAGATGGACTTGATCATAAGCGAAATACAATGAAAATCATCCCGGAAAAATTAATTCTGAAACAGAATCCAATGAAAATCTTAGCCATTCAATGTGAAAAATATCTCAGTATAGCTTGAACCCAGGCATCAACTTACGTGATCTCATGGGAAGAATAATGAGAAGTCTACGCTCTTTCGCCTACTTCCCTGTAGACAAATCTGGGCCTTTACGGTTTGATATGTTCAACATTGGTTGCCTTATGAATTAATTGTTTCTGAAAGAAAAGTTGCTATCTAACTTGTATCAAACCAAATTCCATTTGAAGAATGGTAAAAATATGAAAATCCAATACGCATCAGATCTGCATCTGGAATTCCCAGAACAACGTGCAGCCATAAATTCCAAAAGATTGAGACCTGTTGGAGACATATTGATATTGGCTGGTGACATCTGTTATTTGACAGAAGATCATTTCAAATTTACTTTTTTCGACTACTGTTCAGATCATTGGAAAGAAACTTACATCGTACCTGGCAATCATGAGTTTTATAACAACTCTTATGATATCAAAAATGCAGTTTCTGACTTCTCTATCTCATTAAGAGATAATGTTCAATACTTGAACAACATTGAGGTGGAAATAGAAAATATTAGATTTCTGTTTTCTACTCTTTGGACCAACGTGAACAAAAATCCATTGGGAATAGAGCAAGGACTGAATGACTTTCATCAATGCACGTATGAAGGCAAACGGTTTACCGTGGCAGATCATAACCAATGCCATTTAAAAAGTCTGAATTTCCTGAATAGTCAGCTCGTAGAAGAAACGGACTGTGATCACACCGTGGTTGTATCACATCACGTGCCCTTCCCCGAGTCTTATTGCGACTATCCATTTGTATCAACATTGGATGATGCCTTCCACAGCGATCTAACACCAATGCTAGTTCGACATAAAATCGATGCATGGATCTATGGTCACAACCACTTTAATCAACCTGAATTTCAAATTGAAAATACACGCATGCTAACAAATCAAATGGGCTATGTGAGTCAACAAGAAAACAGGTTGTTTAACCGAAAAGCTGTGCTTGACCTAACTTAATTTTTTAAAAAAAATTACACTGCCATAATGATCAGTCCCAAAATCATAAAGACTAAATGCCTATATTTAAAAGAATATAATCAACATTCGGCTCAATTTTTTTGCTTTAAAACAGAGGCTATGAATAAATCAGAGATGAGAAATAACCACAACGGTAACGGTTTCAAGAACAAGAAAGTCAAGGTAAAAAAAAGTGATTGGCAACTTATTGCGAAAAAGAAACACCGGGAACTACAAAGAGAGCAAAATACAATTGTAATCTCAGAACAATCTGAAGATCTTAAATCATTGAGTCCAAAAGAGAGAAAAGAGAAGTTGAAAGTCAAAAAATAAACGGAGATCGATTTAGGATTTCCCAGCTATTTTCCTCCTTGTGGTTTTGAATAATTCGTCAAATGTAAAGATGTCTACTGCATCAAGTACATTTTGAATTGCTCGGGATTATCTATTATACTTTTTAGACCATTGATATTGTCATGAAACGGTGTTTGACTAAGCTCATAATTCAAATTGGCTTCTTTTGAGATTTGTTCACAAAGTGAAGAATAATTAGATCCGCCTCCAGTAAAATACATTCCATTGGCTAGTATTCTCAGCTTGAAGTTTGTCCAGACATGACCACAGTTCATACTTGAAAATAGACAAATAGTTGTTGATAAGACCCTCAACCGGAATTTCTTTGTGTTGGATCGCTATGGCATCATCTTGAGAGCCATATGAATTAATTACTGTTCTTGTTTCATTTTCTGTTAATGAAATATCAAATTGTCTTTTTACATAGTTATAAACTGAGTATTCTATTCTGCTCGTACCAAGACGAACTAGGCCCTCTCCAACAGGAACAGAATTTGAAAATATTGTAATTTTCGACTTGCTGGAACCTAATTAAAAATCATTACTTTTCTGCTAAAATATTGATTCAGGTTTAATCAAAATAACGAATCTACACAGGTGTTTAATATATTCATTTAAAAAGTGGCATTATAATACAATCGATTGTATTTTACACAATGTAATGAACATTAGAGTATGACTATCAGGCACCAGTTTACAAAACTATTTTCAATTTGTGTTCTTTCTATTGTGATGAGCTGTCAATTTTCAAACAATCAGCGCACGCTCAAGCTCGCTCATGGACTCAACAAAGAACACCCCGTTCATTTGGGAATGGCAGAAATGGCTAGAACACTCAACGAAATTTCTCAAGGCAAAATGTCGATCGACATATATGCGAATGGCCAGTTAGGCCAGGAACGTGATCTCATGGAACTGCTCCAGATAGGTAGCCTAGACATGACTAAAGTGTCAGCTGGAACTTTAGAAAATTTTGTTCCAGAATTTAAAGCGCTAACACTACCTTATTTGTTTAGAGACTCTACACACAGGTGGAGCATTCTTCAAGGAGTAATTGGGAAAAGTTTACTCTCCAAAGGCAGTCAATACCGCCTACGAGGCTTGTGCTTCTACGATGCAGGAAGTCGAAGTTTTTATTCAAAAAACAAACCAATAGCATCTCCCAAGGATCTAGAAGGATTGAAGATCAGAGTAATGAATAGTCAATCGGCCTTCAATATGGTGAATGCATTAGGCGGCTCACCTACGCCAGTTTCGGCTGGTGAATTATATACAGCTCTTCAGCAGGGAGTTGTGGACGCTGCGGAAAACAATCCTCCTGTATTTTATACTTCCAAACAGTACGAGATTTGCAAATTCTTATCTATAGATGAACATACAACTTTACCTGATGTACTCATAGTAAGCACACACCTTTGGGACCAGCTCAATGAACAAGAAAAAAAATGGTTACAAGTAGCTGCCGACCGATCTGTAGAGTTTCAGAAAAGCGTCTGGGCGAAGTCCGTTCAAGAAAGCCTAACTGCGGTTCGAAAGGCTGGTGTAACCGTATATTACCCGAACAAAAAACCGTTTCAGGAAAAAGTCGCCACCCTATATGACGAATTTAAAACTGACCCTGCCCTCTATCAATTGATCGAATCCATTCAAAATGAAACAAATGAGAAATAAAATAGATCAAACCTTAGAATATGTCTTGAGTCTATTACTCGGACTTATGGTCTTAAATGTACTTTGGCAAGTAGCCTCTCGGTATTTACTTAATGACCCCAGTGCATTCACGGACGAACTCTCCAGATACTTGCTGATCTGGGTAGGACTCTTAGGCGCAGCTTACGCTTCCGGCAAAGGCATGCATGTGGCTATCGAATTGCTCGAAAGAGCATTGAGTGAAAAACAAAAACGATTCCAAAAACTGACCATTCAAGTAATTATCACGGTATTCTCCATTTTGGTATTGACCGTAGGCGGTACTCGATTAGTGCTGATTTCGTTTGAATTGGGGCAGACCTCATCTGCCATGCAACTGCCTTTAGGTTATGTCTACCTCTCTTTGCCATTGAGCGGTTTGCTCATCGCCTATTATTCCTTATCTGACTTTATCCATCTACTCAAAAAGAACTAATGGAAAATATTGAAGTAATCGTACTTGTACTGGGTTTCATTACGCTGTTAGCTATTGGAGTACCTGTAGCCTATAGTGTGGGTCTAGCCTCACTGGTCACTATACTGATCAATATAGACACCATGCCTGCTTTCACCACTATCGCCCAACGAATGGCAACTGGGTTAGACAGTTTCTCTTTGCTGGCCATTCCGTTTTTTATATTGGCTGGACAAATAATGAATCAAGGGGGTATTGCGCATCGTTTGATCGCTTTCGCAAAAGCATTAGTGGGTTCGTTTCCAGGCGGTTTGGCCTATGTCAATATCATAGGTGCGATGCTTTTTGGGGCAATATCCGGTTCTGCGATGGCAGCTGTGTCTGCTATAGGTGGTACTTTGGGACCTCGTATGGAAAAAGAAGGCTATGAGAAATCATACAGCGCAGCCGTAAATATAGCATCGTCTACAACTGGCTTGGTGATACCTCCATCCAACATTTTGATTGTATACTCTTTAGCCAGTGGTGGCGTGTCAATTGCTGCTCTCTTTTTGGCCGGTTATGTTCCTGGTCTTCTCATGGGATTGGCGCTCATGTTTGTAGCCTATATCTACGCCAAAATAAAAAATTACCCCAGAGGAGAAAAATCAAGCTTTGGCCAAGTATTCACAACATTCGTTCAGGCTTTCCCAAGTTTGATGATGTTGGTGGTTGTCATTGGAGGGATTGTAGTAGGAATATTCACTGCGACGGAAGCTTCTGGCATTGCTGTGCTTTATACTTTCATTTTGTCTCTGATTTACCGAGAACTAACCGTAGAGAAAATTCGGCAAATCGCTATTAGCAGTGTGGGCACCACAGCAGTAGTTGCACTTTTAATTGCTTGTTCTATGAGTATGTCTTGGGTGATGGCTTATGCCGACATTCCACAAGCAGTCACTGCCGGTTTGCTAAGTATTTCAAACAATCCTTGGGTGATATTACTACTCATCAACTTATTGTTATTAGCTGTTGGGATTTTTATGGATATGACACCTGCAGTGTTAATTTTCACTCCAATCTTCCTTCCAGTAGTCACTGCCATCGGTATTGATCCTGTTCATTTTGGTATCATCATGGTGATGAATCTGTGCATTGGATTGTGTACACCACCAGTGGGGTCAGTATTATTTGTAGGAATTGGTGTAGCTGGTATTTCGTTAGACAAAGTAATCAAACCACTTATTCCTTTATTTATTGCAATGATAGTAGTGCTGATACTCGTAACTTATGTGCCAAAGCTGAGCCTATGGCTGCCAGGTATGTTCGAGTGATCTTCTATTTAGAGATCACTCAATAATTTTATAAAGGCACTGGTGAATTAATTAATTTGACTCAAAACCAAAGGATCTGCAAGTTGGGCTGAAAACTGAGTAAGGTATAACTCCCAAGCCTCGTTGTCTTCAAATTGCCCACTTTCTTGCCAATAAAAACCGGCATAGTAAACAGCTTTTCCTTCATTGACGGCTAAATTTAGATACGCATGACTTAGGTCTTTTTCCTCTGACAATACAACTTCACTTCCTGAAAAGAAACCTGGTGCTGCCAATAGAGCTGTAGCCAAATAACTATCTCCATGTGGTTGATAGTAGCTCACCCATGCTCCCAAAGAATCTACTGTTACCTGCCCATCGTTTTCATGCAAGGTTAGTCCAGCCCAAATATTTTTAGCGCCTTTGACGTTCACTTCGATTCGACTCAACTGGCTACTCTTGTCTAAATTTATTTTTTTCGTGGTTTCAATAATTGTAGAATCACCAGCACTCCAAGGTGAATAATTCAATTCAAAAGCAGTTTTTAGAGGACCTTTCGATAGCGTCTTGAAAGAAGTGAAGTTTTTGGAAGTATAAAATTCATCATTTTGTTTTACAGCTATTCCACCACAACCCCTGCTAATACCGACGTGAAAATTATCCAAGCCTTCACCCGAATCCACATGATACGCATTGGGGTCAGATTCATACTTTTTATACCACTTGTTAATAATTGGATACTCTACTTTCTTCAGCCAACAATCAATTCCGCTTGTCAGTGTTCCTCCAGGGGCTCCTTCCTCTTTCATTTGTTGAGCTGTTGGTCCAAACATTCGAAAAGCAACCTTATCATTCTCCCAGGAATAGTCGTCAGTACGCTCCGGTACAAATCTCGAATAACAAACTTCCATACTAGTCGGGATTTCTTCCTCCGCTCCTAATTCTTTCAAAAAAAACTTCGACTGACCATTGGCAGGTACAGTTGGTTGAAATAAGATGCCATCTGAAATCTCATCTTGATTATTGTCCACATATTGAATTGACAATAAATTGCCCATTTCATCTGCTATTCCAAAATTTTCCAGTTGCTGACCTTTCTTCAAAACAATCAATTCAATAGGTACTTGAATGACTTCCTGGTTTCTTTCAAATGACAGCGCATTCGATACAACAAATGAAACTGGCTGGTCCGTAGGAACACATGATATACCAACTATGGCTAATAAAAAAAGTAAATGTATTTTGTTCATTTTTTCTGAATAAGGTCTAGTAAATAATCCTCGGGGCAAGCCCGCGAGGCATTCAAAGGATCTTTCGTTTTCAAACTTATGATTTTTACTCACGAGGCAAGCCTCGGGGTATTTACCCTATAGATAATAAAAAAGGATTCATAATATGAATTATGAATCCTTACTATCAATCTTCGTTTGCCGGCTTACCGATAGTAGCAAGTATTCCTCCATCTACATAGATCACCTGACCATTGACAAAATCACTTGCTTGTGAGGACAAGAATATGGCTGCTCCTTCAAGGTCAGCAGGATCGCCCCATTTGCCAGCCGGAGTCCTGCCCACGATAAAATCGTTGAACGGGTGACCGTCTACTCTGATGGGTGCAGTCTGACTCGTAGCAAAATAGCCTGGACCAATACCATTAGTCTGGATATTGTGCTTGGCCCATTCTGTCGCCATATTTTGCGTTAGCATCTTTAAGCCACCTTTAGCTGCAGCGTAGGCACCTACGGTATTTCTACCTAATTCACTCATCATAGAACAAATGTTGATGATTTTACCAGATTTTCTGGCAATCATACCTTTGACTACCGATTTAGAAACAATGAATGGACTGACAAGGTCAACTTTAATCACTTGTTCGAATTCCGCTACCTCCATTTCTTCTAGCGGCACACGTTTGATGATACCGGCATTATTTACCAAAATATCGATAACTCCTACTTCCGCTTCTATCTTAGCGACATTTGCCTTTACGTCAACTTCGTTGGTCACATCGAATTTGTAGCCCTTGGCATTAACGCCTACGGCTGCGTATTCTTTTAGTGCATTGTTGATCTTCTCCTGAGAAGAATTGCCGTTGATTACCACGGTGGCCCCAGCTTTGCCTAATCCCATAGCCATCGCCATGCCCAGTCCATGTGTAGCACCTGTTACTAGTGCTACTTTTCCTTTGAGGTTAAATAATTCTAATGACATCTAATTATTATCTAAGTTCTTGAATTGGACAAACATCCATGTCGCCATAGTCCAGATTTTCACCAGACATGCCCCATACGAATGTATAATTTGAAGTACCTGATCCTGAATGAATCGACCACGGCGGAGAAATCACTGCTTGTTCATTTTGCATCCAGATGTGTCTGGTTTCATCAGTCTGACCCATAAAGTGACATACAGACTGACCTTCTGGTACCTCGATGTAGAAATAGACTTCCATTCTTCTGTCGTGAACATGCGAAGGCAAGGTATTCCACACGCTTCCTGTTTTTAGTTCTGTCATGCCCATTTGAAGCTGGCAAGTTTCCACTACGCTGGAAACGATCATTTGATTAACTACACGGTGATTAGCTGTTTCTAGTGATCCCAACTCAATTTTATTGGCCTGATCTTTCGTGATTTTTTTGGTTGTGAATGCTTTGTGTGCCAGCGCTGAATTCAAATAGAATTTCGCTGGCTTACTAGCATCCTTACTTGAAAAAACAACTAATTTGCTATCCTTGGCTACATATAGTGCGTCTTTGTAGGACAACTCGTACACAGTACCATCCACAGTGACACTCCCTTCACCGCCTACGTTAATTACACCTAACTCTCTTCTGTCCAAGAAATGCTCTGCTTTGAGCGGGTCTATGGCCTCGAGTGCTAAGTCGCCCTTTACCGGTACCACTGACCCAGTGATGTATCTATCATAATGAGAGTAAACCAACACCACTTCGTCGGGAGTCATCAAATCCTCTATCAAAAATTCTTTTCGTAATGCAGTCGTGTCATATTGTTTGACTGCCTCTGGTGAAGCAGCATATCTTACTTCATATTTTGCGCTCATAGTTTATAATCCTTTGTTCCAAAACAAAACTAAACATAAAAATACAATCGATTGTATTTTGGTATCGAAAAAGTGAATAAATTGCGCCTATGAAGAAAAAAGTCACCATTCACGACCTGGCTCGCATATTAAAAAAGGACAGCTCTACAATTTCAAGAGCATTGGCCAATAACCCTAGAGTCACCAAAAAAACACGTGACTTGATTCAGGCAAAAGCCAAAGAATTGGGCTATTTTAGAAATACACTCGCCTCCAATCTCCGAAGTCAAAAAACCCGAACTATTGGTGTGATCGTACCTCATATCTCTCGCTATTTCCTTTCCACTGTGATTGCTGGGATAGAAGAAGTTGCGTTTGAAAATGATTATCGAGTGATCATCTGTCAGTCTTTAGATCAATTAGAAAGAGAAAAACAATTAACAGATACACTTCTTTCAAGTCAGGTAGACGGCATAATTATGTCTATTTCTATGGAGACAAACCAATATGAGCACTTAGAAAAAATAGAAACTCAAAAAACACCAATTGTTTTCTTTGATAGAAAGTGCGAAGCCATACCAGCTAACAATATTCTTATCGATGATTTTGCAAGAGCTTTTGAAGCCACAGAACATCTCATATTAAGTGGTCGAAAGCGCATTGTTCACTTTACTGGTTCAGAAAATGTCAGTATTTATCAAGATCGTCTCAAAGGATATAAAGAAGCACTCCACAAACATAATATAACAGAAGACCCTACTTTGATTTACAAAAGTTCTCTTAAACCAGCAGACGGGAAAATATTGGCGCGTCAGATACTTGAGCTTAAGGAAATACCTGACGCCATCTTTTCTGCCAATGACCTTGCAGCGATATCCTGTATGCAAGAACTACAAGAATCCGGTGTTAAAATCCCACATGACATTGCTATTGTAGGGTTTAGTAATGAACCATTAGGCGCTTACACTAGCCCTTCTTTGTCATCTGTAAACCAAAATCCATTGGAAATGGGTAAAATAGCTACTCAAACTTTACTACATCAAATTGAAAATCCGGATGTAGTGCAAGAAACCAAATTGCTAGATTCTTCACTCATCCTTAGAAACTCTTCTATCATTTGAACTTCCCTATTGCCAATCAATTAGGTTTCTTTGAATTTGCAAGAAAGCTTGAGAAGTCGCTCACTTCTTCACAGCAAATTTGTTCCATGACTTGTTGCAACTGCGTTTTGAGCAATGCTATTGCATGATCACCACCCTGAGCACCAAGCGCTGCAACACTGTACATAAAAGTACGCCCAAGAAAAGCAAAGTCTGCTCCGCTCGCCAAGGTTCTAGCAATGTCTGGTCCTGATCTCACCCCACTATCCATCATAACTTTGATTTTATCCTTATAAGATTCAGCAATAGTTTTTAAAGGGTTAATAGCAGATTGCCCAGCATCCAACTGTCTGCCACCATGATTGGACACGATAATACCATCTAGTCCTAATTTAATCGCCTTTTCTGCATCTTCTTCACTGGCGACACCCTTCAACACAATCTTTCCTTTCCACATATCTCGAATAGGTGCTATTTTTTCTTCATTCAACCTGCCTGAAAATGTTTGGTTCATATAGTGACCGAGCTGCTTCATGTCCAGCCCTTTGGGCATGTACGGTTTTAGCGTTTTGAATTCGGGCTGTCCGTGGAATAAGGTGCGGAGTGCCCACTCTGGCCGGGACATGATCTGAACCATGTTGTTAAATGTCATACGGGGAGGCATGGCCAACCCATTGCGGATGTCTCGTGGTCTGAAACCAAATGTCGGAACATCGGCAAGTAAGACCAGTACCGGACATTCAGCAGCGGCAGCCCGATGGATCACATCATCACGCATACGATCCTCTGCTGGATGATAGAGTTGGAACCAGGCCTTTCCTTCGGTGAGTTCACTCGCTCGTTCGATATCCATAGTAGTGACCGTGCTTAGAATAAAAGGCACATTGTGTTCATGTGCAGCTTTCGCCAATATTTCAGGTGCTTTGGGCCACAAGAGTCCTTGCAATCCCACAGGTGCAATGCCAAATGGGGCATCATAGACATGGCCAAACAATTCAGTACTCATATCAGACCGATAATGCTTACTTAAGTATTGTGGAATCAATTCTACGTCACGAATTTCTCTAGTGTTTTTATCCAAATTGACATCCTCGTTGCAGCCACCATCCAGATATTCAAAGGCGAATTTTGGAATCTTCTTTTTCGCTTTGTCTCTTAAATCTTCAATTGCGGGATAATTAGAATTGTATGTCAATTTCATGTTTTAATCACAAATTAATTTTTACTCGTTCATTAGTGTTTCTATTTCTTCGTGTTCCAACGGAATGTCTTTCATCAAATTTAAATTTCCATCTTCTTGAATCACGATATTGTCTTCCAACCTGATTCCAATATTTTCCTCTGGAATATAGATTCCCGGCTCTACCGTGACAACTGTTCCTGATCTGACTGGCTTGTAAAAACTACCCACGTCATGAACATCCAAACCTAAAAAGTGCGAAGTATTATGTGTAAAATACTTTCTGTAAGCTGGCTGTTCTGGATTTTGATTTTTTATATCCGTTTGGTCAATCAACCCCAAATCAATCAATTCTTTCTCCATCACCAACCCGACTTCCCCATTGTATTCCGACAAGACAACACCAGGTCTAAGCATATTGGTGGCTTCATTCTTCACGCGGAGTACTGCCTCATACACATCTTTTTGTCTTTTCGAAAATCGTCCATTGACTGGAATACTTCTCGTCATATCAGCATTGTAATTACCATATTCAGCCGCCACGTCCATCAATAAAATATCCCCATCCAAACACTGCTTTTTGTTTTCTATATAGTGAAGAATACATGAATCCCCACCACTAGCTATGATTGGTATATAGGCAAATCCGCGAGATTTTTGTTTAATAAATTCATGCACAAATTCTGCTTCAATTTCGTATTCAGTAACCCCTGGCTTTACAAACTTTAGTATACGTCTAAAACCATCATTGGTGATATCGCAAGCTCTTTGGATCATCTCAATTTCCTCATTTGATTTGACCGAACGAATCTGATGCATAATGGGAGCTGATCTTCTAAACTCATGATTCGGATACTTCCGATGACACCATCTAGAGAATCTGTCATCTCTAGTCTCAACGTCCAACATAGCACGTGTATGTTCGTTGGAATTTAGATATATCTTTTGCGAGGCTACTGCCAATTCATTAAAGACCTTCTCAAAATCAGACACCCACTGAATATTTTGAATTCCCGACAGCTCTTGAGCTTCTTCCTTATTAAATTTGTGGCCTTCCCAAACAGCGATTAACTCGTTCGTTTCTCTAATAAACAAAACCTCTCGTTGGGTCGGGTCGGGAAAATTTGGTCTTAAGACTAGTATAGTTTCTTCTTGATCTATACCTGTCAAATGCAGTAAGTCATTGTTTTGACGAAAGGGCATCACACCATCTGCGTTAGTAGGCATAATGTCATTAGAATTGAAAACCGCCACTGAATCAGTAGATAAACTTTTTATAAACTGAGTTCTGTTGTTGATATAAGTTTCCTTATGTAGGGGAGTGTATCTCATTTTTGTTGTTTAATCGTAAAAAAACATCTCAAGGCATCACCAGATTAGACTATTAAACCTTAGGACGCCTTGAGAATATTACACCAAGAATTGATTCGCTCTGGCCGAAACGGGCAGTAACCACCTGAACTCCTCAAATACTATTTTTTGTAAGACTTCACTTTTTGAGTCGAAGTACCCAAGCCATCGATACCTAATTCAACTACATCGCCATCTTTGAGGTATGTTGGTGGATTGAGACCCATACCTACACCGAATGGTGTGCCTGTAGAAATAATATCTCCAGGTAATAAAGTCATATACTGACTGATATAACTAATCAAATGAGGCACATCAAAAATCAAATCTGATGTATCACTATCCTGCTGTATCTCACCGTTTACCTTGAGCCAAAGTCTCAAATTTCCTGGATCTGAGATTTCTTCTCGAGTAGCAATAAATGGACCTATCGGAGCAAATGTATCAGCACTTTTTCCCTTTACCCATTGACCACTTCTCTCCAATTGAAATGCTCTTTCACTCACATCATTATGCAATACATACCCCGCGATATGATTCATAGCATTTTCTTTATCTACATAGCTAGCCTTTTTGCCAATAACTATGGCTAACTCTACTTCCCAATCGGTCTTTTCGCTTCCTTTTGGAATAATAATATCGTCGTTTGGACCTACAATGGCTGATGTCGCTTTGAAAAACAATACCGGTTCGGCAGGGATTTCCATTCCGCTCTCAGCGGCATGTTTAGCATAGTTCAACCCTACACATACGATCTTAGATGGACGAGCTAGAGGTGCCCCTAGTCGAACAGATTCGTCCACCTTAGGCAACGTATCCGCTTTTGTTGCAATCTTAGACGCCAAGTCGGCCAAAGTATCGCCAGCAAAAAATGCTTCATCATATTCGTTTACCAATCTACTGACATCAAGTCTAGTACCGTCACTCAGCTGTACCCCTGGCTTCTCATTACCTTCAGCTCCAAATCTTATCAATTTCATACTACTTCCTTAATTCTGGTTAATAAATCCACTGCTTTCTCCGCAGCCAATGTTTGCAATTCTGTGATGCTGCTACCGCTATGCCATGCTGTATGGCTGGTGACTATCATATTTTTAGCTTTCAGTAACGGATGATCTTTTGATAACGGCTCTTCTTCTACCACGTCTAATGCTGCGCTAGCAATAACTCCATTATTCAAAGCGTCAATCATATCATTTGTATTTACAAGTCCTCCTCGACTAGTATTGACAACAATACTGGTAGGTTTCATTTTGGCTAAAACCTCTTTGTTAATGATATGATGCGTGGGCGGTATCAACGGGCAGTGCAAACTCACTATATCGGCCCTTTCCCAAATTTCTTCTAGTGCGACGGGCTCTACATTCAATTCGGCAAACTGCTCTGGGCTCAGGCCTGGATCATAGGCAATAACAGACATACCAAAGGCCTGTGCTCGGCTGGCCACTCGCTGAGAAATTCTTCCTAATCCTATCAAGGCCAAAGTCGATTGACGAAGAGGTGGCAAGGTCTGTGGAGAAGTAATCACCCACGTGCCTTTGTTTATTCTGTCCCAAGTGGATATAATCTGTCTTTGTGCTGCAAGCATTAGTGCTACAGTGTGATCGGCCACTTCGTTGAGGCAGTAGTCTGGCACGTTAGCAACAGGAATTCCCTTACTCTTGGCAGCCTCTAAATCGATATTGTCCAATCCAATACCATACCTTACGATACCTTTACATTGAGTCATGGCAGCAATAGCTGCGGCCTTTACGGGTGCCCACTGAGCAATGACAATATCTGCATCTTTGACAAGATCTATGACATGATCTTCAGTCTTACACTGTGCATCCACTACTGTATGACCAGCAGTTTCTATGATATTTCTTTCAACATCTATATTCGGAAAATTCCAATCCGTAATCACTATTTTCATTGTTTCTAAAATTTTGCTTTTGTTAACCTAATTCAGTTGAATTTCCTCAATTGCTGATCCTATTTATTTCAAATAATCGTGCACTATTTCACCTTCAACCAAAGTGAATTCACCTTTCCAAAAGCAGGCATTGCCTTCTTCAATTACTGGTAGCTTATAGATTGGTGCCTGCATATTGGGTCTAAGCGCCACGGAACATGGATCTATCCAGCTTTCAGCAATTTCCACATTTTCCAAATTTCGTGAAGTGATTTGCCTAATTGCAGTTTCTCCATTTATATGGTTAATAACTTTGTAATTGAGATTGACTGAAAAGTCGAACGTCATCTCTTTGAATTGTTGGATAGAACCTCGGTTTTGCTTGTAAGCCATATTGCCGTTTACTACCTCAATACCATTTCGCTCCAGCGAACCAATGATCAAGTCTCCGTTGAAATCTACTTTGGGGTTACCCCACTTTTTGGGTTGACCATGTACTTCTCTGCCTTGAGAAATACCACCATCGCTATTCAAAAACAGGAACGGTGAATAGCCACCAACCGCTTTACCAGGTAGCTCAGCATCTAGCATAACATTACATTCCTGATACTGCCCAAGATAGTCCGTGTCATTCATATTGTATATATGAATGAGCACCCAATCGCTTCTCAGTTTTAGTGGCTCAGGTAAAAACTTTTCAGCAGCCTTTCGATCTGTTTTGTACGAGAGTGTGAGTACCTCCACGTCGCGAAACGAAAATGGGAAAGGAGCGGCCAAAGGCGCTCCAATCGGCGTAGACCAATGATTATTTCCTTGATTACTCATTATTCTTTATCCTTGAGTCGAGGAGCATGAGCTGGTGCTTCCTTACCTACTCGTTCATAATATTCAGCTGGTATTTTCTTTGGGTCCTTATATACCAGCCATTTGCATGGTGCTTCAGAATCATCATTATGCTCCGTGACACGCATGGGATGTCCATAGTTTTCGATAGAAAGAATCTCGTTTACCATTGTGCAATGTCCACAGTAGTAGCTTACATTCTTTTTGCCCCAGGTCCAAGGATGTTCTTTTTTGGAATTGCCATAAACTTCTGGGTTGTCTACTTCACCACGATCTACTCGCTGACGGGCTACTCCTCCGCTACCACAAGAATCCAGAACAAGAGTATATTTCTCTTTATCCTCAACTACTTCAATCTCTCCCTGACGATCAGGACCCATCAAATGTCCACGCAATCCTTCGATTGTCAATTGCAACTGAGTTTCCACATCTTGTGCCATTACTTTATCATATCGAGCTTTGTAATAACTTCCTAAGATTCCTCTAAATGCCTTTTCCACCTCATCTTCACCAAAATTGTCTGCGATATAGGTAAAAAAAGACCATGCCCAATTAGTAAACATATCGTGGACTACTTCCCATTCTAGACGAGCATATTCTGTAATTCGCTTTGCTTCCTCGAGATCTCCTTTTTGCATGGCCTCATAAGCCAATGTTAAAGTTGCTTTCCCTACTTCTGAAGGTGGGTCTTGTCTAAGGTCTCGATTGATGATATCTGATTTTGATAATTTCATAGGTATCTGTTTTTGAATTAATTAGCTATTGAGCATGAAGCCGCCACAAACATTGATGTCTTGACCTGTGATAAAACTCCCTTTTTCGGAAGCTAGAAATACAATCAAATTAGACACATCTTCCGCTTTTCCTAACCTACCAAGAGGTGTCTGAGCTGCCCAAACATCCGCCAATTCTTTTGAATTTTTACCAGTAATAGGGGCTAACTCGGGATAAAGATCATCCCACATGGATGTCATGATTGGGCCTGGACTTACCGTATTCACCCTTATTCCTTTAGCTCCATACGCCAATGCCATGGATTCTGAAAAATTGCTTACACCAGCTTTAGCGGCTGCGTAGTGTGCTGACACTGCTCTGCCCTTTCTTCCCGCATTAGAACCAAGGTTGATAATTGTTCCTCCGTGATCCATCAGTTCGGCAGCGCCTACAGCTACTTGAAACAATGCCCGAACATCAATCTCGAACACTTCATCCCATTCTTCAATCGTGATTTCGTTCAGTTTATTGAAATGACAAACACCCGCAGAGTTTATTACTATATCTATCCTTCCGGCCAATTTTTTAGCTTTGGCTGCTACATTCTTTGCTCCTTGTGCGTCACGTAAATCTTGAACGATCGCATGATGTTCTCCGCCAATAGTAGGCAAATCAGACAATACTGCTTTCAATTTTCCTTCATTTCGCTCTACTCCAACAATTACGCATCCTTGTGATGCCAATTGCATGGCTGTAGCTTTTCCAAATCCACTCGCAACGCCCGTAATCAGCGCCACCTTATTATTAAATTCCATTTCCTTCCTTCTTCTAATTTTTATGCACCTACTGTTAAATTTGGGTGCTTCTTCTGTATGTCACCATCATATAAGGGCAAGATCATATCTACTTCCCTTTCCATCTTTGCGAAAAGCCTATAGTGTTCTTCTATTGACTCGCTCAACCCCAATGGAATTTTATCTTCAAAATTTCTATACTTAAATATTGCATCTGTCAATCCCACCAAACCATCTTTGGTCTGTACTTTGAATAACATGGACGAGCGATGATGCCCTCCACAAAACCATGAAGAGATACCTGGCAAAAACTCGGTTTCCTTATCTGGTAACAGCTTGATTCTTGAAGCAGCCTCTTGTTTTACCAAATAACTAATGACATGATCGGGAAATAGAATATTTCTCGGTAATTGTGGTATTTCTGGATCCGGAGCATGGAAGTCCATCCAACCCTTATGAGATACCCAAATGTTAGCATTCGGAAATTGATCCAAGCCTCCCGTTGCATATGAGGTAATTGGCGTAATAATCACGTCGTCGATTTCTTCAGGTTTGACTTGATGATGTTCGAGTGCATTCACTATCCAATTTTCTTCGTTTATTATTGGCTGATGCCCATGTTCATTCATAGCCTCATAGGCCCAATTGGTCCATAATGCGTCTAGATCCGAATAATCTTTAGGAAAGCCCGTATTTAGTAATACTTTACGATCCTCACTTTCGATCAAAAAAGACCAAAAAGTGAGCATCTCCCAACCATATAATTTGGTCATCCAATAAACTTCTGCGGCAGGAACATTAGCCTCCCCCATCTTAAGGGCTGTTATTTTATAGTTGTTTATCATAATTGTGCATTCCAACCACCATCTACAAAAATTGTAGATCCAGTAGTGTACTCAGCTTCTTTACTAGCTAGGAACAAAACCGCTGATTCTAAGTCCTTGCGTTTACCTAGCCGACTAATAGAAAGCTTAGATTCAATCCATGGTTTTACGGATTTTTCATCTCGCGATTCTTCGTCATTGATGTCAGTATGAATCCAACCTGGTGCTATACTATTGACTGTAATCTCGTGTTCTCCAAGTTCTATAGCCATTCCCATTGAGAGTAGATTTAGACCTGCCTTTGATACGCAATAATGTGTTTGCTTGGCATTTGACCTATAGGCGCCAACACTAGTAGTAAAAATTATTCTTCCCCCAATACCTTGTTTAATCATTTGCTTGGCAGCAAGCTGCGTTGCTCTAAAAGGACCATTCAGATTCACGTCCATATGTCTATTCCAATTATCTCCAGTTATATCCATGAAATTTGTAAACTTGCAGATTCCTCCATTGCTTATCATGATGTCTATCCCTCCGAGAATCTCTATCGCTTTTTCGACCATTTTTTCTGTCTGCAATGGATCTGCAATGTCAGATTCTATCTGGTGTAGGCTAGAATTTGATTCAGTAGACAATCGATCACATTCAAATATCGCCCTTTCAGAGTCCTTATAATGACTAAACACAATGGTACAGCCTTGTTTGGCCAACGCCTCTGCATAGCTCAATCCAATGCCTCTGGATCCTCCCGTGATCAATACCCTCTTGCCTTTTAATTCGAACATATATTTTATAATCGTCTTAATTCCATTCGATTTGATTAGCTGATTGAACATTAACTCAGCTTCATTTTGTGAATTTCATCAATTGTTAATTTTATGCTGTCCTGCCCTATACTGCTCTTGTGTACTTCCACCATAATAACTGGTAAATACGATTCCATTCAGCTAATAATTGATCTCTTCATTCAAAATATGATAAGAATGTTTCTGATAATGAAACTGAAGTCAAAAAAGCAATTCAGGCCTATTGTAAAGGTTTTTTTGCTGTGAATACCCGTCTTTCATTGTGTTGTTTTAAAACTATCAAATAATCATTTTGTATAAATTATTAATCATTTTGACTATTCCGAATGCTTTTAAAATTGGCAATGTTTGTAATGTGGGAAAAGGCAGACAATAAACTGCTAAACCGCAAACACTAGAATTGAAGGGTTTTCATAGCCCCGAAAAAAGTATTGGTGACTAAATAAATTTTCAACTTTAAAGTGAACTGTCATGAAACACGATTTTATTCAATTAGACATTTGTGATGATTCCAACATACCTAAGTACAAACAAATTATCGACAGCATTCTTTGGAGTATCAAAGTGGGAAAGTTGAATTCTGGAGATAAATTGCCTTCTATCAATCAACTAAGTTTCGATTATTATCTATCAAGAGATACAGTTGAAAAAGCTTATCGATACTTATGCAAAGAGCAAATCATACAATCAATAAAGAGAAAAGGTTATTACATCCTTGACAGTGCTTCTACTGAAATAAAAATCTTATTGCTCGTCCCCGACTTCAGCGCAGAGAAAAAAACAATTTACAATGAGATGATTCACAAATTAAGTGATCAAGCTACGGTAGACTATTGTGATTATTCTCTATTCAAAAAAATAATTAAAGGTGGGGTAGATGGCTATCATTACTATGTGATTATGCCAGGCTTCGAGAGTAATGATCAAGTAGAACTGAATGAACTTTTGCACAAAATCAATTCTGAGAAACTCATTTTGCTTGACACAAAACTGGATCAACTCGCTAATTGCAAAGGAGGCACATACTATGATTTCAAAGAAGATATTTACAATGCATTAGAAGAAGCAAGTACACTACTTCGCAAGTATGAAAAATTGATTTTAATCTTTCCAGAGAATAAAGCCCAAACTTATCCTGATGATATATTAGCCGGCTTCAAAAGGTTTTGTGGATTCAATAAATTCAAATATGAGATCTACCAAGACGCTACAAGCATTGATCAAAAGAATTACAATAAATCTGCATTTATTGTTCTTGAAGAAACCGACTTGGTGACTATTATAAAAAATATTCAACTATCAAAAATGAAGTTGGCACAAGACACTGGAATATTGTCATATAATGATACTGCTCTCAAAGAAGTCCTTGCGGAAGGTATTTCGGTAATGACCGCAGATTTTGCTAAGATGGGACAGGTAGCTGCAGACATGATATTAGGCCAAGTTTCAGGAATGATAAAAAATGATTTTCATTTTATGTCCAGAGCATCCCTTTAATGGGCCTATACAGTCATTTTGTATAAACATGTAACCTTAATTGGTTATACTTGAAAATGGAAAACTATTGGAAGTACTTTTCTGGTGATAATGAAAACTGGGGCATAAAGCTAATTACCTGTGGCTATGAACAAATTAATCGCAACGCTGAATACCCAGTAAAAGCACACCCTGATTCTCATTTATTTTCTTGGGAAGAAGGGCGAACTTTACCTGATTACTATATTATCTACATTCCAACAGGTGGCGGGATATTTGAATCTGAAACTGGTCAAACAGAGGTCAAACCTGGTGATGCAATTATTATAAATAAGGAGGAGTGGCATAGGTACAAACCACACAAAAATCTCGGATGGGAAGAATATTGGTTGGGATTCAAAGGTGAGTACATAGAAAGCTATGTCCTTAAGGATCTGTTTCCAAACAATATCACCCATATCAAAGCGATGGGCTACCAAACGGATATAATAGCGCTATTCAATCATGTTTTAAGGCTCGTTGGAACTCCCACCAAACTGATGGAAAAAGTACTTTTTGGATCTCTCATCCAGCTCATCAGCCACTTTACCATAGAAGACAGAGTCAAAATCAATACCAATAGGCACGAATATATTGTGCAATCTAGTATAGATTATATAAGACAAAATATTACAAATCAGATTGACTATAAAAAAATGAGTGAGCGGTTTAATCTGAGTTACAGCCAATTCAGACTTACTTTCAAAAAAGCTACAGGCACTTCATTGAATCAATTTTTGATCGCTGAGAGAATCGGTCTCGCACGTAGGTTATTACACAACACAGATATGGAAATCGGGGAAGTGGCTAACAGAGTTGGGATTAATTCAGTTTTCTATTTTTCCAAATTGTACAAACAAAAAACTGGAAAATCACCCTCACATGACCGGCGAAATCAAATGACTGTATGATGAAAAAACATGCTAAACAAGATTGTATTATACCATTCAATTACTGAGTAAGCCATCTATACCAAACCACGAATTAACCAAAACTTAACACCAATGAAAGGTGCAAAATATGACAAAAAATCAAAGCAGGAAATTATACTAAAATTCCTTTCGCATGAGGTTCGAAAACCGATTGCCAATATTATTGGAATTACTCGTTTTCTAACCAAGAAGAATTTCAAAAATGTAGACAATCAAAAGTGGCAAACCAAACTGGACCTTTCATTGTCAGAATTGGACCGCGCTTTGAGCGAATTAGAAAATATTTATGATAACAAAAAATAACACGATCAAGACAAAATCATTGAAATTAAAGCATGCCTTTTGTGCCGTTTTCTTTCTGTTGTTCTCTTCTTACCTACATGGGCAAGAATCACAGGTAGCCATCAACCATCAAGGCAAAGACTTCAACATGCTGAAGCACGCATGGAATGCCCAATGGATCACGCACCCGACAGCCTCTACTATGGGGTATGGCGTATTCAATTTTCGAAGATCTTTCAATTTAGAAGAGAATCCTGAGTCATTTGTGGTTCACCTTTCCGCAGACAACAGATACCAACTATATGTAAATGGGACATTTGTAGGCCGAGGACCCGCCATTGGAGATATCTCTCACTGGCGCTATGAAACCTATGATTTGGCTGACTACTTGCAAAAGGGCAATAACTCCATCGCAGTTGAAGTGATCAATTTCGGAGAATTTAGACATGCAAAGCAGCAGACTTTCCAAACCGCCTTCATATTGCAAGGAGACAAAAGCAATCCAATATTAATCGACACAGCCAAAGACAGTGAGTGGAAAGTAACAAAGAACGCTGCTTATCAGACCATACCGTTCGTGAGTGATTCTGTAGGCGGCTACTATGCTGCTGGCCCAGGAGATCAGGTAGATGGTCGCTTATATCCATGGGGGTGGCAAGAACCTGCCTTCGATGATAGCCAGTGGGAGAAGCCCAGATTGGCGATGGTAGAATTTGCCGTAGGTAGAGGGTTTTTGTTTGGAAGTACATGGTACTTAGTCCCAAGACAAATACCGTTTTTGACTCAGACAGAAACTAGATTTAAAAAAGTAGCTCAGACGGATGGCGTCACCATACCTTCATCGTTTGTGACTGGCCAATCTCCTATCACCGTCCCGGCCAATTCTACTGCCACGATATTGCTGGATCATGAAAACCACACCATAGGCTATCCAAAACTCACGGTAAGCCAAGGGAAAAATACCACCATCAAGGTCACCTATGCCGAAGCTTTATTCTACAAATCTTCTCATGAGTTTAGCGCACATGGCGGTTGGAAAAAGGGCCCAAGAAACAGTTTGGAGAATCAAGAAATCAGAGGATACTACGACATTTTCCAAGCCGATGGAGGAGAAAAACGCATTTTTCAGCCACAAGCCATGCGTACCTTTAGATACGTGTCTCTAGATATCACTACCGGCGACGAACCGCTCGTCATCGAAGACTATCACAACATCTACGTGACGTATCCTTTCGAAGAAAAGGCGACCTTCAAATCTGACGACCCAGCACTCAACGCCATTTGGGATGCGGCCTGGCTTACGCTAAAAAATTCATCCACGGATCAATTTGAAGACCCGTACTATGAGCAACTGCAGTACATCGGAGACACCCGAATAGAATCGTTGGTATCCATCTTTGTATCGGGCGACGACCGCTTGATGCGCAAAGCCATACGGCAGTTTGATGACTCTCGCATGCCCAACGGACTCACACAGAGCCGTTACCCTTCCTATATCAATCAAGTGATTCCTACTTACTCCCTCCTATGGATCGGGATGATACACGACTACATGAGCTACAGAAATGACCCTGAGTTTGTCCGTCAATTCTTGCCAGGCATCAAAAGCGTTTTGGGTTGGTTCGAAAATAAGGTGGACAGAACCGGCATGCTTGCCAACCTTGAATGGTGGAACTTTACAGACTGGAGCGCCGGCTTCCAAAACGGCATCCCAGTAGGTGCTGATGATGGGCACTCTGCCAATGTGAGTTTGCAATACGTATTAGCACTTCAGAAATCAGCGGCCATTTTTAACGAATTAGGCCTGGAAGCACAAGCGAAAATGTATGGAGACCAAGCGTCAGCCATGATAAATGCTACCATGCAAAATTGCTATGACGAAGAGAGAAAACTAATCGCTGAGCGCCCAGAAAAGGATGTGTTTTCTCAGCACACAAATATATTCGCCATCTTGACGGATGCTGTGGCGGCCACTGATCAGCCCGCCCTTCTTGAGCGGCTATTGGCCGAAAAGGATTTGATTCAGAGCACGATCTATTTCAGATTTTATCTGACTCGCGCCATGCAAAAAGCCCAAGCAGCTGACCTATATACCGAAAGCCTCCAACCCTGGAAGGACATGCTAGACAGAGGCATGACTACATTTGGAGAAACAGATGTTGACCCAAGATCAGAATGCCATGGCTGGAGTGCCAGCCCTTGTTTCGATTTCATCCACACGGTAGCCGGCATTCAATCGACAGCACCCGGATTTCAAAAGGTACGCATAGCACCAAGCTTCGGTCACCTAACCAAAATTGAGGCTGCGTTTCCTCATCCCAATGGAACATTAGCGGTAAGCTTTTCAAAAAACAAAAAAGGTAAAGTAAAAGGAACCATCACGTTGCCTGCTGGCATCACTGGAGATTTCGAGTGGGGCGACCAGACCATAACATTAAAATCAGGAGTAAATAATCTATAGAATTTGTGAAAGAGGATATGAAGAAGTTAATACTATCAATTGCAATAATCATTTCTACCCAAGTACTGTCTGCGCAAGTCACGAACGTGATCTCGTTGAATGGCAAGGTGCCATTTGAGCAGACTGAAACGGCCTTTCCTCCAAGTGCCTTCACTCGGACCATCCCTGTGCCGGGTCTTATCGATCTGGCAGAGCCAAAGATCGACCAGTACAAGGCCTATTTCTCAGGCACGCACAAGCCACGGTACAACTGGTACCAATTCACATTTAAAGTACCAAAATCGAAGAAGAACAAAATAGCCATTCTTACAGCGCTCAAGAGTAGATTCAATACCCAAGTCATCTTAAATGACATCGACCTGGGCACCTACATGCAAAATAACACACCCATCGATGTGGATCTGAGCGATCACCTCATCTATGGCAAAACCAATACACTTCTACTCAGACTCGGAGAGCGGGCTTGGATGCCAAAAGCTGCAGCCACTGGTTTCGACAGAGAAAAATACACCGACATTCCTGGCATCTGGGATGACATAAAAATCACTTTTGGAGGACCTATCAGGGTGCACCGAGCGCTGGCACTTCCAGACCTCGCTGGTAGGCAGGCTACCGTCAAAGTTCTACTCGAAAACTACGCCAAGGTATTGGAGAGAAACACAGAATACAGTGCCATTGAATACACGCTGAAAGCACACATTCGTGAGAAAGAAAGTGGTCAGATCGTGACAGAGATTAAAACAATCAACGACAAGATCCAATGCCAGATAGAACAACAAGAAAAAGAGTTGGTATTTGATTTCAATCAAAAAATCAATCCTTGGTCACCGGCAGACCCCTTTCTATACGAGGCGGTAGTGGAAGTTTCCGCGGATCGAAAATTCTTCGATGACTTTGGCAATTCAGAAAACCTCAAACCTGCCAACGACCAATCTTGGATTGGCCCTTCCGACTCACAAGCCGTCACCTTTGGCATGAGAGATTTCAAATCTGTAGAAAAATCATTTGAGCTCAATGGCGAAGAAATCGCACTCTTCGGCTCTACGCTTACGCTCAATAGGTTTTTTGAAGACCGAGACAGAGGAAATCTGCCTTGGGATAAGCAATGGGTAGAAAAAATGATGATCGAAATACCCAAAGCGATGGGCTGGAATTTCTTCCGTGTCAGCATCGGGTTGTTGCCTGAGTTTTGGTATGACCTGGCAGATAAGCACGGTATTTTGATACAGAACGAGTACAACATGTGGAACCTCAGAGGCAGACCAGAGCAGTATGCCATAGAGTATGCGGACTGGATCTGGCAAGATGGCAACCATCCCAGCGTGGTGATCTGGGATGCCCTCAACGAGCAAAAGCAAGAATACATCGGACGAGAACTGATCCCACAGCTCCGACTGATCGACCCAACCCGCCTTTGGGATTTGGGCTTTATGAAAGCCGAGGCTGGCAGCAGACTCGATGTCTTTGAGTATCACTGGTATCCGCTAGCGCATGGCTGGTGGGTAGGAGATGACTTCATTGAGCGAACGCGAGATGCCTTTCGTTTTGGAAAACTCAATGACAAAGTAGCCGGTCTAGAGCAAATGAAACTGGCCAATGCGCCAGTGATCGTCAACGAGTTTGCATGGTTGTGGCAAAACCGAGACGGCTTGACATCTGGTGTAAGAACCTACGGAAATTTCACTGAAAATGATCGTACACCCTACAAAGTAGATTACGAATACTACGAGCCAGACGGCAGTCAACTTTACGAAAGCAATAGAGATGTTTATGAATATTATGTAGGCAAAGAAGCTACTGCCGAAGAACGTTGGGCGTTTCAAGCGTACCTGCAGGCGATCGAAACTGAAATGATCCGCTCCACTAGAGAAGCCGATGGCGTAGCGTCCTTTGCTTACCTGACCAACAACAATGGTCACACCGGCGACTGGTTTATCCATGATATCAAAGACTTGATTCCTTCTCAAGCCTTGCTATCACAATATCATGCGACTCGGCCATTTGCGGCATTCTTGGACATAGAAGATGCTAGATATGTGAAGTCACCTACTATTCAAAAAGCAGGAAGTACATTCAATTTCAACATCATGGTAGTCAATGACACGGCTGTAGCCAAATCGGGGACTGTTGGCTACCAACTGCTGGATGACAAGGGCACTGTGATAACCGAAGGAGAACAAAAAGTATTTGTACAACCATTTTGGCAAACATTGGTGCCAGTGACCATGGCCTTACCAGAAAAAGCTGGGGGATACCTAGTGAAAACAGAGATAGATGACCCCGCCAGCAAACGAATGAAGCAGGCAAGTCTGAGATACATCCAAATCGGATCAGTAGACGAGCCAGCCTTCTATAACTACGAGTATCAAAAACCTGAAGGATGGCCCGAATGATAAACAAACCCTTCATAAGAAAGATTAGAAAGTGGAAAATGCTGGGTCTGATGGGGCTCCTACCTTGTCTGCCAGTCTGTGGCCAAGTGCAGCATTCGACCATCAGAAATCCGCAACTCGAAGAAACGCTAACACCCTTCAGATTACCACTCCCTGACTCTGATAAGGTTACTTATCTAAAAAAAGGAAAAAGCCCTCAGGGCATCAAAGTAGAATTACCCAATGGCATGCGTGCGCTCTGGCTCGACGATGATGACGACATGCAGATAGGTGACCTAGAAGGGGATCTGGACAATGACTGTCTTTTGGTCGACTTGAACAACGATGGCAAGTATGGTGATGAGGGTGACCTGATTGTCGACTATATAGATGAAGACGGCGACGGAAAGGCCGACTATCAAGTCATTATAGAGAATGACAAAAAAGACTATACTGGCAAGTGGAAATCGCATTACATGTGGTTTGTGGACAATGACAAAGACGGCATATTTGGCTATATGAATTGGGACACCTTTCGGTACGAAGGCTGGGACCATAGTGGTAGAGCTAATTTCTTCGCCGACTACCACGGACAAAGCACTATGCTCAAAGTGCACATCTCTTCCTGGAATATTGACGATTTGAGTTTCAATTGGGAAAACCCATTCTTGTTTTACGACCAAGACAATGACGGACTCACAGAAATGGCCATACGTGTGGTCGATGAGCCAACAGCCATCGACCAATCAGAGGACCTCGTGACCTGGGCTTTCAGCCAAAAGGCATCTTTGGTTCAAATGGCATTTGACCTGGACAATGACAATAGCGCCGGCAATGAATTGGATTTTGACATGAGTTTGAAATTTAGTGGCAATGGCTTTGACTATTCTGATCAGACCCAACCCATCAAAGCACACAACATTGCTAAGAAATCTGACAAGTACTTCGCTGATCCTAGATGGAGACATCTAAATGGCTTAGTATATGTTGATCACGACAAGGCCTACGACATGACATTTTCCAGAGGAGAATGGAATGCATGCTGGCTCGTATTCGACGAAGACGATGATTGTCACCGTTGGGAGAGAGTAGAATTTTATGAGCCAAAGAACCCTTTTGTTATTGGTTCAGGCCAAGGTGGACTGGATCACAATCCTCAAGCCGATGCAGCTGGGGACAGAGGCGAATGGGATCTGGATTTTTCCGGCAAGGGCAAACTGTACATTTCTCCTATGGATGGAAAAATACATTTACTAGGGGCCGAAACTGGCTACTGGCGAATCGACCAAAATACGCTGAGCTATCAGGGATGGCAAGGATGGCGCGGCCCAAACATCCAGCCCGAAGATACGGATCAATTTGAACCTACTCAGTTCGCAACTGTGAGATATCGAGATACGGACAACAATGGCTTCTTCGACGAAATGAGTTTTGACATGAATGGTGACCAAGCATATGAGCAATCCATTTCGCTGATTAGCCTCGGAATATCAGATAGTACAAAAGTTATCGAAACTGCCACCATGGATTATGAAGACTATACGGCACTCTTCGCCAAGGTCGCTGCCAACCAAATGAGCCACGCCAAAAAAATGATAGCATTAGCTGAAAAAGAATCACTAAATACAGAATGGTACAATCATTACAAACAGCCAAGGAGCACTCGAGAGCAATATCACAATGGCTTTTGGCTTTCTTACTATATATTTCAGGATTTGATCCGAAAAAATTCCAAAGATGAAGATCAACTGGCATTAATTCAAAAGGACTATTTGTATTAAACAGCATTAAAAACACAGCCGCATATGGGAGCAATTTTAGGAGTTATATTTCATGCCATCGGAGGTTTCGGGGCAGGTAGTTTTTATATCCCTTTCAAGCAAGTCAAATCGTGGAGTTGGGAAAGCTCCTGGTTCATTTTGGGACTATCGGCCTGGCTAGTGGTACCACTAG
Source organism: Reichenbachiella sp. (assembly GCF_039941815.1). GTDB lineage: Bacteria > Bacteroidota > Bacteroidia > Cytophagales > Cyclobacteriaceae > Reichenbachiella. The sequence continues at coordinate 97,363 of NZ_JBDVDW010000076.1, forward strand.
TTACCGCTTGGTTTACCATTCCTGACCTTTGGCAAGTCTTGACAACGGCAGACGCCTCTGTCAGAGGATGGACCTATTTTTTTGGGTTGCTCTGGGGCATTGGGGGGTTGACTTTTGGACTCTCTATGCGCTATCTGGGTGTATCACTAGGCATGACCATCGCGCTGGGGCTTTGTACTGCATTCGGCACTTTGATCCCGCCTATTTTCAAAGGCACTTTCACTGAATTACTGCAAACGAATTCAGGTATCATTACCCTTTCGGGTATTCTGATTTGTTTGATCGGCATTGCCGTAGTAGGCTATGCTGGCGCACAAAAAGAAAAAGAAACTAAGTCAGTTACCGACGACGAATTCAATCTCTCCAAAGGATTGATAGTCGCCACGCTCTCTGGTCTACTTAGTGCTTGCTTTGCCTTCGGACTAGAAGCTGGGTCGCCCATCGCAGATCTTGCCTTTTCCAAAGGAGCCAGCGACCTTTTCAAAAACAATGCGGTGTTGGTATGGATCCTTTGGGGTGGCATGACCACCAATGGCATCTACTGCCTCTATCTGAATCGTAAGAACCAAACAGCCGGTGATTACAACAATGCCAATACACCACTTTCCAAAAACTATCTGTGGGCCGCGCTCGGTGGACTCACCTGGTATTTGCAGTTTTTCTTTTATGGAATGGGCACGACCTTTTTAGGTGAAAACTTGGAGTTTGCTAGCTGGTCGATACACATGGCGTTCATTATTTTCTTTAGCAATCTGTGGGGCATCCTATACAAAGAATGGGTAGGGGCTTCGCGCAAAACGATGTGGGTTTTGGCCCTCGGTCTAACGATCGTCATGGTTTCCATTCTCATGATCGGACTAGCCAATACCATCACCCACTAGCCATGAAAATAAATCGAAACATGCTCAGCTCATCATATAATATCCGTCACCTATTTTGCCTCCTGACAGGCACACTACTGTCCTGCTCGGGCATCAGTCAGGAAAAAGCCATATTGGCAGTAGACTTTGAGAACAGCCCACTGGGCAATTATGATGCAACTGCCATTCAGCAAGATTTTGATTCAATCAAATGGTCAATTACTAAAGAAAGAGGAACAATCATTGAAGACAAAACGAAAGGCCAAGTACTGCAAGTCAGCTATCCCAAAGGAGCTGTCGGACCAGAGCAAGGCGGTGTTCAGTTTGTAACTCCCTTACCACCAGCCGCTGAGTATTACTTAAGCTATGATGTTTATTTTGAAGATGGATTTGATTTTGCAAAGGGAGGCAAACTACCTGGATTGACCAGTGGTGGCGCGGCTTATACAGGAGGCAAGCATCCGGAGCGAGGCGAAGGCTGGAGTGCTCGATACATGTGGACGGGTGAACAAGTACCTATCGTCTATTTGTACTACAAAGACATGAAAGAAAAGTATGGCGAAGGCGTCTATTTGGATGCCAAATTTGAAACTGGTCAGTGGCACACCCTCACCCAACACATCAGACTCAATACACCAGGAAACAAAGACGCTTTGATAGAGGTTTGGTTTGATGGCCAGAAGGTGGGACAGAAGGAAAAATTCAGTTTAAGAGAGGGAAACCTCGGGCAGATCGACTCCTTCTACTTTTCTACTTTTCATGGTGGAGCCACTCCAGACTGGGCGCCTCAAAATGATAGCTTTATAAAAGTTGACAACATAAGCATCTACACGCAGCCTTCTGAAAAAGAAGAGTAAGTAAATCGACTACCAAACCTCTGGTGTAGAACTTAGTTCCGCACCTTGGCAGATGGAGTGGAAGTAACTTCCGCGCGAGATAGGTAAATTCCGCGCGAGCTGGATACCGCAACAGGTGCGGTACAATTGACCTACGGCTCACCAACCTAATCTCTCCTGCTCGCTTTTGATATGCCCCGTCACATTCAAAAAAGTGTCGACCCAAAGCTCATCCTCATTTTGTTTTAAGTACTCCAACAATTCTTGATGTGCCTCAGCAGAGGTATTGAGATATCCACCACCTACACTGTGAAACAAGAACGTAATCACTGTACCGTTGGCGGCAGCCTTTTTCACTTCGGCGATCATTTGTTCACCCGTTAGATTGGAGCAACTTGTGCTCGGCATCAGATAGGGATCTACTTCCTTTAGCGTCTCAGGTACCGGACTGAGCCCTCTCGCCGCTACAAATATGTGCTGGATGCTATCCGAAAAATCCACTCCTTGTATGGTGTGATCCACACAGGTATAAGCAAAAGTCCTTTCGGTCTTTCCATCCAATGCGCGCAGCAAGGCATTGGCCGTATTCAATTCGTTCATCAGCTGTGGAAAGCTATAGCCATCCAAGTCGTATTCTGGTCTAATCCATTCGAAATTTCGCTCACCGGGAATCACCTTTCGACAGGGATGAAACAACGTATGGTTGGCCAATTCATGGTCATTGGTAGCGATAGCGCGCCACTCATCCGAGCGGTTGGCTACAGACTGCGAACTCCCTGTCAGATAGAAAGTCCCTTTAAATCCATGTTCATCGAGCGCAGGCACTACGATATCCAAATGACAATCTATGGCATCGTCGTAGGTCAGCACCACAGCGGCTTTTTTGCCTTCTGGCCATCTGTGTGATTCTTGAGCGCTGACTTGAAATGATATGCCTATAAGGCAAAGCATCATCAAACCGATAAACGTCTTTGTCTGCATTGTGATTCTTACCATTTGATATTTTCTTCTATAAATGAAATCAAGCTCTTGGCCAAAGCCATTTGCTCTGCTCTATTGGGGTGACCTGCTGTCTTTTTATATGGAACTACATGACTATAAATCTGGTTGTCTTCTAAGCCCGTTATCGCTTGCTTCACATACTCAGGCCAAGACGAACCCTCTTGTGTGATGTCCATATTCCCTAACAAACAGACGATTTGCGCCATTGGGTATTTCTCTCTGATGCTTTGAATAAACGTCCGATAGGCTAATGCAATTTCTTCGTCAGTAGGTTTACTTTTACCAAACCGAGCTTTGAATTGCTCGTACTCCGGTCGCTCTATCAGCCAGGAGTCGTTTTGCATGAGATTCACTACCACCACTTCTGGTTTGTATTGAGCAAAGTCCCACCGACTTGCAGTATCCTCGGGGATCAGCCGATCGTACATCTCCGGCATGATCATCGGAAACCAGCTAATCATAATACCGATTCCGCTCTTACAAATTGAATGGAAATCTGCCTCAAAATGTCTCGCGACAAGCGAGGCATAGCTCGCATAGTGATTGGTATAGATACTGTCGGGTCTGTCTTGGCCGCTGGTGTCGTCTACACCATACCCAGCCGTAATGGAGTTGCCATAAAATTCCATTTTCCTGCTTCGAGGTTGGGATTTGCTCACCGCTATCTGGCTTCCCGATAGTTCAAATCCCTGAAAAGTAGTTTTCCCTTTGTCCCACTCTGTGCGCTTAAATAATTCAACGCTGTGTGTGCCAGCCGGCAAACCTGCAGCCAAAAGATATCTGCGAGATACGCTATCCAATCGAAGCGTACGAACACTATCATTATCGATTATTATATTGAAGTAATTCGCTCCTTTTTCATCGTGCAGCCATGCAAATAGTGAGTCCCCCTCAAAGTCCACTCTCACCGAAGATCCCGGCCAATACAAGTCGACCTTGTCCATGGCTGAGTGGTCTATTCTTCCGGAGTAGGTGATCACTTCTTCGGCTGGGGATATAGACACTTTTTGCCTACTATCGCAACCAACCAAGGCTAGTGCGAAAACAAAAATGATTAGACCAACTGATTTCATAACATTTACTCTCCAGGCTCTCTGATTCTCTCGATCATGTTTTGCACTTCCTCTGGTGGTGCAGCATAGAATCTGGATATAACAAGGGAAACAATAAAATTGATACACATGGCCACCGTACCGAATCCTTCTGGAGAGATGCCAAACCACCAATCTTCCTCACCTCCTCCGCCAAATCCTTGTAATTTGTACTTGACCATATAGAACAGCATGAGCAACGTACCGATCACCATACCAGCCACAGCCCCTTCTTTGTTCATTCGCTTGTCGAAAATACCCAGCACAATGGCCGGAAAAAATGAAGCAGCAGCGAGTCCAAATGCCAGGGCGACGGTGGCCGCAACAAAGCCCGGCGGATTGATACCAAAATAGCCCGCTACAATGACTGCAGCTCCAGCGGCTATTCTTGCCCACATCAGTTCACCCTTATCGGAAATGTCAGGTTTGATCTGCTTTTTGATCAAATCATGGGACACACTAGTAGATATTACAAGCAGCAATCCTGCAGCAGTAGAAAGCGCTGCAGCCAGGCCACCAGCCGCTACCAAAGCAATTACCCAGTTGGGGAGCCGAGCGATTTCAGGATTGGCCAGCACAATAATGTCTCTGTCTATATTAAGTTCATTCTTTGCTGGGTCGGCCACATATTGAATGGTTCCGTTCTGATTTTTGTCTTCGAATGAGATGAGGCCCGTCTCCTCCCAATTGGAAAACCACTCAGGCATGGTGTCATATTTAGAATCTGATACCGTCTCTATCAAATTCGTTCTGGCGAAGGCGGCGATGGCTGGCGCTGTGGTATAAAGTATCGCAATCAATATCAGTGCATATCCTGCAGAAATACGAGCATCTTTCATACTAGGCACGGTAAAAAACCGAACGATTACGTGCGGCAAACCTGCTGTACCTACCATCAGAGCCATGGTGATGGCAAATATGTCCAGCGTAGATTTTGAACCAGACGTATATTCGGCAAAGCCCAATTCTCTGTGCAATCCGTCCAGTTTATCTAATAAATACGTACCACTCCCATCTATCAATTGACTCCCAAATCCGATCTGAGGAATCCATTCTCCCGTGAGTTGGATGGAAATGAATATGGCTGGTACCATATAAGCAAATATCAATATGCAATATTGTGCGACTTGGGTATAGGTAATGCCTTTCATTCCGCCCAAGACGGCATAGAAAAATACGATGACCATACCGATGATCACTCCTGTATTGATCGGCACTTCTAAAAATCGAGCAAAAACGACGCCTACGCCCCGCATTTGTCCAGCCACGTAGGTAAAGGAAACGATCAGTGCACATACCACACCAACCGTTCTGGCGAAATTTGAATAGTATCTGTCACCGATAAAATCAGGCACTGTAAATTTTCCGAATTTTCTTAAATATGGTGCAAGCATCAGCGCCAATAACACATAGCCTCCAGTCCATCCCATAAGGTAAACAGACCCATCGAAGCCCATAAATGAAATGAGACCTGCCATTGAGATAAACGAGGCCGCACTCATCCAGTCTGCAGCAGTGGCCATACCATTGGCCAAGGGGTGTACATGCCCCCCAGCTACATAAAACTCATCAGTACTACCTGCCCTACTCCAAATAGCAATGCCAATATAAAGAGCAAATGAAACGCCTACAATCAGGTAGGTCCAAATTTGAATATCCATTAATCCTTGTTGGTTTCTTGATTAGAGTATTTATTATCGAGCTTATTCATCAGAAAGACATAGGCAAAAATGATGATCACAAATGAATAAATCGAGCCCTGCTGAGCAAACCAAAAACCTAAACCAAATCCTCCTATTTTGAATTGATTCAATTCATCTACCCATAAAATGCCAAATCCAAAAGAGGTGATAAACCAAATACTTAATAGAATGATGAGGTAACGAATATTTTGATGCCAATAGGCCTTGCTTTTATCTTTCTCCATAAAAATGATTTCTTAGTCAACAGCTCAATTTACAATCAACAATTGATTTATTGTTTGATGACCAATTTGAAGTGTGAGAATGTAGGGTTGGTTCAATAAAGGAACGGAAGTTTGAACTCTCAAAACATCCGTTCCTGATGGTGATACCTGCAACTCACCTCCCATTTGGCGCCCTGATAAATCCCGTAGCTGGATAGAAATTACTTCATGACCCTTCACCTTAACAAAGAAAATACCTGATTTTGTAGGGTTTGGATAAACGGTCAATGCATTTTGAATGTTTTCCTGAATAAATAGGACTTCTTGATTGTTAACTGTAAGCGTTAGCTTCTCTTCGTCACTCAATGAACCATCCGACACCATGAGTGTGAAGGTATAACTGCCTGCATCCCCAATTTGAGGTTTGATTTTCAATTTACCTGAACCGTTGGTTGTTTCACTAAAGGACACGAAACTCGGTTCATCAATCAAACTAAAACTAAGATCATCACTTTCTGCATCTGTGGATGAAACAAAAACTTCTGTTGTAATCCCTTCTTCAACAGCTTGCTCACCAATGGCCGACAACACAGGAGCCGTATTTTCTTCAATTGCTTCAGATACGGTTAATGTTATCTCTTCTTCATCTTCCAGACTTCCATCGCTTACAAGCACTGAGAAAGTATAGGTGCCTACATCTCCTGTCTCAGCACTAATATTTAGACTACCTGTTCCGTCCATGTTGTCCAATAAGCTAACAAAAGAGGGGGCATCTTCTAAATCAAATTCTAAATCGTCGTCTTCTGAATCTGTTGCTGAAAGTGAAATTTCTTTAGATACACCTTCTTCGGTTTCTTGAGCACCTATACTCACCAAGATTGGCGCAGTATTATCAGTACTGACCTCTACGTTAAATAATTCCGAAACTGACAAGGTTCCATTATCGGCGGTAATTCTAATTTCATCATAACTTCCTTTGGAACCTTCCTGAGGTGCCAACTCCAGGCTGGCCGTTCCATCACCGTTGTCAGTCAAAGTCGCAAAACTTGGTAAATTACTTCCAGAAATAGTAAGGACGTTGTCATCAGGATCTGTAGCCGTAATATTGATAGTTTCCGTTTCCCCTTCTAACATAGTTACGTCTCCAATTGATTCAATGACTGGCAAGCTAGAAGAATAATACTCATAAGCACCTGCATCTGCCGTGCCGTTAGCCAATCGCTGATTGCCTGCCAAGTCCAAATCTGATAGATCAGTATTCACTCCAACATTGATGGCGGGGCTTTCGGCTTTAGTCAAATAATTGTAGCCTGTGTAATCCTCAAAGTAGTCGTTATAATCGGACGAGCTATTCAAGCCAATTTGAAGGTTGCCCTCTACGGTGGAGGTCTCATCAAACTCATCAAATGATATGTCCGTTGCCAGGTTGTTTCGAATGATATTATTGAAATTGGTCTGGCCAGTTTTTGAATTATCCTCGATCAATATCCAAGGAATTTTATCGTCAGAGAAATATGGATGCTTGATTACAGTATTGTTCTGAATTCTAGAATTCCTTGCACCATAAAGTGAAATGCCATGGTAATGATCAGTAACCAATAAGTTGTTTTCTACGACCCATCCATCCGGATAACCATCTGTGACAATAATGCCTTGCATGGATTCACCAATGAGGTCATTATCAATTACAAATTGAGTGATTGGGTCTTCGAACAGAAGAATTTTATTATATCTTAAGGTCAAGCCTTCAGATTTTGGGTCTCCTGTTAAAATATATGTCTGAAATGCATCATCATGATTAGTCTCGTAGTCCTCTACATAGCAATCTCTAATCGTGTTGTATTCAAAGGTTTGGAATTGACCCAGTCCTCTAACACCATCACCAGCAAAATTGTCGATCAAATTAGAAGTCGCTCTAGAATTATCACCTCGCAAAGACATGGCATGATAAGTATTTTTAATTGTGGTATTCTCCACTACCACATTTTCTCCTCTCATATCCATACCGCCTTTGGCATTAGCATACCAGTCTGCTTTAGTCCATGTGGAGGATTCTTCAGCCGACTGAATAAGGCAGTTATCGAATATCAAATCAGTACTATTCACATCACCCGTCACTAAAAACCCTTCTTTGCTTAGACCAGAACTAGATCCGTCAATTTTAATATCAGAGAAAGTCCAGTATTTAGAATTCGCTATGACCAATCCACCAAAAACTGCACTGTGTTCATTGACGGACTTCACTTTTACTTCTTCTGAGAAGATTTTGCTAGAAATATATGGATTTCCATGATCGCCGTCCATTAGATAAATCAAGTCGCCATCTTCGATAACTTTGCCTGTAGCCAATGCCGTAGCAAAAGATCCCCATGGATTAGCTTCACTGCCATCATTTGAATTGCTTCCGTTTTCAGGATCACAATAGCGAATTGTACCTGCAAATTCAGTAATTTCAATGCTAATCTCCTCTAAATCTTCTAACTGTCCATCAGAAACCGTAATGATAATATTATCTACAAGCCCAATATCACTACTTGAAGTTGGGATAATCTCTAAAGTTGCTGTTCCGTCATTATTATCAGTCAATGAAGCAAAAGAAGGCAACTCCTCTGATACCGTAAAAGTCAAAAAATCATCATCTTCATCAGTTGCCATCACAGTAATTGTTGCTTCTTCTACATGTGACAATGTCTGATCGCCAATAGCTGCCAATACAGGTGCATGATTCTCGCTATCCGATGTACTTCCTGTAACTACTGCTTGTCCCTGATCTGGAATGGCTTTGACCAATACATACTTATTTCCTTCATGAGAAATCAATGACGTCTGCCGAGCTACTCCGTTTTGTAGCGTACTTGCTGATTCCCAATCATTGTTGACTCTAATTTTAACAGTCAAAGGATAATCAAATACCTCATCTTTCATATCGTCTGTCAAAGTGAATTTTACGGACAAGTCCAATACCTCATCTACAGTCAGATTGTGAGAATCTCTTTCCTGACCGTATAAGGCTGCTTCACTAAATCCAGCAATCCAAAGTTCATCCGCATGATCATTGATGTAACTCATGTGAGATTCGGTGTTTGCCTGCAATGTTCCATTGCTAGTTACTGAATGATAGTGAGTCGAATACCATCCTCGATAGTATGAAGTGCCAAACAATTGCACGGCCCCAGTTTCATCCAGTATGTTATCTATATCAGCGTTGTCGTTGGAAGCACTTCTGCTATTCAAAGCCAAATAATTTATGGTATTTGCTTGATTCATCTCCCCGTGTACACCTCTCATGGCGATATAAATATCTCTGGCTATATGCTGGTCATATTCGATGCCACAAGGATATGCGTAGGTCAAGGCCTCACCCGTTGTATTGGTGCTAATATCATCGCTGATACTTTCTAAAGCCGTTCGATATGTTTGATCATTACTCGTATCCGTTTCGTCTACACTACTATTGATATCACAATCATCATGTCCGTTTACTTCGTTGCCAGCATCCAGCAGAGTTTGATAATTTGCCCAACTAGTCACTTGATTATCTATGACAAACCAGGTGTATTTCAGGTTGTCATAAGTTTCTTGTAAACCCAACCAAAAGCTATGATCTGCTTCAATATTATCATCGATAGTAATAGTGACCACAGCCACCTTATCATCGTTCCAATAACTCACGTCAGCTTCTCCATGGGCGCTAGGCCAGATTTGATCAGTAATGGTAAAACGGTTTCCACTGGGCTCATCCAAGTTCATCAGCTCGTTGGCATCTCTAGAGACTATAGAAACACTCACAGATTCTGTGTCCTGGTCCTCTCCGTCACTTACAGTAATCACGATATCAGAATAGTCGGCTATTACAGACTCCGAGATGACTTCTATATGCGCCGTGCCATCTCCATTATCAACAAGTACAGCTGAAGAGGGTAAATTGTCAGACACACTAAATGTTAGTGCATCATCATCAGCATCGCTTGCGGAGATGTCTAATTTACCATAGCCATATTGATCAATTTCAAGATCGCCGACTGATGCCAAGACAGGAGCCACATTCGGTGCCTGAGCAATAATATCGATATCGAAAGTCTCATCATCTGAAAATTCGCCATCGCTCACCGTAACTATAATATCTGAATAAGTCGCAATAGATCCTGCATTGGTAATAGTAATGGATCCTGTATTATCACCATGATCAGAAAAAACAGCAGAAGGTGGTAAGTTGTTGCTGACTGAGAACGTCAACGCATCTCCGTTAACATCCGATGCTGATAAAGCAATAGTTAAATCTTCTGATGTTTCTACACTTTGATTGCCTATAGCTGCCAAAACAGGAGCTACATTCACTACTGGTTCGTGAGTAATGGACAGCGTGGCTGGATTGGTTCCCTCTCCACCATGAACACCAAAATATTGTGAATTGGTCATTTCAGGTAGGTCAATACTCAACCTTAGAAATACATAATCTCCTGCTTCAGCACCCGCTGTATATTGCGCCTTAATATAGCTGACCAAGTTAGCATTCCCAGAGACAGAGGTCTCTTCGAATCTAGGAGTATCCTGGCTTCCTCGAGGAACATTTTTTTGAAAGTAATCATCCTCAATGCCAGTGTCAGAACCATTGCCAGTACCAAAAGCACCGCTATAGTGATCTGATGATGAAATAGCAACAGATGACTGATAATCCAACCCATATAAATCCACATAACAATTATCCTCTATCCATTCTCGGCCAAAAGACACGTAAACACTGAGACTAGCATCTGTAATTTCTTCTCCATCTGGAATGGCTGGAAGCTCGAATGGAATGATCGCGCTCGTTAAATTCGCAGAGCCATCTACCGCACTCTTTCCAATCTTTAGATCCAATTCCGTAAAAGGGTTATTGGAAACTATGACGGCAGGGTCTGAAACAAAGCCATCCCCTGCTGGCGCAGTGAGAACTACTGTAGTTTGTGCGTACACCACCTGGGACAATATTATACCTATGAACCCCACAATAACTTTCCTCATTATTCCTCTCTTTTTCATGCTACCTGCTAAAAATAAATTAAATAATTTCAAGGATCAATTCCTCTAAACTTTCAGTTGTCTGAATTAGCGAAAAAGGATACCTTAAATTTCACTAACGCCCATTTACCAATTAAATCACAATTTAGATTACTGTAACTCGTGGGCTGTCCTGTACTATAGGGTAGGTACTATGTAGGAACAGTTCGAAAACAAAAAATCAGCAAAATGAAATAAGAGGTCTCGACCAATAAAAAAATAACCCAGACAAGCACCAATATGCTACGTCTGGGTTACAAATGTTCATTTACTAATCTTAGGAGTCATTACTCCAATCGATTCTCTATTGTTGAATAATCAATCGCTTCGTAACTGTTAATGAAGCGTTGGACAAAATCATTATGTATTGTCCTTTTGGAATAGAACTATCTAGAGTCAATTGATATGGCTGTTTTGATACTGAATTACTCAGCTGAACTTGCTGCATCAATTTTCCTGTTATTCCGAACAGGCTCAATTTACTTCCATCCAGCTCTGCAGGGATGCGAATATTTACCACTCCATTCAATGCAGGGTTTGGGTACAATATCATTTCCTTTTGCAAAGTAGAAATAGCAAGTACTTCACCTCCTTCTTCATCTTCTTCTACTGTTACAGTAATTCTTTCGATCGCCTGACCTAATCCATCACTTACTTTCACAATTATGTCCTCATACTCTCCTGCATCAGCACTACCTGGAGTCATTGTCAATTTACCAGTTCCGTCTCCATTATCAGTTAAGGTAATAAACGAAGGCGCGTCTGATATAGAAAATACAAGATCATCAGAAGCATCTTCATCTGAGGCAGCAAGTGCTACTTCTTTCGTTCCGTCCACATCAACAGTCTGATCTCCTATCGCAGTCAAGGAAGGTAAAGAGTTTTGAACGACTGTCAGAATGAATGTTTCGGATGCAAATTCGTAAGAATCACTAACACTTACCATAATATCCGTATATTCATCTGGAGAAACATCTGCTCCATCAAATTCTAGAGAACCAGTCCCATCGCCATTATCTACCAACGTAATAAATGTGTGATCACTAGTCAAACTAAATGTCAAGTCATCTTCACTATCAGTATCAGTAGCAGAAATTGCTACGGATAGCGTTCTTTCACCAATCATGGTTTGGTCTCCTATGGAAGCTAAAACAGGTACAGCATTCGCGGTTATAGTTAATGTAAACAATTCTTCAACAGTATCATAACCATCCGAAACTGAAACCGAAATGTCAGCATATGTATCTTCATCTCCTACTTCAGGGTCGATAGCCAAGGAACCTGTACCATCACCATTATCAGTCAATACTACAAATGAAGGAGCATCTTCGAGAGACAATACCAATATGTCATTCGTATCTGAATCTGTTGCGTTTAACGTCACTGATAGAGAAAGTCCTTCACGTAAAGACTGATCTTCTATAGCTTCTAAAACTGGCAAATTGCTTTCATTTACTGTTAGCGTAAATGATTCAGAAGTAACCTGAAATCCATCTGTTGCTTCAATTTCAACAGTGATTTCTCCAGTATCATCGGCAGTAGGGTCAATCATAATTAATGCTGTGCCATCTCCATTGTCAGTCAATGTAATAAAGGATGGGGTACCATCAACCAAACTAATTTCCAATGTCTCACCATCTTCATCTGTCGCTGTAACATCTACCTCAAGGCTTCTTCTTTCGAGAATCGTCTGATCTGCAATAGGGTCAAATTCGGGCGCAGCATTTGGCATAAAGGTAACTGTCAAGTTAGCACCTCCTGTATTACTATTTGACTCATGGCTGTCAATATCTACTCGCGCATAGTTAACTGCATCTGCCACATCCGGATTTAATCTGAAAAATACAAAATCACCAGCTTCAGCTCCATTAGCAATTTGCTCATTCATATAGGCTACTATAGCATCATTCGCACTATCACTGGTGGTATGAGCTCCCGCAACTGTAGTTGGTGTAATAATACTTTCCTGAATTCCATAAGCTGATGGATCTCCTCCATATTCACCTTGATAGTGATCGGTGCCTAATACTGTAGGTGCTTCTCTGTAAGGCAATGCAGTCAAATCATTGCTTTGAGCCATCCAAGCAGGTACTTGATTAGTTGTAAAATCCAACTGAGCTGCAACAATCACCATACCCTCTGGAATAGTAGGTATTTCGAATGGCATAACCGCCGTTTCGTCTACCTCATCAGTATCTACTAAGCTTCCCCCTGTCAATATCTCAGGAGCTCCAGACCACACAAAAGCTTCGGCTGGATCATAAGCCGCGCCATATACAGTATAGTTATCTGCTGCATCCACATATATTTCCTCAGGTGCCTCAGTCACAGTCAATGTGATTAATTCTTCATACGTGTATTCACCAGCTGTAACCGTTACTTCAATGTCTATGTGGTTTCCTAAATCATCCACGTCCGGAGTCAGGGACAATTGACCTGTTCCATCTCCATTATCAATCAATTCTACAAATTCTGGTGCATTTGCTATTGCGAAAGCCATATCGTCTGCTTCGGCAAAAGTAGCATTCAAGTCAATTGTAGTCGTTTCATCTCGTGTAATCATATGGTCTCCTATAGGATCCAGAATCAATGGCTGGTAGAAGGTCACATTCATTACTGGAGGATTTTCGGACTCCTGACTATCAATATCAATTCTAGCATAAGTAGTAGCGTCCGCTACATTCACATTAACTCTCAGGAATACATAGTCACCTGGCATTGCGCCTGCTTCTAATTGTGCATTTAGATAATCTACTAGAGCATCATTTCCATCTATCGATGTTTCTACTAATCCTGGTTCAAGTGTTTGACTCGTTGCGCCAGAAGTTGACGCCCATTTTTGCTGGATCGCCGTTGCGCTTTCATCACCATCATAAACACCTTGATAATAATCAGTACCTAAAACTGTTGATTCTTCTCTATAGTCAAGGCCATACAAATCATAGTCAACATAGGCCCAAGTCACAACATAATTTATGTTTGCAACAAAAGAAGCAGCTTTGAAGGAATTACTTCCTTGTGGGATTTCTGGGATTTGAAATGGCATAACTGCAGCCATGTCATATACGTCTGCTGCATCTTGCCAATTGACTCCTCCTCCTACTAACATCTCAGTTCCACCCCAGTTGAGTTCCGCTGGGTTTCTTGTATCTACGTGATAAAAGAGATCTATATCCTCAGGCTCAGACTCTATAGTAAAAATTTCCGAGTACTCATTTACATTGATAACAATATCTTGTGTATTGCTTCCAGTGGTGCTAGTTGCTGTGACCGTAACTGTATATTGTCCCAAATCTCCAACTTCAGGTGATACCGTCATAGTACCTGTATTGTCTGCATTGTCCAAAAACTCAGCGAAGTCAGGTAAGCCACTTGTTGTAAAAGCAATTGCCGCATCTAAAGGATCAACAGCTTCGACAGTTACTGTTAATTCTGATCCTTCATTTACATTTTGTTCATCAACGGCTACAAAAACGGGATCGCTGTTGGAAGAAATAAAGGTCAAAACGATATTTTCTGTATCGTGATTTCCAGGGTCAGCAACGTTAAAATCACCATTAACCACTGCCATACCAGTGAGATTAATTACTTTATTTCTAAAAGTATAACCGTCTGCAATAGTAACTTCGCTACCGCCATCTTCGGTAACAAACACATCATACGACATTGTGGAAGCATCTACCTCCACTCTTACGCTGTATGTAGTTCCCGCTGTATATGGCAAGTCATTTTCACTGGCATAACCTGCACCATCATAGGCGTCGATCATTCCAGAACTATTGAAACGTACGATAACTGACAGATCAGAATAAGTGGTTGCCGTTTCTTTATTGGTCAAACCAGTTACAGCATCTATGTTCACTTTTTCAGCAATCATATCAAATTCGAAAGTAAACTCGCCAGTCTGTACGCCTTCATCAAAGTCAAAGGTTTGCCAGGTGTTCAATTGACTAGTTACGTCTGCGATCTGAGCAGTGGCTTGGAAGGCGAAGCCGATTATGGCGATCCAAATCAAAGGCACTATCCTCTTTAATTGTATAATTTTTTTCATTCGACTAATAGTTAATTTAAGTACTTTTTTGTAGCTAAGAAGTGGGTTCGGCTATGCCAAACCCACTGTCCTTTTTAGTCCTATTATCTTTTCAAACAATAAGATTTGCTTGTTGTTGTTGTGAATAATTCTATTCAAATACTAATCTATGGATACTTAAAAATGTCTCTGTCCTGCATTGACCTGTACGACCGAAATGAACATCAAACATTGATAATTAAGAAGTAATATTCCATACCAGGTTAATAAGCAGGTTTCATTTTGCAGTTGGATTGGCTCATTGAAAACCAAGTAGCAATCTGCCTTTCCCCCAGCAGACTGCCCTTGATATTCATGTTCAATTATTTCCCCCGAAACGATTGAACAATTGTTTGTTGTTGTAGAATAATATTCTAAGTGATTACAATTTATACCCATATCCAGTCCTACTTATCCTGCCTTGTCCTGTAAAGAATTTGAAAAGAGAACCCCTTTTATGCATCGAAAAGAGAGTTCTCTTTAAGCAATGCTATTTTATTAAAAATCTCGACTTGTGAACAGTTTGAGTATCCGAAAGCTGCAGTAAGTAATATCCTGTTTTTAGACCCTCCAAATTCGAAATATGATACTGTGAAATAGAATTTCTAATTCCTAAGTGTATTACTCGAACTTCTTGTCCTGAACTATTAAAAATTCGAACTATTCCGGTCGAAGCATCAAAATTCGAAGGCAAAGTCAAATTAAGCTCACCGTGCTGAATCGGGTTTGGATATATAGAAAGTTTTACATTTTCTATATTGACAGATAACACCTTGTTTGAAGTTCTCGCTCCGCTATCTACCCCAGAAACAAGACTTAGCGTAGGCTTCTTACTGTTGTTACCATCGTCTGCCGTACTCATATTCCAATAAGAATAATTGGCCTCGTTTACATCGGATTGCACCTTGAAGAATATATAATCGCCTGCGACCGCACCAGCATCATATTGGTCATTGATGAAGTCGGCTAGCTCCTGGTCATCTGAAATGGAAACTACACCCGCAGCCGTACTGCTAGTAATAAACCCAGTTTCTATCAGGGTACTCGATGCCGTGTAATCCGCCACTTGCACGCTGCTTGCACTTCGATACGTCACTCCAGATACATTCATATTCCCAACTGGAGAATTGACTTTGGCAACCAAATTCATGGCAAAAGATGCGTCAGCCACTTCATGACCTGTCGGTAGGGCTGGTAATTGGAACGGAATGACCAATCCGGCATCGTAGGCTGAACTAGCTCCACCCACTCGGGCGGTGGATTGTCCTACCCATT
Organism: Reichenbachiella sp.; assembly: GCF_039941815.1. GTDB lineage: Bacteria > Bacteroidota > Bacteroidia > Cytophagales > Cyclobacteriaceae > Reichenbachiella. Next base: position 113,442 of record NZ_JBDVDW010000076.1, read on the forward strand.
GCGTAGTTCCATTCGTTCGTACCTCCTGATCGTCAGCATGGGCATAGATAGTGAAAGACTGGCCCTGCACCACTTCGTTGACGGTAATGCTGATCGTTTCGCTCGCTGTATCCGTTCCATCGGTCACGCTGATCACGATATTAGAATATACGCCATCATCTCCATCTGTCGGACTGATCGCCAAGGTTGACGAACCGTTTCCATTGGATGTGAGTGTGGCAAAAGTAGGTAGCCCTGTCGCTGAAATGGTGAGGTTATCACCATCGGCATCCGTGGCTGTGATGGACACATTGAGTGTGGAGTCTTCGTCTACGCTTTGGTTTCCAACTGCTGCCAATACCGGCGCTGTGTTTCCTGCTTGCGCTGCAGTTACCGTCAGTTCGAAAGTATCTGATCCATTGACCTGGCCATCATATGCGGTTATGGTCAGATTTGAATAAGTACCCGCATCACCAATAGACGTGGTGATGCTCACTGTTCCAGTTCCATCACCATTATCTGTGAAAGATGCGAACGAAGGCAAATTAGTAGCACTCAAAGTGAGGTTGTCACCATCAGCATCCGAGGCTGAGACCGCCACATTCACACTGTTTCCTTCTTCCACACTCTGGTCAGCAATACTTGCCACTACTGGTGCATTGTTGGTCGGTGGAGTACCTGAGGTGTTAATTTGAACCTCCTGATAATTATTCCAGGAAGAAGCTGAATTACCACCGCCAATGATCTTTACATATCGAGCTTGTGTATCTGTGAAGTCAAAATTTTCAAGGCTCAAAGTAGTTCCACTGCTGGTCCCATTGAATACTTCTGAATAACTCACGCCATCACTGGATAGTTCTATGCTGAAGTCATACGTACGCTCATCTCCTAATCCAAAAGCGATATCAACAGAAGTAATAGTAACTGGACTACAGAAATTTTTCTGTAACCATTCCGTACCATCAGACGACCATTTAGTATTTAAGTCACCATCCATGGCGCCAGCGGGAGGATTGTATCCCCATTGATCATCTTGGAATGCACTCGCCCATAATGTGTCGCAAGTGAATTTGAATGTGCCAGTATTTCCAGAAGAGATGATGTTACCAGCATAATCCTGTACGTTGCTCACCGTCAAGGTATTGATCTGGTTTCCACCCAATGTAGACACCTCCAACGTCACTGTGCGATTATCACTTTCTAATGTAGCACTCTGAACTGTCACGCCATTGTTAATGCTATAGTTAGCGGTATTTTCTGCTGTGGCAGGTGTTACGCTTTCTGTATAACTGAAGGTGAACACATCATCCAAGAATGTATTATTAGTGGCTGCCAACTCAGGGTCTACGCTATCTGATGAAGCAGAATATTCAAAGCATCCGGCATCAACCGTAGGCCCAAACAATCTGGTGTTTCCATCAAGGTCTAACGTCGAAAGGTCTGTGTTCACGCCGGCGTCGATGGCCAGACTTCCTGCCTTCAAATGAAAATCATGATTGACATAATCTTCGAAATAGGGCAAGTAGTTGTTGTAATTAGATTGATCAATATCAATGTTGCCTTCCACGATAGAAGTAGCGTCGAAAGTCCAGGTTGTATATTTCGCTGCAATGTTGTTTCTAATCACATTGCTGAAATTGTCCTGGCCCGTTTTGTTTTGCGCTTGACAAGATATCCATGGTACCAAATCGGTATCAGTAAAATGTGGATGCTGAACGACTGTATTATTTTGGATTTTACAATTTCGAGCACCATACAAAGTGATTCCATGAGTCTGGTCATTCATCACTAAGTTGTTTTCTACAACCCATCCATCACCATAACCATCAGTAATAATAATTCCCTGCATAAGCGTTCCGATCAATTCATTGTCGATGACGAACTGAGTGATAGGATCTTCGAAAAGCAAGAATTTGTTGTATCTCAAAGTCACACTTTCGATCTTCAGATCTCCATCCAGTTTGTATGCCTGAAATCCATCATCATGCTGTATGGCATAGTCATCGATGTAACAATCTCTCACGGTATTGTATTCGTAGGTAGAGAAACTTCCCAATCCACGAATAGCATCTCCGGCGAAATTATCAATCGTACAATTCGTCACGTAGGAGTAATCTCCACGCAAGGAGAGTGCATGATACACATTGGTGATCAGCGTATTTTCAAAAGTAATATTACCCCCTCTGAAATCTACTCCACTGGCCACGTTGGCATACCAGTCGTTTTTTGTCCAGGTAGAAATATCATCGGCTGATTTAAGGGTTGAGTTCTTCACAGTGATATGCGTAGTATTGGCATTACCAGTCATCATAAATTCTTCCTTGCCCAAGCTGGCTGTAGACGCATCAATGGTAAGGCCATCGAATACCAAATGTTGGCTATTGTCTATCGTAAGCTTAGAAAATACTGGGGTGTGCCCTGAGAGTGCTCTAAAAGTAACATCCTCAGTTCGGGCCATATTCCCAATATATACAGCGCCATAATTACCATCTAGTAAATACACTAAGTCACCATTCTGAATAGATGTAGGCTGAATAGAAGCCCAGGGATTAGCCTGGCTGCCATCATTGCTGTTGTTACCTCCTACTGGATCGATATAATAGGTGTTACCAACGACGGTTCCTGGTGCATAAATGTTGATGACCACGACTTGATCATCCGTATCAGTACCATCCGAAACTGAAATCGTCACATTGGTAGTGCTTGCATCACCCGTCTGTGGATTGATACTAATGGATCCGGTACCATCACCGTTGTCGGTAAGACTGGCAAAGGCAGGTAAATTTGTTGCTGTAAAAGTCAGTGCATCTGCATTGGCATCTGTAGCAGAAATGTTGACTGCCACTGAACTTCCCTCTTCTACATTTTGGTTGGCTATGGTAGCCAAAACCGGCGCTGCATTGGCGCCTCCTTCTGGATTTACCGTAATGGTAATGTCTTCCGTATCAGCGTCTGTTCCATCAGTAGCGGATATAGTTACATTGTAACTTCCTTCATCGCCCGTTTGCGGATTGATTTGGATGCTTCCTGTACCATCTCCATTATCTGTAAGCGTCGCAAAAGACGGAAGGTTGCTAGCCGAAAGTACAATCGCATCTCCGTCCGCATCAGTGGCGCTGAGGTTTTTGGTAATACTTGCCAACTCATCGAGCTGAGCATTGCCAACTGCAGCCAAAACAGGACGTGCATTGCCTCCAGTACCACTATTGTACTCATAGGCACCGGCATCTACGGTTCCATCAGCCACTCTGGCATTACCATCCAAATCAGTGGAAGTTACATCTGTGTTAACTCCCGCATCAATAGCACCACTACCTGCTTTCAGATGAAAATCAAGATTGGCATAATCTGCAAAGTATGAGCCGTAGTTATTTACGTTAGTTGTGATATCCACATTGTTTTGAACCGTAGATGTCGCATCGAAGGTCCAGTCAGTAAGCTGGCCGGCGATGTTATTTCTGATCACATTACTAAAGTTCGTCTGTCCTGTTTTCCCCTGATCATCCAAGTAAATTCTTGGTACGGTGGTATCGGTGAAATATGGATGCTGCACGACGGTATTATTTTGCACTTTGCAGTTTCTAGCACCATACAGAGAGATCCCATGTGCCTGCTGATTGACAATCAAATTATTTTCTACCACCCATGAGTCGGCGTAACCATCAGTGATGATCAAACCTTGCATGAGCGTACCGATCAAATTATTGTCAATCACAAATTGTGTGATAGGATCTTCGAACAGTAGAATCTTATTATATCGTAGGGTGACGCCCTCTATCTTAGGATCGGAGTCCAAATTATAAGCTTGGAACCCATCATCGTGCTGAATGGCATAATCATCGATATAGCAATCTCTAACTGTATTGTATTCATAAGTAGAAAAACTACCCAAACCTCTAATTGCGTCACCAGCGAAATTGTCGATCAAATTATTCGTAGCTGAACTATGATCTCCACGAAGGGATAATGCATGGTAGATATTCTTAATGGTAGTGTTGGATACCGTGATGTAATCCGCACGCATATCAATACCACCTTTTACATTATTGTACCAATCCGTCTTAGTCCATGTAGATGAACTAACGGCCGACTGAATAGTGCAATTTTCGAATGTAATGTGGTGAGAGTTTGCATCTCCAGTCACCAAAAAGCCATCCTTGGTAATTGTTGAATTTGTACCGTCAAACATTACTCCATCAAAGGTCCAGTTTGTACAATTGTTTAAACTAAGACTGGTCACGGTTGGATTGTGACCAGATAGTGACGTAATCGTAATGCCATTGGCGAAGGTATAGTTCTGCACATATGGCGTCCCATGATCTCCATCCATCAGGTACAATGTAGCCCCATCTGCAATCGTCGGATGAATGTATGCTACAGCCGCCAGAGAAGACCAAGGGCTGCTGATACTTCCATTGTTTGCCATGTCACCATTTACCGGATCTAAATAATAAACCGTTCCAGTAGGTGGCGTACTCACAGTGATTGTGATTGTCTCTTGCGTACTGGCAGTACCGTCCGAAACGGAAACTACAATTCCCGCATAACTTCCTGCATCGCCCGTAGTGGGTGATATAGAGATAGCGCCCGTTCCATTTCCATTGTCCGATAAAGAAGCGAAAGATGGAAGATTGGAAACTGAAAACGTAAGTGCATCACCATCTGCATCAGTGGCCGAAAGGCTTACTGACGAAGAAGATCCTTCATTTAGGTTTTGATTACCAATCGCTGCTAATACTGGGGCAGTGTTGGATGGTGCTGTAGTCACAGTCAAAGAGAAACTCTCACTATCCGTGTCGGTACCGTCGTTTGCTGTAATAGTTATATTCGAATAAGTTCCGTCGTCTCCTATAGCTGGTTGAAAAGAAATTTGTCCGGAGCCATCACCGTTGTCAGTGAGTGTAGCGAATGAAGGCAGGTTCGAAGCCGATAAAGTTAGTGCATCACCGTCAGCATCTGTAGCTGATACATTCACATTGCTGTTCGCTCCTTCTTGTGTCGACTGATCAGCAACCGCCGCCATCACTGGTGCTGTATTGCTTGATGATTGTACATCTATGGTGAGATAAGGTCGCTGCGAACTGGTCGTGCCATTTTGCGAAGCGATGTCCCAATAATTGTATTGCGAGCCTGAATTACTATCCATGTTCAATCGGATAAAAACATACTCTCCACCGGTGGCTCCATTGGCATACTGGGCATTTAGAAATGTAGCGAGCGCCGTATTAGCTGCGGCATTAGTAGAGGTAGACCCTGTAGAGCTACTGGTTGTGAAAAATGATTGCTGTATGGCTGTGGCTCCAGCATCACTGCCATAAGCACCGCCAAAATAATCAGTACCCACTACAGCAGATGATGCTTGATAAGGCACTGCATATAAATCTACCTCATCAGACAGGTTTCCTGATTTACCAACCAGATAGGTTGTAAAAGATGCTGAGGCAATCTGCTCTCCTGCTGCCAATACTGGCAACTGAAAAGGTATGATGGCGCAAGTGTATTTGTTGGTACCTAAGCGATGGGTGGCGTAGCCTACCCATTGCATGGATCCATTGTTATTCACCGAATTATCATCGGCGCTAGCTGCGATTTGCGAAGTCCCTGTAAGGACAATTTTTGAATGTTTAGCAATACCCGCGATGCTATTGAAGTTGGCTCCAATAATCATCGATATTCCCAAAATTAAGCGTAGTAGTTTCGTCATATCATTCGTTTTTGTGAAACATTAATTTTTCTCGTTGGCGGGAATTGTGATGTGAATGGTTCGAGGTTGTTCAATTATTTATTCACGAATCTGACTGATGCTACTGGCCGTTTGCATTAGAGTCCAATTTCCACTTTAACAAATATTGTCTCCTTACCCTTCAAATAAAATGGGCATTCTGATTAAATATTTAAACAAAATGTTTTAGCTTTTTTATTCAAATTCAACAACTGCTGATATTATTCTGAAAATTTAATCGCATTCAAAATCACAAAAAAAAGCCATTCCGATATATCGGAATGGCTTAAACACCTCACTAATTTACCTGAATTGAAATTCAGTATGTTATATTATTAATTAATATCATAGAGCAGTCTTGGCGCTTTCGAAGCAACATCTGCACTCCACAAGATGACTCGACCAAATGTAGGTGCATCATCTACATTTACACTAATTCGGAAAAAGACGAAGTCTCCAGGTTGAGCACCTGCATCCAATTGTGCATTGAGATAATTTATGACAGCTTGACCCCCTTCAGAACTGGTAAAAAGAGAAGCATCTTTTTCTGTTTTTTCATAAGCGAACCTTTGCTGTAAGGCGGTAGCATTAGGGTCTCCATCATAAGTGCCCTGGTAATAATCAGTTCCAATCACATATTCGGATGTACGATATGGCAAGCCGTACAAGTCATAATCTTGCTCAGCCCAAGGCGAAATGTCTTTTACAAACATGTTTAATGCCGCAAAAGTAAATCGTTCGCCAGGTTCCATATCTGGAATTTCAAAAGGGAAAATTCCAGCGAGATCATATATATCGTTTTCAGGGTCCTGCCAATTGGAACCTCCTCCAATAATAATTTGAGAGTCGTTCCTCCATGGATTGACATTGGCCGGGTCATTGGCAAATTCACCAAACCATACTTCAGCATCTCCGATGTGACCTAGTAATATTTCCGCCTTGATCACACTCACATCGATCAGTTGTGAATTACTATCGGATATGCTAGATGCAACAATTTCAATTTGAACTTCTCCCACATCGCACTGTGTACAATCCTGATATGGATTTAAAGTCAAAAGCCCCTGACCACTTCCTTGGTCTTCAAACCTTGCATATCTTGGAAGGTATTTAGCCTCTAGTGTTACATCACCTCCTAGTGGATCAGTTGCCTCCACCAATATTTCATGGTACGCGCCTTCCACTAGCAATATATCGTCCACTTCTTGAAAAGAAGGTTTGAAATTTTGGCTATGAGTAGTCAGCTTGGTATTGAATACTCTGTGAGTACCTGGATCATCTAGTTGCCAATCCCCTGCTACTAAAGCCATTGCACTTAGGTTAGCGGACTTGTTTCTAAACACGTAGTCTTGAGCTACTTTGAATTCATTTAAGTTCGGATCGGTCACAAATACACTATATAGTTTCTGAAAGATATCCACTTCCATTCGTACATGATATTGTGCTCCTGCAGTATACTTAACTTCAGCGTCATGGTCGTAAGAGCCATCGTTGTAAGAATCAATGATGCCACTCCTATCAAATCGTACAATGGCCGATAGCGCTGAATAATCAGTAACTGCCGAAACATTTGTTAATCCTACCACGGCGTCAATATTGTCCTTACTTGGAATCATATCAAACTCATAAGTTAAGGTGCCAGTCTGAAGCTCATCGAATGTGAGCGTTTGCCATGCATTAAACTTACTCGTGTAGCTTCCAGGAAGTGAGGCAATAAAATTGATCGGAACTGTATCAGCCACTGCTCCTCTTTCTGCAATAAAGTAGGTGAGCTGAGTGCCTTCTTCTTCTGCATAAAAGATATACTGTAAGTCTGTACTTAAAATCTCTTCGTTGTTGTTTTCGTCCAACAACACATAGCGTACGTCTGTATCTTCCAACGGACTAACCTGTAAGTCCAAGACCACAGAATCTCCGATATAAGCTTCATAACCTAACCAAGCTTCACTTTTCAAATTTCCTCCTGATCCCAATTTGTAAATAACAAGATCTGAATCTTCCAATGGTGGGTTCACAAATTCCTCAGAACAAGCCAACAGAAAAAAGCAGATTCCAAAAAACGCGACTAGTATATTTTTAACTCTCATAAATTTTACGTTTATATCTTATCAATCCAACAACACACCTCTATCTCGGCTTGCATCCCACCATACAGGTGCACCCCAGTCATTCATACCTTCACTAAGATGCTGAGATACATTCTCAGAATTAAAATTAATCTCAGTTGAAGGGTAAGGCATTCTTCTAGGAATAAGTCCATTCAGCAATGGGTCTGTCAAAGGATGATTCGCTGGTTTGAGCTCGGGATATCCTGTTCTTCTCCAATTGGCATATGCCTCTGTAGGGTTATAAAAATTAACCATATATTGTTGTAAACTGATAACTTCTAATTCATTCGGAACTCCAGCTGTCGGCCAAATGGCGGATATATAACCTTGAATATCACCCGCAATAGACCTGGCGCCCATCACATTTACCAATTCTGCCGCGCTAGCCAATACCGCCTGAGAAAAATGTGTTTGTGCATCAATTACACCATTTCCTCCCCAGCCTCTTGCGGCCATTTCAGCTTTATACAATTCCAATTCAGCATAAGACATGTACATAGAAGGCATGTCCAATGCTGTCAACTCCTTATTGATTTGAAGACATTTAAATCTTTTTGACATGACAATATCCTGCCCTCCCTTTTGCACAATCAATGTACCATGTGATAGGTCATAATCATCCGTATTGTTGTACCATTGGTATCCAGGAGGAAATGCTCTCAATTTACCCTCTGAAGCAAGGTATTCATCTGTCACCTCTATGCTTGACTCCGTTGTCGATTTCGATTTTTCTGGGGTAGATTCAAAATTTGCTTCCCCATATATATTAAACATCGAACGGAGCCGAGGGTCTCTCACAACATCTGCATTATCCACAGTGTCCTTCATATAATCTACATAGGTTTTACAAGCCAAAGTGTACTGTGTAGTGAATTGCTGAACCTGTGAAAATGCATTCCCTCTGATTTCTTGTGCGCCAACACTTGCATAATCGAATTCGGCATGGGTCACGTAGGCAGCATCAGTGTAATCTTCCATTACTCCCGCGTCTAACGCGAGCAACGCTTCTTGTTGCGCTTTGTCCGGATCTACATTCACTAATCGTAAGGCATATCTCAATCGAAGAGAATTAGCAAACTTGGCCCACTTGCTCACATCTCCATCAAAAATCAAATCTCCCTGTATTGGTTTTTCAATATTCAACAGGCTAACCGCAGTATCCAATTGAACGAAAAAATCATTGTAAATATCTTGCTGCAAGTCATACTTTGGCTTAATGATTCCTTCAGAATACCCTTTGGATGCCTCAAAATATGGCACGTCTCCATAAGAATCTGTCAACTGAGCAAAAATCATCACTTTGAGTATTTTGGCCATGGCGAGGTAATTGACCATTGCCTCATCACCAGATGTCTGGTCAATGACAATTTCTAAATCATTGAGGTTTTTGTAAGATGCTTCCCACAAATATTCAAAGTAAAATGGCGTATTAATATAGATCTGCCCTCTGTCCGCTTCTCCACCAGTCACCATCTGCATAATGGCCATGTGGTAAGCAAAAGTAGATCTCCAAGTCACTTCACGCTCACCAGAATGTCTAATTTGAACCGTTGAAATCAAAGAGGCAGGGTCAGCAACGACAGAGCTTGTAGGATTTTCATTTAAGTCATCAAAATCATCACAGCTCCAAAAGCTGACAACCAATAGTATTAAGACTAAAAAATTATTACTCGTCTTCATATTCTTAAAATTTAATATTAAGGTTGAAACCTAAACTTCTTCTTTGAGGCAAAGAAGCATATTCGTACCCCTGTCCATTACTGATCGTATATGTAGACTCTGGGTCTATATTGGGTACGTTAGACCAGATGGTCCATACATTTCGAGCAACGAAGGAAATAGTTGCAGAAGTAATAAAACCAGTCGATTTCATCAATTCCTTAGGGAAGGAATACGAAAGTGATACCTCTCTTAATTTTATATAAGAAGCATCATAAATAAACGGAGACAAAATGCTGCTATTGGCTAATCTTCCATAATAGTCTACAGGGTTAGAATACTTATCGTTCGCTCTATAGGTAAAGGTCTGATTACCATCTTCGTCTAACACAGGAGTCCCATTTTCGTCTACAGCAACTTCTTCAATAACTCCATCTGCCAGAAAGCCATTAGTAGGAGTCCATTGATCCAATGGTACGTTGGCAGCGAGTCTTTCATCCTCAGATTGATGCCATCCTTCTCTACCATCAATGGTATTGATATGGCGACCATATTGATAAAGTTTCATATTAGTCATGGACAACAAATCAGCTCCATATTTCATATCGATATGTGCCTTAAGGCCGATCCCTTTATATGTAAACTTATTCGTAAAGCCACCTGTCCAGTCATATTGTCCGTTTCCAAGTACTACTTGCTCGTCACCCACAATAGGTAATCCATTATCATCTACTATTGGCTCGCCAGAAGGAGAACGTTTGAAATCAAATCCCACAATATCACCGTAGGCACCACCTTCTTCAGCTCTAATCAGAGAATTAATCCATGATGCTCTAGCAATTTCCTGTGTGCTAGCATCGGGATGTAGTTTTACTATCGAGTTTCTATTTTTCGCCCAATTCAAGGTCATATCCCAAAGGAAGTTTCTGGATTTGATAGGTTCGATATTCAACATCACTTCCCAACCGTTATTATTGATTTCGCCAGCATTGATCAACTTATAAGCTTTCCCTCCACTTGCTAGTGATACCGGTAAGTTTACAATTTCGTTGAAGGTGGTCTGATTATAATACGTAATATCTAGACCCACTCGGTAATTGAAAAGTTTAGCTTCCAATCCAAATTCATATCCCTTAGTTAATGACGCTACCAAGTCAGGATTTGGTATAATTGACCCAGATTCAGTAGAGAATGTAGCCCCATCTAAAGTATATGGATAGGGATAATAAGATCGATCTAAGCCATAAGGATCTGTGCCATTACCAACTTCTGCATAAGAGCCCCTTACTTTTCCATAAGAAAGCAAACCAGATTGAATATCGAAAGCACTTGTAAAAACAAACGACCCTGTAATTGAAGGATATAGCACACTGTTATTGTCTTGAGGGAGTGTTGAGTCCCAATCCTGTCTCGCAGTAACGTCTAAAAAAGCGAAGTTTTTATACCCCACATTTGCAAAGGCATAAAACGAATTAATTTCACCTCTTGGGTTCGTCTTATTCAAAGAGTAGTCTCCATAATTGTTGATAGAAATAATTCCTTTTGATACTTGACCTCGCCCATTCGTAGTCACAGTGGAAACGTCATAATGCCTACTGTTTCCTCCTAAGCTTATGGACCCATCAAAGTTTCCAAACTCCTTCCTGGCTGTTAATAAAAATTCTGCATTGGTTTCGGTTGTCCGCGAATTAATTTCCGACATTTCTCCCGATTCTTGCAGGGGTGTAGAATAAGGAGCATAGTTGTAATACTTATAGGAATAAGTATCTCCTCCTCCTTTAACCCTTAAATTCAACCAATCATTAAAATCATATGTCAAGGACAAATATCCCATCACTCTATTTTTGTCCGATTCATTTTCCATATTGTACATGGCATAATATGGATTTATAATCCTCGAATCATTATGCCAATACAGGTAGTCTCCATTTTGATCAACTTTACTTTCGTTAAGCCAATTCTGGTCAATATTTAGTGGCAATTGCATTAATGGCAAAGCAGAATTTGCTCCTGAAAAACCTAAATAGGGCCTGTTGTTAACTTGCTCCTTTGTATAAGTAATTTTTGTGTCTACTGAGAATTTTTTCCACATTTTCATATTCCCTCTTAGGCTGAAAGTATTTCTCACTAGACCACTATTGGGAACAATATCCTCCATTCTCATATCAGATCCAGAAAATCGAAAATTGGCAAATTCATTACCTCCTGAAAAAGCTATTGTATTATTAATAGTTGTACCCGTCTGAAAAAATGATTTAATATTATCCTCCTTAATGCCATAATCTCTAAGTTGTCCATCAAACTGAACAAAGCTCAAATCTGGATTTAATTTTTGCCCCCAGCTGTACATACCGGTTGCCTCTCCCTGATCCCTAGGAGGCGTATTGATGCCTTGTCCATATATTTTTTGCGTATCACTATACTGACCTATCACTTGCTCAGCAGTGAAGTATGATGAAAAGTCAATGTTAAAATTGTTTCCACCGTTTTTACTCCATTTTTTGGTTGTGATCATGATCACACCATTACCTGCCCTAGATCCATACAATGCGGCAGCTGCTGGACCTTTCAAAACAGAAATAGATTCAATATCATCTGGATTAACGGATGAAATACCATCTCCTTGATCGATACCTCCATACTCTCCAGCTTCTCCAAAACCTCCATTGTCCATAGGCACTCCGTCAATCACATATAGCGGTTGATTTGTGCCAGTAATTTTAGAGTTCCCTCTGATAATAACTTTAGAAGAACCACCTGCTCCGGTATTAGGTTGACTAATATCTACTCCAGCTACTTTACCTGAAAGAGCATTCACTGGATTAATTGTTTTGATTTGTGCCAACTCTTTTCCGTCCACTTCTGTAACGGCATAACCCAAAGACTCCTTTTCTCTAGATATACCCAATGCCGTGACTACCACATCATCCAGTACTTCGACATCAGGCTTCAATGACACTTGAATAACCTGCTTGTTTCCAATCTCAATATCCTGTGTCAAAAATCCAACATAAGAAAATTTAAGATATTTAGTCTCAGAACCAATGTCTAACGTAAATGCCCCATCTATATCAGTAACCGTCCCAGCTCCTCCTTCAACTATCAGTATAGTAACACCTGGCAATGTAATTCCCTTGTCATCTGTAACAGTTCCCTTAATTACTCGGCTCTGACTGAGTGCAGGAGAAACGTGCAATAAAATAACCGCTACAAGTGCAATTATTTGGTAAAATTTGATTGTGTATTGTCTCTTCATACTTAATTCATTCTACTTAGAATTTCCACTAAATTAAATGCGCACAAAAATTTAGCTATACTGTCCTGTCCTGCTAAGTGCAGAAATAGCTATAAGGTTAGGTATTGAAGAATAGGTAGGGCTGTGAATCTTCTTACGGAGCTGATTAAAATCTAATTACGCTGCAACTCGACGAAAGGAGAACCTGAAAATTAATGATTTTTTGGGAGGAAGGAATCACCAACGCTCATTTAAGGCGTAGCGACTATGAAGTGCTAAACATTTCTTCACACATTGTATCCAATGATCAATGTCTTCAGATTGCATTCGATGATAAGAGTATTTATAATAATAATTAGTATAATGTTTTATTAAATGTTTTACTCTTTTATCGTAAAAAACTGATAATAAGATATATAACAAGTCCCCTACGGACTACTTCAAAGCCACTCAAATGAGTGGCTTTTTTAGTTTACACTTAAAACTTCCTCAAGAATGTACTTTACGTGAGGTTCCATTTCTTTGTCTGATTTCTCTCTTTCTAAGAGGAAAACTGCATTGCTAATTTCTTTTTCTGTTGCTCTGCTTTTGAATTGTCTGTACAACTCTTTTGATTTTTTCCAGTTCTTATCGAAAAGCTCCATCCTAGCTAAATAACCTAAAGCCTCAACATTGCTACTATTTATCTCAAGTGCAATTAACAAAACTTCTCTACCCCGTTCGAATTCCTTTCGGTTGTATTTTATTAGACCTATGTCTGTGTAATTGGCTGAATACTCTTTCACGAACTCCGATTCTAATCTTTTGTAAAAGTCGATTGAATCCTTCCCGCAAATTCCAATGAGGTCGTTATTAGCTTTTTTATACTTCTTCAGTATTAAATGAGCGTTACCTCTGTCTCTCATCCGAAATTTTTCTTGCTGAAAGAATCTTAAGGTTTTTATGTAGTCATTTACTGCCATTTTTACCTCGCCGTGTATAAAAAATAAATCGGCCCTTTTTTCTCTTGCTAGATAATAATCTCGATTTAAATCCAAGGCTTTGTTGTAATCTCTTAATGCGCGTTCATATTGGTTATGTTCGGAAAACAGGTCTCCCCTATTCGTATACCCAACTGCATTCTCGTTATTAGCCTCAATGGACTTGTTAAAATAGATTAATGCACTATCATAAAGACCAAGTTTCTTAAAGCATAATCCCATATCATTGTATGGCCATCCGTGAAATTCACTTGATTTCAAAACTTCTCTATAATCTTGAATTGCGTTGTCATAAAGTGACATTTTAAAGTACGTATTACCTCTTACATTTCGCGCCTTCAAATAGTTTGGGACTAAACTTATTGCCTTTGAAAAGGCCCTTATGGCACTGTCATATTCTCTTAATTTCATGCATGCTTCGCCCTTGTAATAGTATGCAACCGCATAGCTTGAGTCAAGGTTAATTACCTCATCCATCTGGTCAATTGTACAGGAATAATCACCGTATCTATGGCAAATACTTCCTTTGAGCAAAAGGATTTCAGGCCGCTTGAATTTATCGAGTACGCTATCAATTTTAACGATATAATTATTAGTCAATTGGAGCGAAGTATAATGCGCACCTAAATAGATCGATGATTTGGAATAAAGCCAGACCCTGTTGATTAATTCTGAATCTGGGTAAATTTTTATCAACTCATTAGCAGATTGATAAGTGCCATTTCTTTTATTGAAAAAGACTTCGCTAAGAAGTTGGCCAAGTAAAATCTTTTCAGCATCAATGAAATTACCTATTTCATGCAAGTCCAGCAGTGCAACAATCTCTGCATCGCTATATTCCATTTTTTTATACCTTAGTTTATCCATTACGATAGGTTTGGATATTGACAATTCAGAAATTAAATTCATTCCTCTTATATAGTTTTTACTTCTTAATTCTAGAAGTACGAGTTGCCATATTACATCTGAGTTTAATGGAACATTGTCATGAGCTAATTGAAAATCCCGCAACGCACGATCATACTCTTCTCTTCGTAAGTAATAATAACCACGTGCAATCAGATTATCAGCTTTTGTTTCACTCAATATTATTGCTTTAGAATAAAACATTTCAGCCATATGAAAACTACCTCTACTTTCATAAATACTAGCTGCTAATACATAGGAAGGCTGAAATTTTGGATTAATCCCAATATTTTTAAGGAAATATTTATGCGCAATTGATGCGTTTTCTTCTCTTAAGTACACCAGACCCAAATTATGATTTAAAAATGCAGAAGTGGGATCAATTTTGTATCCTCTCTCATAGTAAAATCTTGCAGAATCAAACTGCTCTTTTTCGAGGAATATGTTGCCCAATTCGACATATGGCTCTGAGAAAAACACACCATTATTTATTGCCCTTTTGAAGTGAAATATGGCGCTATCAATTTTATATAGACAATAATAACTTAGTCCAGTTAAATAATCAGGATAAGGATTAATTTGATTAATTGATCTATGCACTTTGCTGAGTCCCCCAAAATGTTCTTCATATAAAACCCTTGCCTTTTTTAGCAAACTAATTGCCAATGAATGATCTCCAATTTTTTGCCTTTCAATGGCATATGTCATCAACTCATCAAAATCATCGGAACTCAAATATTTACTATCATCATAATTCGTACTAATTTCGGAAAACCCTTGATCAAAGACATTTTTATGGAAATCCATTTCCTTCAAGAATTCGGCTTGACTCATCCCTTCGTAATAAGAAAAAATTAGAATAAATAGCACAAATGTTCTTTGCATATAGCGTTTGTTTTGCCGAAAATCAAGGTACTAAAATAACCTGTTTTCATATTAATTACTTAAGTATTATACAACTCCAATTACTTGATCAACAAACCGCAATGAAAGAGAAACATAATAATCAGAGCTGCCTTCTTTAGCAGATGTCGATCGGCATATCAAAACAAATTCACATTAACAAAAAGTCAAAATTCTGCAACATGGGAAATGGACATGGCTAGTCGAATTTCACCAAATGGACACTTGGGTTCTACATGAAATACTATTGATTTTGCAGGACACAAAGCCCCTTCATATAAAATACAAAGAGTATAATTTGAGAGCCTTGAGAGGAATCTTAGCATAACACAAAAACATTCTTGCATGAAAGAGCCTGAATTATTAGGATAAGAACCGAATTCATAGCCATACTCACGTAATGCAAGAGTCCTTCCTCCAATCCTAAAAATTGAATATCGAAGGTTCAACTCCATTGATCGCATGTACTTCGTTCAAAAAGAATCTAATTGTCAATACAAACCACACGAATATCAAATACTCGCGAATTATTTTTTGAAGTGCACTTACCTTACTCCTAATTTCGGTTGAATTAGCCTAGCCATTTTTCATATATCAATTTTTTCTACCGTCATATGAGAGATTAAAATATGTCAATCTAACTCTTGTTTAAGCCAAACAGTCTTGTGAACAGTATTTCTCATATTGTTGGCTCAATGAGCAAAACAGAAGTATTGAATGCATGAATATTTTATCGAGTAATCTCAGCGTATTCTTCTGGTACATAGTAAGCCGGTTTTCACGGAGTCGTCCGGCGATAAACCTTGATGCTCTCCGTGGCATTATAAGTTACTCCATGGTTTTGAAGCCAACCTGTAAGCTGATCCCAAGTGAAAGCACCAAAAGTGAGCGTCTCTATCTCAATATCAACACTGCGAATTGGGCTACCACATTTTCCTTGTGAGCATCCAGACCTCATCCTGGTTCAATCATTTGGAGGAATTCTACTACTGCATATCGTTTATTAGTATAGTTCACTAGTGTAAACGACTTTCATCACAGTAGGCGAATTCCTCTCAATCTCATGAATGTTTTATGTGCTTACACTCAGTTAGCGACTACTTCTCCCTGGATTTTTAGAGTAATGGGTCCTGTGCTGGTGTTGGCGTTAACGGTTACTGTTTTGTTAAAAACACCCACTTTCGCCGCATTGTAGGTAGCAGTCACTTCACCGTACGCACCTGGTTCTATTTCACCCTTCGTAAAATCAGCCACTGTGCAGCCACATGAACCCTGGGCGGATACTACCAACAAGGGTGTAGTTCCTGTGTTTTGAAACTTGAATTCCGCTATTACCGGTTTGTTCAATTCAATTTTTCCAAAATCAACCTCCGTTGTACTCCAAGACATAACTGCAGATACAGGGTTGTCACTTTTCATTACAAAATTGAAAGACACTAACGCTGCTGCCAATGTCAAAAATGCAAGATACTTTTTCATCTTATTATGGTTTAAGTTCAAAAAAAATTATCTCTCAAAGATGAACCGTCAGTTCTGGAGGTTGTGTTAATAGAATCCTATCAATTGTTAATGTAATGTTAAAGCAAGGCCATTAAACGAAATTTCGTAATATTATAAGGTCTTTTGAAAGGTGAAACAGAACAATGAATAGAAAAACGTTTCGATTAGTAGTGTTACTTGCCGCTGTATCTATTAGCGGCATTCTTTTCATACAGATTTTCTGGATGGGAAAAGCGTTCGATCTGCGCAACAAACAATTCGAACACAACGTAAATCTGGCCCTGCTGAATGTCACCTCCACTCTCTGTGAGATCAACCAAAATGAGATATTGCCTGACCCAATAGAGCAGCTGTCCTCAAACTACTTTGTTGTAAATCTGAACAACAAGATTGCCCCCGGCATTTTGGAAGCCGTACTTAAAAGTGAATTTCAAAAAAGAGAAATTACAGAAGACTTCGAATATGGCGTTTTCGATTGCGCTAATAGTGAAATGGTCTATGGTAGATATGTCAATCTCCAAGAGAATGAAACCTCAGCACCCGCTTCCTCTCAATTCCCTAAGCTCAACAAGGACGCTTATTATTTCGGTGTCTATTTTCCTAAAAAAACTTCAACATTGGTCGGCGATATGTGGATATGGGGTTTCTCCTCATTGGTTCTGGTCATCGTAGTAGTGTTTTTTAGTTATACACTTTTTGCAATTTTTAGGCAGAAGAAACTCTCCGAGATTCAGAAGGATTTTATCAATAATATGACCCATGAATTCAAAACACCAATATCGACCATAGCACTCTCTTCGGAAGTACTACAGTCTCCTGACATCCTGGGCCAGCCAGAAAGGCTCACTCAGTATGCCAACATCATAAAAAAGGAGGCTACAAGATTGCAAAATCAGGTCGATCGGGTCTTACAAATGGCTACCGTAGAAAAGCACAGTATTTCTCTGACGTTACAAGAATTTGATCTGAATGAGCTCATAGGTCACTCTATACAAAGTACACGTATCAATTTGAAGGGAGGCGGCAACATACACTTCGAGCCCGGCACTCAGCCTTTGATCATCAAAGCAGACAAGGTTCATCTGACTAACATCATATATAATCTACTGGACAACGCTGTGAAATATAATGGACGAAATCCTGAAGTATTTGTAAATACTACTATCCAAGATGACAACTATGTCATTTCCATACAAGACAATGGTCAGGGCATTGAGAAAAAAGACTTGACTCTTATTTTCGAGAAGTTTTACCGTATTCCAACTGGCAATGTTCACAATGTAAAAGGATTTGGGCTGGGACTGTACTATGTGAAAATGATAATAGAAGCGCATCATGGACAGATTTCAGTTGACAGCACTGAAAATGGAACTACGTTTACCATCACTATCCCTAAGAATCAATGAGCAAGCAAATATTATTAGTTGAGGATGATGAAAGTTTGGGTTTTGTAATCAAGGACAGCCTGGAAAATAAATCTTATACCGTTCAGCTTAGTAGCGACGGAGAGGCGGGTCTTAGAGATTTTGATACGGGATCTTACGACCTCTGCATTCTGGATGTAATGTTGCCCAAATTAGATGGCTTTGCCCTAGCTGAAAAAATTCGCAAAAGAAGCAAAATTATCCCTATCATTTTTCTTACCGCCAAGGGCATGCAGGAAGATAAACTGGAAGGCTTCAAATTAGGTGGCGATGATTATATCACCAAGCCATTCTCGATGGAAGAGTTGATCTATAGGATAGAAGTTTTTCTAAGACGAGGCACCGCATCACCATCTACTGGCGTACTGCATGGCACTATTGGAAGGTATCAGTTCGACCCTAATAGTTTTACGCTGAGCATGGGTAATTTTCAACAAAAACTAACCCGTAGAGAAGCGGAAATATTGCAGTATCTGACAGATCGATTAGGTATCCTTGTCAAAAGAGAAGAATTGCTGATTGCTTTGTGGGGAGATGACGACTACTTCAAGGGTAGAAGTCTGGATGTGTTTATATCCAAACTAAGAAAGTACCTTCGAAAAGATGAACAAGTCGATATAGAAAACTACCATGGGGTCGGATTTAAGCTTGTGGTGAAGTAACCATTCGATAATTAATAAAATGAGCTAGTCGGTGTTGCACCAAACACACATCGGTAGTATTACCTAGTTGGCCACGAAAAAAATCAATAAATCGGGTAGAAACACCTATTGGGATTAATAGGGGCATTTTCTAGTTTTACAATTAAAGAAATTTCCTTCTTTAGATTTATTTATTCAATATTCCCTCACTAATATTTATTCCCCTTGTAGGCTCTGTTTTGCCTGCATATTTCGGCCCTAATATCCAGTACAGTACGTATCCAAAATCATAAGTCGTTTTGATGAAAATGTCAATACTAATAGTCGATGACCACAAATTGGTCAGGGATGGCTTCAAGTCCATTCTCAACGAATCCAAGCACTATCGAGTGATTTCAGAAGCTTGTGATGGAGAGGAAGCCCTCTCCCGTCTTAAGGTTCAGCCTGTTGATATTATAATAATGGACATCAAAATGCCTAAGATGGATGGCTTGGAATGTATTCGCATGATCAGAAAGGCGAATCAAAAAGTGAAAATATTAGTGCTTAGCATGTATATCGACAAACTGTACATGATGAAGATATTAGATGCCGGAGCGAACGGATACTTGTCCAAAGGTAATGGCAAAACCGAACTCATCGAAGCACTCGATTGCGTGACAATTGGCAACTCCTATTTCGAAAAAGTCATCATAAAAACAGAATCAGATAGCGAAACTCCTTCCAAAATGGAATTTTCTGCTAACGGGAATACGATCAACATTTTGACCAAAAGAGAAATAGAAGTGCTTAAGCTAATCATAGCGGAGCAATCAAATCGCGAAATAGCCGATCAACTTTTCGTAAGCGTCCGAACAGTGGATGGACACAGAAGGAATCTGCTACTTAAGGCTGGCGCTAAAAATACGGTTGGTTTGGTGAAATTTGGTTTAAAAGTTCTACGGAATCATTAGTCTCGGGAGGTGACTAATTACGCACTGGTAATTACCCACCCCAGGCAATACTCTCGAACACTAATCAAGTGTAAAAGCCTATTGAGCTTGTTCAGATAAGATTATAGTATTGCATTTGGCTTCTAGTCAATCATCTGATCAAATTCTCACCGCTGACAAAGGTCAGCATTGCATGGCGTAGTAAATGAAGTGAGCATATGAAAATTGAATCACACTCAGGTCATTTTTATGGTGATGAAGAGTTATTCTGAAACTAACAAAATCCAGTACTAAGCTGTTTTCAAATCAGTGGAGATTGACAAAAAAATAGTAGTTTTCAGCCTGCCGACTTGGGTTTGATGTGGTGCCAAACCTACAGTTAGCAGGCTTTTTTACAAAAAGGAATGCCTGAACGGAAGCCCTTGATTGGGGTCTATTCAGGCACTCCATTATGATGAGCTATTTCACTCTATACCTAAGGCCCAAATAGGCGTTTCTTCCAAATATTGGTCCCCAAACCAATGAACTATCAAAGTAGTCGCCAAATGGATCTTCACTTGCCAGAATAGGGTTTTCCTGTTTATAATTAAGAAGGTTTTCCACACCCACATACACTTCAAAGCGATCGTTCCAACCTTTACTGACCTGAGCATTCATCAAATAAAAATCTGGTGAATTTTGTGGGAGTAAGTATTCATCTGGATTGCTTCCGGTAAAAGGTATCCGCTTTTCTCCCTGCCAATTAAAGGTGTAGTCAAATTTCCAATCGTTTCGTGATTCATAACCTAGATTTAGAAAGGCTCGATGAGCCGAAATCAAGGGCTTTTGCCTGCTGACATCTCCAAAAGTGGTATTCACATCAAACCATCTGTAGCCTATCCGCAGATCCAATCGCTTGACCAGCTCATAGTCCACTTGAGCTTGAAAGCTATTGGAGTAAGACTGCCCGGATAGATTGTAGAAATGCAACTGTTGTGGACTCTGATCATAATCCACTACGATTTGATTTTCAAAATTAGTACGATAATATTCCAAACTAAAATTGCCGTCTCGATAGTCCAATCTAAACTCCTGGGTAAAATTAATACCATAGTTCCAAGCTACTTCAGCATCGAGACCATAAGGTTTGTTGCTGTTATCCCCCTCTACGATCAACTGTCGTGAAGTAGCCATGGCCCCGATGTTTTCGGCAAAAATACTCGCCGTACGTTGACCCCTACCCATGGAGGCTCGAACTACCGCATTGTCTGTAAGCGCATATCTCATATGTAGCCTCGGGGTCATAAACGTACCATATAGATTGTGGTGATCGACTCGAATTCCAGCCATAGCATTAAATTTTTCTAAAAGAGAATAGCTATACTCAAAATAGGCACCAGGCACCACCTCAGTCCGTCCAAAATCCTCGGAATTCAGCAGCTCATCATATTTGTCATACTGGAGACTTGTCCCGGTTTTGAACTGGTGATCTGTATTTCCGATCATGCTCTGGTAGATATAATTGCTGTAAAAACTTTGCTGGTTTGCGGCATATTCGCTCAACCCAAAGTACGAGTCCTGATCGTGATTTACAGCTGACATTTGTAAACCCATAGATTTCCAGGGCTGATCTAAATACACTTTGCCGATTTTGGTCCATCCCTCCAATCGCTTGGTCAGCAGATTCATACCCCACGCATTAGTCGTTCCTCTGTCCACATCGCGATCAAAATCTACCTGGCCACCCAGATTATCGATATAGGTCCATTTTAGTCCGAATTGCAACATCAAACCATTTTCACCAATATATTTCCATCGATTAAGTCCAATAAAGTGCTTGCTTAAAGGATTATCCAAAAACCCATCTTTGTTGCGGTCTCTTTCGATGGCATTGGCTTTGGTATGCAGTAATACAGCCGTGGACCAATTTTCTCCTACCGGGTGACTGATGTTGAGATTAGCTTCAAATCGTCCGCCTTCGTTTCCATAAAGGTTTGCATATATCCGATCACTTTTCTCTGGTTTCCTAAGCTCTACATTGATCTGCCCGGCTACACTCTCAAATCCGTTTACCACGGATCCAGCACCCTTGTTTAGTTGAATGCTTTCGATCCAGGTGCCCGGGATATAGACCATGCCGTAGATGGCAGATAATCCTCTTACATCAGGCATATTTTCTCTGGTGATCTGAGTATATGGTCCTGACAGTCCCAGCATTTGAATCTGCCGTGTACCAGTCACCGCATCTGTGAAAGAAACATCCACACTTGGATTGGTCTCAAAGCTTTCGCTCAAATTGCAGCACGCCGCTTTCAGCAATTCCTTCTCGCTGATATGCTCGGACTTAAGTGGGTTTAAATAATCGATCTGAACGGTCTTACGTCGATATTCGATTTCCACCTCATCTAGTGTCTCGTCTGCCACAAGTTCAACCAGCAATTCAGCACCTTCAACCACTCGTATAGTGTCGCTTCGGTATCCTATGTAACTAATAATCAGCTGGTCTACTCCCTCAACTCTGTCCAGCTCGAACTCACCCAATGCATTGGACGGGACTCCATTCGAAGTGCCTAACCAATAGACATTCGCTCCGACCAAAGGTATTTGTATGCCTTCAGAGTCACGTTCATAAACCTCACCATGCACTTTTCCCTCCGAAGATTGCGCTCGGGAGCTTAATCCTAGAAAAACAAATAGGATCAAAAATGTATATTTCATGATCATCAGTGTTTATTCACGCCGTCATCATACGCACAGCATTGTGGCAGCTTAGAATAGGCAGTAGAATCTGCAGCTACCTGATCCGTAGTGTGCCCCACAGCGGCTATTGCTTCATGAATTTCTCTTTCAGAGATTTTATCCTTGCGGTAAACAGCTGTTAGAATACCTGTCGTATTATCCCATTCGGCCATTTTAACTCCACGGATCAACGCAGCTTCTTCTATGCGTGCTTTACACATTTCACACACGCCCCTCACTGCAAATTCGCAGGTGACGATAGGTTTCTCTTTCTTCTGGGCTTGCACCGTCAAGGGTGCAATCAACATAACTATAATGTATAATATATTTTTAAGTGCTTTCATTTTGAAATTTTTTTGATTGATATTGAGACCTACTACCAGGGCCTAAAAGATTGACTTTCGCAAAGGCTCGAACTGGTACTACATATCCGCCGAGATTTCCTCCTTTGAATAGAGGATCACAAATAACGGATGAACATCAAAAAAATTAACCGTAAAAGGTAAAGGAGCAGTATTCCAGATATACCGGAACAGAAGAAATGGGTGGGTCTTCTCCAACACCAAAAATCATATGGCTGGTATTGGCTTTTTCAAGCAGTAGCAGCGGTGGTACTTCTATAAGTTGGTAAACTCCAAGATCAAAGGAGAAACAATAAGCGCTAATGACTTTGTCTTCCTGATCCTGAGGCAAATCAACCATTACATTTTCACAGCAGCCATCGCTATTCATATCTCCACAGCAGCAAACCTTATCCGTCTGTACCAAATCAATAGACTCGATAGAGCCCATACATTTGTGAATCGCCACGGACGCATCCGCCGCAATTAGCAAATAAAAAAGTGACAATATGATAGCTGTGGTTTTTTGCATGAAATCATCTTTGCATACGCAAAATTACAAAGAAGGATTTAGTTAGAAGTTGAATACTTCGCTTTTAAGTTTTTGATCATGTCCTCAGTCATAGTATTCAGGTCATATTCCGGGCGCCAGCCCCAATCGTCACGAGCTCGTGAATCATCAATGCTTTGTGGCCAACTAGCTGCTATCTGCTGGCGAAAATCTGGTTCGTAAGTGATCCTGAAATTCGGATAGATTTTTTTGATGGCTGCGGCTATTTCCTCTGGCGAGAAACTCATACCTGCCAAATTGTACGAAGTTCTGGTCTTAATGCTTTCTATTGGTGCCTGCATCAGCTCCACTGTAGCTCTGATGGCGTCATCCATATAGATCATCGGTAAAGTCGTATCCTTCTCCAGAAAACAAGAAAAACTCACTTCTTCGACCGCCTTATGATAAATATCTACAGCATAATCCGTGGTACCACCTCCAGGTAAGGATTGATATCCTATGACTCCTGGATATCTAAGTGATCTCACATCCAGGCCATACTTTTGAAAATAGTATTGAGCCCAATTTTCTCCGGCCGCTTTACTAATACCATATACAGTGGAGGGATTTAAAAATGAAGCTTGAGGAGTATTCTGCTGTTCGACCTCACTGCCAAAAACAGCTATAGAACTGGGATAAAATACTTTTTTTACTCCATTCAATCGAGACACCTCGAGCACATTAAAGAGGGTTTTCATATTGATTTCCCATGTGCCCAATGGATTTTTCTCTCCATTAGCTGAGAGTATGGCGGCGAGATGATAGACCTCTTCGACCTCATACTGCTTCACCACTTCCTCAATCCTTCCTGAATCAGTAGCATCTATAAGTTCGAACAACCCAGTAAATGCTTTAATGGGACGCAAATCAGAAGCAATGACTTGATGCTCGCCATAAATTTCCTTAAGCCTATTGGTGAGAACAGTGCCAAGCTGTCCTCCGGCGCCTATGACTAGGATTCGTCCCATGGTTATGTGTTTTTTAGATATTATTCAATACTTAAATTCAATACAATTTTAGAAAAATTCCTTTTCATTCGTAATATTATCCATAATAATAGCTGCTGTATACATGCAATTCAATAATTATTATTTTTGCTCTTAAACCAGATCTAGTACTAAAGGAAAAATTACTGCGTAATGGATGAAATAGATAAGACCATACTAAGGATGCTTCAAAAGGATGCAAAAATTACTGCTAAAGAAATTGCAACCCGACTCCAACTCACCATCTCTCCAGTCTATGAGCGGATTCGTAGCCTTGAGAAAAAGGGCTACATCAAGCGATACGCGGCCATTCTGGACAAAGAATTGATTGGTCGATCGGTCACTGGCTTGTGTCAGGTCTCCATGCAATATCACAATGCAGCATTTATTGACAATTTCGAAAAACAAATCCAAAATTTAGACGAAGTTCAGGAGTGCTATCATATGGCCGGACAAGTTGACTTTATTCTAAAAATCAATGTAAAAAGCCTGGAAGATTATCACGAATTTGTGAGATACAAACTCTCTAAAATCGAAAATATCGGTGTGCTCAACACCACCTTTGTCCTTAAAGAAATTAAACACACCTCAGAATATTATATTTGAGTAAATTCCAAAAAACGAATCTGAATCCATTTTTTAGCCTTTTCAGGTAACCAATTCAAAAATATTTTCTTCAAAGTGAAACTTTTGAGGGGTAAAGTGCATCTTCCTTAAAACCAATACTACATAATAGTCATTGAAGAGATTACCTTATGAAAGAATACCAACTAGGTGAATTTGAAGAAATAGTATTACTAACCGTTGGCGTTTTATACGACGAAGCCTACGGTGTAGCATTAAAAACCGAAATCGAACAGCGTGGCAAAAGAAGCGTCAGTATTGGTGCACTTCAATCCACGTTGCGCCGATTGGAAAGAAAAGGATTTCTCGATAGTAAATTGGGAGAACCGGACATAGAACGGGGTGGCAAGCCTAAGAGGTTTTTTAGAATTACCGCTTATGGAAAAAAAGCCTTGTTACACTCCAAGGAAATCAGACTCAGTTTGTGGGATTCGATTCCAAAAATAGCCCTTGACTGCAAAATAGGATGATAAGAAAAATCGCATCGAAATTTTTCAAGTTTTACTGTCATCCAGCATACTGGCTGGACATCTCTGGAGATCTGGAAGAGATCTATAGATACAATATCAGAAACAAAAAGAAATACCCTGAGCTACGGTATCTATTGCAAGTACTACAGCTCTTTCGGCCTTCGCTGATGAAATCAATTAATGAAAACTCAATAATCTCAAATCATACGATCATGCTCAAAAATTACTTCAACGTGGCCTTCAGAAGCCTTCTCAAAAACAGACTTTATTCATTTATCAACATTTTCGGACTCGCCATTGGTATAGCGGCCTTTCTTTTGATCAATCACTATGTAGCCTTTGAAAAAAGCTATGAAAATCATATTCAGAACAAAGAGGACATCTATCGAGTACAACTGGATGTCTACCAAAACGGTGAACTTGTCTATAAGAGTTCGGAGAACTATCCTGGCGCCGGACCGGCCTTAGTTGAAGAGTTTCCGGAGGTAATTAATTCGGCCAAGTTGTATAATATGGGCTCTAAAAACAATGTGGTAATCACTTCAGAAAATGGAGAAGAAAATCCACAGGCTCTGAAACATAGAAAATTTTTGTATGCCGAAGCTACCTTCTTGCCTATGTTTTCTAATCAGATGATTCAGGGCGATGCAAAAACTGCTCTCGAAAAGCCCTTCACTATTGTGATCTCAGAGAGCATGGCTAAAAAATATTTTGGGAATGAAAATCCCATGGGGAAATTGCTACGGTTGGAAGATGACGATTTCAACAATGAGCTTTGTGAGGTCACAGGTGTATTCAAAGATGTCCCGGAAAATACCCATCTTAAATACGATGTACTTATTTCGTTCAATACACTTTTTACAAGAGACACTAGTGGAAACGGCTGGGCTCAGACCCGCTATGGTAACGGATGGAAAAGAAAAGATTTCTATACATATGTTCAGCTCATGCCCAACACGAATCCTGAAAAGCTGGAATCACAATTCGTCGCGCTAGTAGATAAATTTAAACCACAAAATCAGGAACGCAATGCAAAAGACCTATTGTCACTCCAGCCACTCCAAGACATACATCTATTTTCCCAACTTACTGATGAAGCCGAAGTAAATGGAAATGGCGAAGGTGTGTTTTACATTTCGATTATTGCTTTCTTTATTCTGATCATAGCCTGGGTCAATTATATAAACTTAAGTACCGCCAGATCCTTTGATCGAGGTAGAGAAGTAGGTCTCAGAAAGGTTATGGGTTCGTACAGATCCTCACTGATCATCCAGTTTCTGGTAGAGTCATTCGTGATCAATGGTCTGGCTATGCTACTAGCTTTTGCACTCATCTTCTTTTCAACTAATCTTTTCCATAACCTAAGTGGCACGCCGCTGAGCTATATCATCTGGGCTCAACCCTGGTTCTGGGCCATGGTCGGAGGTATCGTTTTTATAGGAGCCTTGCTTTCGGGTATTTATCCTGCCTTCGTATTGTCTTCGTTCAAGCCCATTCAGGTGCTACATGGCAAGCTCCGAAACTCTTCTGGTGGAGTTGCCATGAGAAAAGCATTGGTTATTTTCCAATTTGCTATGTCTGTAGCGCTCATTGTAGGTACGGCCACAGTATTCGACCAGATGGAATATATGCAGAGCCAAAATCTTGGATTTGACATGAGTCAAACCATTGTGGTAGAACGTCCACCCAAGCAGGACACTTCCAGACAGGTAAGAATTGCTAATGTCAAGTCCTTTAAAACTGGACTAAAACAAAGGCCTGAAATCACTTCCGTAGCAGGGTCAACACTCCTACCCGGGAAAAAATTGAGGTTCAAAACACCCATACGCACTAACCTGCAATCACAAGAAGAAGCGGTTCCATTGAGTGTTGCCGGAATGGACTTTGATTTCGCAGAATCCATGAATATGGAAATCATCGCTGGCCGGGCATTTTCAGAAGAGCTTCGCGATGACCTGGACAGCTTGGTCATAGTTACCGAGAATGCTTCCCGTGCCTTAGGGTTTGAAAATCCCGAAGACGCTATTGGGAAAAGAATAGAAATAGAGCGATTCAGGTGGAGCCCATCTATAGTAGGGGTCATGGCCGATTATCACCAGGAAAACCTAAAAGAAGAAAAACCCAAAACGCTGGTCTATCTGAGTGGCACGGGTTCGGAATACTACATGATCAAAATAAATGCTAGTAATTCTGCTGCAGCCATCACTGCGATCGAAGAGCAATGGCATAAAAGCTTTGCGGGAAATCCATTTCATTATTTTTTTCTGGATGAGTATTTCAATAGCTATTACGAATCTGAGCGCCAGTTTAAAGATCTTTTTGCGGCCTTCTCTATTCTTGCTATTATCGTCGGCTGTCTGGGGTTATTTGGTTTGTCATCTTTTACTGCGATTCAGCGAGCCCGAGAGATTGCAATTAGAAAAGTATTGGGCAGTACAGTGCTCAACATTATCCAACTGCTATCTAAGGAGTTTCTAATCCTGGTGGGCACAGCGACTATCATTATCTGGCCACTGAGCTACTACCTTATGAATCAATGGCTCGAAAATTATCCTTATCGAATTGATATAGGATGGAGTTCTTTCGCCTACTCAGGTATTGTAGTATTATTTGTGACTGCGGTAACGATCAGTTATCAAACTCTGAAATCGGCCAGAGCTAATCCAGTGGATGCATTGAATCATGAATAAATAACATTAGCACGTCATTGCGAATCTGTACAGACTATCGAAAAAAAGGTACGTCATTGCCACGCCCTCCGGGTTCGCAATGACGTATCTTTTTTTGAGACCATCTCTTTCCTCCCTTTGATCCCTCTTCCAAAATAATTACCTTCATACCTCCGAGGTTCATCCAGCAGTCAGCTTCACACAGCACCTTTGAGAGATTAATTGTTACGTATTGAATGTAGGGTTTGTACCTAACACAAAAAGAATCATGAGCTTATCAAAACCATATAAAAGAACGGTTAGACAATTTACTAAAGAAGCTAAAAAGCAAGGTGGGTTATGGCATTATATTCAGCATGAAGACTTTGCTGAATCTCCAGAGCATTATGTGAGAGCCTTTCTAATTATACTCAAGGATTTTAAAAACCTGTTGGATTATGTTGAACCATCAGATATAAATCTTCCAACTTATTCATTCAGGATTCATGAATTACTGCTTCGTATATGCATTGAAATTGAAGCTAATTTCGTAGCAATTCTTAAGGAAAATGGATACTCAAAGGCTGGTGACTGGAAAATGAGTGATTATAAAAAAGTAAATGTGTCTCACAGGCTTTCTTATTATGAAGTAAAATTGCCTGTTTGGAATGGAGTTCAGAACATTAGAAGACCATTTGAAGCATGGGAAAATGACTCAAGGCTACCATGGTGGAACGCATATAATAAGACAAAACATAATAGACATACAGAATTTGAAAGGGCTACATTCGAAAATCTAACAAATAGTATATGCGCCTTGATTACACTTTTATCGGCTCAATTTGAGGATAATGATTTTGCAGCAACGGATATGGGGTTAAGTATGGGTGGAGGACATCAAGATGGTATGGAATCAACTATCGGGGGCTATTTTAGAGTTAAATATCCAGATAACTGGCCTGAAGAAGAGAAGTATGGGTTTTTATGGTCGACCGTCAAAAACGGAGAAAACCCTATTACCACTTATAGCTACGAATGAAGTTCTCTCCCCACTTTCAAGCCTTCGCCACTCACTCCAATCCAGTGGATGCATTGAATCATGAATAAACAGGATACAAGTCCAGGAGTGGCATCTTTTTGAATACATCAAACGAACGCTCAGGACTTGTTCTTTTAAGAATAGTAAGCTCGTACGCATCAAAAGTTCTGGTGTAACTTTTGAAGGAGTATTCAAAGCAATAGGCTTTATTGAATATCCGGCGTTCGAGCCCCTTTGCGATAGTCACATGCGGGGTTCTTACCACTCGGCTTGACTTCCTTAGTTTATACAGAATTACTGTCTGTTTAAACGCTTCGGTAAGTTTTTCAAAGTTTCCGTATTCTTCCAATCTGGCAAAAATAGTACGTGAATCAGCAAAAGCATCAAAACCATCTATGGTGAAACTAAAGCTTTCAACTTCGCTTATCGTCTCAAGCAATTTGGTAAAAAATGATTCTTCAATACCTGAGGGTATAATTACATTGCCGACAGTGATATGCCCTGCAGTATGCAATTCGTCGACATATCCATAACGCTCCTCAAAACACTTTTTGAACACTGAGATTTCCTCTCTGACAATGGCTGGAAGCGAAAAAACAATCTGATACTCCTGAGGATACTTCATAATTACACTGGTTTTGCTTGCTCTAAATTACTAATTATTTTAGTTATTACTATATTATTTAGTATTTTTGTTAAAAACTTTAAAAGAATATGAGCTACCAAAAGTCCATTGTGCACATGGATCTGGACACCTTTTTTGTCTCCTGCGAGCGATTGCATGATCGTCGACTACTCCATAAGCCGGTGCTCATCGGTGGGACATCGGATCGTGGGGTAGTGGCTTCGTGCAGTTATGAAGCTCGGGCTTTTGGCATTCATTCTGCTATGCCAATGAAGATGGCTCGGCAGCTTTGTCCCGAAGCTATTATTATAAAGGGAAACTCCGGACTCTATACCAAGATGTCACAGGCTGTCACAGACATCATCAAAGAGAATGTACCCCTGTTTGAAAAATCATCCATTGATGAGTTTTATATTGACCTCTCTGGTATGGATCACTTTTTTGGCTGCATGCAATGGGCCTCCGATATAAAAGAAAAAATAGTCAAAGAAACTCACCTACCTATCTCATTTGGGCTATCTCAAAATAAAACAGTATCTAAGGTGGCCACCAATGAAATCAAACCCAATAATCAACTGCAGGTGGCCTATGGGCAGGAAAAATCTTTTCTAGCTCCTCTTTCTGTTAAGAAAATCCCCATGGTAGGAGACAAAACCTATCAGTCTCTCCGTCAGTTGGGTATCCGCTACATTCGCACCCTCCAGGAGATGCCTGTAGAACTCATGGAAAGAACCTTTGGTCGGCATGGGATTACCATGTGGAAAAAGGCTCAAGGCATTGATAACACGCCTGTGATTCCTCATCACGAAAGAAAATCTATTTCTACCGAACGTACCTTCGACCGAGATACCACAGATGTGCGCAAGCTCAAAAGCATCATGCTGGCTATGGCCGAAAATCTGGCCTTTCAGCTCAGAAGGGGTCAAAAGCTAACAGCCTGTATCACCGTCAAGGTTAGATACTCAGACTTCAACACCTATACTCTTCAAAATAAAATTCCTTATACATCCGCGGACCACATTCTGATTCCAAAAATCATGGAGATGTTTGACAGGCTATATAATAAACGCCTACTGGTCCGGCTAATTGGCGTTCGATACAGTCATCTCGCAGAAGGCTATTATCAGATCAACCTATTTGAAGATAGTGAAGAAGCCATTCGCTTGTATCAGGCGATGGATAAGATGAGAGATAAACATGGAGATAGGAAAGTCATGCGTGCTTCAGGGATTGAAGCTCGCACAATCAGTAGGTTTAACCCATTTAATGGTGAACCGCCCCCACTATTAGCTAACAGAAGAACTTAGATCGTTACATGCCCGACAAAAACTATGACTATGGACTAAAAGCGTAGATAAAAATGTATCTCAACACTCACTCATATTTCAGTTTCAAGTATGGAGTCATGTCCATTGACACATTGCTGCAAGAGGCAAAAAGCAGAGACATTTCAGCATTTGCACTCACTGACATCAATAGTACAGCCGGATGTCTAAAATTTGTGAGAGATGCGGCTAAGCATGATATATCTCCTATTTTGGGAGTAGATTTTAGAAATGGTACGAAACAGCAATTTGTCGCCATTGCCCAAAACAATGCAGGTTTTCAGGAAATTAATATTTTCTTATCAAAGCATTTACACCATGGCACTGAAATCCCCAGTCAGGCGCCAGCATTCGAAAATGTCTATGTGATATATCCATTTTTATCTTGCCTCACTCATCGTTTATTAGCCCATGAGTACATTGGCGTATCACCACGAGAGATATTAAAAGTTCCTTTTTCGAAATGGAAAGATCATCTCAAAAAACTTGTCCTATTCCCAACAGTTACATTCAGAGACAAACGAGACTTCAATATCCACAGACTGCTACGTGCTATAGACAACAACACCCTGCTCAGCAAGTTGCCCAAGCAGGAAGAAGGCTCTCCCTCAGACCTGATTTACTCCAAGTCTGAATTATTAAATATCTATGAAAACAACACTCAACTTATCGAAAATACAGAAAAAATCATTGCCAGCTGCCATATCCATTTTGAGTTTGGTGATCAATACCCTCATAAAAATCTCAAGACGTATACTGGATCCGACAAAGAAGATTATAAACTTATTCGACGCAAGTGCCTTGAGGGTATGTCATACCGATATCCTAACTCAAATTACAAAATATATAAACGCCTGGCTACAGAGTTACAAATCGTCAGGCAAAAGAGATTTATCTCTTATTTTTTGGTGAATTGGGATATCATTGACTATGCACTGAAGAAGGGGTATTTCTATGTTGGGAGAGGAAGTGGAGCTAACAGCATCATGGCCTATCTTCTTCGAATTACGGATGTAGACCCCATAGAGCTTGACCTCTATTTCGAACGGTTTATCAATCTCTATCGTAAAAATCCGCCCGACTTTGATATCGATTTTTCGTGGCGGGATCGGGATGATATTACCAGGTATATTTTCGAAAAATTCAGCTATGACCGAGTGTGCTTACTAGCTACTTATAACACTTTCAAATTCAAAGCAGCTGTACGCGAGCTTGGAAAAGTATGTGGACTCCCTCCCCACGAAATCAGTTTGTTGTCAGCGATTGACAGAGATCATCTCGAAGTAGCAATAAAAAAATATGACGGCCTTGCCCGCTCGGTTCTTAAGTATGCTTTCCTCATGCATGGAATCCCTAGTCATTTGAGTGTACATGCCAGTGGCATTATTATTTCGGAGCAGCCTATCTATCATTATACGGCCACTAGTATGCCTCCTAAAGGTTTTCCCATTACTCATTTTGATATGGTCGAAGCTGAGGATGCTGGCCTTTTCAAATTTGATATTTTAAGTCAACGCGGGTTGAGTAAAATCAAAGATGCTTTGGAAATAATCAAGTATAATAATCCGAATGATAGCGAAATTGATATTCATGATACAAAAAAAAATTTTGCAGATAGTAAAGTCAAGTCCTTGCTTCGAAACGGGCGTGCAATAGGTTGCTTTTATGTAGAGTCCCCAGCTATGCGCATGCTTTTGAAAAAACTGCATGCCGACAATTACCTGGGGCTTGTAGCTGCCAGTTCGGTCATCCGACCAGGCGTAGCCAAATCTGGTATGATGCGTGAGTATATTCTCAGATTTCGGATTCCCGAAAGACGTAATGACGCTCATCCTATTTTAGCTGACCTCATGCCTGAAACTTATGGCGTCATGGTCTATCAGGAAGATGTAATCAAAGTAGCACATTACTTTGCTGGCCTTACACTGGGTGAATCAGATAGACTCCGCCGTGGTATGTCAGGTAAATATCGATCTAGGGATGAGTTTAAAGAAGTCGAAAAGCAATTTTTCATTAGTTGTAAAAAAATGGGACATAGCGAAAAGCTCACGAATGACATATGGTACCAAATCATGAGTTTTGCCGGCTATGCTTTTGCAAAAGGGCATTCTGCATCTTATGCGATTGAGAGTTATCAATGCCTCTATTTAAAAGCGCATTACCCTTTAGAATATCTTGTAGGTGTCATTAATAATGGGGGTGGTTTTTATGGCATTGATTTATACATACACGAAGCAAGAATGCATGATGCAAAAATTGAAGCCCCATGTATCAACACTTCTCAAAATGAGTCTATTATTAAAGGGAAAACTATTTATCTCGGTTTTCACACCGTGAATGAAATAGAGGCTCAAACGATTATTGAAGTTCTAAATAAGAGAGAAGACCATGGGCCTTTTAGAAGTTTAGAGCATTTCACTGATTCTGTAAATATCTCCCTCGAACAACTCAAAATACTCATCAGAGTAGGGGCTTTCAAAACTATAGAGCCTAATAAAAAGAAACTCCTGTGGCATGCGCACCTGCTATTATCAAAGGACTCAAAGTATGCTGCACCTACACTATTTCAAACCAGAGCAAAAAAATATAAACTCCCTACGTTATATTATGATCCAAGAGAAGACGGCTTTGATGAAATGGAAATTCTCCACTTCCCTCTCAAAGATCCTTTCGGTCTGATAAAGGAATACTCACGTGATAACATTATTTTGGCCCATGAGATGGCCAAACACAAAAATCAATTAGTAACTATGTTAGGCTATATGGTGACACGTAAACAGACCAAGACATCAGATAGTAAAAATATGAGCTTCGGTACCTTTATCGATGAGGCGGGTGATTTTATAGACACTGTACATTTCCCGCCCTCCCTGAGGCAATATCCCTTTCGGGGAAAGGGTGTATATGAAATCAAAGGCAAGCTAGTAGAAGAGTTTGATTTTATGTCGGTCGAGGTCGTGTCCCTGATCAAGATACATTATGTGAATATGGATGATTTGGAGCCTTTGGCTGAGCGTTCTGATCAGGTAGTTATTAGGGCTTAGTCGAGAAGTGTCACTGGCTAGGTTGTTATTTGTTGTTGTTGTGCTGGCGATAGAGTTGTCGAAGTGCCAGACAGCGGGCTATTGGTATTATTGTAGTAAGGATGGAGCATAAAAAAACCCTGACTAAATAAATAATCAGGGTTTGTTGATAAAATCTGGCGACGACCTACTCTCCCGCGTATTACCGTAGTACCATCGGCGCTGAGTGGCTTAACTGCTCTGTTCGGAATGGGAAGAGGTGGACACACTCG
>NZ_JBDVDW010000077.1:0-1465 GCF_039941815.1 Reichenbachiella sp.
ACGGTAGAGTCAATGATGAAAGAAGTTCAACGTATACTGAAAGCGTTACTTGTTGAATATCGATGCGCCTTCAATGAGTGGGAGAAGTTTGTACCCATGGTGCAATGGGCGTTAAACTCATCACACAGGCAGCGATTAGGATGTTCACCGTACAAAGCTTTTTTGGGAGGGAACCCACGTCAATGTTGGCATACTTAATGCACGACCATACTGACGTTGTTGATGTAGTTCAAATCTCTGACAAAGATATCAAATTGATGGTTACTGATCTGACAGCTGCCACCGACGCTATGCATAAACACATTGTTACAACTATTCAACAGATGCGTGAAGAGAGCAGGCGTAGAGCCAGCAAAGGAACTTTGCCAAATTTTGTTGTGGGAGATTTTGTGTTGGTGGCAAAGGTGAGGCAAGCAGGGAAATCGTCGAAGCTTATGTCTACAGTCAGGTCCTTGGAGAGTTACTAACGCTTCCAGGCAACATGCATATCAGGTTCAGAACATCGTGGACGGAAATATATCAACGGTGCATGTGGCACGTATGAAGTTCTACCAAGACTCTTCTCTGGGGTTAACGGCAGACATCAAAGAAACTTTCCAATATCTTATTAATCAGGGCGAATTCG
The DNA here is from genome assembly GCF_039941815.1 of Reichenbachiella sp. GTDB lineage: Bacteria > Bacteroidota > Bacteroidia > Cytophagales > Cyclobacteriaceae > Reichenbachiella. The sequence continues at coordinate 626 of NZ_JBDVDW010000077.1, forward strand.
AAATGGAAGGAATACTGGAATTAAGAAGATCGACGAACGGTAACTATGAAGCATTTGTCAACTGGAAAGGATTTTCGGAAGCAGAACGTTCGTGGGAACCAATATCTACACTTCACTCGAGCTCTCCATCGTTTGTTATCAAGCAGCTGAAACGTCTCAAGCTGCCCTTAAAGACAAGGAGGGCACTTTTGGCACGTCACAAGATCAAGGTAGAAACAGGGTCTGGTGGATCGCTTTAGTCACAGCGACGTGTTATTTTCTTGAGTTACTTCTTAAATTTTTCTTTTCTTTTTTTCTTTTTTGTCGTTCATTACTATTTTGTTTTCTTTTATTTGTTTGTTTTCTTCTTTTTTTTCATTTTTCGTTTCTCGTTTTTTATTACTATTATATTTTTCTGTTCTTTCATGTCCATTATTATAGTATCATAGCATGCGTCATGTGTTCAGACAAGTTGAAGTTTGTAGTTGAAAGAGGACCAATCATGTTATTATCTGTACCAATCATGTTGAGTTAATGGCTAGCTTAGTTGGTTGAGGCTGATTATAGTAATAGAGTACCTGGTATGTAATACTCGTACAAGATACCTGGTATATAGTTACAACATCAACCAAACAAGGAAGAGAGTGTTTCGACATTGTAGCATCAGAAAGGCTCGCCCAAACAAAACACGTGGGTACAAGTGGGTATAGACAGATTACCAAATTATAACACTCGATTGAAATTGGAGAAGTTCCTATATTCTTCGTTCTTGGCTGAATGCTGTGCGTGTGTGTGTAAAGGTATACTGCATGTGAGAGTGTACCAGGCATGTTATATGTGATTGAGTGTGTTGACATGTAT
>NZ_JBDVDW010000078.1:0-1257 GCF_039941815.1 Reichenbachiella sp.
TTTGCTTGTCGGCATGGAAAAAATGGCGCAAAATACCCGCGATATCACGTGTAGGACTGATTGATTGGAGCTGAAGAAGCTCACCATGCCGCACATTGTGGGAAGGAGAATGCGACACGGTAGATGTGATGTTCTTCCTGCCGTACCTGGTACGCTTGTCTCTTTTTGGACTAAAGTCTCGTTTTGGGAACAAACTTCTAAAGCTCATTCTTACCGGAGAGCTTTTTTTCTATTATTTCTAAAGTTCGGAAATAATTGGAAATATATATCAATATATGGAGGCGTTCTGTGACTATTTGTGAAATTCTCCAGAAGCGAAAAAATTAAGTTTGATAATTTCACATACTTAGAAAAAAAAATCAGGAAAATCTGGAAGACTGAAAAATTGGGCGGAAAAGATGTTGAAATATTGGAAAAAAAGCTCCCCGATAAGAATGACCCGAAGAGACGTGTGAACTCTTTTTGTTGGGACGAAGAAATAATATCGGATACAGGTCAAGGGTTACTACATCGATATTTCGATCAAGTAAGGAAACTCGCGGTTTATTTCGATGCTAGCATTGGGCGCATTAAGGGTTGACGATGCGACGAAAAACAAACGGCGAGGGGAGCCACACGCGCCACCTTCTCGCAATTCAAAACAGACTACAGCACATTGCCGGCTTGGATTTTCGTCATACCAATAAAAACATTTTTTTACTCGATTTAAGCACACCCCCCCCTTGTCTGTGTCCAAACAAAAATGAGGTGTTGTTTTATTTTCGTATATCGACCCTCTCGAAATAAACGTAAATCGAGCTGAAAGCTTGATACCTATGTTCACCTAGCGAAACAGTGGGGATTGCCCCCGAGTACGAATGCATACCTCTTATAGTTCTCAAAAAAGTAACATTACTGGGCGTTCTCCGTTTCTCAACGGATGATGCGTGCTTCCCCAGTTCTGCTGGAGCATAAACTGATGTTGTTGGTCTGTGAGCATTTGTCGCATATCTGAGCCACGTACTATTTTCGGGGTTGTGCGAAAGGTTGACTATTGTCGGTCCTTTAGCATCGAGAACCAAACCAGAAAAACGACGGTTTTCGGATATTTCCATAGAAACGAATGAAGATTTGACACAACGTGTTCCACTGCTGCTGTACAGCGGTTCGACTAAATGACAGTATTAGGTGAATGAAGTGGTTCCACACGAAAATTTTCAGACACTCTCTGTGCCCGAACTTGTCCCTCATCACTGAACATCCGTTCCAATACGTTCC
>NZ_JBDVDW010000079.1:0-1844 GCF_039941815.1 Reichenbachiella sp.
AAATTCTATAGACCAGATCAGGTTTTTGTTAGTAGCGTCGGAGGGAGTAATAGTGGCTGTCAATTGACTGGTACTTCCTATTTCTAACGTCAGTGACTCCTCCTCTAGTGATACTCCGGTCACCGGTACATTATCAGCAATAACTGTGACTTCGATAGTGGCCGATTTATTGGTGTTAGTTTCCGTGGCTTCTACTGTTGCTTGTCCTACGCCTTCAGCCGTGAGCGTGACTCCACTTACTGATACTACGTCTTCATCGTCTGAGGAAAAAACAATTTCAGCCTGATCGGCATCCTCTCCTTCGACCACGATGTAGTCTTCCAGATTGACCGTGGTGCCTTCTACTACTTCTACCGAAGCGGCATCAAAAGAGAAACTTGTGATTTTGATTTGTGGTTCGTCTTCACTGCATCTTATAATTAGGGAGCAAAGTGCTAATAATCCAATTGGGAGGATGATTTTTTTCTTCATCTGATGGGTGGTTTTGTTTATTGTTATATATAGAAAGAATTTATGGCCTTAACATCGGTTTACACTAATCAACGACTTCCTCAAGGAAACCTCTAACTCATTTGAATACAGCTGTTTCCACTTAACTACTCAAATACAGGCTGCGTTGATACCGAGTATTCGATTTATTTTCTTGTCCAATTCATCTAGTGACATTCCCCATAGATGGTAAAATTATTTTGAAATTCTGCGGTTACACCAGATCCATCATTGGCTGATACCGTCACAGTAACACTTACATCTTCCGTGAAAATATGGCCATCGATATGTGAGACCAGTCCATCATCATCAATCTCAAATGCAGGATTGTCTTCAATGCTCCAAGTCACAGACTGATCAGTAGCATTATCCGGAGTGACCGTTACACTGAATTGAATGTCATCGCAGTTCTCGATCGACGAACCCACCTCTTCGTCATCATCGAAAACAGTTAAGGCTGTGACTGGAACTAATATTATGACATCAATTTGATCAGTTTTTTGATTGTTTGTGGAGGTGGCCGTCACCTTATAAGCACAGCCTGCGCAGGGTAAACTTAGAGCCGTTAGGAGTCCATCTTCTGATATTTCCAAATAGGTGTCTACAGTTGGGGCTGCGGTTAAAACTCTTCCTGCCAAATCTTCCATTGAGAGGGACCAGGTTACGCTTTGGTCAGTCGCATTTTCTGGAGCTATGGCAGCACTAAGCTGGATCGATTCATTCACACCTATGCTTACTTCTGTCGGACTAATGATGACACTGGTAACAGCTACATTTGATACTGTGACGTCCAGGCTTGCCGCTACAGATCCGTTACTGGATTGTGCAGTGACCACCACTTCGCCAGCAGATACCGCAGTGATGAGTCCTTCTTCATCTACCGTAGCGATCTCTTCAGGTGTGGATTCTTGATTTTTTCCGGCTGAGGGAAAATCTACAGACCAGGTAATACTCTGATCGGTGGCATCCTCAGGCACGATGGTCGTGGTTAATTGTAACGTTTCGCCAACATTTAGTTCAGCTGTTTCCTGATCTATTGACACCTCCGTCACCATGATACCAGTCACTTCTACCTCAGCACTAGCTGAAAACTCGCTATCTTCAGATGTAACTATGGCGACCACCTCGCCAAGCGACACGGCGGTGACTAGACCTTCATCACTTATGGTAGCAATAGAAGTGGGGTCATCGTCAGATTTTTTACCCTCAGAAGGAAATTCTATAGACCAGATCAGGTTTTTGTTAGTAGCGTCGGAGGGAGTAATAGTGGCTGTCAATTGACTGGTACTTCCTATTTCTAACGTCAGTGACTCCTCCTCTAGTGATACTCCGGTCACCGGTACATTATCAGCAAT
>NZ_JBDVDW010000080.1:0-2328 GCF_039941815.1 Reichenbachiella sp.
AAACCAAGCTCCCTCCAAGAGTCTTCACCATCAGGGTCCGGACCGAATATGAACTGGGCTGAGTTACTACCACTCCTGGAAGTCACGTTCGACACTGACACATTGGAAGCGCTCCACCTGAAACTGTCTCCATTCTGCATCGAATTAGTTGAGAAATCTCCAGATTCAAAACCATCTTCTATAAGAGTGGACCCTTGAGCCGATGATGCACCTAAAGTAGACAATGCTATCGAGAAGGCTAGTATCTTTTTCATATTAGTCACCAAATTGGTAAACAGTATATTTATAAAAACCAATCCTTTAGATTACTCATTGGCATCCTTATCCAACATATAGCTAGGTTTTAACGATTGATTTGCCCAAGGGAAGAGGTAGTTCTCCCACTGGAACGTTCGAGGTCTATTCCTAAACTTGGCATTATGGGCAAAAAAATCCAGAAACCTCTGCCGAAATACGCTTCTCCAGAAATCTACCAGCCCCCTTAATGTATACAGCAAGCGGACGGTATACAGGTTATCGTGATGAAGACTTAGAAAGTTTTGGTATTCACCCACAAGATCATGACCTATCGGCATTAACAACAACTCGTCAACCGTTGTGGCACTCTTCTTCTGCCCGAATAACGCCCTAGGGATGCCCGCATCTTCAGCAATTCGGCGAGGCACAGGCCTGTCATAGTCACCGCCAAGGCTCCACGGCTTCATTTCATCGGCCTCACTAATTCTTTTGATATCTGCAATGTGCCGAATACCCCAGAATGGAACGGGACAGTGGATAACGCCTTTCACCAACCTATGCTCACAAAAACCGAGCCCAGTAGAATCCTTTCGCTTGAGATAGTCCTTTGGTGCAGCCCCGCCACTCCTCGACCAAACCATATCGCCATTAAATCCCGTGAACATCACAGACGGCCCCGGCGGGTAATCGAATACAGAAAAGTTCATGTCCTGAAGGCTTCCATTGGCAGCCCAATACCAAAGCTCATCACGGAAATTTTTTCGGCCGCTGGAATACTCTTCGCAGAACAAACCAATTTGTGCAGCGATCTTTGCTCCGGAATCTTCACGAGGAATAATGCTTCGGGCGGAGGTAATGGTTAACGCTTTCGCTGCACCTGCTCGCTTGGCAAGCAAGGAAGCCACAGGACTATCATAGCCCCTAGAAATGGTGCTCAAAACGCTTACAGGCCAACTCCTTGCAGGGTCTCTTGCGTTGGCCCCGATCATTTGGGCGCTTCCAAACAAAAACTCAGAATAGTCATCAAAGGTAAGGAAAGGGGCAATTCGCTTCTCTTTTTCGACGACGGTAACTGTTCCTTCACATAATTCGAGATTTTGGAAATAGTGAACTGTCAATTGTCCCCGGCTCACCGCAAACGTCTTTTGGTAGTCTCGCCCTTTAACGACAGTCTCAACCGCTTTGGCGTAACTGTTATCATCTCGAACCAAATCGACTTTTGCCGTGCTCAGCAAACAAGGCAGGGAGTTAGATATCGTGATATCACCATCGTAGCTATGGCACCAGAGACGATCAACTGTTGAGCATGAACTAACAAAGCGGGCGACATCTCCAACCATGCGTAGCCCACTCCCAAAAAAAAGTTCGGACGTATCGTAATCTCTGTCTTCAAAAGAACCAGGCCACACGCCTTCGACAAGAAAGTCCGAGCCGCTCTCTACTAACTCACCACACCAGACGGTCAAAAAGTCAGATCTGCCCGACTCGAACTTCGCCACCCAGGCTAATACGGGAAATGCACTCCGCGGAGCGCGCTCAACCTCTAGAATCATGTCGTAAGACTTCCCTTGACGAAGGCGGTGTATCCATATTTCAGGTTAGCTCAAAAAAATCAAAATTTGAATCTAAGCAACGTTAACTTTAAGAAATTAATCGCCCGGCATTAAGATATTTTGTAGATAGATCACAAAAAAATTAGTTAAACTTTCTACTAATACCGTACCTCAATATTTATATGAAAAAATAATAGAAAGCCGGGCACTTATAGCAAAATAAACTTAAACCGATCAATAATTAAATGATAGGTCGCTAAATATTTAATGCTCAGAAATAATATAGTTTAAAGTTATGGCTTTTGAAACCATATCAAAAAGAGGATACATATTTGATGCGCCATTATACATTGCTGCCTTATTGAGCACCGAATGATCCCATAGCTCACTAGATAGAAAATTAGATATATTCATAATCCAATCTTCATTTACAATGCTACGGAAACTATTCCAACCAAACCCGCGATCTCCATATCTAGACACCCTTCTGTAAACAAATTTTAGGGCATCATTCTTTTCCACAAGTTTCCTAATGCCA
>NZ_JBDVDW010000081.1:0-1108 GCF_039941815.1 Reichenbachiella sp.
GGATTTTTCGGCTAAGATGCCAGCCAAGCCAAGCAGAGAAACTCCAAAACAGGGTCAAAACAGCGATAAAGCCAAGAGTGATGACGATCGCTATGACGTTCCCCACCTGCCCGTATTCGGAAATACTGACAAACACCCAAGAGACGCCTCCAGAGAAAAAACCTAGAGCGACAGAGCTGCCTCGATAACAGGCGACTTTTGCTGTCGGGCTGGTCATGACGAGCAAGCCGTACACCACAATGGTGATGAAATACGCTGGCCAGAAATGGAAAGGGGAGAAGCTGCTCACTCCAATTAGTCCTGCCACAATGCCTATTAGATAAATAACTGGAGTGGGGAAAGAGGACAGATGGTTTAACAGGAGGGAAATTCGCCCCGTCTTAGTTGCTAAGAGAGCATCATGACGAGACGAATTCATATCTTATTCCGCGGTGTCCGCAAAAGGCTGAGAGACTTGGATCGTCTTTACACGACGACCATCAGATTTTATGACGTTAAAGTGAAGACCATTAAAGGCAATGGACTCATCTCTAAGTGGAACATGTCCAAATTGTTGTACTAAGATGCCGCCAATGGTGTCAAACTCTTCTTCGCTAAGGTCGCATTTAAAAAATTCGTTAAACTCTTCAATGCTACATAGTGCGGAAACTCTGAATACACCAGATTGATCTGTTACTTGAATATCTTCACTGTCTAGTTTGTCGGTTTCATCTTCGATTTCGCCAACAATCTGCTCTAGCACATCTTCAATGGTGGCAAGGCCTGAGACACTGCCGTATTCATCAAGAACGATGGCCATGTGGTAGCGCTTGGTACGGAAGTCGTTTAGCAAAACATTTAGACGCTTACTTTCTGGAATAAAGTTAGCAGGACGTAAACGACTTAAAATATCATCAATAACAATTTCTTCGTCTTTGAAGAGGAGTGGAAGTAAATCCTTGGCTAACAAGACGCCAAGGATTTTGTCCGAGTCTTCGCCCACAACAGGGAAGCGTGAATGGGACGATTCAATCACTTTACGGATTGAGGTTTTTGGGTCATCTTCAGATTTGATCACCACCATTTGTGACGGCGGGATCATAATGTCACGAGCTTGTACCTCAGAAAC
>NZ_JBDVDW010000082.1:0-1778 GCF_039941815.1 Reichenbachiella sp.
CCTGCCCCTTAAGGCTAGGTCTTCCCTTTATTTTTTTACGTACTTTGCCGGCTTCGTTGCCTCGCCGTTCAGAGGTGTGGGAGTGGGTTTTGAGGAGCCGCATCTTCGACTCATGGTTCGTGGAATCGGGGTTTCCACAAATTTCCCATAATTCTGCATATACGGCTCATCAGAGTGGGCTAGTGTTATGATACTGCTTTGAATGAGGTTGAAAGCCCGGTAACTACCTGGGTTCAGTCACTAGGAACGTATTTGTAGTACTTGGAAAAGGCGTATCTTAGATGGAAAACCAGGGGTTTTCCAGAGGCGCACGAGCTTGGTCTCAGTCTCCGCGTGCACGAAAGGAATAAAACTACTCTTCTTCTATACAGCTAAGCAAGCAACACACGTGAGTACCAACGATTACCGACTTAAAAGGCAGACCTGTCCAGGGATACAAAGTGTCCCGCAACTGTTGATCTTAACAATAGCACCCGAAAAATCAATTGTCTGGACAATTCCAATTATTGGATAGCACCCGAAATCAATTTGGTGAATAATTCCAAATAATTGGCAGCCGCAACCAATTGTTTGGACATCTCCAATTCATAGACAACACTCGAAACCTATTGCTCACACAATTCCAACTAGTAGATGGTATTCGAAACCAATTGCCTGGACAATTCCAATTCATAGACAATCGCCGAAAACAATTGCCTGGACAATTTAAATTAATGGGCAATCGCCGAAATATTGTATTGACAATTTCAATTAATAGACAGTCACCAAAAACAATTGTCGAGACAAATCCAATTAGCACACATCCTCCTGAATCATTTGTAGACACAATAGACTATTGAAATAGTAATTGTCCAAGGTGTGATTTTGTAGACACAATAGACTATAGAAATAGTAATTGTCCAAGGTGTGATTTTTATATAGATACATATCCCTTCTCGCCCCGCCAAAAAAACAAGAATGTTTAGTCAAGAAATTAAAATTCAGGTTTATTTCTGGGGCCGATACCCCAGACAGAAAAACTCTTCGGATGGGAAGTCGGGGGAAACTTTCGCCAGAGAGTCTGACTGTTGTGATTCCTTGATGTGGGTTGATTTTAAGATTTTTCCAGTGGGTAGAGCTCTCACACTCGAGAAAATGGTGTGAGGTATTGGACTGTGTACGAGACAAATGGGCCATTGCTAACCAATAAATGGCTGATCAGGTAGGTCTGGGATTGATTTCCGCTTAGGGTACGGGTTAGAATTACTGGAGCACTAAAATGTAGTTCTTATCCGTCTATTAATAGTACACAGCAGTGGCATTCAATCATTTTCTCGAAAAAAAAGTGGTAAGCTCCCCTCGGAGATTTTTCGATAATAACATTGCCACGCGTGCTATAACTCTAGAGCTATACGCATGGTCCAATGGCGGTTTTCAGGCATAGAGACCCTTTCGATTTTATACCCCATACGACGTAGACGTATTAATTATACGTCGTATGTATGTATGGTGACTGATTACAGGGGTCCATAGTTAACGGGACCAAATTTTGTTAGTAAAAATAGTCAAATATATAGGTTTTTATGTACACCATAGGTCCTGTTAACTATGGAACTATCACCACCAACAAAACAGGATATTTTCGGACTTAAGGATGAAATATTACTTCAGGATGAAACGTAAAAGAATAGAAATTGATGAAAAGATACCAAGGAAACATTTTTTTGTCTTTCTTTTTTTAGGGTGGGTAGACGTCCCCACAAAGCACCCCCTCGCGATTTTTTGGTGTCATACGATCT
>NZ_JBDVDW010000083.1:0-2147 GCF_039941815.1 Reichenbachiella sp.
TATCTTCATCTATGTGAAGCACAATATGGAGATGATTACTCATCACAGCATAAGCACAAACATCAATAGAAAAGACGCTGGCAAGGAATATCAGACGGTTCTCCACCCAACCCCGCCTATGCTCATAACTAGTTCCGTTTATTGGATCTTCACCACACAAAAAAGCACGGCGAACGCATCTTGAGACACAATGATAATAAGGGGTATCAGATAAGCACACTTGCTGGTTTCTTGAGATAGACATCATTCACTTCCTCTTCCTTGAGAAAACATGAGTTCAGTATAGAAAAGATCACCAGGAATATCTTAGAAAATGACTAAAGCTACGGATTTACTAGCTTTTAGAGGTGCATGGCCTAGTTAAATAAGCAATTAAAGATTGCCTTAAACTCTCTAAATTTCTAATTAAGAGAATTTTTAAAGATGTTTCTAGATGTGAGTTACTTACACTATTAGTTATCCCTTCAAGATCTTTTTTAATTTGATCTATTTCTGAGGATTTTAGAGAAGTAAAATTAGCCTCACGATTTAGTCTATCGGAACAGAATTGAAGTCCATAGATAGTGGGTTCATCAATTTGTTGTTGCCAGCTTTGCCAATTAGCATCTAGGTTGATTTGAGACAGCATTGCTTCAATTTTGATAAAAGGCTTTAGATAGATCTCATGATCAATGTTTTCTATTTTTTGAATTTGAGACTTAGTTTTATACGTAAGCTGTATTAGGTCTGCTAGCATTCGGAGGATAGTACCTGTATCTGTCACTTCGATACCAAATATATCAGCCCACACCTTTCTAACTTTTGTATTAGGTGGCTTTTTCTTTGCTTCACTTAAAATGTCAAAAAGTCGACCTGCTGGCTCTGTCTTAACTTCCATGATTACAAACTTCTCCGAAATAATTTTTGAATGCTAACGCCTCAATAAGCCGCGCAGTTTACTGCGTCGGCTTGATTGACTTGTTATGTGAAACCAGCTCCATTTCTGGAACGCTATTTTTGGCTTCTTCCTCAGCCACTTGTATTACCTTTATCATTGCCAGAAGGAGAATAAGAACACCGAATAGTCCAACCATTACTCCCGCGCCTATTTTCTCCAAATTTTTCTTAATTACTTTTTCTTTCTCTGGAGCAGCTTTCCTAAGCCCAAAATCAAAAAGAAGCATCAATAAAACTACCGCCACACCCGCTACAAGAAAACCAACTGCATATAAAAGAACAATTGCTATTCCGTACAAGATGTTTTCGTTGGTAAGCTCCTCTTTACTATCTATTTTATCAACTCCCTTGATATCACCGATAATTACAGGCTTTTTATATTCCTCTCCGCTAAACACCACTTGGATTTTGAAACCCTCATCCTTTTCGAGAATATCAAAAGAAAATCCAACACGTCTCCCTTCAAACTTAATGGTGGGGTTAACGATTTTCTCTCTCGTGGTTTCGGATATGAAGGCATCGATTACTTCGTAGTCTTCAGGAAATTCAAATGCAAGAGGGTCTAGAATATCTTCACCTTCAACAGCCATTCGGCCTTTATTCCAAAAGGCTAACTCCTGTACATATACATTTCCAACAAGAGGTTTTTCGCCGTCCTCTGTAACCTGAGTCATTTTATAGTTAGATGACTTCAAGTCTGAATGAGAAGCGTATATAAGTAGGCCTTTTGTAGATAAAAATGCAGTCTCGCGCTCTTGTTGATTCTCCAAGTGAAAAAATATTGCTAAAGCAATACCAAGAACTGCTAAGGTCGTACTAATTACATTCCACCAACTAATTTTCAAAGTAACTCCTTTTTCACAGTTTCACATAACGCCGCGCTCACCGGTAAATTACGAGCGCAGCGAGTAATTTATCCGTGTGCAGCGCCTTGTTCAGCGTCTACTGCACTTTTTGTTACTTTTCCATATCGCCTCTTCATGCGATCACATGTATCCCTGACCTTTCTTCGAATAACATGTTCAGGCTGACCTTCATTTTTTTCACGAACTCTATTTGCTATCTCGATTAATTCTCTTGGCATATATTCTGATGCGTCAGCTTCAAAAAATAGAGGAAGTAATTGTTCTTGATCTCTACTAAAGTTCGTCCTAGAAGGGCCAAAAGACAAGGTGTTAGCTAAAAAATCTAATGACATTAGCGGGGATGAC
>NZ_JBDVDW010000084.1:0-1592 GCF_039941815.1 Reichenbachiella sp.
CTCTAGCATAAACTTTTTTGGTTTAATTTTAACTTTGACGAGCATGACCACTGTGATGGTTTCCATGATTTGCACTCATTTTTCATTAATTGGAGGGAGAGAGTTTTGATATGGCTGCAGAGAGACTATGAAGCACCTTGGGGCGTATGCGGTCTGTATTTATTGTTTTCTGACTTGGAAGGTCTAGATAGAACTTCGGCAATTGAGAGCTTGATTTTTTTAGTTCTTTGAAATTTGTGCTTTTGTTCTTCAGTGCCAACGCTAACTGAGTGGTCTTGCAGGTAGTGCTATATAATTCGCTAGGGTGGGTCCGGGATTCAAATCTCACCGCATTCGTAAGATGTTATTTTCTAGCGTGCGCGTTGGAGACAATGCGTTATAATGTGATAGTGTCTCTAGACTCCAGCAGCGTTAAGCGATGAGAGGGCCCCGGGGATTATGTTACTAAATCGACAAGATTCCACGTTTATCTTTGGAACAATTTCGTCGAAAATGCTGTTTTGTATGACTGAATACGAGACGAATGCCGTTTTGCCTGGCATTGGACCAGGAGAGTTATGTGTGGTTGCAACAGAGAGGCCGTGGATTTGAGCATTTGAGTTATGACTCAAAGATTTGTGTGTTGACTCAAGAATCAGACTTTTCAGTTGCAGATTTGATTTTACATTTGCTGGGTTTGACTTGAGTTGATTTTAATATTATGATATATCATCCCAGTGACGTCGTACATTTTCATGTACATAGCTGGGGGGAATATTGATATGGTCATGCACAGGAACGGGAGGGATATTTTTATATGCAAGTGTAAATTGAGTAAAGGGGATGTTGATCTTGCTCAGAAACACGCCATACAAGATCCAACGTAGGTTGAGGGGTTCCATGCTGGAAAGATATTCTGGTAGTAGGGTATTGGGATATCAGGGTAATGTGTGCCCACCAGTGCCACTTGTTGGATTTGGCCCCCTATGAGGTGAGTTGCCCCCACAACTCGGATGAAATATAAGAGTTGTTCCGTTTTATGTCTGGAGTCAGCCACGCGTACCCGAGCTAGCTGCGTCTATCCCTTTAGAGATCAATCAACACACCTATTTCGCCGCTTATAGACAAGGAGCACAACGGGGTTTCACTGGCGGCATAGTCAGGGCCGGAGATGAAGCTAACGTCCGTAGCCTAACGCAGTATGGGAGGATAAACGCAATTATCAGACAAACGGTGGTAGTCGTAGATGCGCAAGGTCGTATAATATTCGACTCGTCCGCGGTCAAACTACAAAACAAGCATTAAATAAGCCAAGGTCCAGCGGCCGATTTATCGTGGAGGAAGGCCGAATGCATGTCCTTGGTCAAAGTATTGCGTACGAAAAATATCGAATGCTTAAGATGCATTCAGATTGATAAGCACGTGTTGATGAAAACCTCAAAACTTTTTTATGATACTGAGTCATTACTCGAAGGATTGGCTCATACTCATCGTGAGCTGATTCATGCCTTTTCTATGCCTCACCCTGACCCAATTTCTGAGAGGTGTCAACGTGTAAACACATACCAGGTACAAAATATGATTGTTTATGGAAATACGCATATAATGTCAGC